>JAXDQU010000124.1:0-96487 GCA_034667685.1 Thermoplasmata archaeon | reverse complement strand
TTCCCTTCTTCCCTCGCTTCCCGTCTTCCCTTCGAGGGACGCGATGCGCAATGGTTATCGCCCCCCGGTCGCGTCGTCATCACGATGCCGCTCCACATGCCGCACCCCGCGGAGGTGCGCGCGATGCGCAAGAAGCTCGGCCTCACGCAGGCGCAGCTCGCGAAGGAGGCGGGCGTCAGCCAGCCGCTCATCGCGCGCATCGAGAACGGCACGGTGGACCCGCGCTGCTCCACGTTCAACGCGATCCTGGAGGCGCTCAACAAGGCCGAAGGCAAGGGCATCCTCCTGGGCGAGGTGATGACAAGCCCCGTCGCCACCGTGCGCGCGAGCGACTCCGTGAGCGCCGCGATCCGCGTCATGCGCGAGAAGGGGATCAGCCAGCTTCCCGTCCTCGCGAAGGGCGTCGCGGTGGGCAGCCTCTCCGACCGCGCCATCGTGCACGCGCTCTCCGAGACGACCGACGCCGACGCGCTCGCCCGCACCCCCGTGCAGGACCTCATGGCCGCGCCGCTCCCCATGGCGGGCCCCGAGATGAGCGTCGAGCAGGCCTACCGCTTGCTCGAAGACCAGGACGCCATCCTGGTGATGGAGCGCGGCAAGGTCGTGGGCATCGTGTCGAAGGCCGATCTCCTCTCGCTCGTCCGCTGAGGCTCAGCCTTCGCCTGCTCCGGTCTTCGCGGCGCTCCTTCCCTAACACCGCGCATCCGAGTCATCCGCGGATTCCGGGATTCTCGGTGTCGGGAAGGGAGCGCCATCCAACAGCCTTAGTTCCCAGGGCTTCGCATCCCCTTCACCAGGAGATAGCCCGCGATCCCCACGAGCGCGGTCGCCGCAAGCGGCACGATGAACGCCGCGCTGCCCAAGCCGAGGTCGCCCAGCGCCGCGGCGCCGAGCACGAGCGCGCCCACCGCGAGCGTGACGGCGAGGGCGAATCCGCCGGCGGCGGCGCTGCGGAGGAGCGAGGCGAGGGCGGCGCCGTTCGCCTCGTCGGGCCGGATGCCGCGCGCCAGGGCACGCTCGCGCAGGCGCCACGCGAAGTCGCCCGCGTGCAGCGCCCAGAGGAGCGCGAGGACCGCGAGCGCCAGCGCGAGGCGCGGCAGCGAGGGACCGGCGCCCTCGACGACGCCGAAGTCCTTGAGCGTGCGCAACCAGTCGAGCTTGTTCTCGCCGTAGTCCGCCAGCGTCACGACGGGGAGCGCGATGGCGACGGCGGCCGGGAGCGGCGAGCCGCGCATGAGCAGCGCCGGCAGGAGGAGCAGCGCGAGCCCACCGAAGAGCGCGAACGCCCACGGTGGGGCCGCGAGGTCGGCGGGCACGAGACGCAGCAGGCTCGACCGGAGCGCGAGCAGGTCGAGCAGCACGACGAGCGCCGCGAGCAGGGGGACGCGCACCACGAGCTTGTTCATGCGATCCCCTCCCGCGCCAGGAGCGCATGCACGTCGTCGCCCGGCTTCCAGGGGAGGACGCGCGCGCCCAGCCCTTCGACGCGCCGCGCGGCCTCGCCATCCTCGCGGGCGACCAGCGCGGCCGCCGCGTCCCACGCCTCGCCGCGCGAAGGCACGAGCGACAGCGCGCGCACGTCGAGCACGACCAGCGGGAGGCGCTTGGCGCGCTCGCGCAGCAGCACGCGCATCTGGCCCGCGAGCTCGGCGAGCCCCTGCGCGTTGGCGGGCGTGACGCGCGTGACCACGACGACGACCGGACGCATGCCGCGCAGGTGCGGCGTGAGCTGCTGCAGGGCGCGCGCCGGGCCCGCGGCCGGGTCGGGCTCGCCCGGCGAGAGCGCACGCTCGAGCTGCGGCATCTGCCCCGCGCCGGACTCGGGCGGCTCCGGCGTCGCGCCCTTGGCGTGGTACGTCGCGGCGCCCACGCGCACGCCCGCGGCGAGGAGCAGGCGGCACGCGGCCAGCGCGGCCTCGACCGCGTGGTCGAGCCCGCTCTCCAGCGACGTGCCGATGCGCAGCGACTCGCCCCCGTCCAGGAGCACGAGCGCGGCGCGCCGGCCCTCCTTGTCGTACTCCTTGACGATCGGAGCGGCCGCGGCCCCGCCGCGGCCCGCGGCCGCCGAGAGCCTGCGGGCCGTCGCGCGCCAGTGGATGCTCTTGGGCGGGTCGCCCCACGCGTAGTCGCGCAGCTCGCGGAAGTCCGCGCTCCCGATGCCCAGCCGGGTCGGCTGCACGCGCAGCGCCATGGCGCCCTTGCGCCGGAGTCTCTCGCTGGGATAGCCCCGCGGCGCCACGCGCATCGCCAGCGGCGGCGCGACCTCGCCCACGCGCGGCGCGAGGAGGCCCAGCGCGTCGATGCGCTCGGCGGTGACGGCGGGCAGCATCACGGGGCCGCGCTTGTGGACGCGGAAGCCCACGACGAGCCCGCGCGCGCCCGCGCCGTGGTGCGCCGCGAGGTTCGTGTCGGCGCCCTCCAGCGACGCGCTCTCGGGGAGCGGCGCGTGGACCTCGATGATGTCGCCGGCCCGCGGCGTCTCCGTGCGGATCGTCATCTCGACGCGCTCGCCCCGGCGCGGCGCGGCCGTGGAGAGGGCGCGCTGGCCCGTGATATCACCGGCGGGGCGCGTCGCCAGCGACCACGCCAGGAGCGAGAGCGGGAACGCGCTCAGGATCAGGAGCGACAGGTTGCCCACGGACATGCCCAGTCCCAGGAGCCCGAGCCCGGCGGTGGCGAGCGCGACGCCGGCGCGGCTGAAGAGCGCCATCGCTCACCCGCGCTTGGGCGCCTCGGCCGAGCCGAAGCGCAGCGGCGCCTCCGTCTTGTCGAGCACCTCGCGCACCACGGCGCGCTCCTCGCGGCCTTCCAGCGCGCGCTCGACGTCGAGCAGCAGGCGGTGGGCCAGCGCGTCCTCCACGTAGATCTTCACGTCGTCGGGCGTCACGAAGTTGCGCCCCGAGACGTAGGCGTTGGCGCGGCTGAGGCGCAGGAGCGAGAGCGCGCCGCGCGGGGAGGGGCCGGCGCTCACGTGCGGGTGCTCGCGGACGCCGCGCACGAGCTTGCTGATGTAGACCAGGAGCGCGGGGTGGACGTACACCTTGTCCTCGACCTCCTCCTGCATGCGGCGGAAGCCCTCGCCGTCCACGACGGGCTTGAGCTCCTTCGTCGGGTCGTCCTTCTTCCACGCGAGGCGCCGGCGCAGGATCTCCGTCTCGCTCTCGACGTCCTTGGGATAGCCCGTCGTGAGCCGGAGGATGAAGCGGTCGAGCTGCGCCTCGGGCAGCGGGTACGTGCCCTCCTGCTCCAGGGGGTTCTGCGTGGCGAGCACGAAGAACGGCGTGGGAAGCTGGTGCGTCTCGCCTTCGATCGTGACCTGGCGCTCCTCCATCGCTTCGAGCAGGGCGCTCTGTGTCTTGGGAGGGGCGCGGTTGATCTCGTCCGCGAGGAGGATGTTGGTGAACACGGGGCCGCGCGCGAGGGCGAAGCGCTCGTCCTTGCTGCTCCAGACGTGCGTGCCCAGGATGTCGCCGGGGAGAAGGTCGGGCGTGAACTGGACGCGGCGGCTCTCGCACCCGATGGCGCGCGCGAACGCCTTCACGAGCAGCGTCTTGCCCAGGCCCGGGTGATCCTCGAAGAGGATGTGGCCGTTGGCGAGCGCGCCCGCGAGCATCTTGCGCAGGAGGATCCGGTCGCCCACGAACGTCGCGGCGACGCCGTCGAGGATGCGCGCGCAGGACGGGTGGGGCGTGGTGGCGGGGACGGGTGCGTCCATGTCAGCGGCTCCGGATGGGGGGCGTCACGGCTTCAAGGGCGGCCCTGTGGGCGGCGAGGCGCTGCTGGTAGGCCTCCCTGCGCGCTGCGCGGCCGCGCTTGTGGGGCACGATGGGCGCGGGAAGGATCGCGTCGAGGCGCGGGCTCGGCCCCAGCGCGGCGCGGTACTGCTCGAACCCTTCTCCCGTCTCCAGGTAGCGCGCGAGCGCCGCGGCCAGCGGCCCCATGCGCGCGTCGTACAGCGGGATCGGCGCTTGAGCGTGCCGGCGCGCCTCGCTCGTCCACGCCTCGGGCGTCTCGTCCTCGCGGGCGCCGCGGCGCAGGCGCGAGAGCAGCAGCAGCGAGAGCAGCACGCCGAGGCTCCACTCGTAGAGCGGAAGGTTGCCCACGCGCTGCGCGACCAGCTCGCGGTAACCCAGGTACGTCGCGCCCACGGCGGCGCCCGCGAGCAGGCCCGCCGGGCTCGGAGCGAGCGCCTCATGCCCGTTCGCCAGGAGCCACCGGCGCGCGGCGAGCAGGCCCGCGGCCGCGATCGCGCCCAGCACGAGCGTCAGGCGCAGGCGCGTGGGCTCGGGGAAGTCGGGCGCGACGAAGAGGCCGATGGCGACCGCGGCCGCGAGCACGGCGCCGCCGGCCCACGTCCACGCGGCGCTTGCTTTGGGACGCGCGCCCGCTTGCAGCAGCGCGCCGCCGGCCAGGAGGAGCGCCAACGGGGGCGCGGCGCGGTCCCACGGCGCGGTGAGGCTCGCGGTCATCAGGAGCGCCGAGACGACGAGCCCCGCGCCGCGCAGGAGCGTCGCGGCCGTGCCGCCGAAGCGCCGGTGGAGGAGGAGCGAGAGGCCGAACGCCACGAGCGCGGCGGCCACGCCGTCGAAGACGCCCGCGGGCACGAACGTCGCGCCGCGGAACACCTCGACCGCGCCGGCGAAGGCGGGACCGGCGACGGCGGCGGCCCACGCGTCGACCGCGCCGGGCTCGGCGTCGCCATCTCGTGGCGACGCCGACAGGCCGACACGGTCGGCCGTGGTCTGCTCCTCCTCAGCCACGCGCGATCGCCTCCTCGACGTCGCGGCGCGCGGCGGCGAACGCGTCGTAGAACGCGCGGTCCACGCCCACCTCGCTGAAGTCGGCCAGCTCGAAGAGGCGCGCGGCGGCCACGAGGCTCTCGCGCGGCGCGCGCGGGGCGAGCGCTTCGACGAGCTCGTCTGGCGTGGCGCTCGGGTCGAGCCCCGCCCGGGCGCGGAGCGCGACGAAGCCGTCCTCCACCGCGCGGCGGTACGTCGCGACGGGCACGCGCGCGTGGGCCGGCGCCGCGAGCCAGCGCCCGCGCCCGCCGGGCCGCACGTCGAGGGCGAGCGCGCCTTCTTCCTGCGGCGCGTCGAGCGTGGCCTCGTCGCGCGTGCGCACGCGCTGCCCGGCCGTCTGCACGAGGAAGCGCGCGCGGCGCTCGCGCCCCTGCGCGTCGAGGAGGCGCGCCCGCACGCGCAACGCGCCGCCCGGCTCGGCCATCGGCGCCATGCCCGGCTCGAAGCCGGGCCACGACAGCTCGACGCGCCAGCGCGGGCGGAGCACGACGCGGCGGAACGCGCCCTGGGGCCGCAGCAGCAGCGCGACGAGCCCGGCCACCAGCAGGACCGCGAGGAGCGCCAGCCACGCCCACGGCGGGATCAGCGCCCAGAAGGGCGGGAGCACGCGGAGCGTCGCGTCCTGCGTCGCGGTGGCGGTGACGCGGTCGCCGGCGAAGACGAGCGAGACCTGGTGGTCGCCCGCGGGCAGCGCGCCGCCGCCCATCTCGAAGCGCGCCACGCCGCTCGCATTGGTCAGGAGCGTGCGCGCCGCGCTCGCGTTGCGGTCGAAGCGGAGCTCCACGATCCCGCCCGCGATGGGCGAGCCGTCGTCCGACGCGACGGTGGCGAGCGCGGTCCACGCCTGCGCGGGCCCGATGCGCGCGGGGACGTCGATCGCGAGCGTGGGCTTCACGAGGATCTGCGCGAGCCCGGTCGCGGTGACGTTGAGGTCGCGCACGACGTAGATGGCGTTGTAGACGCCCGGCGCCGCGCGGGGCGGGACGTCGAAGGAGGCGACGAAGTGCCCGCCCGCGTCCGTCGCGCCGGTGGCGTCGGGCGCCGCGCGCGCGAGCGCCGCGCCCGTCAGGTTCGAGAGCGAGAGGTAGACCGCGACCTGGCGGCCGCCCAGCTGCGCGCCCTGGATCGCGACCGTGCCCGAGAGGAAGCCGCGCTGCCCGCGCAAGAGCTCGGGCGCCTGCGCGGGAAGGAGCACCGTGCCGCGGTCGACCGGCACGCTCTCGCTGGCGGTGGTGGGGCCGTGGTGCGCGTCCCCCGCGTAGGAGAACGATAGCGTGACGTTGCCGGTGCCGTTGGCGAGGAAGCGCGCCGTGAAGAGGCCGCTCGCGTCCGCCTGCACCGGATCGAGCGCCACGCCTTGCAAGGTCCAGTCGATCCGCGCGGGCCCGACGGGGTTGCCGTCCACGTCCACGAGGCGGCCAGTCGCGTTCGCGGGGAAGCCCGCCGCGGCGGTGGACTTGGCCAGCACGATGCGCGTCGGCGTGAACACGTCCACGGCTGGATCGCTCCACGACGCCTCGTAGCGCAACGGACCCGCCGAGACCGTCCCCGCGCTCGCCACCAATTGATAGCCCTGCGCCGGCACGTCGCCGGGCACCCGCGCCTGGATCGCGAAGCGCCCGTTCGCATCGCTCTGCCCCGACGTCATGAGCTTGCCGCGCGTGGTCTTCGTCGCGTTCAGGTAGAGGTCCACGGGCGCGCCAGCCACCGGGCGCCCGTTGCTCGCCTCCACCGTGCCGTTCACGAAGTACGTGTCGCCCTTGACCATGCGCGCCGGCGCGTCGGTGATGTTCGTGAACGTCCCGACGACCGTCTGCGGCCGCCCCTGGTCCGGGTTCGCCTGCTGGCGCGGATCGGCCGCCTGGTCGAAGAGCGAAGGATAGTTGTTCGGATTGTTGAGCGAGTACGTGCCGCACCCGCCCAGGTTCACCTGGTGCCACGTGCCGTCCGGGAAGAGCACCTCCGGGAACGCGTGCGCCTCGTTGACGACGACGCGCGTCGGGATGCCGGCGGCCTGCGCCGTGACCATGTACGCGAACGCGCGGTGCCGACAGCAGCCGTGCCCCGAGAGCGCGAGCGCCAGGTAGAGGCTCTCCACCTCGTCGGGCCCCGGGATCGGGCCGTCGGTGAAGCCACGGAAGTAGGCGTTCAACGCCTCCAGCGTGGGACCCACCTGCGTCGCATCGCTCACGCCCGCGCGCGCGAGGACGATCTTCGCCGCGTCCGCCACGCCCGAAGGCAGCGCCGGCACGAGGCCCGCGGGGTAGTCGGAGGCGCGCCAGCGCGCGTTGGGCTGGAAGGCGAAGTAGTCGCTGTCCACGAGGTACGTGACGTTGAGCGTGACGCGCTTCGTCTCGCTGGCGAGGACGTACACCGTGTCCGCGCCGTCCTTGAGGAACGCCAGGCCGCCCGGCAGCGGCGGGTCCGTCGTGTACGAGGGAAGCGCGTACCCCTCGGGCGCCACGCTGTAGATGGGCACCGGCACGTTCGCGGCGAGCTGCACCGGGAAGCTGCACGAGACCGTGCTATCATACGGGAGGCCGCGCTGCGCGCCGAGCGTGTGCAGGCGCGCGTCGGCGACCTGGAGCGTCCGCGCGTCCGACCCGAGCATGTCGTACGCCTTCAAGCGCTGCATGGCGCCCGGGCTCGGGTTGCAGACGTAGTCGATGACGACGTTGCCCGAGAGCGGGTTGCGGTCCATCTCCCAGCTGGGCGGCACCTCGCCGGCCCCCGGGACGAAGTTGCCCGTCGAGAGCCCGGAGAGCCCGCCCAGCGAGCCTGCGTTGCCCGGCCCGAGCCCCGTGCCCGGGGGCGGCCCGAACGGGCGGAACGTGCCGTTCGCCAGGTCGCCCGCGAACTGGTCCATGCTCGCGGGGAGCGGCGCCAGGGCGGGCGCCAGGAGGGCGAGGGCGAGCGCGAACGCGCCCAGCGCCCACCAGAGCCTCGGGTTCAACTCTTGGCCGAGGCCCGGCTCCGGGCTTGAAGCTTGATGCTTGCGGCGCCCCCCGCCCGGAGTTTCGCGGGTCGGTCGAGTGTGCGTTGCTTTCCCGCCAACACGCGAACACGCCAACACGTAGCGTGATGGCGTCCTGGCGTGTTGGCGGGAAACAAAGGGCGGGCCCGACTCGCTACGCCTCGACTTCGGCGGCGGCCTCCGCCGCGCCGCGCCGGCCCTCGTCGAGCGCGACCAGGAGGATGCCCGCCAGGACGACCGCGGCGCCCACGAGCGTCGAGGGGGGCGGCACCTCGTGGATCTGCGGGAGGAAGAACGCGAGCAGCGAAGCGCCTACGGGCTCGCCCAGGATGGTGGTGGCGATGACCGGCGCGCGAACGTACCTCAACGCCCAGTTGAGCCCGGTGTGGCCCAGGATCATGGGGCCCAGCGCGAGGGCGAGGAAGAGCCCCTGGTTGGCGTCGCCGTACGTCGCGAAGCCGCCGCCCCAGGGCGTGGGGAGCGCGACGAGGAGGATGCCCAGCGCGATCGTGGCGCCGGTGTAGACGGGCGTGACGTAGGCGAGCAGGCCGAGGCGTTGGCGGTAACGCCGGCCCGCGAGGAAGTAGAGCGCGGCGCAGAGCGCGCCCGCGAAGGCCAGCGCGTCGCCCAGCAGCGGCGCGGGGCCGCCGCGCGAGTCGCCCGCCGCGATGACGAGGCCGCCCACGAGCGCCACGACGATGCCGATCCAGCCCATGCGGCGCGGGCCCTCGCCGAAGAGGCGCTCGGAGGCGAGGCCGACGAACACCGGGTGCAGCGTGACGAGGACGACGCTCGCGGCGACGCTCGTGAGGCCGACGCTGGTGATCCACGTCGCGAAGTGGAGCCCCAGGATCGCGCCCACGCCCAGGAGGATCGCCCAGTCGCGGCCCGCGAGCGAGGCGAGGTCGCGCCGCGCGAAGATCAGCGCGAGCGGCACGAGGAGGGCTGTCGCGTCGAGGAGGCGCCAGAACGCGATCGCGAGGGGCGGCGTGTCGCCCGCGAGGCGGATCAGCGGCGCGGCCGTGGAGACGGCGAGGATCGAGAGCGTCACCGTCGCGGCGACGAGCCCGCGCGGAGGCGTCATGCCGCGTCCCGCAGGAGGAAGGCGTACGTCTCCTCGGCCTCGCGCAGCGCGGCGATGGCGATGCTCTCCTGGTTCGTGTGCGCGAGCGCCTGCTCGCCGGGCCCGAGGATCACGCACGGGAAGCCCGCGGGCGCATAGCGCGACGCCTCCGTGCCGTAGGGCAAGCCCAGCACGGGCGGCGCGGCGCCGCGGGCCTTCGCCACCGCGCGGACGGCAGCCTGCACGAGCGGCGCGTCCTCGGGCGTCTCGAAGGGCGGGTGGTGGCCGAGCGTCTCGACGCGCGGCGACTCGCCGGCCCGCGCGAACGCCGTGGTCAGGTGAACGTTCACCTGATCATGGGCCATGCCGGGCAGGTATCTGATATCAAGCTCCGCGGCGGCGCTCGCGGGCACCTGGTTGACGGCCTCGCCGCTGGCGAGCTTGCCCAAGCTCAGCGTCGGCGCGCCCAGGAGCGGGTGGCGGCCCGGGAGCGGCGCGCCCTGGAGGGCATGGAGCGCGCGCACGAGCCGGTCGGCGGCGTTGTCGCCCAGCTCGGGCATGCTGCCGTGGGCGTTGCGTCCCTGCGTGCGGACGCGCAGCCAGAGGACGCCCTTCTCGGCGCGTCCCACGGCGAACGAGGTGGGCTCGCCCACGACGACGCCGCGGATGCCCAATAGCAATCCGTCGCGCAGCGCGCCTTCGGCGGCGCCCATCTTCGTCTCCTCGTCGGTGGTGAGGAGGATGGCGCAAGGCGCGTCGGGCGCGAGGCCGGCGGCGCCGGCGTAGGCCGCGACCGCGCCGAGCATGTCGCACGCGCCGCGGCCCCAGATGCGGCCTTCGGCGGTCTCGCCGCCGTGCGGGTCGCGCGTCCACCCTTCGCCTTCCGGGACGACGTCGACGTGCCCCGAGAGGCAGAGGGTCGGCTTGCCGCGCGTGAAGAGCACGGCCTCGGGGCCCTCGCGCGTGCGGCGCTCTGCGAACCCGAGCGCGGCGAGGTGCGGCGCCACGCCTGCGATCACGTCGTGGGGCGAGCGGCCGGCGCGACGGATCAGGTCGGGCAGCAGGGCCTCGGCGCGCACGCGGCGGGACCCGCCCGCGCCGGGATGAAGCTTCTCAGGGAAGCACGGTGGGCGGCGCGGGCGGCGCGCCGAGGGGGCAGCCCAGGTCGCGTCCGTGGCCGGACACCGTCACGTAGGTCCCGCAGCCGTGCCACGAGCCGTAGGGATCGCTCCCGTCGTACGATTCCCAGTCGGCGGACGTCTCGTGCCACGCTCCGTCGCGGGAGGACCACGTGGTGGCGCGCAGCGCGCGGTCGTGGGAGGACCAGGCGGTCGTGTTGTTGCCGCCGCTGCCGGTCCAGTCGTCGCAGGACCACGCGACCTCGACGTTGCGCGAGGCGCGCGGACCGGAGGCGGAGACGCGGGCGCCATCCTGCGTGTAGCCTTGCGCGCCGCCGCAACCCTCGCCGTAGGCGTACCCGCCCGCGTCGGCGCAGGCGCCGCGGTCGAGGCTGGACTGCCAGAGGCAGGTCCCGGTCGTGGCGGAGGCGACGGGGACGAAGGCGGTGGTCACGAGGCATGCGATCAGGAACTTCGCGTTCATGGCGGAAGCGCTCCGGACCGCCGGAGGCCGCCCGCGGCGATAGCTCCGGCGATCGGAGTCTGCCTCGGCCGAACAGATCCGCAAGCGCTAGCAATAGCACAGCTCGAAGAGATCCTGCTCGCCGTCGAGCACGTGCCCCTGCGCGTCGAGGGCCTGGATGGTGTAATCGTAGTCGCCGAAGCCCATGTACGTCGTGTTGAGCGTCACGACGGAGGTCTCGTTGCCCGGGACGTCGACGACGCGCTCGTCTTGGCCCGCGTCCTTCGTGCGGTAGTACTTCACCGAGATCGTGACCTTCACGCCGTGCAGCGCGTCCGCGTTGCCGTTGGCAAGGGCGACACTCCAGCGCATGGCGCTCGCGCCGGGCGTCGCGCCCAGCAGCTCCAGGTGGAACTCGCCGGCCTGCGGCGCGGGGGCGCTCGGGGGCGCGTAGCAGCCGCTGGTCAACGCAAGGAGGACCAGGAGCGGAAGCGCCCGCACGCGCCTGCGAGGGCCGCGTGGGTCTTGAGGCTTGGGCGAGGCCGAAGCGCCGTCCCGCGCCCACGCCCGTGCTGACGCGGCTCGTCCGATGTCCTCCCGGGTACCGCGGCAGCGCGGGCGTGATATCACGTGCGGCGGCGCCCATGAGGGAGGGCGAGGACGACCGGGACCACGACGAGCGAGCGGCGCAAGGGAAGACGCCCGCGCCGCTCCCGCCCGGCCAAACGGTCGGCGTTGGTGAGCCACGATGCGGGGCGGCTGGGCAGGTCGTCCGAACGCTCAAATACGGGGGCCGGAATGGAGGGACGCCCCCAAGGGGGCTGGCGGCTCCGAACGCTGCCCGACGCGCTTCGCTGCGCGCGGGTGGATCGCCCAAACCAACTGGGGTGGTAGATCAGTTGGGAGATCGTCTGACTGAAGATCAGAAGGTCGCCGGTTCAAGTCCGGCTCACCCCACTCGTTTTTCTCGGCTCCCCGAAGGGGGCGCCATCATCTTACTCGCACTGCGAGTCGCCGCAGGGGTCGATCTGCGGGGGCCAGGTGCACTGGGTCTGCGTGTTGCAGGCGACGGCGAGGCACGTCTCGCTCGTGGCCTGCGTGACGCAGACGATGTCGAGCGGGCCGCAGGGATCGTTGCCCCACGTGCAGACGCCGGGCACGTCGGGGCGCGCCTGGGCGGAGGTCGCGAAGGCGATCAGGACGAGGGCGGCGAGGAGGACGAGGCGGGAAAGCATGCGCGCCCCGATCCCGCCCTCGGCAGATAGCGTCCGCTGTCGCGCAAGAGAAAGGATGCAAGAAAAGAGATCGACGAGGCGAAGCCGGGCCTACATGCCCATGCCAGGCATTCCGCCGGGCATTCCGGGCATGCCGCCGCCGGGGGGACCGCCGGCGCCGCCCTTGAGCTCCTTGGCGGCGATGACGTCGTCGATGCGCAGGATCATCGTCGCGGCCTCGGTCGCGGAGCCCAGCGCCTGGATCTTGACGCGGAGGGGCTCGACGACGCCGTCCTTGAGCATGTCCTCGACCTTGCCGGTGAAGACGTTGAGGCCGGCGGACTTCTGGCCCTTCTCGTGCGCGCTGCGCAGGTCGACGAGCATGTTGATCGCGTCGAGGCCCGCGTTCTCGGCGAGGGTGCGGGGGATGATCTCGAGCGCGTTGGCGAACGCCTCGATGGCGAGCTGGCTGCGGCCGCCGACGCTGGCGGCGTACTTGCGCAGCTGGAGGGCGAGCTCGACCTCGGGAGCGCCGCCGCCGGCGACGATCTTGCCGTCCTCGACGGCGACCGCGACGACGCGCAGGGCGTCCTCGAGGGCGCGCTCGATCTCGTCGACGACGTGCTCGGTGCTGCCGCGGAGGAGGATGCTCACGGCGCGCGGGTTGGCGCACTCGGTGACGAAGGTCATCTCGTCCTCGCCGATCTTGCGCTCCTCGACGAGCCCGGCGTTGCCCAGGTCCGTGGGGCGGAGGTCGTCGAGGTTGGAGACGATGCTCGCGCCGCACGCCTTCTCCATCTTCTCCATGTCGCTCTTCTTGACGCGGCGGACGGCGTAGACGCCGGCCTTCGCGAGGAAGTGCTGCGCGAGGTCGTCGATGCCCTTCTGGACGAACACGACCGTCGCGCCCGACTTCACGACCTTGTCGACCTTCGTGCGCAGCGTCTTCTCCTCCTCGTCGAGGAAGCTCTGGAAGCTGCCGGGGCTCGTGATCTTGATCTTGGCGTCGATCTCGGTCTTCTTGATCTCGAGCGCGACGTCGAGCAGCGCGACCTTCGCGTTCTTGACGCTCTTGGGCATGCCCGCGTGCACGCGCTCCTTGTCGACGATGATGCCCTTGATGAGCTGCGTGTCGTCGACCGAGCCGCCGCTCTTCTTGACGACCTGGATGTTGTCCGTGTCCGCGATCGTCTTGTTGCCCTGCTTCTCCTCGATGGCGGTGACCGCGTCGACGGCGATCTTGGAGAGCAGCGAGTTCTGGAACGCGGCGCTCTTGCCGGTCATCGCGGTGGTCGCGATCTTGGTGAGCAGCGCGGTGTCGCTCGTGGAGACGGGGTGCGCGATCGAGGGCAGGATCTCCAGCGCCTTCTGGTGCGCCTTGCGGTAGCCCTGGTTGATCAGCGTGGGGTGCACGTCGTCGATGAGCTCCTCGGCGCGGCGCAGGAGCTCGCCCGCGATGATGACCGCGCTGGTCGTGCCGTCGCCGACCTCCTGGTCCTGCGTCTTGGCGACCTCGACGATCATCTTCGCCGCGGGGTGCTCGATGTCGATCTCCTTGAGGATCGTCACGCCGTCGTTCGTGATGACGACGTCGCCCATGCTGTCCACGAGCATCTTGTCCATGCCCTTGGGGCCCAGCGTCGAGCGGACCGCCTCGGCGACCGCGCGGGCGGCCATGATGTTGTTGCTCTGCGCCCCGCGGCCCTTGTCGCGGCGCGTGCCCTCCTTGAGGATGATGACCTGCTGATTGCCGGCGTTGTTGCCCATCATGGTGAACACCTCCCTGCCAACGGGCAGGGAATGCGCGCCCATACGAGCGGTTCTATTTGAGCGTGTCGGCCATCCCGGCAACCTCCGCCAGGCGCCCCGCAGCCGGGGGCATGAGGCGCGCAACCCCGCGGAGAGGAGCGCAACCCTCGCGTTGGCGACGTACTTGAGCCCCGCTCGACCCTTCAGATCCGAGCGATCATGATGGCCCTGAGCTTCCGGTTCCCACGCGCGACCCTCCTCCTTCTCGCCGCGAGCCTTCTCGCGTCCGGCTTGCCGCTCCTTCCCGCGGGCGCGTCCGGGTCGATCCTCTTCCAGGACAACTTCGACTCGGGCGGGCTGGACACCTCGAAGTGGACGGTGCTCAGCGGCGGCTACAGCGTCGTCGTGAGCAGCCAACGCCTGGAGACGACGGTCCAGGAGCAGGGGTCCAACTGGGTGAACGTGCAGGGCGGCAGCGTGGGCGCGCCCTTCGACGCGTCGCACGGCGTGGACGCGAACGTCCAGATGGCGCGCCACGTCTCCGGGTCGGGCGTCGTGGCGAAGCCCGACCTCCGGCTCGCGCGCGCGGACAACACGAACGTCTGGGTGGACGTCGTCGCCAACCCGTACTACAACAAGGTCGAGCTGCGCGACAGCGCGGGCACGGATCAGATCCTGTTCGCGGGGACGCTGGACACCGCCTTCCACGCGGTGCGCATCGTCCTGACCGGCAGCGGCTACACGGGCTACTACGATGGATCGAGCCTGAGCGTCTCCAGCACGATCTTCAGCGGCGCGTCCAGCTTCGTCGTGCAGCTCCAGGACTGGACGGGCGGCTCGTCCACGGGCCTGCTCGACACGGCCGCGTTCGACAGCGTCGTCGTGTACTCCTACGGCGCCGCGACCCCGCTGGGCTCGCTCACGAGCCAGGTGCTCAGCAAGACCACCGGCACGGTCGCCAACGGCTGCCCGCCGCCGCCGTCCAACGCCATCTACGACATCCGGGACACGGCCGCCGCGCACTGGATCAGCTATCACGTGACGAGCTCGTTCCCCATGGACATCCGTCGCTGGTGGGTCGAGGACGCGACCGGCACGCCGTGGATCGAGAACATCACCACGCACACCTTGGGCCCGGGCGACTACTGCTCCGAGTTCGACCAGAACATCAACGGCGCCGTCTTCCAGGCGCGGCCCGGCGCTTGGCACGTCGAGACGTACTTCAAGGACAGCAGCGGCGCGTGGGTGAGGCAGGGCTCCAACCTCCCCTTCACGGTCTATCCGATCCTGTTGACCGACGCGAGCCACCACAGCGGCGTCTACAAGACCACGCCCGGCGACCACGTATCCTCCTTCAACACGAACGAGATCGTGAACGTCGAGACGGACTGGGACACGACGTACGCGCAGGCCAACGGCCACACGCTGCGCTGGCACTGGTACCGCTCCACGGACCCCATCCTGAGCCCCTTCCGCAACGACCCGGCCCAGACCATCGCGAGCGGCAGCAGCCTCGTGACGATCGGGGGCAGCCTGAACATCCAGACCAGCGGCGCCGCCGCCTACCCCGGCACGTGGACCGTGCGCCCCTGGCTCGACACGGACACGAACTACCTCTACTACGCGCAGTACACGTTCACCATCACGCAGGCGCCCGCGTGCGGCAACCCGACGGCGTCCCTCACGCCCTCCTCGCAGAGCGGCGCGGCGCAGTACGGCGCCACGTTCACGCCTTCGGGGAGCGCGGCCTCGGGCTGCACCGTGTCGGGCTGGTCGCTCTCCTTCGGCGACGGCGGCTCGCCCGCGTCGGGCAACGGAGCGCCCTCGGGCAACGTCGCGCACACCTACGCCACGGCCGGCAGCTACACCGCGACGCTGACGATCACGCAGAGCGACGGGAAGACCGCCACCTCGTCGGCGAGCGTCACGGTGACGCAGCCCACGTGCGGCGCGCCGACCGCGTCGCTCACGCCTTCCTCGCAGACGGGCGGCGCGCCCTTCGCGGCGGCCTTCACGCGGTCGGGCGGCGCGGGCTCGGGATGCACCGCGTCGAGCTGGTCGCTCTCCTTCGGCGATGGCAGCTCGCCCGCCTCCGGAAGCGGCGCGCCCGGAGGCACGTCGTCCCACACGTACACCGCCGCGGGGAGCTACACGGCCACCCTGACGGTCACGCAGAGCGATGGCCGGAGCGCGACCTCGTCGGCGGGCGTCACCGTCACGACGTTCCCGGTCGGCCTCGCGCAGAAGTTCGACGGCGGCCCGAGCATTCCCTCGGGCTGGAGCGCGACGGGCTTCTGGCACGTCTCGACGAAGCGCCCCTTCAGCGCGCCCAACAGCCTCTGGTACGGCCAGGAGGCGACGAACAACTATGACAACGGCGCGACGAACTCCGGCAGCGCCACGAGCCCGGCGTTCACCGTCCCCTCGGGCAGCCCCGTGCTGAAGTTCAAGAGCTGGTACGACACCGAGTCGCTCACGGCCTTCGACCAGAAGCTCGTCGAGATCACGACGAACGGCGGCGTCACGTGGCTGCCGCTCGCGCAGATCACCGACGCGTCCCTGACGTGGAACGGCGAGAGCTACAGCCTCGCGAGCTATGCCGGCCAGACCGCGCAGATCCGGTTCCGCTTCGACACGATCGACAGCCTCTCGAACGCGTACCAGGGCTGGTTCGTGGACGACGTGTTCGTGAGCGTCCCGTGCACCGCCCCGACCGTGTCGCTCTCGCCCGGCTCGCAGACGGGCCAGGCCCCCTACGGCGCGTCGTTCACGCTGGGCGCCTCGGCGTCCTCGGGCTGCACGCTGGCGAGCTACTCCTTCTCGCCCGGCGAGGGGAGCCCGCAGACCGGCTCGGGCGCGCCCCCCTCCTCGGCGACGCACACGTACGCGAGCGGCGGCACGTACACGGCGACGCTCACGGTCACCGAAAGCGACGGGACGACCGGGAGCGCCTCGGGCACGGTCAGCGTGACCTGCAACGCGCCCACCGTGAGCCTCAGCCCGCCCACGCAAGGCGGGAACGCGCCCTACACGGCGTCGCTGACGGCCTCGGCCGCGGCGGGCCCGGGGTGCGCGCTGGCGAGCTACCTGCTCGAGTACGGCAACGGCAACACGCAGTCCGGCGGCGGCGCGCCCCCGACCGGGATCAGCGGCTACTACGCGCGCGCGGGCACGTTCACCGTGAACCTCACCGTGACGCAGACGGACGGCAAGACCGCGAAGGCCTCCGCCACCATCACGGTCACGGCGGTCCCGCCCAGCGCGGTGCAGAACCTTGCCGTCGTCGCGCCCACGTACGCGCAGCTCCGCGTCACCTGGAGCCCGCCCTCGTCCGACGGCGGCGTGAGCGTCACCGCGTACAACGTCTACGTCTATCCCACGCCCACGTCGAGCAAGCAGCTCCTCGCGCAGGTGCCGGCGAGCACGACCTCGTACCTGGACATGAACCTCCAGCCCGGCCAGCGTGGCTACGCCGTGAGCGCGGTCAACGGCGCCGGGCTCGAAGGCCCCTCGAACGTCGTCGTGGTGGCGAAGGCCTACTGGAAGTACGACGTCGAGCTGCGCTCCTGGATCCCGCAGGCTTCGCTGATAGACCCCGTGGTGTCCAGCGAGTGCCACGTCTACGGTTGCGGGTGCGGCTATGACACGGGCTGCGTCGAGGCCGCCGACGCCTATGCCTACCAGTGGTCGGGCCGTTCGAGCACCTACCAGACCTCGTGCTATCCCTCGGGCCGCTCCGTGCTCGGCCCCGACGGCATCGACGGCTTCTACACGGGCGACGGCCACGCGGCGTACGACGGGGACTATCGCGTCCACAGCGTGCTCCACATGCAGTGGGACGGAAGCGCGCTCTCGAACGTGGCCCCCGAGGTGTTCGGGAACTACGGCACGACGCACCTCTACCGGATCTACTGGGACGCGTCGGGCAGCTACCAGTGCCTCCTCGACTACGACACGGCCACGTCGTCCTCGTCGGGCGCGAGCACGTCCTCGACCGCGTTCTCGCTCTCGTACTCGTCGAAGAACCCGGTGGCGTACAACTACCCGACCGGGAGCGTGAACGTGCCCTCCATCGATGGGAGCCTGTCGGGCTCGTTCCAGGGCAATGGAGACCTCCAGCTCCAGTACACGACGGACGAGTTCCCCAGCCACGCGCTCCGCGTCACCGTCAACGGCGTGACGGCGCTGACGATGACGCCCACGGACGCCTCGTGCGTCAACGGCCAGAGCGTGGACGGCGTGAAGACGGCGCTGGAGACGAGCCAGGGCACGGGCTTCTTCACGCTGGGCCAGGGGCAGAACGTCGGGACCGTGCCGCCCACCCGGAGCCACGCATGCTGAAGGCATAGGTCCGGCCGCCGGGGACGGGGACCATGGCGCCCCGTCCCCAGTGTCCCCAGCGCAGGCGCCATATGCCGGTGCCGCGAACGGGGGGCCCGTGCTCGCCCGCGTGCTCCGCCCCGCCCTCGCCGCGCTCTGCGTCGGCGTCCTGCTCGCCGCCCCCCTGGCGTTCGCGCACGCGCGCGACGCGCTCCAGCCCGCGACGGCGGGCAGCGCGGGCGGCGTCCCGGCCGCGCCGTTCCTGGCGCTGGCGATCCTGGGCGCGATGTCGGGCCTCGTGCTGCTCGTGGCCTTCCGCCCCGCGCGGCGCTGAGTGCCTTGGCCGAATCCTCTTATACCGGGGGCCGGCAAGCCCGGAGCGTGATCCCGGCCTTCGGCGCGGACCGCTCCGGCCAGCCCGCTGGGCCGCCGGTCCAGGCCGCGCGTCTGGTGCTGGTGCTCGACGAGGCGCTCCCCGTGCGGCGGGGCCTCCAGGAGATCCTGGGCAAGCTGGGCGTGCCGGAGTCCGACGTCGCGATGGCGGAGACGCCCGAGGAGGCGCTCGCCCTTTTCCGCAAGGAGACGCCGCGGCTCGTCTTCACCGAGTTCATCGGCGTCCATCCCGACGAGGGGCTGGACATGATCCACGCCATGCTGGAGATGGCGCCGGCCTGCAAGATCGTCCTCCTGACCTCCGAGCCGCGCGACGCGCCCGAGGTCCGCGCCGCCATCCGGGCCGGCGTCTTCGCGCACCTGGAGAAGCCCCTCCGGCACGACAAGATCCGCCAGCTCATGACGGAGCTGGAGTCCGAAGAGGGCGGGATCGAAAGATTCCGCTGATGACGACCGAACGATCCGACGGTCGTCGCTGTTTGCATGCCCGCTTCGGGCGATCGGTTCCGACCGCTGGGTCAACAACGTCATGCAGGGGGATTCCTGCCCGGGGGCCATGCCGCCCGCGCCCTTGGGATCCCGCGAGCCGTTCGATCCGCCTCCGGGGCCGCGCCCGGAGGATTGGCTGGGCCTGGGCGACGAGGCGATCGGATCGCTCAGCCCGCCGATGCAGGACATGCTCCGCGCGCTCCTTCTCTACAAGAGCGTCTTCGTGGCGCCGTGGTTCCAGGCGCTGGGCGCGGAGGAGACGCCCGAGACGAGGGCGATCTACGAGTCGATCGCGCGGGAGACGCGGGCCGAGGCGATGGAGGCCGCTTCCCTGATCCGCAGGTGGGACGAGTCGGCATCCACCGGCGCGGCGCGCGACGTCACGGAGCACGTGCTCCGCCGGCTCCTGGAGGACCTGCTCGAGCTCAAGAAGAGCAGCACCGAGGTCTTCCTCGCGGCGGGCATCCGGTCGCCCAACGAGGAGCTGCGTCGCGCGTTCCTCCAGCTCGCCTCGATCGACCAGCGGCACGCGAACGAGCTGCGCGCCGCGCTGGGCGTGAAGCGTCCGGAGGATCACCTGCCCGAGAGCCACGCCGCCGGCCATTCGGCCACGGGCGCCCACGTGGGGCCTTTCAAGCCGGGGACGCTCAGCGGGGCGATCCGCCGCAGCGTCGAGGAGTCGCAGGCCGCGGGGCACGAGCCCTCGCGCATCGTCGCGAGCGCGCTCGCGTTGCGCCACCTGCGCGACGAAGGGAGCGTCGAGCCCGCCCAGGGCACCGCGTTCGGCCTTCCCGTGGACGTCGACTTCAGCTGGGGAGGCGAGTGCTTCGCCGTGACCTCCCGCAGCCGCCTCAGCCTCGCGGAGATCGCCATCCAGATGGCGGAGGACCGCGCCGCCGACCGGATGCCGGGGCGCGCCGAGACTCACCCCCACGGGTGACAGCGCCGGGTTCAATGCCTGCATCCGACTGGCTGCACCCGATGATCCCGGGGATCGGACGCGGCGACTCGCCCCTCGAGACGACCGTGAGCCTCCGGCTGCGCACGATCCTGCTCGCCGACGACGCCGCGCCCGTGCGCCGCAAGCTGCTCGACATCCTGCACCGCCAGGCCGTGCCGGCCTCGCAGGTCCAGGCGACCGGCGACCCCGACGAGGCGCTGGAGCTCTTCGCGCGCCACCACCCCGGCGTCGTGTTCGCGGAGTTCGTCGGCAAGCGCCCCGAGGACGGCCTCGACATGGTCCTCGAGATGCTGGCGCTCGACCCGCAGGCGAAGATCGTGCTCGTCACCTCCGAGCCGCGCGACTCGCTCCTCGTGCGCGCCGCGATCCGCGCGGGCGTCTTCGCCTACATCGAGAAGCCGCTCCGGCACGAGAAGATCCGCGCCGTCATCTCGGAGATCGAGTCCGAAGAGGGTGGCATCGAGCGGTTCCGGTAACTGAGGGAAGACGGGAAGAAGCGAAGACGGGAACTGGGGAAGAAGGAGCTACTTTCGCGCGTCGACGGCCCCAATGAGAAGCGTCGTCAGCACGATCACCTCGTTGAGTGTTGTGCGCGCGGTGACGATCGCCGGGAGTTGCATGCCGAGCATCTCGACGATGTCCAGGGCGGCCAGGCACTCCGCGGCCGACCGCCGCGACATGCGGTAGAATCGCGCCTTCTCCGCCTTCCGGATCTCCGCCGCACCCTCTGCCAAGTTCAGAAGGATCGAGAAGCTGGCCCGGTCGATCTGGTCGCGGAGGTCCCCGCGCCTTGGCGGCAGGGCGTCAGAGACCTGGAGCAACGAGCGGACGGCCTCGCGGGCGCGCTTGTAGGCGAATAGCGACTCGTGCGGCGCTTGCGACACGCGAGAGGATTGCCGGGAGTCTCATGAAGCTCCTCCGGGAATCGCTGCACGCGCCCTTCTTCCCCAGTTCCCGTCTTCGCTTCTTCCCGTCTTCCCTTCGGAGTCATCCCACGATCGCAAACCCCGCGGCGCAGATGGCGACCATGACGCACGAGTGCCGCAGCCCCGCGCCGGGCGAGCCTTCGCTCATGACGCCCCCGATGATGCCGTTGCCGGCGGCCTGCACGAGCGCGCCGACGTAGAACATGGTGCGGAAGCTGTCGGCGTCGGGGAGGGCGCTGGCGAGGCCGATGCCGTGGCCGGCCGAGCCGGTGGCGCCGAACGCGGCGATCATGCGCGGCACGAAGACCGTCTGCATGGCGAGCGCCACGCCCACGAAGACGAGGCTCGCGACGTACGTGATGATCGTGTAGAGGCTCATCGCGCGGGCGCGCTGCTGCTTCATCTGCACCGTGGCGCGCGCGTTCTGCGCCGCGATCTCGAGCACCTCGGGCACGTTGCCGCCGGTTCGTCCCGCCTCGATGACGACGGTGAAGGTGCGCGTGGCGAGCGGCGTGCCGATGCGCCGGCGCAGGTTCTCCAGCACGGCGAGGACGGGCAGGTTCCAGCGCACCTGGTCGGCGGCCGCCCTGACGGCCGGGTCGAGCGGGCCGTAGCTGCCCTCCGCGGCGGCGGTGACGCTCTCCTGGAGCGGCAGGCCCGCCTTGTGCAGGCTCGCGACGTCGGTGAGGAAGTCGGGCAGGCGCTCGTCCATGCCCCTCGCGCGCCGGCGCTTCGCCCAGACGACGAAGGCCAGCGGGCTCGCGGCGAGAAGGAAGCCCAGCGCGATCAGGTCGAGGCCGCGCGTGGGGCGCGCGCCGATCCGGCCCGCGAGCGTGAGCGCGCCTGATAGCATCACCGCGGCGCCCGCGGCGAGCCCCAGCGAGATCGCGATCGGGCGTCCGTCCAGGACGAAGCGCTTGCGGGGCGCGAAGGTCACGGTCGCCATGACGTCACCACGACTTGGGGTTCATGCCCTGGATCAGCGCGCCCACGACGAGCTGGGCGAGCGGCAGGAAGATCAGCGAGAGCGCGAGCCCGTACGCGACGATGCCCTTGCCCTGGCTCACGGCCATCACGGAGAGCAGGATCATCAGGAAGAGCGGCGCGGCGACCACGACCACGAGGAAAGCCTCGGCCATGACGCCCATCGCGTCGATGGTGGCGGCCTGCTCCTGCTGCGCGGCGTGCTGGTACTGGAGCCCGCGCGTCTTGAGGTAGTCCTCCAGGTCGACGCCGCTCTGGAAGCTGCTGATCGCGCCCTGGAGGAACTCGTGGAAGCGCTTGCTGGGCGTCCGCTCCTGCGCCGCGCGGAGGGCAGTCAGGATATCATGGCTGAAGAGCGCGAGGTCGCGGTGGATGCGCGCGGCCTCGCGGGCGAGCGCGCCGAACGCCTCCGCGCGGGCGAGGCTGCCCCAGATCTGCGCGGGCGGCATGCCGGCGTTGGCGAGCGCGAGCATGTGGTTGAGGCCGCTGGGCAGCGCCTCGTCGATCTCCTGGGCGACCTCCTTCGCGCGGTTCTGGAGCCACGCGGGCCCGAGCGCGACGCCCCAGCCGGCCGCGAGCGGGCCCAGGACGAGCGGTGATAGCACGACGAGCGCGAGCGGCGCGTGGAGCGCGATCGCGAGCAGCAGCGTCAGGAGCGCGACGCCCGCGCCTGCGCAAGCGCTCGCCAGCCAGAGCGTGGCGAGGAACGCGTCGGCGCGCATGCCCAGGTGCGCCTGCTGGAGGAGCTTCTGGAGCTTGGGGTCGGCGCGCTTGCGCGCCTGCGGCCCGAGCGCGCGGTAGGCGGCCAGCGCGAAGCCGTTCACGCGCCGCCCACCACCCGCGCGTACGTCTCCTCGGGGAAGGAGCGGTAGGTCTGCACGGCGCGCGCGACCTCGCGGTAGTCAAGGATGCCCTGCTTTTGCAGGGCATCCAGGAAGAGCGCGCGGCGGTGCCACTCCTGGTTGACCTCGCCGACGCTCTGGCCGTGCGCCTCGGCGATGCGCTCGACGATGTACGACTTGAGGCCGTGGACCCACTTGTCGGCGCGCGGGTCCCAGCGGAAGAGCGTGTTGGTGAGCAGCTCGCCCGACTCGTTGTCGATGCCGAGCATCTCGACCACCTCCTTGACGCGGCGCACGGCGCGGCCCCCGACGCGCGTCTGGAACTGGACCGACAGGCAGTCCAGCGAGGCGATCATGATGCGCGGCACGCCGATGGGCGCGTTCTCCAGCCTGCGCACCGCGCTGTACGCGCTGTCCGCGTGCATCGTGGCGTACGTCGCATGCCCCGTCGCCATCGCCTGGAAGAGCGTCGAGGCTTCGGCGCCGCGCACCTCGCCCACCAGGATGTACTCGGGGCGCTGGCGCAGCGCGGCCTCAAGAAGTTTGAACGTGTCGATCGTTCCGGCGGCCTTGCCGCTCGCGCCAGTCTCGCCGAAGCCCTGCCGCGCGACGCCCGCGATCCAGTTCTCGTGCGGGATGTTGATCTCGCGCGTGTCCTCGATCGAGACGATCTTCTTCTCCTGCGGGATGAAGAGGCTCCACGCGTTGAGCGAGGTCGTCTTGCCCGAGGCGGTGCCGCCCGCGAGGATGTGCGAGCGCCCCTCCTCCATGAGCAGCCAGTAGAACGCCGCGATGACGGGGCTCACGGTGCCCCACGATAGCAATTCCGTTGGGCTGACGGGCTTGTCGCGGAACCTGCGGATGGTGAAGCTGCTGCCGCGCGGCGTGATCTCGCGGGCGAGCGTGGCTTGCAAGCGCGAGCGGTCGGGCAGCGTCGCGTCGAGCATCGGGCTCGCCACCGAGATGTGCTTGCCCGCGCTCTGCGCCATGCGGACGATGAAGCCGTCGAGCGTCTTGTCGTCGGCGAACTGGATCGTCGTGCGCAGGCTGCCGTGGCGCCGGTGGAAGACGTAGATCGGGATGCCCGGCCCGTCGCACGAGACGTCCTCCAGCGAGGGGTCGCGCATGAGCACGTCCACGGGCCCGAAGCCGAGGAAGTCGCGCTCGACGAAGTAGAGGAGCCGGACGCGCGTCGCGGGCTCCAGCCTGACGCGGTACTCGCGCAGGATGCCCTCGACGCGCGCCTCGAGGAACGCGCGCTTGGATGCATCGTCCTCCGCGCCCGGATACCCTTCGATCGTGGCGGCGAGCGTCTCCTCCAGGAACGATAGCACGCCGCGCTCCTCGGACGTCAGCGCGGGCTCGGCGACCTCGTAGGTCAGCGCGCGCGTCTCCGGGTCCTCCACGACGCGGACGCGCGCCGCGCCCAGCTCGGCCTCCTCCAGGACGCGGGGAGGGCCGCGGGCCGCCGCGACGTGGACGGGGACGCCGCGCGCCGCGGCGGAGGGCCGGGTCGCCAGCTCTCGATCCAGGCGCGTGAGCAGCCCGTCGAGATCCTCGTCGCTCTGACCCGCCATCCGCTTGCTTGTCCGTCGGCCGTGCCTTATCAATCCATGCGGGATCGGCGGTCGGGAAACGCCGGAGCGTCCGGCCTTCCACTTTCAAAAGGTTCTTGGCGCGCCAGCGTGCGTCGAGGGGCGAATGGCGACGGCGGTCAAGGTCCTGGACAAGCAACGCGTGGAGGCCCGCGCGCGTCTCGTCGACGTGACGGCCATGCTCGTGCTCGCCGTCGTGGGCTTCTCGCTGATGGTGCTGATGTACAAGCTGGGCTACTCCGCCGCGACCGCGACGGCGGGCCAGCCGGTGCTCGAGCGCGACCGGCTCTTCGTCATCGCGATCGCCGAGGGCGCCCTCGGGACCGCCGCGCTCTGCTGGATCGGCTTCCGCGTCCTTGGCGCGAGCGGTCGCCGCGTCGGGGGCTGAGCCGTGAGCGAGGTCATCGAGGACTACATCCGCGAGCATCCGGGCGTGAGCGAGAACGAGGCCTTCGAGGGCTTCGCCGCGCAGGAGCGCATCCACGCCTGGATGGGCAACGACGCCACGCGCCGCGACCGCCTGCGCCGCGAGTTCGCCCGCGTCTGGCTCCAGCTCGAAGGCAAGGCCGCCTCCGCCGGCCCCGCCGCGATGGTGCAGCCGCGCGCCATTCCCCAGCCTCAGCCTCAGCCCCAGCCCCAGCCTCAGCCCCAGCCTCAGCCCCAATCCGTCCCCATCACCCGCACCCCCTCGCCCTCTTCCTCGCCCTCGTCGGCGCGCCACCTCAAGGTCCTCTGCACGGCGTGCGAGACGATGGACGTGTGGGCCGAGGGGCACCACATCCGCTGCCGCCACTGCGGCCACGAGTACCACGACATGCTGGAGCTCGTGCCCGTCAAGCCCGTCGGCTTCTTCACGTTCACGTTCGGCGAAGGCGCCGCGGGCTGGCTCGCGGCCGGCGGCGTGCTCGTCCTTCTCGTCCTGCTCTACGTGGCCGCCACGAGGTTCTGACCGTGGGCCTCGGGAGCTTCCTCAAGCGCTTCAGCCTCAAGCGCCTCTTCGGCAAGAAGAAGAGCGGCTTCAAGCTGGGCATCTACGGCTCGCCCAACGCGGGCAAGACGACGCTCGCCAACGCCATGGCGCGCGACTACACGGGCCAGGTCATGGGCGAGGTCAGCGAGATCCCCCACGAGACGCGCCGCGTCCTCACCAAGCAGGAGATCGTCATGGAGAGCCCGCAAGGCAGGCTCATCGTGGACGTCATGGACACGCCGGGCCTCGCCAACCGCGTCAATCCGCTCGACTTCGAGCTGATGTACAACATGGACCCGGACGCCGCCGCCAAGCGCGCGCAGGAGGCGACGCAGGGCATCCTCGAGGCCATCGAGATGCTCCAGAGCCTCGACGCGATGCTGCTCGTCCTCGACGCCGCGGCCGACCCCTACAGCCAGGTCAACCAGGTGCTCCTGACGCACGTGCAGTCGCGCAAGCTCCCGATGCTCGTCATCGCGAACAAGATCGACCTGCCCAACGCCGACGCGGGACGCATCCAGAAGATGTTCCAGCGTCACCCCGTGGTCGGCGTTTCGGCCAAGACGGGCCAGAACCTCGACGCGCTCTACGAGGAGCTCATCAAGCGCTTCGGAAGCTAGGCCTTCAAGCGGCCGGGCCGCCCTGCCCGCGCGATGGCTGTCTCGTCGGTCGCGGAGTCGCTGGCTCCGTACATCAGCTTCGCCAACCTCCTGGGCTTCGCGGCCTCGATCTGGCTGCTGATGCGCGTGCGCGGCTCCGCGCTCGCCCCCGCGCTGGGCACCGGCACCTGGATCCTCGTGGTCGGCCAGGGCCTGCACGTCCTCAACGACTACCCGCTCGCGTGGATCGGCATGGACGTCTCCGACGACGCGTACGACCACCTGCTCATCCACGTCGTGCTCGTCGCGGCGCTCGTGGCGTTCGCCCTGGGCGTGGGCAAGATGGCGATGGACGCGCGGAAGGCGTGACCCCGGAGAGAACCCGCGGACCTGACGAACCAGGGTTGAGAGGCGGGTTTCCGGGTCCGCGGGTTCTCGGGTTTTTCTCTCGGGTCACGCAGCCCGGAACTTCAGCCCGTAGCGCGTCTTGCCTTCCTGATCGAAGAGCCGCCGCACGACCGGCACGAGCTTCGCCCCGATTGCGGGCGCGCGCTCGTCCACGTCCGCGAGGCGCGCGGTGAGGCGCACGCCGACGCCGGGCCAATCCACGACCGCGACCCAGTACGCGCCCGTCTGCGCCTGCTCCAGCGCGAACTCGCTGGGCGCGCCGCCACGGCCGATGCGCGTCGCGGCGTACAGCTCCGCCTCGCGCGGAAGCGCCATCTCGGTGAACGCTCGCCCACGGCACGCGGGGCACGCGCCGCGCGGCGGGTAGAGCGTCTTGCCGCACGCCACGCAGCGCTGCGCGATGAGCCGGAGGCGCGCGGGCAGGTCCTCGGTCCACGTGCCGGCCGGGACGTAGGCGCCCATCGGCACGTCGGGGATCGGCTCGGCGGGCGGCACGCGGCGCGACTCGGCCAGGGCGCGGGCGGCCGAGACGACGCGTGGCGCGGGGCCGACGTCCTTCGGCGATCCGCCCTGCTCCACCGCGCCCTTCGGGCCCTCGACGAGGCACGCCACGGCCCAGGCTTCCTGGCCGCCCAGGAGCAGCGTCGGGACGTCGTGGTCCGCGGCGGCCGACATCGGGTCCGCCACGCTGCGCACGGGCGCCTTGATATCAAGCGCGACGCGGATCGTCTCGGCGTCGAGCTTGGGCGAGGCCAGGACGAGCTTCGCGTCGTGATGTCGAACGGCCGAAGCGGCCGCGATGGCGAGCGTGGTCAGGTCCTCGTCCCATGCGAGCGCGCGCTCGCCCCAGCCTTCCGCGCCCTCGCTCTTGGGATCCACCGCGAGCGAGCCCTGCGCGCGCGCCGCGTCGACGATCTGCCTCATGATATCAGCCCCTCCGGTAGACGTGGACCGCGCACGTCGCGCCGCTGCCGCCCACGTTGTGCGTGAGGCCGACCTCGGCGCCCTGCGCCTGGCGCGCGCCGGCGTGGCCCTGGAGCTGCTCGAACGCCTCGACGGCCTGCCCGGCGCCGGTGGCGCCCAGCGGGTGCCCCTTCGCCTTGAGGCCGCCGCTCGGGTTGATCACGATATCATTCCCGAGCGCGCCGCGCTGCTCGCGCGCGAAGCGCCCGCCCTCGCCCTTCTTGACGAGGCCGAGGTCCTCGGTCGCCAGGATCTCCGCGATGGTGAAGCAGTCGTGCACCTCGGCGAAGTCGAGGTCCTTCGGCGCGACCTGCGCCTCGCGGTAGGCCTGGCCCGCGGCCTTGCGCGTGGCCTCCAGGGTCGTCATGCTGGGCCGGTCGTGCACCGCCAGGAAGTCGGTCGCCGCGCCCGAGCCCTCGATCCACACGGGCGTGTCGGTGTAGCGGCGCGCCACCCGCTCGCTCGCCAGGAGGACCACGGCCGCGCCGTCGGTCGTCGAGCAGCAGTCGAACATCGTGAGCGGCGAGGCCACCATCGCGGAGGCGAGCGCCTTCTCCAGCGTGATCGCCTTCTGGAACTGCGCCTTCGAATTCTTCGCGCCGTGCGCGTGGTTCTTCACCGCGACGCTCGCCAGGTCCTCGCGCGTGGTCCCGAACTCGTGCATGTGGCGCGCGGCCATCATCGCGTACACACCAGGAAAGGTCGCGCCTGCCATGCGCTCCCAGGGCGTGTCGCCGCTGACGCCGAGCCAGTAGCGCTTGTGGATGCCGCCCACGTCGTTCATCTTCTCGAAGCCGCCCACGAGCGCGACGTCCACCGCGCCGCTGCGCACCGCGAGCACGGCGTCGCGCAGGGCGAACCCGCTGCTGGCGCAGGCGTTCTCGACGCGCCGCGCCGGGATGCCGGGCAACCCGGCCTGCTCCGCGAGGTAGGCCGCGGTGTTGCCCAGTTGCCAGCCGCCGAACGCGGTCGAGCCGATCCACGCCTCCTGCGCGTCCTTGGCGTCCATGCCCTTCTCGACGCTCGCGAAGGCGACCGCAGTCGCCTCCGCGAACAGCTTCTTGGGGCTCTCGGGGCGCACGCCGAACGCGGTCATGCCCGCGCCCACGATGGCGGCCTTCTGCATGCGGGCGGATCGGGCCACTCCGATTTCATCCTTCGGACGCCAAGCCTTACGCCCGCCCACGCCGCGCCCGATGGCACCCTCGTCGCGCAGGGCGACGTGGATGCGGTCGGCCTCGTGGCCCGCGATGCGACGTCGTACCTTGCGTTCGTCAGCGCGAGCGACGGCTCGGCGCGCGCCTACGACGTGGCGCCCGACGGAAGCGTCACGAGCGCTCCCTTGCTGCCGCCGGGCGATCGCATCTATTCCATCGCCTCGGACTCGGTGGACGGGATCGACGCGGCGCTCATCACAGCAGCTTCGGGTCATTCTTGGCGGTGCGCGCGTCGGCGGGCGCGTGGAGCCTCACGGCGCTGCCTCCGGATTCCCCCGTGGGAAACACGAACTACGCGGGCGTTGCCGTGTCTCCCGACGGGACCGTCTACGTGACCGAGTCGAGCCTCCACGGGCAGGCGCTCGTGGCCGTGCGGGACGGAGTCCTCACCCGGACGCTTCTCGACGGGGGCCCGGGAATCCTCGATGGTGTCGCCACGGGCCCCGACGGCACGCCCCACGCTTGCTACACGAACCCCGCCGGGGTGTTCGTCTGGACGCTGGCTGGCCCGACGCTCGTGATCCCCAGCGGACCCGGCGAGCTGGTCTTCGCGTGCGCCATCGCGGTCGCGCCCAACGGCGACGTCGGGCTCATCGCGGGCGCGGCCCCCCTCGTGGGCGGCAGCTGCCTGATCGGGTCCGTCTGCGCCTCCACGCCTGGGGCCGGCAACCTCGTGAGCGCCGTCGAGACGGCGAAGGCAACCGCGACCGCTACGCGCGCGTGACCGCCTCGGGCCTCCAGACGCTGCTGTTCGTCCAGCCACAGGGCAGCGCGCTGCCGGTGCGCAACGGCGCGGCGCCGATGCTGATCCAGGTCGTCGCCGGCCCCAAGGGCTGGGAAGCGCGGCTCGCGTCCCTCCCGACGTGAGGGTCATCCGTCGGCGCGCCGTTGCGCCGCGCATGGGCTGGTCGCTCTCCCGCACGTTCCTGGTCGTCGCGCTGATCCTTCCCGTCGTCGTCCTCACGCTGGAGGTGCGCGGCTTCGCGTGGCTGGGCTTCGGCCCCGTGCCCTTCTTCCTGATCCCGATGGCGCTCCTCGGCCTCGTGGCGATCCGGTGGCCCAACCGGTGGATGCTCCTGGCGGGCGGCATCCTCGCGTTCGTGTACGCGATCTCCGGCTCCATCGCCGCGCTCACGGGAAGCGACCCCGCCAACGGCGACCCGGGCGCGCTGCGGCCCGACCGCTTCAACGAGTACACGTTCTGGTGGCTCTCCGTCGTCGCCGGCGTGGGCGCGCTCGTGGCCGCCATCGCGCACGCGCGGCGCGCCCCCGCGAGCCCGACGCCGCTGGGCATCGCCGCCGTCGCCGTGTGCGTCGCGGTCTTCCTGGCCGGCGTCGCCACGGCCTACGAGGTGAAGGCCTACGTGCCCCCGGCGCAGGGCAGCGTCGTCGCCGCGCACGCCGACGCGGAGCTGAACCTCACGGCCCGGGACGACGCGTGGGAGCCGGCGAGCCTCCACGTCCCCGTGGGCAAGCTCGTGCTGCTCCACGTGCGCAACGCGGGGAGCGCGGACCACGTCTTCGACCAGCCCGAGAGCGGCGCGCGCGTCGACCTCGCGCCGGGCTCCACGCATGACGTCTGGCTCAAGCTCGACGCGGCCGGCTCGCTGCAATACTATTGCGAGCTGCACAGCGCGAAGGGCGGCAATGGGAAGTGGACCGGGATGGTCGGGACGCTGGACGTCGCGTGATTTCGCGGCCGCGCCACAACAGCTTAGAAGGGCTCTCAGGATGCGCGTCCATGCGCCTCGTCCTCGCGCTCGCCCTCGTGCTGCTGGTCCTCGCGGGCTGCTTCAGCAAAGACAACACGCCCGCGGCCTACACGATCAAGGCCACCGGCGGCAAGGTGAGCCCCGGCTGGGCCTACGACGGGGCGGGCCTCGCGGGCGGCGACGCGACGCTCGAGGGCTACGTCCGGAACGCCGACAACGCGGGCGGCGTGTTCGCGAACTTCACCTACCTGGGCTCGAAGTACCAGGTCATCTTCGACCAGTTCAAGCAGCAGGACGGGAAGCCGTTCCAGGACGGCGGCGTCGCGTTCGGCCTGACCGAGCACGGCGACTCCGGCACGGCCGACACGAGCATCCCGAAGGTCCACGGCAAGGTCGTCGCATACGGCTTCGCGCAGATCCTCCGCGACGGCAAGCCCTTCGTGGGCCAGGCGGGCAACCTCTGGGCCGCGCACCTGATGGTCTACGACGACGCCGTGCGCGGGCCCGACGGCAAGATCACCAAGAAGGACGGCACCTCGCCCTTCGACCCGAGCGCGCCCGCCGACGCCAAGACCTACCCGGGCCAGGCGCAGGCCATGCTCAAGCTGGTCCACCCGGACGGCATGAACTTCACGAAGGCGCCGGTGCACGTGGACAGCAACCTCACCATGAGCGGGCCCAACGGGAACCAGAGCGTCGCCATCCCGGTCGAAGCCGGCGCGCTGCCCTTCACGATCACGGTGAACAGCACCTCCGCCGCCCCGGCCGGCGCGCCCGCCAACGTCGGCGTGGGCACCATCACCGTCACGATCCCCGTGGGCAAGGGGTACACCGACACGGGCCAGGTCACGCCCCAGGCGCCCTACAGCAAGGCGTTCCCGCTGACCGCCGAGGACCTCTCCAACGTCACGAGCCCGATCACGGTCTACGTCACCGGCAGCGGCGTCTACAACGTCGAGGTCACGGCGAACGTCCCGTACAACGAGCCGGCGTTCCTCGTCGTGACGTGGGACAACCCGACGCTGAGCTGAACCCGGGCCCTGTGGGTCCCACGTGCAGGGCTCGGACAAGGAATCGGAATCGGGCTCGGGACCTACGCCACGACGCCGTGCCCGTGGCAGTCGGGGCAGTAGACCCAGCCCGTCAGCGCCCGCGCCGAGACGCCGGCGCCCTGGCAGCGGGCGCAGAGTCCCGGGTGCTGCGAAGGGCGCGCGCGCGAGGCCATGCGGGGAGCCACGTGGGTGGAGCTTTTGAGCCCTTTGAAACAAACCGGGTGATGCACCCGGAGGGATGCAGCATCGAGCGAACCGCGCGGCGCCGCTATCGCATCGCGCCGGCGCCCAGGCACTCGGGGCACTCGACGGCCGCCACGCCCTCCCGCCGCAGCTCCCCGGTTCCGAAGCAGTGGCGGCAGACCGCATGGTTCAGGTGGGCGCGGGATTCCATGCTGCGGCGGTTCGCGAGGGGGAATAAGCCAATGCTGGAGCAGCCGGAGGTCCGTTCCGGCCCCCCGCCTCAGCCTCAGCCCAAGCCTGTAGCCTCAGCCTCAGCCTTAGCCTCAGCCCAAGCCCATAGCCTCAGCCTCAGCCCAAGCCTGTAGCGTCAGCCTCCATCCTTCCAGCCACAGAGGGACGAGAAAAGCCGCCTCTGTGACCTCTGTGTCCTCTGTGGCTGGAGGAGTCGGGGCCATAGGCTCGGGCCGAGGCTGAGGCTGAGGCTAGAGGCTGAGGCTGAGGCTGAGGCTGGGGTCACGCCCGCATGATCGCGACGAGGAAGAGCCCGAGCGCGACGAGGCCGCCCAGCGCCCCGGCGACGACGCCGGCGACGCCCACGCCCATCTGGTCGGCGTTCCAGGCGTCCACCGTGGTGATGACGCGGATGTTGAACGTGATGGTCGTCCAGGCGAAGAGCGTCAGCAGGCCCACGATGACGAGGCCGAGGCCGATCTTTCGGCTCTTGCCCGCGCCGAAGTAGGCGGTGAAGAGACCGGAGAAGAGGATGGTGAGGCCGAAGGCGAGGACGAGGACGCCGCTGAAGACGGCGATGGCGTCGGGCCAGGCCATATCAGAACCGCGTCCCGGTGAGCGTCTTGGTATCCATGACGCCCTCGATCGTGCGGATCTTGTTGACGATGATGTGCCCCAGCGTGTCGAAGTCGCTGCCCTCGATCTTGGCGATGAGGTCGTACTCGCCGAAGAGCGGGTGCAGCTCGACGATCTCGGGGACCTTCAGCAGGGCGTTGTAGACCTCGTGCTCCTTCGAGGGGGCGGCGCTGATGAGGACGAAGCCGACGGCCATGATCTCAATCCGCGCCATCCCGGTTCGGAGGTATAAGCAAATGGTTGCGCCCAGCGGGGAGGCGAGGGGCCTTCGAAGCGTCGGGAGCCGATGCTCATTTGCACCGCGCGCGACGCTGGGGGCGCGGGTGCACCCATGCCCTACCAGGACCCCTACTCGGACTTCGACGCGATCTTCGACGACATGCGCCGCGCGACCCTCCCCGGCTGGGGCGGCGGCCTCGGCGGCGTCCCGCGCCTCGGGGCGGGCAGCGGTCTCGGGGACCTCCAGGCGAACGGCCCGCGCGTGCCGAGGGTCGATCTCGCCGACGAGGGCGACCGCTACGTGCTGACCGCCGAGCTGCCCGGCGTGCGCAAGGAGGACATCCGCCTCACGATCCGCGAGAACGTCATCCGGCTCCGCGCGGAGCGCGACGAGACGCGCGAGACGACGCAGCCCACCTTGGGCGAGCAGGCGGAGCGCACCCTCAAGCGCGGCGCGGGCCGCTCGGGCGGCAGCGCGGCGCGGCCGGAGGCGACGACCTACCTGCGCCGCGAGCGCTCGCAGATGACGTTCGACCGCGTCATCCGGCTGCCCGACGAGGTGCGCGCCGAGCAGGCGAACGCGCGCTTCGCCAACGGCGTGCTCCACGTGACGCTGCCGAAGACGGACGTCGAGGAGAGCGGCGGCCGCGGCATCCCGATCGAGTGATCAGCCGCCGCCCACACGGCCGGACCTCGGTCCGGCCTATCAGGACGGTTGAACTGCGGCTCAGCCCGTCCCGACCGCGTCGGCCACGTGCTCGTAGCCGGCCGCCGATAGCAATTCGACGAGCCCCTCGTTGATCTGGCGCGCCGTCTCCGGGCCGCCGTAGATGAAGCCCGTGTAGAGCTGCACGAGGCTCGCGCCGGCCTGGATCTTCTCCCAGGCGTCCTCGGCGGTGAAGACGCCGCCCACGCCCACGATCGGGATGCGCCCGTCGGCGAGCCGGTGGACCTCGCGGATCATCGCCGTCGCGCGCTCGCGCAGGGGCGCGCCCGAGAGCCCGCCCTCCTGCTGGATCTGCGTCTTGAGGCCGGCGCGCGTGACGGTCGTGTTCGTCGCGATGATGCCGTCGAGCTTCTCGGCCTTCGCCACCTCGACGAACGCCTCGAGGTCCTTGGGCTGGAGGTCGGGCGCGATCTTCACGAGCAGCGGCCGCGGCCTCGCGCCCTGCGCGCGCGCAAGCTCGGCGTTCTTCGACTTGAGCGCGCGGACGAGGTCCTCCATGCTGTCGCGCGCCTGCAGGTCGCGCAGGCCCGGCGTGTTCGGGCTGCTCACGTTGACGACGAAGTAGTCGCCGTAGGGCGAGAGCCTCTCGAACGTGCGGAGGTAGTCCTGCGTCGCCTCGCTGTTGGGCACGCGGCGCGCCTTGCCGATGTTGACGCCCACGGGCACGACGTGCGGGCCGCTCTTCGCCAGGCGCGCGGCCACGGCGTCGGCGCCCTCGTTGTTGAACCCGAGCCGGTTGATCAGCGCGCGGTCCTGGGGCAGGCGGAAGAGGCGCGGCTTGGGGTTCCCGGCCTGCGCCTCGCTCGTGACCGTGCCGACCTCCACGAAGCCGAAGCCCAGGTGCGGCATGGCGTTCACGAGGCGCGCGTTCTTGTCGAAGCCCGCCGCGAGCCCGACCGGGTTGGGGAAGCGCAGCCCCCAGAGGTCCTGCGAGAGGCGCGTGTCCTCCATGAAGTAGCGCGCGCGCAGCGACCGCGTGATCCGCTCGCTCCGGCCCCAGCGCTCCAGGCGCCTGACCATGAACTCGTGGATCCGCTCGGCGTCCATGCGGAAGAGCACGGGCCGGGCGAGGTCGTAGAGCACGCGCGGCGCACGCGACCTGGGGCACTTGAAGGCTTGCCGCGCAGGGAGGCTGAGGGAGGCTGAGGGAGGCGAGGGAACGTGCCCCTCTCCGCCCTCAGCCTCCCCTCGCCTCCCTCGGCCTCCCCAAGCCTCCCTCGGCCTCCCCGTGCTCCCCGCCCTCCCCTTTATACAGGAGATGGGGTCTGCCCGCGTGTCATGTTCCTGATCACCGAGTGGTTCGGCGCGTTCCTCCTCGCCGAGGACGGCTCCGTCAAGGAGGAGCGGCTCTTCCCCAAGGACGCCGCCGCGCTCGCCACCATCCTCCAGCGCCTCCAGGACGGGATGATCCTGGAGGAGGAGCGCCAGCTCGCCGTGCGCGCCGAGGGCGACGTGCAGGTCCGCGAGATGCGCCAAGTGCGCCTGCCCTCCGCGAAGCACGTCACGAAGGCGCCCAGCATGGCCGACCAGGCCGCGCAGTACGGCTACGACCGCAAGCTGCTCCACCAGGCCACGATGGAGCTGGGCCGCAGCGGCGTGCGCACGGCGTCGTCCAAGCGCGACATGCACGTCGTGCAGGCCGTGGACGCCATCGACGAACTGCACGAGCAGGCCAACATCCTCGTGGAGCGCCTCCGCGAGTGGTACGGCCTCCACTTCCCCGAGATGGTCGACGCCTCGCAGCCCAACGAGGAGGTCGCCGCGCTGATCTCCAGCCACGCGGACCGCGACGCGATCATGGCCGCGCAGCCGCAATACAAGATCGCCTCCAGCATGGGCGGCCCCCTGCCCGAGCTGGAGCAGGCCGCCGTGCGCCAGCTCGCGCGCACCGCGAGCACCCTCTACAGCACGCGCGCCGAGCTGGAGAAGTACCTCGACCAGGCGATGCCCGAGGTGGCGCCCAACGTGTCGGTGCTGCTCCAGCCCGTCCTCGCGGCGCGCATGGTGAAGCAGGCCGGCGGCATCCGTCGCCTCGCCACGATGCCCGCGGGCACCATCCAGACCTTGGGCGCCGAGAAGGCGCTCTTCCGCCACATCAAGGAGGGCAAGCGCCCCCCCAAGCACGGCTTCCTCATGCAGCACCCGCTCGTCCACCGTGCCCCCCGCCACCAGCGCGGCGCCCTCGCGCGCAGCCTCGCGGCGAAGGTCGCGCTCGCGGCCCGCGCGGACGTGTTCACCAAGAGCAAGGAGAGCGGCGCGCGCCTCGCGGAGGAGTTCGCCAAGCGCGCCGAAGCGCTGAAGGAGAAGGGCCAGCGCATGAAGCGCATCAAGCAGAAGAAGGCCGGCTTCACCGGACGCCCGCAGGGTCCCCCGCGCGGTGGCGGCGGCGGAGGCTTCGGAGGCGGCGGCTTCCAAGGCAAGGCCAAGTTCCGCGGGGGTGGCCGCTGATGGCGCGCGAGCTCCTGCCCAACGTCATCGCGTTCGACGACGGACGCATCCTCTCGCGCAGCCTCGTGCCCGGTCAGCGCGTCTACGACGAGGAACTGCACACCGTCGAGGGCGCCGAGTTCCGCACGTGGAACCCCACGAAGAGCAAGCTGGGCGCGTACCTCGTGAAGGGCGGCCGCGCCGTCGAGCTGCGCGCGAACAGCACCATCGTGTACCTCGGCGCCGCGAACGGCACGACGCCCTCGCACGTCAGCGACATCGTCCGCGAAGGCACGATGGTCGCCGTCGAGTTCAGCCCGCGTAGCTTCCGCGACCTGCTGCGCATGAGCGAGCCGCGCGCCAACATCGTGCCCGTGCTCGCGGACGCCTGGCGCCCCGAGCTCTACGAGCGCTACGTCGGCCACGTGGACTTCCTCTTCCAGGACATCGCGCAGCGCCAGCAGGCCGCCATCTTCGCCAAGAACATCGAGGCGTTCAAGCCCGACGTGGCGATGATCGCGGTGAAGGCGCGCAGCGTGAACGTCGCCGCGCACCCGCGCGAGGTCTACGAGCAGGTCGCCCGCGAGGTCGAGGAGCGCAGCGGCTACGAGGTCGTCGACAGCATCGACCTCGGGCCCTTCGAGCGCGACCACGCGGCGCTCGTCCTGCGCCCCGGCACGGGCAGGAAGCGCCCGCAGCCCCAACCGCAGCAGGAGCGCCGCGAGGAGCGGCCGCGTTACGAGCAGCGCCGCGACGAGCGCCCGCGCCAGCAGGGCGGCTTCCAGAAGCGCGAAGGCGGCGGTGGCGGCGGCTTCCGCCCCCGCGAGGACAAGCGCGGCCCGCCCCCCGGCAAGGGCAAGTGGCAGCCCCGCGAGGACCGCGCCCCGCCCCCGCGCGACGACCGCCGCCCCGGTGGTGACTTCGGCAACCGGCGCGGGTGGCGCTAGATGCGTCACGTCGTGACAGGTGGCGCGGGCTTCATCGGAAGCCACCTCGTGGACGCTCTCCTGGCGCGCGGCGACGAGGTCGTCGTCTACGACAACCTGAGCGCCGGCAAGGAGTCGTTCCTCGCCGCGCACAAGGGCGACCCGCGCTATCATTTCGTGCACGCCGACGTGCTCGACACGGCCGACGCCGCCATCGCGATGAAGGGCGCGCACATCGTCTGGCACGTCGCGGCCGACCCGGACGTGCGGACCAGCGGCCTGCGCGCCGAGGTCCACGTGCAGCAGAACGTCATCGCGACGCTGCGCGTGCTGGAGGCCATGCGCGTCGCGGGCGTCAAGCGCATCGCGTTCACCAGCACGAGCACGGTCTACGGCGAGGCGAAGACGATCCCGACGCCGGAGGAGTACGCGCCGCTCCACCCGATCAGCCTCTACGGCGCCTCCAAGCTGGGCAGCGAGGCGCTCATCAGCGCGTACTGCAGCACGTTCGACATGCAGGGGCTCTCGTTCCGCTTCGCGAACATCGTCGGCCCGCGCTCCACGCACGGCGTCACCTACGACTTCTACCACAAGCTCAAGGCGAGCCCGAAGCGCCTGGAGATCCTCGGCGACGGCAAGCAGCTCAAGAGCTACTGCCACGTGGACGACTGCGTGAGCGCGATGCTCTTCGCCGCCGAGCGCTTCCCGGAGCGCTACGACGCCTACAACATCGGCAGCGATGACGCCATCGACGTCTTCGACCTGGCGCGCGCCGCCATCTCCGCGTGGGGGCTGAAGGACGTCCAGCTCGTCGCGACGGGCGCGGCGGGCTCGGGCGGCTGGAAGGGCGACGTGCGCCGCATGGGCCTCGCCAACGAGAAGATCAAGAAGCTCGGCTGGAAGCCCAGGCACGGCAGCGCCGAGGCGATCCGCCTCACCGCGGCGGCGCTCGCGAAGGAGCTTGGGCCGATCGCGGGCTGAGGTGCCCCACCTTGGCACCAAAGATTGTGCCATTGATGGCGAATGTTCTTATACTATAATGGCACAATGTCACCTTTGATGGTGCCGCGCGAGGATTTCGTGGCGACTCCGTTCCACGAGGAGACGGAGTCTCGGATCGAGCGGCTCGACAAGCTCCTTCCCAGCGACGCCTTCACCACGGACGTGCGCCGGAGCCTCTACCGCTACGCGCTCATCCGCAACTCCTGGGGCACCACCAACATCGACGCCGGTCCCATCGAGCTCGCCCGCGTCGAGGCGCTCTACGAAGCCTACGAGCGCGGCGCGGCCGGCGCGACCAAGATCCTGCCCACCGAGCGCGAGGTCATCAACTACTTCCGCCTCGTCGAGGACCTGCCCACGAGCGACTTCGACGCGAGCGCCGAGGACGTCCGGCTGCTCCACCAGGAGTATTTCCGCGAGGTGCCGCTGCAGAACGAAGCGCGGCCGGGACGATGGAAGGAGCGTGACAACGTCGTCGCCACGCCGTGGCGGACGCTCGAAACCTCGCCCAGGGAGCGGACCGAGGAAGACCTCGAGAGCCTGCTCTCCTGGTACAATCGGACGCGAGGCAAGCTTCCGCTCGTCGCGCGCGCCGCGATCTTCTTCCACGGCTTCCAACGCATCCACCCCTTCGGCGACGGCAACGGTCGCGTGGGCCGGCTCGCGGCGCTCTTTCTCCTGTCCGCCGGAGGGCTGGAAGGCATCCGTTACGCGCCGGTCGACGACGCGATCAACGAAGATCGGCAAGAGTACTACCTCGCGCTCGCGCGCGGCGACGCGGGCGACCTCGAGTATTGGGTTGGCTACTTCGGCGCGCAGCTCCACCATGGCTACCAGCGCGCGCACCTTCTCGCGCAGAGGCTCCAGCGGATCCCCCCCAAGGTCCCTGCCTCCTCGCGGCGCCTTCTGGAGCACGCCTACGTCCACCGCGTCGACAGGTTCCGCCTGGGCGACGTGCGCGACGTCTTCCTCGACGACAGCCGCCGAACGGTGATCCGTCGCCTCGCCGAGCTCGAGGACCTGGGTTTCCTCCGGCGGGAAGGCGTCGGCGCGGGGAGCCGATACGTCGTGGTGCCGCTGCGCGAGACGGCCGCCAAAGGCCCGGAGAACGAGTGAGCCGGGGGCCCTCAGCCCCTCGCGCGCGTCCGCGCCGGCAGGAACAGCCGCGCGAGCCCGACCACCGAAGCGAGCAGGATCGTCGCGGCCCCGATGCGGATCGAGATATCGCTCAGGCCCAACGCCTGCCACGCGTCCCGCGTGAGACCCAGGACGAGCCCCGCCAGCGTGGCGCCCGCGAGGACCACGAGCGCCGCGAGGAGCGCGCCCCACGATCGGTCGTCCACCGGCGCGTCGATCGCGCGCTCGCGGGCGGCGCGGCGCAGGTCCGCGAGGTCCCACGCCTCGCGCGCCGCGAGGGCCAGCGCCACCGTCGCCGCGGGCGCGAGGAACGTCGTGCTATCATTCCACGCGGAGGGCTGGAGCGCCACGCCGGCCGCGACGAGCCCCGCGGCGCCCAGGAACGCGACGTCGGAGGCATGCACGCCCTTGCGCCCCGCGAGCCAGCCGGCGCCCAGGCCCGAGGCGAGCGCGGCGCCTGGCCCGACGCCCGCGAGGAAGCCGGCGACGCCCGCGACGACGAGGATGCCCAGGCCTGCGGGGCGCGAGAGGGCCCAGCCGCGCTCCGGGTCGCGCGAGGCGAGGAGGGCGAGGGCGAACGACGCGGCGAGGCCCAGCGCGAACGCGAGCCCCGCGACGAGGGCGGGCTGGGTCCACGCGCCGAGGTCGGGCCCCGCCTGCGCGATCCCGCCCGCCGCGGCGAACGCGAGCGCGAGGGCGAGCGCGGGGACGAGCGGGGGCGTCCTCACCGGCGCGCCTCCAGGAGCGAGAGCGGGATCGCGAGCGGCTGGCGCGGGTCCCACGCGACGACGTCGGCGCCCGCGCCGCGCAGCGCGTCGAGCCAGCGCGTCCGCTCCGCCATGAGCACGCGCGCCGCGGCCTCGCCCTGCGGCGTGAGGTCGCCCGAGGCCATCTCGCACGCCTCGGGGGAGACGGCGACGAGCACCGCGCGCACGCCGGAGGCCGCGAACGTCTCGACCGCGCGCGGGAGCCGCGCGTCCCCGTACCCCGTCGTGACGAGGACGACGGTGGCCGCGCGCGGGACGACGGTCGGGGGAAGCGATAGCAAAGCGTCGGCGAGGTCGTAGTCGCCGCCCGGGAAGGCCGAGAGCAGGTGCTCGACGATCTTCTCCTGCTGGCGGCGGCCGTGCGCGGGGTGGATCCACGCGAGGCGGGCGCCCAGCACGAGCAGGCCGACCTTGGCGCGGGAGGCCAGCGCGCGCTCGCTGATCGAGACGCACGCGCGGACGGCGGCCTCGAAGGTGGAATGATAGCCCGCCCCCGCGTGCACGCTCACCCGCGCGTCGAGCGCCACGAGGACGTCCGCCGGCGCCTGCAGCTCGTGCTCGTTGACGATCGGGCGGCCCAGCTTCGCGGTCTGCTTCCAGTTCACGCTGTCGATCGGGTCGCCGGGGAGGTACTGGCGCAGCGCGTAGAACTCGTCGCCCGCGCCGGGCCGCGCGATGCTGGTGCCCACGGGGAGCGCGCGAGGGCGCCGCGCGAGCCAGCGGATCTCGGGCAGCGGCTCCCAGCGCGGGAGCACGACGACCTCCCGCTCGACGTGCGCGCGCCCCTCGCGTGAGAGCACGCCGAAGAGGCTCCGCTCGCGCGCGACGGCCTCGCCCAGGGGCACGCGCCCGCGCACGGCGGTCTTCAGGCGCAGGTCGAAGCGCGCCGGGTCGCGCGGCGAGAGCGGGCGCAGGGCGACGGGGGCGCCTTTCTCCAGCTCGAGGAAGGGGTGCGGCTGGAAGGCGACCTCGCAGAGCCCCGTCCGCGCGCCCCGCACGACGACCGTGATATCAGCCTCGTCGCCCGCCAGCGCGCGCTCGGGCGCATGCTCGGCGCGGGCCACGGGGCGCGGCGCGGGCAGCAGCGCGCGGGCGAGCCCGGCGCCGAAGGCGGCGAGCAGCGGGAGCGCGGCGAGCGCCAGCACCCACGAGCGCGCCAGGAGCGCCAGCGAGACGACGCCCACGAGCGCGGCCGCCAGCAGCGCGCCCTTGCGCGTGAGCAACTTCAGCCTCCCGCCACGCCGAACGAGGTCGGGGCCGGCGGCGCGGGGGCGGGCACGCTGCGCAGCGCCTCCTGCACGACCTGCTCGGCGCGTAGGCCCCGCACGCGCATCTCGGGGCGCACCACGAGGCGATGCGCGAGCGCCGCCTCGGCGATCGCCTTGATATCGTCGGGCACGACGTAGCCGCGCCCCTGCATCATCGCGTGCGCCTTGCCGAGCTTGAAGAGCGCGAGGCTCCCGCGCGGCGAGGCGCCAAGCTGAAGGCGCGGGTCCTGCCGCGTGGCATTGACGAGCCGCACGATGTACTCCTTGTTCGCGTCGTCGAGGCGCACCTGCTCCGTCGCGCGCTGGATCGCGCGAAGCTCCTCCACGCTCATCACGGGCGCGAGCTTGGTCTCGTCCTGCTTCGCGGCGTCCCGGCGGCGCAGCATCTCGACCTCGGCCGCCGGGCTCGGGTAGCCCACGGAGAGGCGCATCAGGAACCGGTCGAGCTGCGCCTCGGGGAGCGGGTAGGTGCCCTCGATCTCGATGGGGTTCTGCGTGGCGAAGACGAAGAAGGGGCTGGGCAGCGCGTGCGTCTCGCCTTCGAGCGTCGTCTGGCGCTCCTGCATCGCCTCGAGAAGCGCGCTCTGCGTCTTGGGCGGCGCGCGGTTGATCTCGTCCGCGAGCAGGAAGCTCGTGAAGATGGGCCCCTTCCGGATCTCGAACTTGTTGGCCTGCAGGTTGAAGAAGAACGAGCCGGTGATATCAGCGGGCAGCAGGTCGGGCGTGAACTGCACGCGGCGGAACGGAATGCCGAGCGCCTGGGAGAACGACTTGACCATGAGCGTCTTGGCGAGGCCCGGGTTGTCCTCCAGCAGGACGTGGCCTTCGGCGGCGAGGGCGAGGCAGGCGCGCTCCAGCACGGCCTCCTTGCCCACGACCACCTTGGCGACCTCGGCTTGCAGGGTGCGCAGCTTCGCGGCGATCTCGGCGTACGTGGTCATGGGTGCTCCACCGTGGCGATCAGGTCCCGGGTCATCTCGTCGAGCCAACGCGCGGCGCGCGCGTCGTCGCGCTCCAGCCGCTCGGCGAGGAAGCTCCAGGCGGGAAAGAGGAAGTCGGGCCCGCGCCAGGCGGCCTGGCGCTTCGCGCGCGCCCACTCGTCCGCCGATCCGCCGGCCATGAGGTGCCGGAGCGAGGCGGGCAGCGCGTCCGCGCGGTGGCCCTCGCGCAGCCACGCGGCGACAAGATCGCGCGCGCTGGGCTCGAGACGCGCCGCGAGCGCCTTGGCGCCCGTGGAATATTGCACCATCGCCGCGGCGGGGCCGGGGCGCGGCGCCTGGGCGCGCGGCGGCGGGGGGAGCGGGCGCACGACGGGCGCCTTGGCGACGAAGCGGATCGCGAGCGCGCCCGCGGCGAGCCCCGCGACGACGCCCAGCGTGACGGAGAGCGCGTGGGTCATAGGCGCTGCCGCACCTCCTGCGCGTGGGCGCGGGCGCGCGCGACGCCCTCCTCGCCCGGCGCGTGGCCGCCGTGGCGCACGCCCTCGTACATGCGCGTGAGCTGGCGCAGGGGCTCCTGCGCGGCCTCGGGCGCGCGCGCCGCCAGCTCGCGCGGCGTCTCCCAGCCGGCGCGCACGACGCCCGCGCCCGCGAGCGCCCGGAGCGCCTCGACGTACGCGGCGATGACGTCGTGCGGCGGGCCCGGCTCCGCGAGGGCAAGCGCGGCCTCGGCCTCGGCGAGCGCGGGCGCGGAGGGCGGCGGCGGGACGGCGAGCGCGGCCTTGGCGCGGCGGCGTGATAGCAGGACGACGGCGGCCACGACGGCGAGCGCGAGGACGACCGCGAGCAGGATCCAGAGCAGGCCCGTGGGGAGCGTAATCGGGTCGGGCGCGGAGCCGCTGCCCGTGCCCGCGCCGTTCCCCGGGCCGTTGCCGCCGCCAGTCCCGCCGCCGGTGCCGGGCGAGCCGGAGTTGGGGAACGTGACCGAGGGCGGCGTGCCGGTGGGCGGGTTGCAGCCCGACGAGGCGCAGCCGCCCAGCGCGGCGAGGCCGAGCGGCGCGAGCAGCCAGCGCGCCTTCCGACGCGGGACGACGCCGATCGGAAGGGCGAGGGCGGCCGACGCGGGCGAGGGCGAAGGCGAAGGCGTCGTCGCGTTGCAGGGCGTGGGCGTCGGGAAGCTCGGCGTGGGCAGCGTGACCTGCGAGCCCTCCTGGCCGCCTCCGCCGGTGTCGGGCGCCTGGAGGCCCACCACGAGCACCACGAGCGCGCCCACCGCCGCGACGAGAAGCAGGGCGGCCAGCGCGTTGCGCGCGGCGGATCGCATGCGCGTTCACCCGCTGACGTCGACGCGGGCGCGCGTCGAGGCGATCGTCGATCCGTCGAGGCCCAGCGCGGAGACGCTGAGGTTGGCGAGGCCGCGGCGCAGCGGGCCCACGGCGAGCGCGAGGTCGTCCACGACCGGGCCCTGGTGCAGGCTGAGCGGCGGCGCGAGCGTCGCGTTCACGCCTCCGAGCGAGAGGCGGTAGGCGCCCACGTAGCGCGTCGAGTCGTTCGTCTGGTCGAAGCGGAGCGTGGCGGAGGCGAGCGTGCAGGGGCCGGGCGACGGCTCGCAGCGGAACGTCGCGCCGGTCAGATTGAGCGCGGGCGCGCCGGACCAGAACGTGAGATTGCGCTCGGCGAGCGTGGCGTTCTGCGCGTCCGCGAGGCGCAGGTCGAGCGCGTCGTGGCCGTTGGCGGGGCGCAGCGCGGTGCCGGCGGGACGCGCGACGTCGAGCCTTGCCGGCGCGGCGGCGCTCACGAGCGCGTGGAGCGGCTGCGTCGTGGACTCGTTCTGGAACGCGAGCGTGACGTTCTCCACCGCGACGGGCAGGCTGCCGCGGCCCGCGAGGGTGAGCCGCAGTCCCGTGAGCCCCGCCTCGTCCCAGCCCAGGGGCGCCGCGTCGACGAGGATCCCCGCGGCCCCGGTGGCGTTGACCACGAGCGGAGGCGCGTTGGCGAAATCGACCTCCGCCTCCACGACGTGCGGGCCGGGCGCGAGGCCCAGGCCGGGCACGTCGAGGAGGATCGTCGTGGTCTGCTGCGGATCGGGGTAGACGGTGCCGTTGCGCACGCGCGCGACGTAGGCGTCACCATCCACGCGGAGCGTCGCGCCGGCGGGCACGGCGGGAGCATCGCCCGTGTTGCGCAACGCGACGGCAAGGCCGGCTCCCTGCTCGCCCACGGCGCGCGCGGCGCCCGGCATCGCGAGGCGGGGCGCGTAGAACGCGTAATCCTCGGACGCGAGGCGCGCCCCCTTCCCGTCGCTCGCGACGATCCGGAGCGTGAGCGGGCCGCGGCCGTCGTAGTACGACGCGAGCGGAGGAAGGGGGATGTTCGCCGGCGAGCGCGCCGCGGCCTGCGTGCCCAGGACCGTCCCGGAGGGCGAGGTGACGCTGACGACGAGCGAGGAGACGCCGCTCGCGTAGTCGAGGACGAGGTGCGCCGCCGAGTCGTTCCCCGCCAGGCGCGCGCCCACGATGCGGAAGCCGCTCTGCGTGGGCGTCTCCTGGAGGCCGGTGAGCTTCGCGCAGCCTGCGGCCGATCCGGCGAGCCCGACGAGCGCCGCGAGAAGGAGCGCCCGCGCGGGCCGGACCGCCATGACGCGGCCCACGCCGCCTCGCGGCATAAAGCTGCTTTGCGGCGCCGAGATCCCTTTCCATTCAAGCCGCCCCGCGGGCATGCGCGGCGCGTGCCCGCCCTCGTCGCGCGCGACCTCGTCAAGGACTTCGGGACGCTCCGCGCCGTCGACGGGCTCTCGCTGGAGATCGCCGAGGGCGAGGTGTTCGGCTTCCTGGGTCCCAACGGCGCCGGCAAGACCACCAGCATCCGCATGATGACGGGCCTGCTCCCGCCCACCGCGGGCGAGGTCGAGATCCTCGGCGAGCGCGTCGAGCCCGGCGGCGGCCGCGCGAAGGGGCTCGTGGGCGTCTGCCCCCAGGAGGTCGTCCTCTGGGAGAACCTGACCGCGCTGGAGAACCTCGCGTTCCTCGGCGAGATGTACGGCATGCCCGCCGCGAAGGCGCGCGAGCGCGGCCAGGAGCTGCTCCGCATGCTCTCGCTCGACGAGAAGGCGGACGCGCGCGCGGCGGCGCTCTCGGGCGGCATGAAGCGCCGGCTCAACGTCGCGATGGCGCTCGTGCACGATCCCAAGGTCGTCGTGCTCGACGAGCCGGAGGCGGGGCTCGACCCGCAGGCGCGCGTCGTGCTGCGCGAGTTCATCGACGGGCTCCGGCGCGAGAAGACCATCATCTTCACCACGCACAACATGGACGAGGCGGAGCGCCTGGTCGACCGCGTGGCGATCATCGACCACGGCAAGCTCATCGCGCTCGACACGCCGGCCAACCTCAAGCGCCGCGTGGGCGCGGGCGACGCGCTGGAGCTGACGGTGCGCGCCAACGCCGAGGCCCTGGCGCGGCGGCTCGCGGCCATGCCGGGCGCCACCGTCGCGCAGCGCGAGGCGACCGTCACCGTGCGCGGGCTCGACCTCACCGCGCGCCTCCCCGCCATCTTCCGCGAGGCGGAGGCGGCCGCCGCGCCCATCGACGACCTGCGTTACCGGGGCAACTCGCTCGAAGACGTCTTTGTTACCCTGACCGGGAGGGGATTGCGTGAGTAAGGTCCTCAGCGTGGCGCGCAAGACGCTGCGCGAGTTCTTCCGCAACCGGCGCAACATGTTCCTCACGCTGGGCCTGCCGATGCTCTTCGTGCTGATCTTCGGCTTCGCGTTCGGCGGCGGAAGCTCCGAGGAGACGTACAAGGTCGCCGTCGTGGACCACGACCGCGGCGCGACGCTCGCCTCGTTCGAGCTGGGCAACGGCACGCAGCCGGCGCCCGCCGCCACCGCGGGCGTGCGCGCGGGCCTCGCCGCGGCCTTCGGCGACGACGCGCGCTTCGGCGCCAACCTCACCGGCATCCTCGCCAACCTCACCTACGCGGACGGCAAGCCGCTCCTGGAGGTGGTCCGCGCCGCGGACGAGGACGCGGGCGCGGGGCTCGTGCGCTCGCGCGACGCCGTCGCCATGATCGTGCTGCCCGAGAATTTTTCCCAGAGCCTCGGCGCGATGGCGTTCCAGGCGCAGGGCGCGCGCCTCGGCCTCGTCCTCCTGGCGCCCGACCCCGCGCCCAACGCGACGATCCGCCTCGTGGGCGACCCCTCGTACGCGTCGTTCACCGTCGCGGGCGGCATCGTGCAGGGCGTCGTCCACGACTACGCGCAGCGCCTTGCGCCCGCGACCGGCCCGAGCGTCGGGACGACCACCGAATCGATCCTGTCGAGCAGGCTGGAGCCCTTCGACTTCATCGTGCCCGGCCTCATGGTGTACAGCATGCTCAACATCGCGCCGCAGTGCGCCGCCATCCTCACGCAGGAGATGGAGAAGGGCACGCTGGAGCGGATCAAGATCACGCGCGTCCGCACGGCCGAGCTGCTCGGCGGCGTCTCGCTCGCGCAGCTCGTCATCGCCGCGATGGAGGTCCTGCTCATGTTCGCCGTCGCGCGCCTGATGGGCTACCACAACGTCGGCTCGCTCCCGGCCGGCATCCTCATCGTGCTCCTGACGGCGCTCTGCGTCGTGGGCGTCGGCCTCGTCATCGCGAGCTTCGCGACCAAGTCGCAGGAGGCCGCCAACTACGGCATCCTCTTCAGCGTCCCCGCGGGCTTCCTCTCGGGCTCGTTCTTCCCGATCCCCGCCGTGCCGCTGCTCAAGGTCGGCGGCTACGTCGTCCAGCCCTATGATATCCTTCCGCCCACGCACGCCAACCGCGCGCTGCGCGACGTGCTGCTCTACGGCAAGGGGCTGGGCGAAGAGGCCGTGCCGCTGACGATGCTCGTGGTCCTCAGCGCGCTCTTCTTCCTCGTGGGCGCGTGGCTCTACCGGAGACGGCGGCTGACCGTCACGCGATGAGCCTCAGAGCGGGGCGATCCGTCCGAAGCTCCCCATCGTGACGATGGCGGGCGCGTCGATGCGTTCCTCGCGCCCCTCCGCCCACGCGAGGGTGCCCGACGCGTGCCCGCGCAGCACGAGGTCGACGCCCCAGCATGTGAAGCGCTTCGAGCCCCACACCGGCTGCCCGGCCCCGCCGTACGGGACCTGCTGCGGCACCTGCGGGGGCGCCACGAGCGCCATGCGCGCCGCGCGCAGCGGACCCTCGGCCGCCGCGAGCCGCCCCTCCAGCGCCAGGCCCCCCTCGCGCTCCACCAGCGAGACCTCGCCGCGGAACGTCCGGCACTCCGGGTAACGCTCCGCCATGTAGCGGACGCCGGCCTCCGACCCCACGTAGACCGTCGCAGCCACCGACGTGCTCGCACCCAGGAGGATCAGCACGTCGAAGACGCCGTGCGTGGGGCTCCGGATGCGGCACCACTCGTACTTCCCCTCGACGTGCGCGAACGGGGCGAAGAACTCGTAGACGACGCCGGGGCCATCCGGCGGGGCGAGGAAAGTCACGCGCCACGGACGAAGGGGCGCCGCTTGAGCGTTGCCTCATCCCATGTGCGTGGCGCACGACCCGCGCGCGCACTTGGGGCAGCCCGGGACGGGGCGCGTGTCCTTGTGCTTCTTGCCCATCGTCGTGACCAGGTGGCCGTACTTGCGGCGGGGCACGCGCGGGGAAGCGGCGCGCAGGCCATGATCCTTCGCCCGGCCTTTCGGGTGGGACGCCTCGACGGCTTGGGCAAGGCGCGCACCAACAACCTTGAAAGCGGGCAGGCATAGCGGCCTCGTGCGAGGTGGCCACGTGGCGTCCGAGTCCGTCCGCTGGGTCGCCCCCCTTCTCCTGGTCCTGCTCGCGGTCCCGGTCGTCCACGCGGCCCCGGGCGGCGCCGGCTTCGAGCTGGCCTGCCCACCGGTCGTCGCGGCCTCGCCCGCGCAGCCGCCGACCTGCCCCCTCTACGTGCTCGACCAGGAAGACCTGTTCGGGCAGCCTGACCTCGTGGCCGACGCGCGCGATCCGTCGGTCCTCGCGTTCAGCGCCATGCACGGCGGCGCGGGGCTGCATCCGCTCCCGAGCGGCCAGCCCCCGTCGCCCCGGAGCCGCGACGCCTCGGTCCACCAGCCGCACACGACCTTCGTGACCCGCGACGGCGGCTCGACGTGGCATGACTACCCGTACGATCCGCCCACGGCCATCCTGCCCGCCTCCACGCTGCCCGGCGTCCCGGTGCGGGCGGGCCAGGCGCGCGAGGCGTACGGCGAGGACAACGCGATGGCGCTCGACGGCCAGGGCCGCGTCGCGCTGGCGGCCCTCTACGCGTCGCGCGACGCGGGCGCCACGGCCTCGACGCCCTACCGTTACACGGTCGCCCTCTGGCGCGAGGGGAAGCCCGCGGCCGGGATGGACTACTTCAACGGCCTCACGGTGCTGCCGCTCCCCGCCGATTCGCGCGCGGACAGCCTGCATCTGACCTACGTCCCCGACGCGGACGCCCTCGTCGCGCTCTGGCGCCAGGAGGACGCCCCGCGGCGCGTCACCCTCGCCGGCGCGTGGGCGAACGGGACGTCCGGCGCGTGGACGCCGCTCGACGCGAACCTCACGCCGCAGGGGTGCGCCTCGCTCTCGCGGCCCTTCGCCGAGGGGGCGAGCCTCGTCTTCGCCTGCGGATCGCGGCTCGTGTCGCTCGACCCGCGCACGTCGCGGGCCTCGGACCTGGGCGCGCTCCCTCTGCCGGACCTGGGCCAGGTGGGCCTCGCGCCCCTGGACGGACCCGGCCGTTACGCGGCGTGGGCCGCCGGCGTGCAGGACGGTCACCCGAGCCTCGTCGTGTCGTTCCGCGCGCGCAACGGCTCCGCCTGGAGCGCGCCCCGCGACGTGGGTCCCGACGTCCAGCCGCCCGGGCTGGGCTCCCAAGGCGCGCTCCTGGAGGCGCGCGCGACGGCCGCGGCCTACGCGCCTGGCTCGGGGAGCCTGCACCTCGTCTTCGAGACGCGCCGCGCGACCGACGCCCAGCCCGGCATCGCCAAGACGCTCGTCGCGCTGGGTCCCGAGGGCGTCCGGGCGAGCCTCGACCTCGCTCTGGGCCAGGTGCGCCGCGTGGACGTGAGCCCCACCGCCACGGGCCTGGGCGAGGACGTCTACGACGACCTGCACGACAGCCTCGTCGTCCGGCGCGATCCCGCCGGCGGCGCCCCGCGCGAGCTGCTGGCCTACGGCGACTACGGCTTCGTCCGCTTCGCCGAGGTCCGCGAGCACGGGTTCGCGCCGCCCGTGGTCCCCCTGGCCGCGCAGGCTCCCCCCGTTCCCGCCGCCGCCCCCGGCGGCATCCCCGTCCTCGTCGGCATCCCCGCCGGCGTCCTCGCCGGCACCGCCATGGCCCGCGTCGCCATGGCCCGGCGCCAGCAGACCGTGGAGGTCCGCGACGAATGACCGAAGAGACCCAGACCCGCCGCATCCCCGTGAACGCCCCGCTCGAAGCCGACCCGCGCCAGTGGGCCCGCCGCCAGGGATTCGCCACGACGGCGGACGTGGCCATCCCGGACCGCCTCATCGAGCAGGTCATTGGACAGGATCACGCCGTCGAGATCGTGCGCAGGGCGGCGGAGCAGAAGCGCAACATCCTGCTCATCGGCGACCCCGGCACGGGCAAGTCGATGATCGCGAAGGCGATGGCGGAGCTGCTTCCCGCCGAGGCGCAGAAGGACGTCCTCGTCCACCACAACGCGAAGAACCCCAACATGCCGAAGGTCGCGCAGGTGGAAGGGGGCCTGGGGCGCCGCATCCTGGAGAAGTACGAGCGCAAGGCGACGAGGAAGGTCCTGCTCTACCGCGCCGTCGAGTACGGCATCGCGGCGGGCACGATCCTCTTCGGCCTGGTGATGTGGCTCGCGCTGGCCCAGGGCGTGCTCTCGTTCCTCTTCAGCGTCCTGATCGGCCTCATGTTCGTCTACTTCATGGGCCAGAAGGCGCCCAAGAAGGAGCTCCTCGTCCCGAAGCTCCTCGCCGAGCACGCGGCGCGGCCCGAGAAGGCGCCCTACGTGGACGCCACGGGCTCGCACGCGGGCGCGCTCCTGGGCGACGTGCGCCACGACCCCTTCCAGAGCGGCGGCCTGGAGACGCCGCCCCACGCGCGCGTGGAGGAGGGCGCGATCCACCGCGCGCACAAGGGCGTGCTCTTCATCGACGAGATCAACGTGCTCCGCCTGCCCTCGCAGCAGGCGCTCCTCACCGCGATGCAGGACCGCCAGTATGCGATCGTGGGCCAGTCGCAGAGCAGCAGCGGCGCGATGATCCGCACCGAGCCCGTGCCCTGCGACTTCATCCTCGTGGCGGCCGGCAACCTCGACGCCGTCGCGCCCCCCGAGCAGAACGGCGCGGGCGGCATGCACCCCGCGCTGCGCTCGCGCATCCGCGGCTACGGCTACGAGATCCACGTCAACGCGCTCATGGACGACACCGACGCGAACCGCGCGAAGCTCGTGCAGTTCGTGGCCCAGGAGGTCGCGCGCGACGGGCGCATCCCGCACTTCGACGCCGACGCCGTGGGCGAGGTGATCCGCGAGGCCCAGCGCCGCAGCGGCCGCACCGGCAAGCTCACGCTGCGCCTGCGCGAGCTGGGCGGCCTCGTGCGCACGGCCGGCGACTTCGCGAGCGCCGCGGGCGCGACCCTCGTGACGGTCGAGCACGTGCGCTCCGCCAAGCGCGCCTCGCGCTCGCTGGAGCAGCAGATCATGGAGAAGGACGTCGAGGGCTCGCTGGCCCGCGAAGGGTTCGCGGTGCGCGCGGGCGCCGAGGTGGGAAGCGCGATCGGCGTCGCCATCGTGGGCACCGGCGAGGTGGGCGAGCCCGCCGGCCTCGTCGCGCCCGTCGAGGCGGCCGTCGTCCCGGCGCTCTCGCGCCACGGCGGCGCCATCGTGCTGGGCCCCGGCCTCAAGGGCGCGCACGGCCACGGCGTCGAGAACGTCGGGGCCGTCCTGAAGATCCTCAAGGGCGACGCGATCGCGGACCACGACATCCACGTCGACGCCCGCATCGCCCACCCGCACGCCGAGGCGGAGGGGATCGGCATGGCCGCCGCCGTCGCCGCGGTCTCGGCGCTGGAGTCGCTCCCGGTCCGGCAGGACGTCGTGCTGGTGGGCGAGGTCGCGGTGAGCGGCGCGCTGCGCCCGGTGCGCGCGACGCTCCAGCGCCTGGAGGCCGCCGCCGCGCTCGGCTACCGGCGCGCCATCGTCCCCGCCGCCGCGCTGGCCTCGCTCCTCGCCGACGAGCCCGGCCTGGCCACCCTGGAGATCGTCGCGTGCCACGACCTCGCCGAGGTCCTCGACGCCGCGCTCGACGCGACGCCCCAGGCCAAGGTCGCGCTCTCGGGCCGCCTCCACGTCCGCCGCTGAGATGATATCATGAGGCTGCTCCCCGCGCTCCTGGCCGTGCTGCTCCTGGCGCCCCTCGCGCCGGCCCGGGCCAGCGCGCCCCAGGTCGCGCCGCAGGTGGGAGGCATGGGTCCGGCCTTCCTCGCGCAGATGGAGCGGATGGGCGCGCTCCCGCCGGGCGCGACGGAGGCCGCCGCGGCCGCGGCCGTGGACGGGAACGCGCCGCGCACGACGTACCGCGACGTGCACGCGACGTGCGACCTCGACGGAGACGGCGTCCCCGACATGATCTCGAACGACCTCGACCTGCGCGCGCCCCCGCGGCTGGAGGACGCCCCCTCCAAGGTCGTCGCGTGGAGCGGCGCCAACGGCTCGCAGCTCTGGGCCGCCGACAACCTCTTCGCCGTCACGCTGCGCGACGATGGCGACTCGTGGCAGCGTCTCGGCCAGCCGGTCCCCGACGCGCCCCGCAACGTCGTCGCGGCGCCCGACCTCAACGGGGACGGCGCATGCGACGTCGTGGCGTTCGGCTACCAGCCCGGCACGAGGCTGGACGCGCCGCCCACGCAGAGCAACGTCCAGGTCGTCACGTACGCGGCCATCGTCAAGGCGCTCTCGGGCAAGGACGGCCGCCCGCTCTGGACGCGCGCTCTGGATGGGCGCGACACGCGCGCCGACGACGCAGCGCCCCTCTATGGCTTCGCGAGCGTCTTCGTCCGTTCCATCCAGGGTTTCCCGACGGGCCTCATGGTGGCCCGCACGCCGCATGGCGCCGAGGTCGTGCTCCAGACCACCGACGTCCTGGAGCAAAAGGCCGAGGACCCCATCGGCTTCACCAACGCCCAGATCGGCAACTCGCTCGACCTGCCCTTCCAGACGCCCTTCTCGTACGACGCCGCCGCGGCGACCGACCACGTCCTCGCGCTCGACGCGGCCAACGGCACCACGATGTGGACGCGCGACCTCGCGGCCGACGGCAAGGTCACGAACCTGACGTGGCTCGCGAGCGCCACCGACCTCGACGGCGACGCCTGGCCCGAGATCGTGCTCGACCAGACGACGCTGGAGAGCCCGCGCGCCACCGGCATCGTCGATCCCACCGGCGCGAGCCTCGCGCAGGCGGGCCGCGGGATGGCCGTCCTGGCATTGGAGGGCAGGTCTGGCGAGGTGGGCTGGAACCGCACGCTCGTCGATGCGCTGGCCCCGCGCGCCAGCCCGCCGCTGGAAGAGGGCGTCGAGCAGCTCCAGTGGGAGCAGGCGTACGCCGTCGCGGACCTCGACGGGGACGGCCACCCTGATGTCATGGCCTCGTGGGTCGGCCAGGAGCTTGGCCTCCAGGCGACGCCGAACGGCCAGTACCGGACGCACTTCGTCCCGCTGCGCGGCGCCAACGGCACGCCCATGTGGGACGCGCGCCTGCAAGGCTGGGGCCGCGCGGCGCCGCTGGGCAAGGGGCTCCTGGGCGTGGGCCTGGTCGACGTGCCCACCCTCCCCCCGCCGGGCGGGCGCTTCCCTGCCAAGAGCCTCCGCCTGGTCGGGCTCGACGCGGCCACCGGCGCCTCTCGCTGGACGTGGGAGCGCAGCTTCGCGGAGAATTCCTACCTGAGCTATCAATTGGCGCTGGCGCAGTATGGCGAAGCGCTCGCCCCCTTCGACCTCGACGGCGATGGCGTGCGAGACCTCGTCACGCCCGCCCAGCCCGCCTTCGAGACGGGGCGCGACCAGGCGCTCCTGGCCACGTCGAGCCACGTCTACGAGGTGCGCAGCGGCGTCGACGGCCACGTGCTCCAGACGCTCTCCGCCTGGGGTCCGGACGGGCGCGTCGTCGCGTGCGGCGACGCGGGCACGAAGCTCACCGTCGTCTCGGGCCACGCGCGGCGCGTCGACGTCACGCGCCTGGACGCGAGCAGCGGCCAGACGCTCTGGCGCGTGCCGCTGCACAGCAGCAGCGCGCCCCACGCCGCGACCACCGGCATCGAGCTCGAGGCCTTGGGCGCCGGCTGCGCGGGCCTTCCGGGCGGCGCGACGCTCGCGTGGGCCGACCTCCAGGACTTCAGCTTCGAGCGCCGCCACGAGGTCATCACGCCCCGCGCGAGGATCGCCAACGACGGGAGCCTCGTGTGGCGCTCGCCCAACCTCAGCTCGCCCGCGAGCACGCAGCCGCTCTCGTTGGCCAGCGTGGACGCCCCGCCCGCGCCGCTGGCGCCGCGGGTCGCATGGGGCGTCGTCGTGGGCGTCGCGCTTGGGCTGGCGCTGGGGCTCGCGACGCTGCTCGCGCTGAGCCGTCTTCCGCTCAAGCTCCTCGCCGCGGGCGTGGTGCTCGTCGTCCTCGTCACGGCGCTCCCCGTCTCGCCCGCGCTGAGCCTGTCCCTGGGCGGCCGCGCGCCGTTGCCCTCGCCCCCGCCCACGCTCCTGCCCCCGCCCACGGAAGCGGCCACGCCCGAGCCCAACGCCACGACGCAGCGCGTCTTCGACGACAACGACACGCTCGCGTTCACCTACCCCATCGGCGACGTCACGGGAGACGGGCGCGCCGACGTGGTGGCGGACGTCTATTGCGTCGTCCGGTACGACTGCGAGGGCGCCTTCCGCCTGCCCGAGGACGCCGACCACGAGGCCATCTGGCGCTGCCCGCCCGAGCACAGGCTCTTCGGCCTCGACGGCGCGCGCGGGACCGTCGCGTGGGCCGTGGACCTCAACGAGAACTCGACGCAGATGGGCTGCTCCAACGCGCGCGTCGTGGGCACCATGCGCCTCGCCAACGGGACCGGCATCGTCGTGGAGCGCACGCGCGTCGAGCGCCCGAGCCTCCTCTTCGGGGCCGCCGTCTCGCTCCACGAGATCGCCATGATCGACGCGCGCGACGGCGCGACGCTCTGGCGCTGGGCGTTCCAGGGACGCGAGGCCGAGGACGGCGTCATGGCCTCGCAGGCGGACACCTTCTTCATCCAGACCTTCGTGGCGTCCGGCGCGCTCTTCGTCGAAGGCGTCGGCTGGAGCGTGGGCGAGGTGAAGTCGTACGTGTCCGCGCCCGGCTTCAACAACGGGCCGATCCTGCTCGACCGCTACGACAGCGTGGAGTGGGTCGCGCGCCTCGATCCGCAGACCGGCCACGTCGCGTGGCGCACGGACACCTTCACCGCCGATCCCGCCGCGAGCCGCGAGGCGTGGATCCTCGACGCCGCCTACGCCGAGCGCGACGAGGACGCGCCTCCCGTCAGCGTCAAGGACCGGGCCTGGGACCCGGCTCCCTGCTGCCCCGACCTCGATGGCGACGGCGTGCCCGACGTCCTCTACCGCGAGAACGTCTGGTCGCCCACGCCCAACGCGAACACGGGTCCGCGCGACTTCGACGTCCACCTCGTCGCGTTCGGCGGCGCCACGGGCAAGAAGCTGTGGGACCAGACGATCCGGCGCGACGTGCCCGCCACCACGGGCGCGCATCCCTATCCCAACCCGCGGCTGCGCTTGGCCGCCGAGCTCAACGTGCCCGCGCACGAGGTGCGCATCCTGGCGACCGCCGACCTCGACGGCGACGGCGCCTCGGACGTCATCCTGCGCGAGCGCCTGACCGGCTCGGAGCCGCGCGACGTCCTCTCGGCGCGCAGCGGCCGCGACGGCCACCTTCTGTGGTCGCGCGAGGCGCCGCGCGCGATCGACGCCGCGCTCCTTGGCGACTCGGACGGCGACGGGGCGGCCGACCTCGTCGCGACCGAGTGGTACGCCACCAGCGAAGACCGCGCGGTCGTCCAGCCGGCGCACGTCTTCGTCCTCTCGGGCCGCACGGGCAAGACGCTCTGGACGGCCACCAGCCTCGAGGCGCCCGCGGACGTCGCCTACTTCCTCGACGCCATGCGCCGCGCGGGCATCGTCGACGTCAACGGCGACGGCGTGGGAGAGGTGCCCGTGGACCGGCCGGAGCTGCTGGGCGACCAGACCGTCCTCCACCATCTCTCGTTCCTGGACGGACGCACGGCGCGGCCGCTGTCCACCGTGTCGTGCGTGGGGACGTTCTGCTCCCCCATCGCGGCGCCCGACGCCAATGGCGACGGCCGGCGTGAGATGGGCGTGCTTTCGGGAGACGTCAACGACCTTTGGCTCACGCTCTACGACGGCGCCGGCGGGGGCGCGATCTGGTCGCGCCGCGTCTCCGCGGTCTCCACCACCGGCTACGCCGAGGCGCTGCCCTACGTCTCGCTCCAGGGGCTCGCGCAGCCCGACGGGCGGCAGGACGTCCTGGTGGACGTCCACCTGGCCGCAAGCCAGCTCCAGGAGGGGATCTTCCTCACCGGCAACGGATCGGAGTCGCTCCTCTACGAGCTGGACACCGTGATGCCCCAGCTGATGCTCGTCACCTCGCGCACGGGCGCCTCGACGTGGAGCCTCCCGCACCTTCAGCAGGCCGACCTCCTGGCGCACGTGCCGGGCGCGACGCCGGGCGAGCAGGCCGTGGAGAAGCTCGAAGCCGCCGCGGCCCGCACGCCTTTCTCCGTGCAGGACGAGGGCGCGCCGGTCCTCGTGCCGAGCATCCTCTCCGGCGTGGGCGCGTTCGCCGGCGTCGTCGCCGTGGGCGGGATGCTCCTGCGCTTCCGCCGCCTCGACAAGGGGGTGCCCGACCTTGAGTAACAGGATGATCGTCCTCGCGCTCGCGCTGCTGCTCTCCGGCTGCCTGGGCGGCGCGCCGCTCCCGCTCCAGCCGCTCTCCGTCGCGCAGCCCGCGACCGCCTACACGTGGCCGGCGCCCGTGGCGTACGATGGCAACGGCACCGCGCGCCCGGTCCCCGCCGACGTCGTGAAGGGGATCGAGCAGCTCGTGCCCGGCACGGGGGCCGAGCCCAACGTCGGCGTGACGTCGAAGGGCAGCCTCTTCGTCACGACGCTCGACCAGGTGCGGCGCAGCACCGACCACGGCAAGACGTGGAAGGTGGTCGAGGATCTCGTGACGCCCGGCGCGCCCCTGACCGACGACCAGTTCGGCACGTCAGACCCCATGATGTGGGTGGACGCCGGCACGGACCGCGTCTTCGCCAACCAGATGCACCCTGCGCTCCTGTGCACGTGGATGAGCTGGAGCGACGACGATGGCAACACGTGGACGGAGCGTCCTCTCGACTGCGCCACGCCCGGCCTCGACCACCAGAAGGTCATGACGGCGCCGCCGCCCGCGACGATCCCGCGCGCGCCCGGCCAGTACCCGAGCCTCGTCTACATGTGCGTCAACAAGATGCTCGACACGGGCCTGGGCGGGCTGGCCGACGGCATGGGCACCTCGTGCATGACGAGCTTCGATGGCGGGCTGTCGTTCCCGCTGGAGCGCGAGGTCTACGTCAACGACCATCTCTGCAGCAACATCAACGGCCACCCGGCCGCGTTCCCCGACGGCACCGTCGCGCTCGTGCTGGGCAACCTGGGCGGCACGCGCTGCGAGCGGCCCCTCACCGTCGTGCTCTCGGAGGACGGCGGCGTCACGTGGAGCGTCCGCCAATGCGACCCCAAGCTCGGCCAGCTCGAGATCGACGCTGATATCACCGTCACCCCCGACGGCACGGCGTATCTGCTCTACCGCGACCACGACGAGATGACGCATCTGCTCCGCAGCAAGGACAAGTTCCAGACCTGCCAGAGCTTCCGCGTCGCGCCGCCCGGCCAGACGCTCGACGAGTTCACCGCGATCACCAGCGGCGCCGACGGCCGCCTCGCCATGGCGTACGTGGGCACGCGCGACCCGCAAGACCCCGGCGCCTCGCCGAGCAACGCGACGCTGGGCAGCGCGTGGCACCTGTTCGTGACCACCGTGGACGACGCGGAGTCCGCGAGCCCCACGTTCGTCACGACGCAGGTCACGCCCAACGAGGACCCCGTGCAGGTGGGCTGCATCTGGCTCGAAGGCGGAGGCGGCGGGCCGCACGGCTGCCGCAACCTCCTGGACTTCATCGACATGGTCCACGACAAGGATGGGCGCTGGTACGTCGCGTTCACCGACGGCTGCGTGCCGCGCAACGGCTGCGCGGGCAACGTCGCGGACGTCGTGGGCGGCCAGAGCCGCGAGCGCCAGGTGGGCGTCGCCGTCCAGGTCTCCGGACCGTCGCTCACGGGCAAGGGCGACGTGGCGCCGCTCGACCTGGCGCCGCCCATGCCGCTGCCGCGCGACTAGAGGAGCCGCGTCTGCTCGCCGCCCGCGGGCGGGTACGTGACGCGCCCCTCGACGACGCGCGCGAAGGGCGTCATCCGATGCGGCTTGGCCGGCCCGTCGATGATATCAAGCACCTCGACGCCGCGCGCCAGGAGGGCGTCCGCGATCAGCGAGCGGTGGCAGCGCCAGGGCACGGCCTCCGCGCACATGATCGCCGTGGGCTCGCGCGCCGCCCCGCGCAGGAGCGTGGCGAGCCCTTCCTCGAACTCGGGCGTGCGCATGTGGTCCGCGTAGCCGCGGAAGCTCTCGTTGCGCCACGCGCCGTTGGGGCTCTCGGGCCTCGGCTTGCGCAGGCCGCCCAGCGTGGGAAGGTGCGCGTGGGAGATGCCGCGCGCCGCCAGGATGCCCGGCAGCGCGTCCACGCTGGTCCATGCATTGTGCCGCGAGCGGGGAAGGGTCCGCACGTCGACGACGCGCTGGATGCCATTCTGGACGAGCAGGTCGAGGAACGCCTCGGGCGTCCGGTTGCTGTGGCCGATGGTCCAGATCCTCAGCACGGTGGCCCCAGGGTTCCCATCATCATTATATCCAAGGCCTGGAATCGAACGAGCGTGGCAAACGTCGCGCCCCTGGTCGCCATGCCCGATGGGCTCCCGCCCAGCGCGCGCCACGTCTTCGAGACGCTCACCCGCGCCGGGCCGCTGACACACAAGGACCTCGTGGCGGCGACGGGCATGCCCGGCCGCACGGTGCGCTACGCCGTGGGCCGGCTGCGCGAGGCCGGCGTGCTGGGCGCGCGCTGCAACCTGATGGACTGCCGCCAGTGCTACTTCTTCGTGAGCAACCAGTGCCCGGGCGACGGCCAAGGGCCGTTCGTCAAGACGCCCTGGCGGATGCTCTGAGCCGGCCATGCCAGGGGGCGTCCTGAAGCCGGGGACGTTCCGCCCACGCCGTAGCGTAGCTATGGGGCAGCCTTGGCGTCCGGCGAGAAGGGCGCGTCCCGCGGCGCCCGCTCGAAGTGGGTCAGCACGCGCTCCATGTCGCGGCGGAGCTGCTCGCCCTTGGCGGTGAGCGCGTAGGACTCCCCGTCGCGCGCGACGAAGCCCTTGCTCTCCAGGCCGTCGAGGTAGCGCCGGAGCATGGCGTGGCTGATGTTCGCGCCGTACATGATGCGCGTGCGGCCGTGCCCCTGGGCCGCGAGGCGGAGGATGGCGACCAGGATGTCGAACTCGCCGCGCCGCTCGCCGAACGTCCCGAAACCGACCGGATCCATGGCCGCCGCGGCGGCATGGGGTGGCAACCCGGTTGAGGTACGCCCCTGGATCACCGCTTGTGAGCGAGCTGGCGGAGCAGGCCCCGGGTCGCCTCGACGAAGGCGTCGATCTCGGCCGCGGTCGTGTAGGGGCCCACGCTGGCCCGGACGGCGCCGGGCACGCCGCGCGCATTGAACCAGCTGTGGAGGCAGTGGTCGCCGCTGCGGACGAGGACGCGGTGCTTGTCCTCCAGGAGGATGGCGAGGGTATGCGGATCCTGCTCGTCGAGCGTGAAGGGGACGATGCCCGCGCGCGTCTCCAGCGGCGCGCCCACGAGCGCGAGGCCGGGCGCGCCCGCGAGCCCCTCCGCGGCGCGGCGCATCAGCGCGCAGGCGTGCGCGTGGATGCGCTCGGGCCCGAGGCCGCGGAGGTACGCGAGCGCGGCGACGCTGCCGGCGAGCCCCGCGTAGTTCTGGAGCCCGGCCTCGAACTTGGCGGGCGCTTCGAGCAGGTCCGCCCCTTCGTACGTGGTGCGCGCGACGGTGTCGCCGCCGGTCATGAACGGGCCCAGCGCGGCGAGCGCCTCGGGGCGCGCGAGCAGGGCGCCGACACCCGTGGGTCCGAGCATCTTGTGGAGCGAGACGGCATAGAAGTCCGCGCCGACCCGGCCGAGGTCGACCGGCTGGTGGCCCGCGGCCTGCGCGCCATCCAGCAGGACCTTCGCGCCGGCCTCGTGCGCGATCGCGGTCAGCTCGCGGACGGGCGCCTCGTAGCCGTCGAGGTTCGAGACGTGCACCGCCGCCACCAGCGCGACGTCGCCGCGCGCGAGCCGGCCGCGCCACGCGTCGAGGTCGAGCGTGCCGTCCTCGCGCGAGGGGACGACCTCGTGCCTGACGCCGCGGCTTGATAGCATCTGCCAGGGCACGAGGTTGCTGTTGTGCTCGCGGTCCGTGGTGAGCACGACGTCGCCCGGGCGCCAGGGGAAGGCGTGCGCGACGAGGTTGATCGCCTCGGTCGCGTTCTTGGTGAAGACGGTCGCCTCGCGGCGGCCGCCCAGGAGCGCGGCGAGGTCGCACCGGGCCGCTTCCATCGCTTCCTCGACGGCGAGCGAGCCCTCGTAGACCGCGCGCCCCGCGCAGAACGGCGTCTCCTCGTAGTAGCGGACGACCGCGTCGATCACGCTGCGCGGCTTCAGCGTCATGCACGCGCTGTCGAGGTAGATCGGCGGCTCCAATTTTGATAGCAGCGGGAAGTCCTGCCGGATCTGCTCGCCGATCATGGGGATTTGCCTCCACGCTGGGGGCTCTGCCCCCAGACCCCAGGAACACGAAGGCACGAAGACACGAAGACACCAAGCTTCGTGTCTTCGTGTCTTCGTGCCTTCGTGTTCCTGGGGGTCGGCCCACGGAGAACCATGCTAAGTCCACCCCATCGCGCCCTTGAACGCCGCCATCGCGACGCGCGCCTGGTCCATCTCCCGCGTCTTGAAGAGGAGCTTGCCCGATTCGAAGACGGAGAGCTCGACGTCCTCCCAGCGCAGGACGAGGACGATGCCCGCGTTGGCGAGCGGCTCGAAGCCGGCGGAGGCGAGGTCGCGCTCGACGTCGGCGAGCTTGAGCTTGAGGCGCGTCTTCGGGATCGCCTCGTAGCCGGCCCTGTTCTTGCAGAGCTCCAGGACGCTGTACTCGGGCGCGGCCACGGAGCCTCCTACCCTGGCCTCCGTCAAGAATCCTGCGGCGGGCAGTCGCGGCGCGGCGTCCGGAGCGGCGCCAGCGCGACGCCCAGCGCGATGACGCCCAGCGCCGCGCACGCGCCGGCGGCCCACTCGGGGACGGGCACGAGCTGCGAGGCGCCGGCGAGGAGCCCGGCGAGCGCGAGGCCCAGCGCGGCGGGCCAGGTGGCGCGCGTCTCGGGGACGTTGTTGAGCACGACGGGGAGCCCGAGGAGGGCGAGCGCGGCCCAGGCGCACGCGAGCGCGGCGAGCCCGACCTCGGCGGCGGCGCCCACGAGCGGCGCGCTGGCGGGGAAGCCCGCGACGACGAGGAGCGCGGCGACGAGCGCGAGGGGCGCCCCGGCCAGGAGGAAGGGCGCCGCGTCACGGGCGCGGGGGCCGCGCTCCTTTCCGGCGGGGCGGGCGAGGGCGCCCAGCGCGAGCGCGAGGCCCGCGCCCAGGAGGAACGCCGCGGCGAGGCCGACGACGGGGGGCGCGAGGAAGGCGGCGACGGCGAGCAGCGCGCCCACGTCGAAGGCGAGGACGCCGAGGCGGAAGGGCTGGATGGCGAGCGGGACGCCGCGCAGCCGCGGAAGCCAGTGCGCCAGCGCGCCGAACGATAGCATCGCGAGCGCGGCGATCCACGCGAGCGTCGGCGGAGGGCTGTGGAACGGGAACGCGACGAAGAGGAGCGCCGCGAGCACGAGTCCCACGAGGCCCGAGAGGAGCGCCAGGGCGGCGGCCGCGTCGGACCCGCGCCGGTCGCCCGGCGCGCGCCAGAAGGGGACGCCGCCACGCCAGGGCTTGCCGCGCAGCGCGCTGGCGAGCACGACCGCGCCCGTCGCGCCCAGCCCCAGCGCGGCGAGCGCGGCCGCGGGCGGGCCGATGCCGAACGCGCCCACGACGCCGGCCGCGGCGACGAGCCACGGGCACGCGAACTGCGCGACGGGGAGCGTCATCAGCTCGCGCTTCGCGAAGCTGGGCAGGTACCAGAAGAGGAGCGCTTGCGCCACGAGCGTCACGGCGGCGAGCGAGAGCGCCACGTGCGCGTCGGGCATCGGCCAGCCCGCGAGCGCGGAGGCGGCGGCCAGCGCGGCGAGCGCGAGCCCCAGGGCGGCGTGCGCGCGCACCGCGATCATGGCGCCGCCTTCGGGAGGAGGCCGATCTCGCGCGCGAGCGCGGCGCCGTCGGCGCGGCCCGTCTCGACCGCGGCGCGGAGCTTGCGCACGTCGCGCGTGAGGCGCGAGATGCCCAGCGGGCGCTGGGGGCGCACGAGCCGGACGCGCGCGCCTTCGGGCGGGTGGGCGGCCAGGGCGAGCGCCTCCTGCTGGATGGCGTGGTGGCGCGCGGTGGCGGCGCGCAGCGCGGGGAACCTGCGGCCCACGAGCGAGACGACGAAGGCCGGCTCCGGGCGCCGGTCGCCCTCGACGCGGTTCGTGACCACGATGATATCGCGGTGCCCGTCGGCGAGCGCCTTGGCGAGCGGGATCGGGTCGGTCATCCCGCCGTCGACGTAGGGCCGGCCATCCTCGAGCACGACGGGCGCCTCGGAGATGATGGGCATGGCGCTCGTGGCGTGGAGCACCTTGAACGGGTCGGGCGCGCGGCGCAGGTCGACGTAGCGCGACGTGGCGCGCTCGGCGTCGGTGAGCGTGACCCACACCGGGAAAGGCGCGCTGCGGAGGCGCGCGACGTCCATGCCGAAGCGGTTCGGGTACATGTGGCCGTAGAGGCGCGCGAAGTCGATGATGGGCCTGCGCGTGAACGCGCGGCGGAACGATAGCAGCTCGCGCTCCCCGATCGCGTCCCACGTGGAGATGCCCGCCTCGGTCTGGCCGGAGGCGAACCACGCGCCGATCGCCGCGCCCGCGCTGGTGCCGTAGATGGCCTCGGGCACGAGCCCCGCGCGCAGCAGGGCGTCGCACACGCCGCTCCCGTACGTGGCCCGGGCGGCGCCGCCTTCGAGGACCAGCGTGACCATCGGGGCGGGGATTCCGCGCCAGCCCTTAAGCGATTTCCCGCGCCTGCGGCCGCCATGGACGAGGCCTTCTTCCGCGCGAAGTACGACGCCGACAAGGCGAACCAGGGCAAGCAGAGCTGGGACGAGTACCGCAAGTGGGTGACGCGCTTCTACGAGGGGCAGAAGTTCCCGCCGATCGCCGGGTGGGCCGACCGCGAGAAGGACCTCGTGGCCAGGGCGCCCGCCGCCCGCGCGCAGATCGAGTCCGTCGGCCGGCTCATCGCGGCGGAGTGGGCGAAGGACAACGGCGTGCGCAAGGTTAGCACCTCCGACCTGCAAACCTGGGGCGGCCAGCTCAAGGACGCGGCCAAGGACCCCGCGAAGCTCGCGGAGGCGCTGCGCGCCGTCGAGGCCGAGGTCGCGAAGCGTACCGGCTCAGCGTAGCATCCCTTCGAGGCGCGCCTTCGTCGCGGGCCACTCCTGCGCGATGACGCTGTAGACCACGGTGTCCCGCAGCCCGCCTTCGAGGTTGCGCCGGAAGTTGCGCAGCACGCCCTCGCGGACCGCGCCGAGGCGCGCGATGGCATCCTGGCTCCGCGTGTTGCGCAGGTCGGTGCAGAGCTGCACGCGCTTCAGGCGCAGCGTCTCGAACGCGTAGGTGAGCAGCAGGAGCTTCGCCTCCGTGTTGAGGCCCGTGCGGCGCCAGGGCGCGGCGATCCACGTGTGGCCGATCTCGGCGCTTTCCGCCTTCTCGTCCACGTCGAAGAGGCTCGTGCTGCCCGCGAGGCGGCCCGTGGCCGGGTCGCGCTGCGCGAAGGCCAGGTTGCGCAGGCCGGGGCGGGGCGTGCCGCGCGCCTCGATCCACGCGCGCATCTCTTCAGATGTGCGCGGGTTCGTGTTGGTCCAGCGGTACACGTCGTCCCCCGGCTGGATCGCGGCGGCGAGGTCCTCCGCCATCGCGGGGACGAGCGGCTCCAGGATCACGCGCTTGCCGCGCAGCGTCACGTCGTGCACGCGGGGCGGAGGCGCGACGCCGCGAAAGGGCTTTCCCCCGATCTCCCGTGCGTTTGCCCGATGAGCCGTCTCGTCGCGCCCGACGCGGAGGGCATTCGCCTCGCCGCCGACGCGCTCCGGGCGGGCGCGCTCGTCGTGTTCCCGACGGAGACGGTGTACGGCGTGGGCGCCGACGCGCTGCGGCCCGACGCGGTGGCGCGCATCTTCGCGGCGAAGGGGCGCCCGGCCGACAACCCGCTCATCGTGCACGTGGCCGACCTGGCGGCGGCGCGCGCGCTGGCCCGCGCGTGGCCCCCGGCCGCCGAGACGCTCGCGCGCGCCTTCTGGCCCGGCCCCCTGACGCTCGTGGTGCCGCGCGGCCCGCGGGTCCCTGATATCACGGCGGGCGGGCTCGACAGCGTGGCCCTGCGCGTGCCGGCGCACCCCGCGGCGCGCGCGCTCCTTGCGGAAAGCGGGTTGCCGATCGCGGCGCCCAGCGCGAACCGCTCGGGGCGGCCCAGCCCAACCCGGGTCGCCGACGCGCGGGAGGACCTGGGCGACGCGGTCGCGGTCTACCTCGACGGGGGCCCCGCGCAGGTCGGCGTCGAGTCCACCGTCGTCTCGGTCCTGGGCCCCAAGCCCGTCGTGCTCCGGCCCGGCGGCACGCCCGTGGAGCGCATCCGCGAGGCGCTCGGCGAGGTCGGGCGCGAGACGGGCTCCGCGCGCTCGCCCGGCACGCGCTACCGGCACTACGCGCCAAGCGCCCGCGTCGTGCTATCAGATTCGGCGGGGCTGCGCGCGGCCGCGGGGGGGCTGCCGGGACGTGTCGCCATCGTCGCCGCGGCGGAGAGCGGCCTCGTGGGGCCCGACGTGCGCGTGCCGGGCTCGCGGCGCGATGCCGAGGCGTGGGCGCGGCAGCTCTTCGCGCTCCTGCGCGACCTCGACGCGGAGGGGTACGACGCCATCGTGGTCGAGGCGATCCCCGAGGAGGGCGTGGGGCACGCCGTCATGGAGCGCCTGCGCAAGGCGGCGGAGGGGTCGCGCTGAGGATCTTCCGCGGGCCGCGCTGGGAGGAGGGTAAGTTCGTCGAGGGGTGGGTCGGCGTGGAGGCGGGGCGCCTGGCGCGCGTGGGCTGCGGCGCGCCGCCCCAGCCCGCGGACGTGACCGGCGTGCTGGTGCCCTCGCTCGTCAACGCGCACACGCACGTGGGCGACTTCGCCCTGCGCGGCCGCATCCCGCCTGATATCAGCCTGGAGGCGCTCGTCGCGCCGCCGCACGGCCTGAAGCACAAGCTCCTGGCGCAGACGCCGCCGCTGCTGCTCGCGAAGGGCATGCGCGAGGCGCGCGCCGAGGCCCTGGCCGCCGGCACGCGCGTCGTCTACGACTTCCGCGAGGGGGGCCCGGAGGGCGCGGCGATGCTGCGCGAGACGTGGCCCGAGGCGGTCGCGTTGGGGCGGCCCGCGGCGGCGCTCGCGCAGGCCGACGGGCTCGGGCTCTCCGCGATCCGCGACGTGGAGCCCGCCGAGGCGAAGGCCCAACGCGACGCGGCGCGCGCGGCCGGGAAGCGCTTCGCGCTGCACTGGAGCGAGGCGGCGCGCGAGCCGCTCGACGCGCTGCTCGACCTCGCGCCCGACTTCGCGGTCCACGCCGTCTGGGCGCAGCCCGCGGACCTCGCGCGCATCGCGCAGGCGCGCATCCCGCTCGTGGCGTGCCCGCGCAGCAACGCGCGGCTGCTCAAGCGCCTGCCCGACGCGCGCGCCTGGCTCGACGCGGGCGTCGTCGCGTGCCTGGGCAGCGACAACGCGATGCTCCAGAGCGTGAGCCTGCTCGACGAGCTGCGCTTCGCCCGCGACGCGTGGCCGCAGGTGGCGCCGCGCGAGCTGGCGCGCATGGCGATCGACGCGCCACGCGAAGCGCTCGCCCCGCCCGGCGCCATGCGCGCGTGGCGCGAGGGCGAGCCCGCGGACTTCGTGGCGCTGGCGCCCCGCGGCGGGGAGCCGCTGGCGGCGCTTTTTGCGGCCGACGCGAGCGTGTTGGCGTGGGGCTCCGGCTGACACCGCTCAGCCCATCAAATCCCAGACGTCCCAGTAGGCGGTGTTGTACGCGCCGATGCCGCACATGGCGCCCATCTCGTTGCTCGTCAGGTAGTTGCAGCCGCCCACGGCGGTGCCGTTGGGGCTGTTGGCGTTCCCCGTGCCGGAGATCGCGTAGCAGTGGTGCGCGCCGCCGCAGTCGGCGGTGCCCACGAGCGAGACGGCCAGGAGCGGCGCCTTCGCGCTGCCCACGGTCGAGACGGCGATGGACGAGCTCTTCGCGTCGCCGATGCCCGAGACGGCGAGGATCGCGCCGTCGCTCGATCCGTCGAGCGCGATGGCGGTGTCGCCGTCGGCCGCGCCGACGCCCGAGACCGCGACGCCGGGCGCGCAGGTGTAGAGGAGGTTGATGCAGTCCGACGAGGAGCTTCCCGTCGAGACGACGATGCCCCCGCCGCGTCCGTCGCCCGGACCGACGTTGATGAGCTGCGCCGCAGCCCCGGGGGCCGCGGCGGTGAGAACGCAGAAGGCGACGATCAAGACGCGCCTGCTCCAATCAGCCATGCTCCTGTGTCCTGCAAGGAGGGGGTAATGTACCTTCGCCGCGGCGCCCTGTGATCTGTCAACCCCCCTGAAACCTGGCCTCCCAGGCGTCGATGGTGGCGGGCCAGTCGTCGTGCATGAGCTTCGAGAGGGAGCGGTCGGCCAGCATCCTCCCGCCGGTCTGGCAGCGCGGGCAGTAGTGGCTCTCCGATTCGCCGCGCACGATGCGCTGGATGGCGGTCCCGCAGTCGGGGCACGGCTCGCCGAAGCGCCCGTGGACGGCCATGCCCTTGCGGAACGCCATGACCTTGGTGGGCCACCCGCCCTTGCGCTCGCGCCGCAGCCGCTCCGTCCACTCAGCAAGCACGCGGATCGTGGCCTCGCGCAGGCGCTCCACCTCCGAGTCGTCGAGGTTCGTGGTGAGCTGCATGGGCGAGAGGCGCGCCGCGTGGAGGATCTCGTCGCTGTAGGCGTTGCCGATCCCGGCGAAGACGCGCGGGTCGGTGAGCGTGCGCTTCAGCGTGTGCGTCTCGCGGCGCAGCGCCTCGGCGAACTGCGCGGGCGTCGCGTCGAGCGGCTCGATCCCGCCCGCGTCGAGCGTGCGAAGGTCCGCCTCGCCCGCGATCGCGTGCATCGCGGCGCGCTGCCGCGTGGCCTGCTCGGTGAGGAGCACCGCGCCCTTCGGGAACTCCAGCGTGGCGAGCTGGCCGCGCCCCTTCGGCCTGACATCAGGCGCCTTCCACGCCAGGCGGCCCGCGATCATGAGGTGGATGGAGAGGAAGAAGCCGCCTTCGAGCGCGAGCACGATGCGCTTGCCCACGCGGCGCGCCTCGACGACGCGCCGGCCGTGCAGCGCGGCGAGCGGGGGCTCGAACGTGCGCAGGACGAACGGGCTGTTGACGCGCACGGCGATCAGCGGCTCGCCCAGCACGCGCTCGCGCAGCGCCTCGACGTACGCGGTCACGTCCGGAAGCTCAGGCAACCGCGGGCTCGCCCTCCGGCTCGGGATCGGCGCGCCGGCGCGTCGCGGCCCAGTGGATCGGGAACGCGAGCCCCAGCATCAGCAGCATCGCGGCGGCGCCCGCGAGCCCGATGCGGTCCTTGGCGTCCCAGAGCGAGGCCGCGGTCACGGCGAGGGTCGCCGCGGCCCAGAGGAGCGGGAGCCACGCGCCGCCCGGCGCGCGGAAGTGGTCGGGCTCGCCCAGCCCCCGGCGGCGCAGGCGGAAGAGCGCGGCCACCGCCAGGAGCGAGAGCAATCCGAGCGCGCTGATGTAGAAGGAGACGAGCCCGCGCACGCCGGCCATCATCGTGTAGGCCAGCGCGAAGGCGAGCACGAGGCCCAGCGCGCGCACCGGCGTGCCCAGACGCGGATGCAGCGCCGCGAACGAGCGGAAGAAGTGGCCGTCGCGGGCCGCGCCGTACGCGTAGCGCGAGGCGGCGAGCAGGATGCCCGCGGTGCCGGCGCTGCCCACCGTGAAGTAGAGCGCGAGCATGACGCGCTGCGCGCCGGGGCCGAAGGCCGCGCCGATGCCCGCGAACACGCCGAGGCTGTTGCCGTCGGCGCCCGCGAAGCCGAGCACGAGCAGCGTCGCCACGCCCATGAGGGCGAAGAGCAGGAATGATATCGCCAGGCCGCCCAGCAGCGCGCGCGGGAGGGCGCGGCGCGGCTCCTGGAGGTCCTCGGCGAGCGCGACGACGTCGTAGCTCCCGTCGTAGAGCAGCATCGCGATGGGCACGGCGGCGACCAGGAGCGGCCAGAGCGGCGCGGGCGTCGCGGGGGCCACGGCGTCCGCCGCCACGCGCCCGTGCGCGACGACCCAGACGGCGCCCGCGACGAGCGCCGCGAGCACGATGGCCTTGATCGCGGCCCACGCGACCACGAGGCGGCCGCTCGCCTTGACGCCGAAGGCGTTGGCCCAGAAGCCCGCGGCCAGGAGGAGCATCGCGGCCTGCGTCTCGCCCGCGGGGGTGAGCGCGCCGAAGAGCTGCTCGAGGAACTGCACGTCGATCTGCGCGATGAGCGCGAGCGTCGCGGGCAGCACGACGGCGAACGCGGCCCACGCGCGGAAGAAGCCCCAGCGCGGGCCGAAGGCGCGCTCCACGTACGCGTACTCGCCGCCCGCGCGGGGGACGCGCGTCGAGAGCTCGGCGTAGACGAGGCTGCCGGCGCCGGTGTAGAGCGCGCCCACGAGGAGCACGAGCACCATGCCGAGCATCGAGGGCGTCGTCTGCACGAGGAAGCCGATCGTGGAGAGGCCCACGACGTAGCCCACGACGAAGCAGCCCGCGACGAACGCGGAGAGCCGTCCGGGCAGCCGCGCCTCCGCCATGCGTGGGCCAGGCGCGCGTCCGGAGAAAAGACCATCGCCGCCTGGCGTCGTCGTGGTCCAACTTCGCGCATCGTTCCGGAGACGGCAAACCTGGGCGGCGCGTTGGCCGGTCGGTTCTCATGGTGGACGCCAAGGAAACGATCATGGACTGGCTGCGCGACGCGCACGCGATGGAAGTCTCGCTCGTGAGCCTGCTCGAGCGGCAATCGGCGAGCCTGAACGACAAGCCGAGCATCCAGATGAAGCTCAACGAGCACATCCAGGTCACGAAGGAGCAGGAGAAGAAGCTCGAGGCGCTCATCAAGAAGATGGGCGGCAGCACCTCCGGCCTGAAGGAGGGCTTCGGCAAGCTCTTCGCCAACTTCCAGGGGCTCACGGCCTCCGCCGCGCCCGACGCCGTCGTGAAGAACGCGCTGGCCGGCTTCGCGGTGGAGAGCTTCGAGATCGCGTGCTATCGTTCGCTCATCGCCGCGGCCGACGCGCAGGGCCTTCCCGACGTCAAGCGCGTCTGCCAGGAGATCCTCGACCAGGAGGTCGAGATGGCCAACTGGTTCCAGAGCCAGATCCCGCACGTGACGACGGACTACCTGCAGAAGAGCGTGGTCAAGAAAGCCTGAGCATCGCGCCCAGCACGACGAGCGCGAGCCCCGCCGCGAGGGCAAGCCCGGCGCCCGCGCCCACGAGGCCGGGCGACATGCGGCGGCGGCCCGCGACGACGTGCAGCGCGGCGCCCGCGGCCGCCGCGAGGGCGAGGAGCGCCTTCGCGGCCGGCAAGCCGCTCCACGGGAGGCCGCGCCGCGCGACGAGCAGCGCGCCCGTCGCGGCCGCGAGCGCGAGCCCCGACCAGAGGACGGGCTGCGCGGCGTTCGCCACGGCGCGCATGCGGTCGCGCTCGCCGCGCAGGACGCGCGTCGCGGGCGCCAGCACGATCTGCCCGCCCACCCAGAGCGCGGCGCCCAGGACGTGCAGCGACACGAGCGCGACGAGCCAGAGGTCGGCCACCGTCAGCCCCTCCCGAGGACGATCGCGAGCCAGGCCGTGGTCACGACGTAGGCCACAGTCTCCACGAGCGGCACGAGCGGATTCGTCCACGCGAGGACGCCCAGCGCGCCCGCGACGACCATGCTCCAGCCCAGCGCGCGGGGCAGCGCTGCGGTGCGGACGCCGGCCACGCCCGCGACGATCCAGACGAGGCCCACGGCGAAGATGCCGCCGTCCTCCAGGCCGTCGACGACGACCTGCACGGGGCGCCAGGCCGCGTCGCCCGCCAGCGAGGCCGGCGCGGTGAGCTGCACGAGCGCGGCGGCGAGGAAGAGCGCCGCGGCGACCGCGGCCGCGCCGGTCGCCAGGCGCATCAGGTCCGGAGCGCCCGCGATGCGCGCGCGCAGCCCCTCGGCGGCCGGGAGGATCAGCAGGCCGAAGGCGAGCGTGATGCCCGCGATCATGAGCAGGCCAGGGCGGAACGCGGCGGCGCGCGCGGGGTCGAGGACGTCGTCGTTGCCCCGCAATCCGGCTTTTGATAGCACGAGGGCGTAGACGAGCAGGATGGCGACGTCGCCGAGGCCCGCGAGCGCGATGCTGAGGGCGCCAAGGCGCTGCATGCGGGGTGGGTCCATCGCGCGGGCAGCGTCGCGCTCACGCATAGCCCGTTCCGTTCACCGCCCGCGCTCGCGCCGCCATGCGGAGCCCTTGCGCCAGTCGGGACGCGGCGCGCGCCGGGGCGGGGCCGGCTCCTCGGGCTCCGGTTCGCGCTCGCCGCGGAACCTTGCCTGGGGCGCGTCCTGTGGCGGGCGTGGCGGCTTCTTCGTCTCGGCCTTGCCTGCGCGCCGGATCGCCGCGGAGCCCACACCCGGCGAGGCGCGCTGGCGGGCCCACGAGGGGGGCTTGGCGGGGCCGGCTGGCGCGCGCTGGCGGAGGAGCCAGCGCTCCAGCTGGGGGAACGCGGGGTGGGAGACGATGGGCTCGGCGGGCCAGGTCCAGAGGCGGCCGTGGCGCGCGGCGTAGATCGCGACCTCGCGGACGTCGCGTTCGACGCGGACCAGCACGAGGCGCGCGACGAGCTCGCGCATCGCGTCCGCGTCGGGCGGCGCGCGGCGCGAGGTCTTCAGGAGGACGAGCCGCCCGTCGAGGATGATATCATCCCCCAGGTCCGCCTCGGCGGCGCCGCCCATCTGGTCCCACGGGACGAGCGCGAGCATGGCGAGGAGGTCGGCGACGTCGTCGGGCTCCTCGGGCTGGCCGAGGCGGGCGTCGCGCGCGTCGAGGCGCGCGAGCAGGAGCGCGTGGGCGGCCATCGCGGCGCGCAGGGTGGCGTCGGGCTCGCGGAGCGCGACGTAGCGCGCGAAGTCGCGGCGCGCCTCGTCGAGCGTCCGCTCGGCGGCCTGCGCGACGTCGGGGTCGAGGGCGGGCGCGTCGGCGGGCTCGGCGAGCGTTCGAAGCGTGGCGGCCGGGTTGCGGCGCGTGGCCTCGGCGCGCAGGAGGTGCGCGAAGGCGGACGCGGCGATGGCCGGGCTGGCGCGGGCCGGCGGCGCGAGGAGCGGCACCGTCTCGGCCGGGGGCGTGGGCGGGCGCACGAGGTCGAGCGCGGCGCGGCCGTCGGCGCTGCGCAGCAGCTTCCCGAGGTCCATGCCGCGGCGAAGGCGCGCATCCCTTGAATAAGCGCCGTGGCAAGCGCGCCTATATCCCGATAGACGGGCCTATGCTAGCCAGGTGTCGACATGCGTTCAACTCCAAGCAGCGAAGCGGCAGGCATCGCCCACGCCAGGCTGAAGGTCGAGGAAAGCCGCGAGGCGCTCGCCCGCGCCCAGGCCGCGCTCCGGGAGGCGCCCCGGAACCGGGCGCTCCTCGACGCGGAGGAGGTCGAGCGGATGCGCCTCATGCTCGCCGAGCGGACCGAGGCCGCGGCGAGCGCCGCGCACGCGCAAGGCGACCGGCGCCGCGAACGGCGCGGACGCTGGCGCCGCAAGCTGGGGCTCGGAGCGCCGGCGAAGCCGATGAGCACGCGCGAGGCGACGAGCCGCTTCCTCGATGAGCGCGGCGCGCACGACTCCGGCGAGGACCTCCATCCGCACCGGCTCGACCGCGCGGAATCCGACCTCGCCGACGCGCTCTCGCGCGACGATCTCGCCCAGAGGGCCGCCCAGCGCGATGCCCGGGACGGGATCTGAATGCCGGGCCGGAGGAACCACCCGCCCACGCACGACGCGGACCTCGCGGAGCGCCGCGCGCGCGACACGATCGAGGGGGGCGAGAAGGCCGTCGGCGATGAGGCCGAGTGGCTCGATCGCCTGGGACCCGCCGCCCACGAGGCCCGCGAGGGGGCCGCGCCGCGGCACTCGCACGTCCGGCAGCAGCAGGGCGGCTGGACGCGCCGTTCCAAGCGCCAGCGCTGAGCGCGGCCGATCGACGCGCCGATCAGAGCAGGGAAGCCGGCGCCGGGCGCAACCCCCGATCATGCCGCCCAGGGTGCGTTCGAGATCCGGCGCCGAGGTCGACGAGGAGCGCGAGAAGGAGCACGACGAGGAGGACGCCGAGCGCGAGGAGGCCGACGACATGGGGACGGCCAACGATTCCCACTGAGGACGTGGCCGGCAGGGAACGCTCGCCGCGCGGCCCGCCCGGAGCGGCGAAGGCCGCGCATGGCGAGACGCCCGCCGCGGAGGAGGCCCGGCCGGAAGGTGAAGAACGGCCAGGCAGTCCGCGGGAAGACACCGCACGAGCGCAACCCTTTGTAGGCGCGCCGGGGACATGGAGGCGACGATGCGGCGCGGCGGCCCGCGATGCGGCGCGGTGCGGCGTGGTGAACGCTGGTGAAGCGGCCAGAAGGTTGACGCCGCGCGCCGCCTCGGAGCGGCCATGCAGCGCCTGACCATCTCGTTGGACGACGACCTGGCCGGCGCGCTCGATTCGCTCGCCGGGAACGGGGGCGACTCGAAGGCGAACCTCGTGCGCCGCGCGCTCCGCATGTACCTCAAGCGGCAGCGCGGACGCGACCGGCCCACCGACTTCGACCTGCGCACGTGGGCCGAGCTGCTCGCCAACCGCGAGCACGTGATCCTCGACGTCGCGCACGTTCGCCTGTTCTTCGAGCAGCTCGCCGGCTCGCCCGACTCCTTCTGGACGGGGCTGCGCGAGATCGGCGCGGAGCACGGCCGCCAGTACCGCGACAAGGGGATGGCCGACATGCTGGACATGCTGCGCGTGATGGAATCGGCCAACTGGTTCTACCTCGCCCCCGAGAGCGACCGGAGCTGGGCCTTGATCCTCACCGAGCCGAGCGCCAAGCCGTTCGTGAAGGCGTTCCTCGACGGGTTCGCCTCCCAGCTCGACGGCCGCGCCGAGGTCATCGAGGAGCGCACCAAGCTGCGCGTGAAGGTGAGCGATCCGCGCGTCGGGCACCCGCGCCACGGCGCGCTGCACGCGTAGGATCCGTGCAAGGCCCTAAAAGCGGGGCCGTCGTCTGCGGCGCGCGCGATGACGAGTCCAAAAGATCCCGAGGCCACCTACCCAGATGGCCAGATGAGGATGACCTTGGCGGAGCGCATCCACGTTCCAAGGAAGCGACCAGAGCCGGGATGGCCCAGGCGCCCATGGCAGGCAGCGCCATGCGTGCAACCCTGCTCGTCGCGTTCGTCCTCGTCGCCGCCCTCGCCGTCTCCTTCCAGCCCGTCGGCGCCGCCGCGAACTGCAGCCCCCTGCCCACCGTCGTCCAGGTGCAGTGCCTTCCCGTGCCGGGCGCGGGCGCCGTGGGCATCCAGAACGTCCCCGGCGTCGGCGTCTTCGTGATCGCGACCGCCGGCCTCGCCTGCGGCCCCGCCACGCTCCCCTCCCCCACGAGCAACACGCTGACCGTCACCTGCACCGGCCCGTCCACCTGCGCCGACCCGCTCGCGTTCGGCATGACCGACGCCGCCAACGGCCAGATCACGACGACCGCCGCGTGCGGCGGCTCGGCCAGCGCCTCCTGCACGACGGGCCCCGCCCCGGCCAACGTCTGCTTCGGCCGGACCCTCGGCGTGGGCAGCCTGCCCTTCACGTGCACCGTGAACCTGGCCGCCGGCGCGAGCCTCGGCGCCTTCCTCTGGTGGGCCGAGTGCGCGCAGCCTGCGGTGTGAGGACCAGGCTGAAAAGAAACGATGCCCGAGAGATCCGCTCGGGCTCGGTGCTATCGTTCTGGCGCTCAGACGAACGGCCCGAAGTCGAGCGTCGCGTTCACGTAGCGGTGGGTGGGCGCGCCGTTGCAGCGATCCTCGATGGCGTCCGCATAGGCCGTGTGCGCCGAGATCGGGCCCACCGTCGTGTCGATGGTGGTGCAGGGCTGCACCCGGACGAAGTGCCACCCCTCCTGGGGGGAACCGGTCGCGGTCCACTCGGAATGGGACGCGACGCACGTGGGGTCGGTCTCCACCTCGCGGAACTCCCAGCGGTTCTCCTCCGGCGCTCCGATCGCGCGGATGGAGAGCGCCACCGTGACGTTGCCGCAGTTACGCCCGAAATCCGTCGTGAGCGTCCCAGGACCCTGCCCGACGTAGACGCTCACGCCCACGGCGTCGGCGGGGACGAGAAACGCGAGACCGAAGGAGGCGACGAGCAGCGCGCAGGCGATTCGGCGGAGCATCGCGGTGGAAAGTCCTGGCATGGAGATAAGCGCCCGTCCCCCACCGAGGTGTCAAGCGCCGCGATGGTGCGAGGAGGGACGACAAAGGGACGTGGATCCTTGCGGGTGGCGGTGAAGCGTTAGCCTTCGTAACACGCGCTCATGGCTGCCGGCGCCGGGGCGCCGAAGCTGTGCCGTCAGAAGGAAAATGAAAGAAAATGGGGGCGCTGGGCCCCCGGGGAAACGGCTCAGCGCTCTTCGATGTCGAGGCACAGGCCGGCCGCGACGGTCGTGCCCATGTCGCGGATGGCGAAGCGGGACATGTGGGGGATGTCCTTGCTGCGCTCGATGGAGAGCGGGCGGCTCGGGCGGATCTTCACGATCGCGATGTCTCCGGTCTTGAGGAACTGCGGGTTCTCCTCCTTGACCTGGCCCGTCTTGGGGTCGAGCTTCTTCTGCAGCTCCTCGAAGGTACAGGCGACCTGCGCCGTGTGGATGTGGAACACGGGCGTGTAGCCGGCGGCGATCACGGAGGGGTGCTGCAGGACGGCGACCTGCGCGATGAAGGTCTTGGCGACCTTGGGCTTGTTGTCGGGGCGGCCCGCCACGTCGCCGCGGCGGATGTCCTTCTTGCCGATGCCACGGACGTTGAAGCCGACGTTGTCGCCGGGGAGCGCCTGGGCGTGCGTCTCGTGGTGCATCTCGATGGTCTTGCACTCGCCGGTGACGCCCGAGGGCTCGAAGACCAGCGTGTCGTTGACCTTGAGGATGCCCGTCTCGACGCGGCCGACCGGCACGGTGCCGATGCCGGTGATCGAGTAGACGTCCTGCACCGGGAGGCGGAGCGGGAGGTTCGTGGGCTTCTGGGGCTCCTTGAGGTTGTTGAGCGCGTCGAGGAGGGTCGGGCCCTTGTACCACTTCAACTCGGGGTGGGCCACGGTGATGTTGGCCTGCTTGTAGGACGAGCCGGGGACGACGGGCACGTTGTCGGGCTTGTAGCCGACCATGCGGATGAGCTTCGTGAGCTCCTCCTTGAGCGCCTCGAACTTCTTCTGGTCGTAGTTGATCGCGTCCATCTTGTTGACGTAGACGATCAGCTGCTCGACGCCGAGGGTGCGCGAGAGGAACACGTGCTCCTTCGTCTGGGCCTCGATGCCGGAGACCGCGCTCACGACGAGCACGGCCGCGTCGGCCTGGGAGGCGCCGGTGATCATGTTCTTCACGAAGTCCCGGTGGCCGGGCGCGTCGATGATCGTGAAGTAGTACTTGTCCGTGTTGAAGCGCTTGTGGGCGATGTCGATCGTGACGCCGCGCTCGCGCTCCTCCTTGAGGTTGTCCATCACGAAGGCGAACTCGAAGGTGGCCTTGCCCTTCTCTTCGGCTTCCTTCTTGAGCTTCTCGATCACGTGCGCTTCGATGTGGCCCGTGTCGAGAAGAATGCGACCGACGGTCGTGGACTTGCCAGCGTCGACGTGTCCGATGAACACGACGTTCATGTGGGGCTTGTCAGCCATGGTAGGTTTCCTCCAGATTCGCGGGCCGCGAGGCGCTCGCACCCATACCCTCGCTGAGTGGCAGGCATAGGCGCGCGCTCGCGTCGCGCCCGACCTTCCCAAGGTCGCCCGTCGGCGCACGGGTCGCCCGGGAATCGTCCCGGCCTCCGTGGGCCGCATCCTGCAAGGGTGCAGGCTGGTGGCCGCGCAACCCACCGCGCGTACATATAGCTTGGCCAGGCGGTCCCGGCTTCACGCGCGACCTCCAGTCGAGAAACCACCTGCAGAGAAAGGGGATGCTTCGCCGGCCCTTGGTTGCCGGCGGGTGTGAGAATGGCTCCCAATCCCGCACGTGTTAGCAAGATCTCCAAGCTCTTTGGCGCGCTCGTCGCGATCGCCCTGCTTGGCTCCCTTCCGGCGCTCTCGGAATCCTCAGCGCTCTCCGCGACGGCGCTTCCGACCGACTTCCTCCTTCCGCCGGGCGAGGTGCTGAGGCTGGCCCACGACACCACGATCCGCGCGGCCGGCTCCATCCGGATCGACGGGACCATCCTGGGCGGCCGCGCGCCGGATGGCCACCCGGCGAGCCTCACGTTGAGCGCGCCGGGCCGCATCGAGGTCAACGGCGCGGTCCTGCTGGCCGACGGTCTCGCGGGGCGCGACGCGCGGGGCGCGGAGAAGGCCGTCGCGGGCGCGGGCGGCGCCGGGGGCAGCCTCGTGCTCCTCGCCGACCCCGCCAGCGGCGTCGTGCGCATCGCGCCGGGCGCGCTGGTGCAGGTGGGCGCGGGCGGCGCGGGCGGCAAGGCCGACGCGACGGGCGCGAGCCCCACGGCCATGGGCGGCCAGGGCGGTCCCGCGGGCGTGCTGTACGTCGCGGCCTCCGAAGCCCAGCTCCTGGGAAACTTCCGCCTGGGCGCGGGGGGCGCGGGCGGCGACAGCGTCACGCACGGCACGCTCGACGCCACGGGCGAGGGGGGCAGCGTCGCGGGCGCGGGCGGCATCGCCTCGCTGCTCGCGGTGCGCGCCTCCCGCGTGGTCGGCGCGGCGTGGGACCAGCAGGCGGCCGTCGCGCCCCTCTCGAGCGACGAGTGCGGCGAGGTCATCAGCGTCGGCGACTACTACGTCAGCCCCGTGGGACCCACGGTCTGGCACGAGTCGAACCACTACGCCGGCCTTCAGTGCGCGGGCGCCGGTCCGTGGGACGTCGACGAGGTCGTCGTGCAGGGCGATCAGCCCTGCGGCGCGCCCTGCGGCGAGGACGCGCTCCCCGCGGCCGATGGCAGCGACGGCGGCTCGGGCAGCGACGGCGGCGATGCCTTCGCGGTCGGGACGCCCGGAGACCCGGGGCTGGGCGTGCCCAGCTTCCGCACGGCGACCACGGGTTGCGGCGGCAAGGGTGGCTTCGCGACCGCCTACGGCGCCGCGGGGGCGGCGGGCGCCGCGGCCACCGCGGGCTCGGCCGGCAGCAGCAGCGGCGGCAAGGGAGGCAACGGCGGCGCGGGCGGCCGGGGCGGCAACGCAGCGGCCGCGGTGGGCGGCGCGGGCGGCGACGGCGCGGCCTGCGGCGGCCCGGGCGGCAACGCCACGAGCTACGGCGGGAACGGCGCTCCGGGCGGCGCAGGCGGCGCGGGCGGTTGGACCAGCGGCACCGGCGTGGGTGGCGCGGGCGGCACCGGAGGCGCGGGCGGCGCGGGCGGCTCCAGCGGGACCGCCACCGGCGGCAAGGGCGGCGCCGGCATCACCGGCCAGGGCGGCCTGGGCGGCTGGGGCTACAGCCACGGCGGCGACGGCGCGTCCGGCGGCGCGGGCGGCGTCGGCGGCGACAACTACCACAACGGCGTCAACAATGGCGCGGGCGCTGGCGGGCCGGGCGGCGTGGGCGGAGCGGCCGGCGTCTCGGCGTGCGCGACGGGCGGCGCGGGCGGGACGAGCCGCGACGCGACCGGCGGCGATGGCGGCTCGGCCACGAGCATCTCCGGCTTCGGCGCCGACGGCGGCGTGGGTGGCAACGGCGGCTGGGTCGGGTCCAACTACGGCAACGGCGGCAACGGTGGCCTCGGCGGCAACGGCGGCGCGGGCGCGGCGAGCGGCTGCGCGACGGGCGGGGCCGGCGGCGCCTCGAAGAATGGTTTCGGCGGCAACGGCGGCAGCGCCGAGAGCGACTCCGCGGACACGTTCCTCAGCACCGTCGACGGCGGCTGCGGCGGACAAGGCGGCGTCGGGGGCCAGGGCGGCTGGCTCTACGCGTCCTCGACGACGTACCGCGGCGGCAACGGCGGCAATGGCGGGAACGGCGGCAACCACGGCGCGGTGGGCACGGCCCGCGGCGGCGTGGGCGGCACGGGCGGCATGGGCTCGGGCGCGAGCGGCTCCTCGTCGACGTTCACCGCGGCGGGCGGCTGCGGCGCCCCCGGCGGCGCCCCCGGCGCCGGCTACTACGGCGGCAACGGAGGCAGCGGCGGGCACGCCGGCTCGTGAGCCTATCCTCGCTCGGGCGCGGCGTCCTTCGCGGGCGCCGCGCCCGGACGATGATGCGGCCGGAACCACGAGACGGCGGCCGCGACGAGCGTGATGCCCACGGCGAGCAGGAACGCGACGTGCATGCCGTGGACGAACGCCGCGAGCGCGTCGGGCGCCTCGCCCATCCCGCCGCCGAAGAGGAAGATCTTCATCATGACCCGCTCCGGGATCTTGGATAGCACGAGCGGGAACGCGACGGCGATCGAGAGCATCTGGCCCGTGTTCATCAGCATCGTCGCGGTGCCCGCCGCCATGCCGCGCTCGTCGGGGCGCACGTGGCTCATGATGCTGTTCATGTTGGGCGAGTTGAACAGCCCCGAGCCGCCGCCGATGACCACCATCCAGAACGCGAGCGCGAGATAGCTCGTCTGCTCCGTCACGGTGGAGAGGCCGAAGAGGCCCACGGCGGAGACGAGGAGGCCCGCGGTGGCGAGGGCGCGCGAGCCCCACTTGTCGGAGAGCCAGCCGGAGAGCGGGCCCACGAGCAGGAACGCGGCGCCGAAGGGCGTCATGAGGAAGCCCGCCGCGAGCGGGTCCTTGCCGTAGGGCCCCTGGAGGAAGAAGATCAGGATGAAGAGCACCGCGCCGCGCGCCAGCGAGTTGAGGAGCGCGCTGAGGCTCGCGACGCTGAAGACGCGGTCGCGGAACATGCCGAGGTCCATCATGGGGTGCCTCTGCCGGCGCTCGACGAGGACGAACGCGGCGAGCAGGACGAGCCCGCCCACGATGAGGCCGTAGACGATCGGCATGGCGACCAGCGGGAACGCCACGAGCGAGAGCCCCATGAGGAACGCGCCCAGCCCCATGGCGAAGAGGAGGCTGCCGGCCCAGTCGAACTGGGGTCGCGTCTCGCCCTTCACGGTCTGGCGGAGCCGCCACATGCCCCAGAGCGTGCCGAAGAGGCCGATGGGGACGTTGAACCAGAAGACCCAGCGCCAGCCCACCGCGGTGAGCGCGCCGCCGATGACGGGGCCCAGCAGGAAGCCGGCCGCGCCCGCGATCTGGTTGACGCCCAGGCCGAGCCCCACGCGACCGCTGCCGCGGAACGCGTCGGTGACGATCGCGGTCGAGTTGGCCATGAGCAGCGCGCCGCCCACGCCCTGGAGCAGGCGATAGGCCACGAGGTCCCAGCCGTGCGCGTCGGGGCGCGCGAAGCCCGCGAGCAGCGACGCGACGGTGAAGATGGCGAAGCCCGCGTTGTAGAGGTGCTTGCGCCCGAACATGTCAGCGAGGCGGCCCACCACGGGCACGAGCGCCGTCGTGACCAGGAGGTAGCCCAGGAGCACCCACATGATGGTGAGGAAGCTCGCGCCCAGGCCGGTCATGACGTCGGGAAGCGCGATGATCAGCGCGCTCGACTGGATGCTGGCCAGCAGCGCGCCGATGGTCGTGACCGAGAGCGCCGTCCAGCGGTAGTTGTCCTTCACGCGCTCGCCTCCGGCAGGAGCGCCGCGCGCAGCGCCGCGAGCCCCTCTTCGAGCCTCGCGACGTCCGCGGGCGACATGCGCGCGACCACCTGCGCGAGGTGCGCGTGCGCGCCGGCCCGCGCGTCGTCGAGCTGCGCGCGCCCCGCGGCCGTGGCGGAGAGGCGCACGCGGCGGCGATCCTCGTCGGCCGGCGCGCGGCGCACGAGCTTGCGCTCCACGAGGCCGTCGACCACCTGCGACATCGCGGGCGAGGAGAGCCCCACGTGCTCGGCGACCTCGGCCAGCGAGGCTCCCTCGTGGCGCGCGAGGTAGCCGATGCAGCGCAACTGCGGGAGCGTCAGGTCGCTGCGGCGGCTGGCGCGCACGCCGTCGCGGATCACGTCCAGGATCGCGGGGGCGGTGTCTGCCAGCAACGCGACGCAGGTCTTGCTCATCGCGGGCCGTTCAATCGTTTCGTGACTTAACTGTTCCGGCGTGAACAGAATGGCCGCTGGCGGGGCTCTGGGCTCAGGACTCGGGACTCTGGGCTCCCGCCTGCCTGCAACCGGAGACCCCTGAGTCCCGAGTCCTGAGCCCAGAGCCCCGCGCAATAGGCAACCTTCATCGTCCGATCCTGGGCTGCGCCGCCGTTGCTCACCCCCCGCACGCTGCGCCTGATCCGGGACGGCTGGACGCCACCCGGCAAGACGCTGGCCGACTTTCCGCGCAAGATGAACCTGGGCTGCGGGTTCGACTACCGGCCGGGCTGGACCAACGCGGACCGCTTCGCGCCGAAGGCGGACGAGCGCTTCGACCTCTTCGAGCTGCCCTGGCCCGTCAAGGACGCGAGCTTCGACTACATCCTCGCGGAGCAGGTCCTGGAGCACATCCCGCCGCGCATCGGCGACAACGACGGCCTGCTCCAGGTGCTCGGCGAGATCCACCGCATCCTGGCGCCGGGCGGCTACTTCGTCATCGGCGTGCCCTACGCCGGCTCGCGCAACGACTGGCACGAGGTCACGCACTACCGCCACTTCGTGCCCGAGAGCTTCGACTTCCTCGATCCCTCGCGCCGCCCCGACAGCCCGCTCGTCACGCAGTCGCCGGTGCGCTTCAGCGTCGATTGGGTCTGCGTGCAGCGGAGCCTGCACTTCGGCAAGTGGTTCCACTCGGGCTATCATTTCCCGAAGCTGCTCAAGTTCGATCCGAACGTCGGTCCCGCGCAGGGGCTCAAGTTCGCGCTTCGCAAGCTGTGAGCGGTTGCGCTCCCTTCCCAACACCGCGCATCCGAGGCATCCGCGCGGATTCCGGGATTCTCGGTGTCTGGAAAGGAGCCACCCCAAGCCGATGGCTCGGGCTCAGGCTCAAATAGCCAAGTCCTGATCGCCGCGCCATGCAGTTCGAGCTGACCTCGGACCAGACGCTGATCCGGCAGACGGTGCGCGAGTTCGCCGAGAAGAACGTGCGCCCCATCGCCGCCAAGGCCGACCAGGAGAAGCGCTGGCCCGCGGAGAACATTCCGAAGATGGCCGAGCTTGGCCTGCTGGGCCTCAACACGCCCGCGGAGCTGGGCGGCGCCGGCGCGGACATGGTCAGCTACGCCATCGCGATCGAGGAGCTCAGCCGCGTGTGCGCGAGCCACGGCGTCATCGCCTCGGTGAACAACTCGCTCTACCTCTGGCCCGTCACCACCTTCGGCACCGCGGCCCAGCACGAGAAGTTCGCCAAGCCCTACGCCCAGGGCCACAAGCTGGGCGCGTACGGCCTCAGCGAGCCCGTCGCGGGCAGCGACCCCGCCGGCGGCCAGAGCACGGCCGTGAAGAAGGGCGACCACTTCGTCCTCAACGGCCAGAAGAACTTCATCACGAACGGCGGCCACGCGGACACGGTCATCGTCTTCTGCAAGACCGACCCCTCGCAGCGCCACAAGGGCATGAGCGCGCTCCTCGTGGAGAAGGGCATGCCGGGCTTCACGTGGAGCGAGCCCGAGCACAAGGTCGGCATCCGCGCCGCGCACAGCACGCAGCTCTACTTCGACAACGTCGAGGTCCCCCACGAGAACCTCCTGGGCAAGGAGGGCGACGGGTTCAAGATCGCGATGAAGACGCTTGACGGCGGGCGCATCGGCATCGCCGCACAGGCGCTGGGCATCGCGCAGGCGTGCCTCGAGGAGAGCATCGCGTACGCCAAGGAGCGCGAGCAGTTCGGCAAGCCCATCGCGGACTTCCAGGCCATCCAGTTCAAGCTCGCCGACATGGCGATGCGCGTCCAGGCCGCGCGCCTCCTCACCTACCAGGCGGCGTCGCTCAAGGACGCGGGCAAGGACTACGGCCCGGCCGCCGCGATGGCGAAGTGCTACGCGGGCGACACCGCCATGTGGGCCGCGACCGAGTGCGTGCAGATCCACGGCGGCAACGGCTACACGACCGACTACGCGGCCGAGCGCCACTTCCGCGACGCCAAGATCACGCAGATCTACGAGGGCACCAACGAGATCCAGCGCGTGGTCATCGGCGGGGCGCTGCTGAAGGGCTGGCTGCCGCAGTAGACGGTCACCCCCCGGCGTGACAGCGCGAGGCTTCATAGGCCGCGCGTCCACCTTCGGCGCGGGGTCCGAGGCATGCTCCGCGTCGCCACGATCGCCGTCCTCCTTCTCGCCAGCCTGGGCATCACCCCCGTGGGGCAGGCGCCCGCCAGCGCCCCGCCCAGCTTCGCGCAGGTGCTCGCCGCGCCGATGCTCGGGCAGATGGGCGAGCCCAGCGTGCTCGTCGACGCCAGCGTGACGCCCGCCCGCGTCTGGGCCACCGCGCCCGCCTTCGGCGTCTACGGCTCGACGGACGGAGGCGGCTCGTACTCGCAGTTCGCGCAGGGTCCCTTCGACGCCTCGCCCGCCGTGCAGACGAACGGCGACGCCTCGATGGCGCGCGACGCGAACGGCGTCCTCTACCTCGCCGCGCTCACCGACGGCTCGCTCAACACCATCACGCCCGTGCAGGTCTCCCTCGACGGGGGCCACGCATGGATCCGCCAGCAGAGCCTCACGCCCAACGCGGGCACCGCCGGCTGCGACCGCCAGTGGATCGGCGCGCGCGGCAACGGCGAAGCCATCCTCACCGTGCGCTGCGGCTCCGACATCGACCTCTTCCGCACCACCGACGCGGGCGTCACCTGGACCGGCCCCGTCGTCCTCGCCAGCGACGAGTGCATCCCCGGCCCGATCAGCGTGGGCACGGACGGCGCGTGGTACTTCCTCTACGACGACTGCGGCAGCGTCATCGTCATGCGCAGCGCGGATGGCATCTCGTGGACGAGCCACGCGGCCGGCGCGCGCGCCAACGGCATCCACTTCCCGACCCTCGCGCAGGACGCCGCGGGCGTCCTCTACGGCGCGTGGGACAACTGCGGCGGCATCGGCGGCGTCGCGAGCACCGCGTGCCGCGTCTACGTCGCGCGCAGCGCCGACCAGGGCGCGCACTGGACCACGCCCCTCGCGGTCTCGGACAGCGGGCGCACCGCGGTCTACCCGTGGATCGTCGCGGGCGCGGCCGGCAAGGTCGACGTCGCGTTCTACGAGACCAGCGGCGCGGAGGTGCTCGCCTCGCCCGACCTCTCGGGCCCCACGACGCTCTGGGACGTGCGCCTCGCGCAGAGCCTGGACGCCAACGCGCAGCTCCCGTTCTACGCGACGAGCACCATCGCGGCCGGCTTCCACCAGGGGAGCATCTGCACCTCGGGCCTGGCGTGCGTCGGTCCGCAGAACCTCGGCCTCGGGCCCTACCCGACGCCGTACGACCGCCGCGTGTACGACTTCTTCGAGGCCCGCATCGACGCCGCCGGCAACCTGCTCGTGGCGTACCCGCGCGACGTGCCGTTCACGGACGCCGTGCACACCAGCCCCGTCTCCGTCGCGCCTGGCAAGCTGATCTTCACCTACAGCGACCTCGTCGTGGCGAAGCAGACCGGCGGCTCGACGATCGTCTGATCCGGCCTACGGCCCCGTCTCGAGGCACGCGACGTGCTCGTCGCAGAGGAATCCCGAGACGTCGCCGTGGCAGAGATCGCTCCACGGGTAGACCTCGATGCACTGCGGGCCCGCCTCCGCGGCGGGGGCGACGAGCACGGGCGCGAAGGCAAGGGCGACGAGCGCGAACACGAGGACGAGCTTCATGCGCTGCGGGCAATCGCGCCACGACGGATGATCCTGTCGAGGCCGCAACGCTTAGACCGCCGCGGCCTGCTGCGCGCCGCATGGCGAAGGGGAAGCCCGCCGAGCCCAAGGGCGTCGTGGTCACCGTCGAGCATGCGGACGTCACGAAGCAGGCCGCCGAGCTGCTGATCGTCGACGCGTTCGAAGGCGTCGAATCCTTCGGCGGCGTCACCAAGGCCGTCGACGAAGCGACCGGCGGCGCCCTCTCCCGCGTGCTCGCCGCGGGCGACTTCAAGGGCAAGCTCAAGGAGACCGTCATGGTCCACCCCGCGTCGGGTGATATCAAACGCGTCCTGCTGGTGGGCATGGGGCCCGTCGAGAAGCTCACGCCCGACAAGGTGCGCCGCGTCAGCGCGATCGTCGCCCGCCGCGCCCGCGACCTCGGCGTCACCGAAGCGCGCAGCGTCCTCCTGGGCGTGGGCGGCGCAGGCCTCGCGCCGCGCGACGTCGCGCAGGCCATGGCCGAAGGCGCGCTCCTGGGCCTCTACAAGCTCGACGTCTACAAGGGCGCCAAGAAGAAGGACGAAGGCAAGAAGCCCCTCGCGCGCCTCGTTCTCGTCGACAAGCGCGCCCCCGCCGCCCGCGCCGCCACCGAGGGAGCGCGCGTCGGCGCCATCATCGCCGAGGCCACGAACCAATGCCGCGACTGGGCCGCCTGGAGCGGCGACGACGCCGCCCCCGAGCGCTACGGCGAACGCGTCCACGCCCTCGCCCGCGAGCACGGCCTCAAAGCTCACGTCATGAACAAGGCCGAGATCGAGAAGCTCGGCATGGGCGGCGTGCTGGCCGTCGCGCGGGGCAGCGTCCGCGAGCCGCGCTTCTGCATCCTGGAGCACGCCCCCAAGGACGCGAAACGCACGGTCGTGCTGGTCGGCAAAGGCATCACGTTCGACAGCGGCGGCATCTCCATCAAGCCCGCCGACGGCATGGAAGCGATGAAGATGGACAAGTCGGGCGCCAGCGCCGTCATGGCAGCGGTCGTCGCCGCCAAGCGCCTCGAACTCCCCCTCCGCGTCATCGCCCTCGCCCCCTTCACCGACAACCTCCCCTCCGGCAACGCCTACAAGCCCGGCGACGTCGTCACGACCCTGAGCGGCAAGACCATCGAGATCATCAACACCGACGCCGAAGGACGCGTGATCCTCAGCGACGCCCTCCACTACGCCGCCCGCTACGAGCCCGACGCCCTCGTCGAGCTCTCCACCCTCACCGGCGGCTGCGTCATCGCCGTGGGCCACCACGCCATCGCCGGCATGGGCAACTCCGACGAGCTGCTCTCCGCCCTGCGCGCGGCCGGTGATATCACCAACGAGCGCGTCTGGCCCCTCCCCTTCTTCGACGAATACGGCGAGATGATCAAGTCGCAGGTCGCCGACGTCAAGAACAGCGCCGGCCGGATCGCCAGCGCCGTGACCGCGGGCAAGTTCCTCGACCACTTCGTCGACGGGCAGTACCCCTGGACCCACCTCGACATCGCCAGCACCGCCTGGCACGAAGGCGCCTCCCCCCGATTCAACGAAGAATACTGCCCCGAGAAATCCACGGGCGTCGGCGTGCGACTGCTGGTGCAATGGATGACGGAATTCCGCGCGCCGAAGTGGACGAAGAAGGGAAAGTGAGCGACCCCAAGTCACCTGAACGCGCACCTGACCACACGGTCATGTGAACGTTCAGATGCGCCTGGGGCGACCTCCGGATAAGAGGTAAGCCAACCTCGTCCCACGGCCGCCGTGATGTCGAAGCCAGCCCGCGACACCCAGGTCGAACACGCGCTGCGCCGCAGCGTCGCCAGCGTCCGGATGCTCATCGCGCTCCACCATCTCCGCGAAGCGCGGACGAACCAGCTTGCTCGCGCCGCCGCGATCCCCCCGGGACGCGTGAAGTGGGTCTACGCCGGGCGCATGCCGTACTACCGCCCCGACCAGTCGCACCGGAGCCTCGGCTTCGTGACCAGGCATGGCCATTGGCGGCGCCCCGTGTATCGCATTACGGAAGAGGGGGATCGGGTCGCGCGTCTCGTGCTTCGCGAGCGCTGGCGGCAGGGTGGTCCTGGAAGCATCTGAACGTTCACCTGACCATGTGGTCACCTGAACGTTCAGATGCGCCTCAATCCTCTTCCTCGACCGGTTGCACTTCGCCCCGCTCCAGGCTGCGCCTCCGCCGGCGTTGTCCTTCGAGGTAGGCGAGCGTCTCCATGCTTTCGCGGATGCGGCGGTCCAGCGCGCGGTGGGTGTAGCGGCGCACGACGAGGAGGACGAGGCCGGCGGCGACGAGGATGAGGACGCCTTCGGCGGTGTTGAGGATGGGGACGAGGTCGGGCGCTTCGTGGAGGATGCCTTGGCGGGTAAGGAAGGGGATGAGGAGCTGCGCGGTCTCGATGAGGAGGACGACGAGGACGGCGTAGCCGGCGGTGCGCAGCTCGCGGATGCGGAGGTAGACCAGCTCCTGGGCGAACTCGCCGATGGGGTTGGCGTTCAGGATGTAGAGGATGCGCAGGACGATCATGACCGCGAGGATCGCGCAGGCGAACTGGGCGATCTCGAGGCCGAACAGGGTCTGCTCAGAAACCAGGGGCGATCACCTGCCGGAGGCGGTCGAGGGCCTTGTGGATCTCGACGGTGGCGAGGATGTTGTTGGTGCTTGGCTGCAGGAGGACGACGAGGCTCGTGCGGGCGCTGACGCGGAAGACGCCGATGGTGCCTTTGTCGGAGGCGAGGATGACGTTGCGCAGGGTGCCGAAGTCGAGGATCTCGGTGGTGCGGTCGCTGGTGCGTGATAGCATGGCGCCGGCGGTGGCGATCAGCGTGGGGTCGGCGCCGCCCTTGAGGTCCCAGGCGAGGGGCAGGCCGCTGTCGTCCACGAGCACGCTTCCCAGGATGCCCGAGAGGCTGGCCTGGAGCGATTGGAGCACCTCGTGCAGGATGCGGCTCAGCTCTTCGGAGGGGCTGAGGTCCTGCGTGCCGGCGGCGACGGCCACACGGACGGGACCCTGGCCCGATGGCATGAAGGGTTCGATTGGGCGGAAGCCTCTCTGCCTTGTCCCGAGCCCCTTGTTGCCAGACGCAAACAGCTCAATTCCTCGTCCGCCGGCAGGCATCACTCCGCCCTGCGGTCTCCTCTTCCTGACCCGCGTCTGTCGGGTTTCGGGGGCTGGGGACAGTGAGTCTTCGATCCCCGGTTGAACCGCATTCAACGCCTGGGGCGCGCGCCCCGCTCTGGCGGTGGCCCATTGGGCCGGGGATCCGTGTGCGCGAGCCGCGGCGTGGCCCCGTCATGGGTCGGGGGCAGGAGTGCCGCGGGCAGGCAAGCCCCCCTCATGCGTGCTGCGTCAAAGCCCTTTCCCTCCGCCGAAGGGAAGAGGGGAAGCAGGGAAGGCGGGAGCTGGGAAGAAGAGGCCCTTCTTCCCGTCTTCCCTTCTTCGCTCGCTTCCCGTCTTCCCTTCGTTGCGCCGCGTCGTCCGCGAAAGGTCCAAAAGCGAGCGCCCTTCTGGGCGCTTCGATGGATCGCGCGGCGTCCCTCACCCTCGCCCTCTTCCTCGCCCTTGCCTTCGTCGCGATTCCTTTCGCGGCGGCGGCCGACACGGCGCCCGTGCTCGTGGAGCGCGTGGACGCGGGTCAGCTCGCGGCGGACGCGGGCCGCAACGCGACGGCGGTGTTCGGTCTCACGAACCTGAACCCGACGACCGATTTCTACGTGAGCGTCGTGGTGGATGGCGTGCGCGACTGGGCGCCCGCGGACGTGCAGCCGAACAAGTTCCTGCTCCATGCGCGCGCGGCGGGCGATCCGGTGGCGACGAACGTCTCGATCACGTTCAGCCCGATCGACGCTCCCCGCGCGGAGGCGACGTTCCACGTGACGTTCAGCCTGGTCAACAGCGCGACGGGCGACGTGGCGAAGATCCCCGCGGACGTGCCGGTGGCCTCCGCGGCGCCCCCGCGCGTGCTCGATGCGCTCAAGAATCCGTTGGGCGCGCCGTTCGACAACGTCTGGGGCACGTTCCTGCTGGACATGACGTTCTGGGTCGCGCTCGGCGTCGTCGCGGTCTTCGCGGCGAACTGGCTCGTGCGCGTCGCGACGATGCGGGCGGCGAAGTACGTCTCGACCGAGATGGCGAGCAAGCTGCGCCTGCCGCTTTTCCTGTTCATCGCGAGCTTCGGCCTCTCGGGGAGTATCGGCGTGCTGCCGCGCAACTTCCTCACCGAGGTCGTGGCGCGCATCGTGGTCGCGATCGGCGTGGGCATCTTCGGGCTCTACGTGCTCTACAAGCTCCTCGACGCGGGGCTCTACTACTACGAGAAGGAGATCGCGCCGAAGACCGAGACGAAGATGGACGACGTCGTCATCCCGGTGGTGCGCAAGGTGGGCGTCGTGGTCTTCTGGGTCGCGGCGGTCATCGTGACGTTGAAGCAGCTCGGCTGGGACCCCACGATCATCTTCGCGGGCGCGGGCATTGCCGGGCTGGTCATCGCCTTCGCCGCGCAGGACACGTTCAGCAACCTGTTCAGCGGCGTCTTCCTCATGCTCGACCAGCCCTTCGTGGAGGGCGATGATATCATGCTCGAGAGCGGCGAGACGGCGCGCGTCGAGCGGATCGGCCTGCGCACGACCCGGCTCTACAACTACATGACGCACGAGAGCATCATCGTGCCCAACAACAACCTCGCGACGAAGCGCATCGTCAACCACACAGGGCCGGACTCGAAGTTCCGCCTGCCCATCGAGGTCGGCGTCGATTACGCGAGCGACCCCGAGGTCGTCAAGCGCCTGCTGCTGCAGGTCGCCGCGGCGCACCCGAAGGTCCTCAAGGATGCGCCCTGGGAGCCGCGCGTGCGCTTCAAGAGCTTCGGCGACTCGAGCCTCGACTTCACGCTGCGCGTCACGATCCCCGAGTTCAAGGACCGCAACGAGATCGGCTCCGACCTGCGCTTCGCGATCAAGAAGACGTTCGAGGCGAACGGCATCGACATCCCCTACCCGCACCGCACGCTCGTCATGAAGGGCGAGGCGGGCAAGGTCCTGACGCCCGCGGCGCCCGGCGAGGCGAGGCCAGCCAAGAAGTAGCGCTCCGTCCCGAGCCCTCTTTCGAGCCCCAGCCCGAGCCCGGCTGCCTCGCGCGAGCAGGGCTCGGGCTGGGGCTCGAAAGAGGGCTCGGGTCGGGAGGTTGCGAAACGTTGACGCGCCCGCGCGTCGAGCGTGGGGCATGGCCGGGCCGCGCGTCGTGCTGTTCACCACGAAGACCGATCCGCAGGCGCGCGAGCGCATCGGCGCCTACCTGCCCGACGGCCGCCTCGTCGACCTCCAGGCCGGCCACATGGCGATGCGCGGCGTCCCCTCCCCCTTCCTGCGCGACCGCACCTCGTTCACCTTCGGCGCGATGCCGGCGGCCCAGTGCGTCGACCAGGTGCTCGCGTGGGTCACGTCGCAGGAGCCGCCTGGGGTCGTCGTGCCGGAGCGCAATGCGGTGGTGCGCGAGCCGCTGCGGGTGTAGTGTCCTCCGGCACAGCGGCTTCCGCTCGGGAGAGGCATCCCTTATATTGGAGCCGGCCCGATGGCGAAGCATGGTCCAGCCCCGCGACGCGGTCATCGTCGACGCGATCCGCACCCCGTTCGGCAAGCGCAACGGCTCGTTCAAGGACACGCACCCGGAGGTCCTGGGCGCGGCGCCGCTGAAGGCGCTCACCGAGCGTCTCGGCCTGCGCCCCACCGAGATCGACGACGTGATCTACGGCAACGTCACGCCCGTGGGCGAGCAGGGGCTCAACATCGCGCGCAAGGTCGCGCTCCTGGCGTGGGACGTCGACACCGTGCCCGGCGTGCAGCTCAACCGCATGTGCGGCTCGGGCCAGCAGGCGATCAACTTCGCGGCGAGCACGGTCATCGCGGGCGCCAACGACCTCGTCATCGCGGGCGGCGTCGAGCACATGACGCGCGTGCCGATCGGCAGCGACGCCGGCCCCGTCTCGGAGGCGCTGGCCGACCGCTACGAGATCCTCCACCAGGGCGAGAGCGCGGAGCGCATCGCCGACAAGTGGGGCTTCACGCGCGCGGACCTCGACGCGTTCGCGCTCGACTCGCAGGCCAAGTACGCGAAGGCGCGCGACGCGGGCCATTACAAGTCGCAGATCGCGCCCGTGAAGGTCACGCTCGACGGCGCGGAGAAGATCGTCGAGGCCGACGAGCACCCGCGCCCCACGACCGCCGAGGGCCTCGCCAAGCTCAAGCCGGTCTTCCGGCCGGACCACGGGCGCATCACGGCGGGCAACAGCAGCGGCATCGTGGACGGCGCGGCCGCGGTCGTCGTCACCACGAGCGAGAACGCGCAGCGCCGCGGCTGGAAGCCCCGCGCCCGCATCGTCGCGCAGGCCGCCGTGGGCAGCGACCCCGTGCTCATGCTCACGGGCCCCATCCCCGCGACGCAGAAGGTGCTCGCCAAGGCGAAGCTCGGCGTCCACGACATCGACCTCTTCGAGTGCAACGAGGCGTTCGCGTCCGTGCCGCTCGCCTGGATAAAGGACTGCGGCATCCCCGCGTCCAAGGTCAACGTCAACGGCGGCGCGATCGCGCATGGCCACCCGCTCGGGGCGACCGGCGCGATGCTCGTCACTAAGCTCGTCAACGAGCTTGAGAGGACGGGGAAGCGCTACGGCTTGTCGACCATGTGCATTGGATTCGGCCAAGGTATCGCGACGATCGTCGAGCGCCTGTAGGCTCGGAAAGATCGGCCAGAAGCGCGATGCTCGGACCGGCCCCGCCCCGGTCCATGCAGCAGCGACTCGACCGCGTTCCCCACTTCGGCCTCGCCGACGACGCCGCGTTCTGGGGCGCCCTGCGCGACGCGCGCCAGACGGTCGTGCTCTGGCGCGGCGTGCCCTGCGGCTGGAGCGACCTCTTCCTCGACCGCTTCCTGCGGACGGAGGCGCCGCCCGGCTGGCGGCTCGTCGTGCGCGACGTCGAGGCGGGCGGCGAGGGACCGGTGGGCAGCGCGAACGGCATCGACGTCACGCCCACCCTCGTGGCCTACCTGGGCGAGCGCGAGACGGCGCGTCTGGAGGCCGTCGAGGGGCGCGGGCTGGCGCTCCCCCGGTTCGCCGCGTGGCTCGCGGCCATCGCGTAGGGGAGGAGTGTCGCTTCGGCGCTCCCGAAGCCGCCATGCCCTCCGCGCGCGCTGCCCTCGGCATGCGTCGCGGCCTTCTCTTCGCGGGCATCGTGGGCCTCGCCGCCCTGGCCGCCGGCCTGGCGATGCTCCTTCCTCCCGCGGCGCGGGCGCCCGACCTTTCGGCCAAGGAGGCGGGCGCGGCGTTCCTGGGGCTCATCGTGCTCGTCGTGGCCGTGCTGGGACCCGACATGCGGGATTGGCTCTAGTCCCGAGCCTTGAGTCCTGAGTCCTCAGCCCAGAGCCCCGTTGCCTTCAGGTGCGTGGAAGGGCTCGGGGCTCCGGACTCAGGACTCCGGGCTCGGGGTTCGAAACGCTCATGCCCGCGCGCTCGGCTGGCCGCGCCGTGACGAGCCCCCTCCTCGTGGTCGGCACGGTGGCCCTGGACGACGTCGAGACGCCCTACGGCAAGGCCAAGGACGTGCTGGGCGGAAGCGCGACGTACTTCGCGGCGGGCGCCTCGTTCTTCGCGCCGGTGCGCGTGGTGGGCGTCGTGGGCGACGACTTCCCGCTGGAGCGCCTCGACTTCCTGCGCGAGCGCGGCGTGGACCTCTCCGGCATCGAGGTGGTGCCGGGCGGCAAGACGTTCCGCTGGAGCGGGCGCTACCACGAGGACCTCAACCACCGCGACACGCTGGGCACGTGGCTCAACGTGCTGGAGACGTTCCAGCCCAAGCTCCCCGCGGGCTGGGAGACGACGCCCCACGTCTTCCTCGCCAACATCGACCCGGTGCTCCAGCGCCAGGTGCTCGACCAGGTCAAGTCGCCGCGCTGGACCTTGGCCGACACGATGAACTTCTGGATCGGCAGCATGCGCCCCGAGCTGGAGAAGACGCTCGCGCGCGTGGGCGGGCTCATCGTGAACGACGAGGAGGCGCGCCAGCTCGCCGGCACGCCCAACCTCGTGAAGGCCGCGCGCCAGATCCAGGCGATGGGTCCGCGCACGCTCATCATCAAGAAGGGCGAGCACGGCGCGCTCCTCTTCCACGAGGGGAAGGTCTTCAGCGCCCCGGCGTACCCGCTGGAGGACGTGTTCGACCCGACCGGCGCGGGCGACACCTTCGCGGGCGGCTTCTACGGCTACGTCGCGCGCGCGGGCAAGACCGACGAGACCACGCTGCGCCAGGCGGTGCTGTACGGCAGCGCGCTCGCCTCCTTCTGCGTCGAGCGATTCGGACCCGAACGGCTCGTGGACCTCACCATGAAGGAGATCGAGGAGCGGGTCCACGAGTTCCGCGAGCTGGCGCGGATCGGGTGACGTCCGGCCAAGCGTCGCTTTCCGCAGCTTGAAATACTCAAGCATCGGAACTCCGCACCATGTCGAACCCCAAGGCTTCGGAGCATCCTCAGGTCCCCACGGACGACGTCGACCCCTGGTCGCTCCCCTGAAGAATTTTCAAGACCTCGACGCGCCTCCCGCGGTCCGTGGACCCGGAGGCGCTGCTCTTTGACCTGGACGGCACGCTCGTCGACGGCGCGGCCGCGATCCACGACGCCTTCGAGCACGCGCTGCGCGAGACGGGCATGCCGCCGGTCCCGCGCGCCCAGGTCGCCGGCATGATCGGCGCGCCGCTGCGGCTGATGTTCCGCGAGCTTTGCCAGGCCAGCGACGCCGACGCCGCGCTCCTGGTCCGCGCCTACCGCGCGCGGTTCGAGACCGAGGCGCCGCGGCTCGTCAGGCCCACGCCCGGCGCGCGCGAGGCGCTGGAACGATATCACGGCGTCCCGATGGCGGTCGTCACGACGAAGGCCGTCGAGCCCGCCCGCACCGTGCTGCGCGCGCTGGGCTTCGAGCGCCACTTCGCCGTGGTCGTGGGCGTCGACACCGTGATGCGCCCCAAGCCCGACCCCGAGGGCGTCCGCATCGCGCTCTCGCGCCTCGCCGTCGCGGCCCCGCGCGCGGCGTTCGTGGGCGACACCGTGATGGACGTCGTCGCCGGCCGCGGGGCGGGAGCGCGCACCATCGCCGTCGCGAACGGCCACGGCGACCCGGGCGAGCTGGCCGCCGCGCAGCCCGACGCCATCATCCCCGATCTCACCAGGCTCCACGAGGCGCTGATGCAGCTATGACCGACGACCCCGTTGACGTGCTCCGCCACTCGAAGACCATCGCCGTCGTGGGGTGCTCCGCCACGCCGGGCAAGGACGCGCACGAGATCCCGCGCTTCATGCTCGCCCACGGCTATGATATCATCCCCGTGAACCCCACCGCGCCGGAGATCCTGGGGCGGCGCGCGTTCCGCTCGCTCGCGGAGATCGGCCGCCCCGTGGACCTCGTCGACGTCTTCCGCCCCGCGGCCGAAGCGCCCGAGGTCGCGCGCCAGGCCGCCGCGATCCACGCGAAGGGGCTCTGGCTCCAGCTGGGCATCAAGAGCGACGAGGCGCGCCGCGTCGCGCAGGAGGCCGGCATGCGCTACGTCGAGGACCGTTGCCTCAAGGTCGAGCACCGCCGCCTGGTCGGCTGACATCGACACACGGCCGACCTCCGGGTCGGCCTATGCTCCCCTAGCGAGTCGCACAGCGGCGAACCCGCGCACTCGCGTCATCGTCAAATAGGCGATTCGGCGCACCGCCCCGCATGCGTACGACTGTCGTCCTCACGCTCGCCCTCGCCCTGGCGCCGGCCTTGGCGCCTGCCGCGGAGGCAGGTCTGCTTGGCGGCCTGCTTCCCGCGCCGACGCCCGGCACGCTCCTCGTGGGCGCGCAGCCCGGCCTCCTGGGCGGCGCGACGTCGTTGGTCGTCTCGCTGGGCGGCGTCGTGACGGGGAGCTCCCCCGAGATCGGCGTCGTGCGCGCGGACTTCGCGGACCTCAACGCGGCGCTCGCCGCGCTCAAGCTCTCCAGCCTCGTCGCCTTCGCCGAGAAGGACGGCGCCGCGAGCGAGGCGGGCGCGCAGTGGAACGGCGCCGAGTGGAACAGCGCGGAGTGGAACGGCGCGCAATGGAACGGAGCCCAGTGGAACGGCGCGGCCGCGGCGGACCCGGGCGTCGTCATCCAGTGGGGCCTCGTGGTCGCCGACGTGCCGCGCGCGTGGTCGATCAGCGCCGGCAGCCTCGCGGCGCCGATCTGCGTCCTCGACAGCGGCGTGGACCTCGCGCACCCTGACCTTGCCGCGAACCTCTGGACCGGCTCCGACGGATCGCACGGTGTCAACCTCGTGCAGCCAGGCAGCCCGCCCCAGGACGACGCGGGCCACGGCACGCACGTCGCGGGCATCGCCGCGGCCGTCGTGGGCAACGGCGTGGGCGTCGCGGGCGTCGGCAACGAGCCGATCATGACCGTGAAGGCGCTGGATGGCACGGGCCATGGGCGCGAGTCGGACGTCGCGTTCGGCCTCGTCTGGTGCGCGACGCACGGCGCGAAGGTCGCGCTCATGTCGCTCTCGGCGGACGGCACCCGGACGCTCAAGCAGGCGCTCGCGTTCGCGTCGGACCACGACGTCCTGCTCGTGGCGTCGGCCGGCAACCAGGGCCCGTGCGCGAGCTGCGTCGGCTTCCCCGCGAGCGACCCGCACGTGCTCGCCGTGGGCGCCATCGGGAAGAGCCTCGCGCCCGCCTCCTTCAGCAGCTCGGGCCCGCAGGTCGCGCTCCTCGCGCCGGGCGTCGACGTCGCCTCGACGTTCCTGGGCGGGACGTACGCCTACGGCACGGGCACGAGCATGGCCGCCGCGTGGGTCGCGGGCGCCGCCGCGCTCGTCCGCGACGCGCACCCCTCCGCGAGCGCGCAGGCCACGCGCTCCGACCTGACGGGCCACTCGGCCGCCGGCGTCCTGGACGTGCGCGCCGCCCTCGCGGCGAGCCTGTAGGTGCGCAGGATGGCCGGATTCGCCAGCCGCCGCGCGCGCGCCTCGCAGGCCGCCGACCCGCTCGCCCCGCTCATCTCGGTCACCGTCGGGCTGGGCCTGGCGGCCTCCGTCGTGGCCGCGGTGCTCGCCCGGCGCGAGCCGACGCTCTCCTACCTGTGGGCCGCGGGGTTCGCCGCGCTCTTCTTCCTCCTCCAGCGGCAGGGCTTCGTCCTCCACTGGGGGCGCGAGAGCACCAAGATCAGCCTCGACGAGGCGGCGCTCTTCGTGGGCGTGGTGGTGCTCCCGCCGCCGCTCGTGGTGCTCGGCGTCGTCGCCAGCTCCACCCTCTCGCAGCTCGTCCACCGCCGCGAGCCCGCCAAGGCCGCGTTCAACGTCGCGCAGTACGCGCTCGCCGCCAGCGCCGCCCTCGGGGCCGCCGCGGGCCTGCGCGCGCTGGGCGTCCCCTCGCCGTGGTTCGCGCTCGCCTCGCCCGCCGTCTTCAGCCTCGCCACGTGCGCGCTCGTGAGCCTCGTCTTCGCGCGGCTCGAAGGCGGCTCGGCCTGGCGCATCCTGCGCACGCGCTTCCTCGTGCTCGCCCTCGCGGGCGCGACGGCGGGCGCGGCGCTCGGGCTGGGCGTCGTGGCGCTCGCGAGGCTGTCCCCCTTCGCGACGCTCGCCGTCGTCCCCGTCGTCTGGCAGCTACGCCGCTTCGGGCACCTCAGCGAGACCGCCGACGCCGAGCTGCGCACGCACCAGCGCCTCGCCGCGCTCGCCGGCGAGGTGGCGGGAAGCGCGGACCTCGACGCCGTCGCGCAGTCGATCCTCGCGGCGTGCTGCGACCTGCTCGACGCGGGCGAGGCGCGCCTGCTGCTCGACGAGGGCGCGCGCATGTGGCGCGAGGAGCGCGCCCCGGCCGCCACCCTCGGGGGCATCAGCGCGCAGGTGCGCGACGCGCGCGGCGCGAAGCTCGGCTCGCTCTCCGCCTGGCCCCGGCGCGGGCAGCGCGCGTTCGGCGAGCGCGAGGAGCAGCTCCTCCGCACCGTCGCAGCCTCCGTCGCCTCCTCGTGCGCCAACGCGCGCGCGCTGCGCCAGGCCGAGATCGCGAACCGGAGCCTCGCGCAGAGCGAGACGCGCTACCGCACGCTCTTCGAGACCTCGCGCATGCACCTCACCGAGCTGGACCGCAGCGGGCGCCTGCTCGACCTCAACCCGGCCGCCGCGCGCATGCTCGGCCGCCCGCGCGAGGAGCTCGTCGGGCGGGGCCTGGCGGAGCTGATCCCCGAGGCGCGCGAGGCGATCGAGCGGCTCGTCGCGCAAGGGTACGCGACCGGCGAAGCGCGCGACGTGCCGCTCGCGGCCGAGGGCAGGCACTTCCTCGTCGACGCGCGCCTGCTCGCCGGCGACGCGCCCCGCCTCGTGCTCTTCGCGCGCGACGTGACGCCCATGAAGCGGATGGAGGCCGAGCTGCGCGAGGCGAACGCCACGCAGCACGAGACGATCCGCCGTCTGGAGAACATGAACCGCGAGCTGGAGGAGTTCACGCTCTGGACGACGCACGACATGCGCGAGCCCCTCCGCAGCATCGGCACCGTCGCCGAGATGCTCCACGAGGAGATCGAGACGATCACGCCCGAGGAGGCGCGCGGCATGACGCGCCGGATCCGCGAGGGCGCCGAGCGTCTCAAGGAGCGCGTGAAGGCCCTGCACGCCTTCAGCCTCATCGTGCAGCGCGACGACGCGTTCGGCGACGTCGACCTCCAGTCCGTCGTGGACGAGGTGGTCGAAGGGCTCGCCACGAAGGTCGAGGAGCGCAGGGCGCAGATCGTCCTCCCCGCGCGCCCCTTCCCCGTCGTGCGCGCCCAGCCGCACCGCATCCACCAGGTGGTGGCGAACCTCGTCGAGAACGCGCTCAAGTACGGCCACGCCGAGGAGCCCAAGGTCCTCATCGGCCACGAGGCGACGCCCGACGGGCTGCGCGTCTTCGTGCGCGACAACGGCCCGGGCATCCCGGCCGCCTACCACCAGCGCATCTTCCAGCTCTTCCAGCGCGGCCCCGCCACCGAGGTCCCCGGGAGCGGCGCGGGGCTCGCCATCGTCAAGCGCATCGTCGAGCAGCACGGCGGCCGCGTCTGGGTCGAGAGCGAGCCGGGCCAGGGCGCGTGCTTCTCGTTCACGCTGCCGCGCGTGCCGGCGCCGACGCCGAGGCTGGGGTGAGCCGCCGGGGCTCTGGGCTCTGGGCTCAGGACTCTGGGCTCGGGGCTCCCGCTTGCTCTGCATCCGGAGAGCCCCGAGTCCAGAGTCCTGAGCCCAGAGCCTCGGCGAAACCCCTATAGCCGAAGGCCGGCGTGGCCCGCACGCCCATGCTGATCTGCAAGAGCTGCGGCCGGAAGATCGAGGCCTCGGAGGTCAAGTACCGGACCACCGAGAACGGCCAGAGCATCACCATCTGCCCCGAGTGCGCCAAGCAGCGCGGCATCTAACGACAGGCTGATCCCTGCGGGCCGGGCTGCCGGCGTATGCTTCCCCTCGCGCTGGTCCTCGCCCCCCAGCAGGCGCTCATCGCCGCGATCATCGTCATCGTCCTGGTCTTCCTGATCTGGAAGTTCGTGAAGGCCGCGTTCAAGATCGCGCTCGTCGTGGGCATCGCGATCCTGATCTACCTCGCGCTGAACGCTCTGCACGTTATCTAGAACGCCGAAGGGAAGAGGGGAAGCGATGGTAGACGGGAACTGGGGAAGAAGGGGGCCCTTGTTCCC
>JAXDQU010000123.1:0-4899 GCA_034667685.1 Thermoplasmata archaeon | reverse complement strand
CACGAGCGGAAAGCGCGGCGCGTACGCCCGTGTGGATCGCCGCTGCCCCGGCGCGCCACGCGACGAAGAGCACGGGGGCGGCCCAGCGCGACGAGGCGGCCAGCGGCGCCGCGAGGGGCCACGCGATCCAGCCCAGGAGCCCGGCCGCCCCGGTCGCGAGCGTCGTCGCCGCCGCGTCCTGCATGCTCCCGGCTGCAAGGGCGCGCCCGCATCACGGCGTTGGCCGGCGCGTCGATGTCTGTTCCGAAGCCCTCAAACCGACCGCCCCGGAGTGGAGGGGCATGGCGCTGCCTGGAGATGCCATGGTCGAAGAATCATCCTCGTGGGGAGCCACGCTCGAGCGCATCGGCACGGACCGGCTGCTCGTGCTGCTCGCGTCGTTCTGCGCGCTCGTGTTCGGGACGCTCACGGTGCTCCTGGAGCTGGCGGGCGACCGCATCGGCCTGCCCGGCTTCGATCCGGTGAGCAATGCCTCCGCGGTGTTCACGTACGCGGTCGCGCTGATCTTCGGCGCGTTCCTGCTGCTCGCGTTCCAGAAGATGCGCGCGGCGCACGTCGAGGGCGCCGTGCTGGGGCTCGCGTTCAGCATCGTGCTCCTCTTCTTCGCCGGCATGGCGGGCACCATCGCGGGCATCCTGGGCCTCGTGGGCGCGGTGCTCGGCCTGGTGAAGAACTTCAAGCTCTCGGCGTGAGAGAGTTCCGACATTTTTTTCTTCGTTCGGCGGCGCCGCAGCGCCGCGACCCGCGGGGGTTTCAGGGGGCGGAGCCCCCTGACGTCTCGTTTCGCTTGTGAGAGAAACGGGACCTTGGGGGGCTTCGCCCCCAAAACCCCCCTCGTGTGCGCGCGCTGCGGCGCGCGCGACGACCCCGAAGGCCTATGCGGGCTGCACGAGGCACACGTAGCGGGGCGGGGCGCCCGGCTCGTCGGCAGCCACCGTCACGTACACGTCGACGGGGATCGGGTCGCCCGCCCGCGTGAGCAGGCGCGCGCGGGCCGTGCGCGGAGGAAAGGCATGTCCGGCCCAGATCATGGCGACCTGCATGCGCTCGCGATCCTCGGGCGCGACGAGGTCGAGCAGCGTTTCCATGGCGCGCAGCTCGTCGAGGCTGCGTCCGAGCATCGCGCGGAATGCGTCGTTGGCGTAGTGCAGCCGCGCGCCTTCGGTGATGACCAGGCCCAGGCCCAGCTCGTCGTGCAGGTGGTAGAAGGCGGACGTCAGCGCGTTCCACGCGGCGCGCTCGGTCTCGTCGCGGAACGCGACCACGAGGCCGTCGAGGCTTCCCTCCTGCAGCAGCGGCGTGACGACGCACGAGACCGGCAGCGGCGGCGCGGAGCGGCGGGCGATGCGCTCGGCCTCGCAGGACTCCGGCGCGCGGGTCTCAAGGGCGCGGCAGATCGCGCACGTGGCGGCGCCGGGCGGATGCAGCACGGTGTGGGGAGGCGTCTCGGCGAGGTCCGCGCGCCGCCACCCCAGCATCCGCCGCGCGGCGGGGTTCATGGCGCGCACCTCGCCCTCCGCGCCCACGACGAAGACGCCCTCGCCGATGTGCTCGAAGACGACGCGGGCCCGGCGCATCCGGTTCATGGCCTGTGTCGCCAGGACGTTGGCGAAGTAGGGGTCGCGCTCCCGGCTCGCGGCCGCCAGCGCCTGGATCACCTCGTCGTCTTCCAGCGCCGCCGTCGCGCGCGCGGCGTCGGGCGCGGCCCGCAGCGCGCGATAGGGCGCATCGAACCGGGTGTCGCCCATCAGTCCCAAAGAGGCCCGTCAAGTGCTTCAGGTTTCGGTCTCCGAAACGCCCGGTCGGAGGGCTCAGCCTTCGAGCCCGTCCATCTTGAATTGGCTCATCAGCTTGCGCTGCATCTTCTTGTTACCGGCGAGCCCTTTCATCGTCTTCTTGGACGTCTCGTAGTATGCCAGGAGGTCCTTGACCTCCTTCGTCTCCACGCCGGCGCCGCGAGCGATCCGCCGGATGCGCGAGGACTTGATCTCGCCGGGGTTCTCCATCTCGTAGCGCGTCATCGAGCCCATGATGACCTTGAACTGCTCGAACTTTCGCTGCGTCTCCTCCATCTGCGCGTTCTGGACCTTGGCGCGGGCCTGGCCGAAGCCGGGGATCATGTCGAGCACCTTGGAGAGCGGGCCCATGCCCGAGAGCATCTCCATCTGCTGGCGCATCTCCACGAGCGAGAAGCGGCCGGTCATGATCTTCTTGGCCATGTCCTCCGCTTCCTCGGCGTTCTCGCCCGCGGCCTCCTGGGCCTTCTCCAGCAGGGTCTGGATGTCGCCCATGCCGAGCAGCCGCGAGATGAAGCGCGCGGAGTCGAACTTCTCGAGGTCGTCGATCTTCTCGCCCACGCCGATCCACATGACGGGCGCCTGCGTCTCGCTAACAGCCGACAGGGCGCCGCCGCCCTTCGCCGTGCCGTCGAGCTTTGTTACGATAACACCCGTCACCTGGACGGCTTCGTGGAACGCTCGGGCCTGGGGGCCCGCCTGCTGGCCGACCTGCGCGTCGATGACGAGGAACTTCTCGTCGGGCTTCGCGACCTCGAAGACCTCCTTCATCTCGTCGATGAGGCCCGCTTCGAGCTTGTCGCGGCCCGCCGTGTCCACGATGATGATGTCGCACTTGGGGCGAAGCTCCTTGATGCCGCGCTCGACGATCTTCGCCGCGACCCGGCCGCCAAGCTGCAGCTCGGTCTCGTCCTTCTCCTGGCCCTTCCAGGCCTCCGGCTCGCCGTAGAACAAGCTGTTCGACTGCGTGGCCAAGGTCTTCAGCTGCTCGTACGCGGCGGGGCGGTGGACGTCGGCCGCGATGAAGCCGACCTTCATGCCCTTCTTGGCGAACCACTTGCCCAGCTTGCCGGTGGTCGTGGTCTTGCCCTGGCCGTAGAGGCCGACCATCATGATCACCTGCTTCCTGCCGGGCTTGATCTCGCGCGCCGCGCCGAGGACCTTGACGAGCTCGTCGTAGACGATCTTCACGACGAACTCGCGCGCCTGGAGGCCGGGCGCCGGCTTCTCGGCGAGCGCGCGCCGCTCGATCTCGCGCGTCAGCTTGAGCGCGAGCTTGACGTTCACGTCGGCCTGGAGCAGCGCGCGCTGGATGTCGCGCACCATCTCCTTGATCGACTTCTCGTCGACGCCCGTCTTGGCGATCTTGGCGAGCGTGTTGCGCAGGCTTTCGCCGAGCGCGTCGAGGACCATGGGGCGCCGCTAGGTCGGGCCGCCCATAAAGGATTGGCCCCTCACGCCTGGACCTGGGTGGCGGGCGACCACCAGTCCAGCACGAGATCCACGGGGAACGCCTGCTCCGCCTCGACGCGCGCCGCGGGGGTGTCGGCCACGGGTTGGCGCACCTCCAGGCGAAGGTCGTGGCAGAGCGGCCGGTCGCCCGGCTCGCTCACGACGAAGGCATTGCCCCCCTGCAAGACCGTGGGCTTCGCCGTGCAGTCGTCGGAGAGGACGACCTGGACGGCGCCGGGTTGCGCGGGGAACGAGATGGAGAGCTGGAACCGGTCCGCGATGGCGGCCACGCTGAACGACGCGGTGGCGGGCGCGGCGCCGGCCACGGAGTAACACTGCGAGACGCAGGCGAACAGGCCCGGCTGCGCGCTGACGTTCGTCTCGACGCGGTGGTGCTCGCCGGGGAACGAGATCGTGACCGGCGGGAAGGGCTTGGGAGGTGGCGAGGCCGGCGGCGAGGCGCAGCCTGCCACGATCGCGGTGAGAAGAAGGGCGAGCCCGAGCCTCACGGGCGCGCAGCGGCGCGCCTCAGCTTGGGCGTTCGGGTGACGGCATCAGCGCTTGCGGAGGACGAGCGCAGCGAGGCCCGCCACGCCCACCGCGAGCGCGAGCTCGGGCGCGGGGCTGGGCTTCAGAATGCCCGAGCCCGCGACGCCGCCCGTCGACTGCACGGCGGCGGGCGCGAGGCCCACCGTCGGGTCGTGCGCGAGCGTGACGAGGCCCGGCGCGTCGTACGTGAACGCGAGCGAGGTCTGGCCCGCGTCCGCGGACGCCAGCGCCGCGCGGACCGGCACGGGCACGGGGGCGCCCGCGGCGGTCGTGCCCTGCGCGGTCGTCGTCCACGAAAGCGCGCCCAGCGCGGTGCCGTTCGTCGTCGCGACGGCGGCCTGGTCGACGCCGGTCAGGTTGGCGTCCTTGGCCACGCCCGTGACCATCGTCTCCAGCGCGAGGCGGTCGTTGGCCGCGTCCACGAAGGGCCACTTCGCCACGAGGAAGTCGTACTTGATCGACGTCGCCTTCACGGTGAGGTTGACGACGGGCGCGGCCGCGATGGTCGCGTCGTCGCCGCGCAGCGTGAAGACGAGGCCCACCTGCGCCACCTGGTCGACGGGGAGGTCGACGGGCGGCTTCGGGAGGTCGGCCTTGGCGAGCTTCACGCTGTCGTTGAGCGACAGGTTCAGCACGACGGCGCCGTCGGTCTGCGTCTTCTCGACCTTCCAGCCGTCCGCGCGGTCGAGGTTCAACGACGCGACGACCTCGCCCTGGCTGGGCGCGCCGTTGCCGTCGAGGTCGCGGTACTCGACCACGTCGACGAACTTGTAGGTGAACGCGCCGGTGGCGTTCTCGTCCATCGCGGCGGCGGGCAGGACGCGGAGCGTCGGCTTCTTGCCCTGGAACCAGACCTGGACCTGATCGTTCGAGAGGACGAGCTTGGCGTTGTCCTCGGTGAGCTTCGGGGGCGCGGCCGCGGCGGAGGCAAGGCCGGCGAAGGCCAGCGTCGCGACGGCGAGCAGCGTCAGGATGCACGTGCGGAGTCGCATGGTGTCCACGGTCTGCCCAGAGACGGAGCCCACTTGACTGCGATGGGGCGGACTTCGAAGGGATAGGACTGGTGCTAGGGATGGCGCCGAGCGTTCAGGGCTCTGGGCTC
>JAXDQU010000122.1:0-63721 GCA_034667685.1 Thermoplasmata archaeon | reverse complement strand
CTGCTCTCCCCGCGGGAGCGCACGGTGCTCGACAAAGCGCGGGATCGCGGCGCCCTGCGCCTTCTCGAACGCGTCCTCCGCCTGCCGCAGCGCGGCGAGGAACGCCGGCACGCGCGCGTCGTGCGGCGTCGCGAGGAGCCACGTCGCGCCCGCGCGGTCCAACGTGGCGCGCGCCGCGGTGTACGGGCCCAGGTGCGCCTCGGCGATCGGAAGGGGCGAGGGCCGCCCGCCCGCGCGCTCGACCACGTGCAGCACCCGCGCGTCGCGCGCCTTGCCCACCGGCTCGCCCACGCCCGCGAGCGCGGCGAGCGCCGCCCGCGAGCCCTGCCAGCGCTGGAGCGTGACGAGCCGGCCGGCGCTCAGCCCCGCGTGCAGCGTCTCCATCGCCAGGCTCGGGTGGCGCTGGACGAGGCGCTCCACGCGGTCGGTGGGATCGAGGGCACGCCGGAGGACGATCTCGCGCACGCGCCTGGGCAGCCCTTGCATATGCTCAAGCCTGCCGATCCGAGGATCGGGCGAGAACGGGTATGCCTCCCGTCGCGCCAGGCGCTTGCATGGTCGACCATCAGGAGCGCGGCTGGATCAGCAACGAGGCCGAGCGCGAGCGCGCGGAGGAGATCCGCGAGAAGGAGCACCGCGGCGAGAAGCTCACGCAGAAGGAGAAGGGCCAGCTGGGCGCCTACGAGTCGCGCCGCAGCACCCGGCACGACCCGGAGTCGGAGCACAAGGTCGCGTCGTGGATGGCCGGCGAGGACACGCGCAAGCCGCACCTCTCCGAGGAGACGCGCAGCGAGGTCGAGCGCATCAAGGCCAAGGAGGAGCGCGGCGAGACGCTGACGCGCCACGAGGCCGGCATGCTCGGGGGCGCGAAGCGGGCGAAGAAGGGCTGAGTCAGCGCTTGGCCAGGAGGTAGGCCAAGATCGCGATCAGCGCCGTCTCCGCGGTCGCGGCGACGACGTCGAGGGGCGCGACGGGCTCCACCGTGCCGGCCTGGGGGCCGAAGAGCGGGATGCCGACCACGCGCGTCGTGACGTAGAGCGCGAGGATGAGCGCGTTGCCGGCGATGCCCGCGGCGCGGACGGCGCGGCGGATCCACGGGCGCTCCTCCTCCAGGGTGCCGGTCGCATGCGTCAGGAGCGCCAGGCCGAAAAGGATCTGCGCGGTCGCCGCGGCCGCGAAGAACGCCCCGTACCCCCACCACTCCGCGAAGTGCTCGGGCCCCAGCCCCCCGTGGACGAGCCCCGCGCCCAGCGACAGGAACGCCGCGACCCGCTCCGCGCGCGAGGTCGCGTCCATGCCACCACCGATGCGTCGCGCAACGTCATGCGGCTGCCGGAAGCGTGCAAGCGCCCGATCGCCGCCAGACGTATCGGGTGGCCGCAGGTTAGACCGGACGATCATGCCTTCTGCTTCGCTCGCGACCCGGGCGACCCCATCGTGGGCCTTCGCCCGATGGCTTCCCGAGGGGAGAGAGCTCCCCGCGCAGGACTGGGACCTGCGCCACGCCGGGATCCTCGTCCTCGTCTGGCTCCACGCCGCGGGGCTCGTGGCGTTCGGGCTCTACCGCGGCTACGCGCCGCTTCAGGCCGGGGCCGAGGGCGGGCTCGTCGCGCTGATCGGCCTCGTCGCGTCCTGGGAAAAGCTATCGCGGCGCTTCCGCTGCTGCGCCGCCTCGCTCGCGCTCGTGACCGCCTCGGCGATCCTCGTGCAGTTCTCGGGCGGCTACATCGAGGCGCACTTCCACTTCTTCGTGGTGCTCGCCGTCGTGTCGCTCTACCAGGACTGGGCGCCCTTCCTGCTCGCGGTCGTCTACGTCGCGGTCGATCACGGCGCGATCGGGACGCTCTTCCCCGCGTGGGTCTACAACCATCCCGACGCGATCGCGCACCCCTGGAAGTGGGCCGCGATCCATGCCGCGTTCGTGTTCGCCGAGAGCGCCGCGCTCCTCGCGGGGTGGAAGGTCGCCGAGGAGGCGCGCTCGCGCACCTCGCTCGTCCTCGAATCGGCGGGCGACGGCATCGTCGGCGTCGGGGCGGACGGGCGGGTCATCTTCGCCAACCCCGTCGCGGCGACGCTCCTGCGCGCGGAGGACGCGGGGCTGCGCGGGCGCGAGCTCGCCGAGTTCGTCAAGCCGGGCGGCGACCGGCCCGACCCCTTCTCGAACGCGCGCTCGCGGAGCGACCAGAGCGTGCACCGGGGCGAGACCCTGCTCGTGCGCGCGCGAGATGGCTCCGCGATCCCGGCGGAATGGGTGAGCACGCCCATCGCGAAGGGGGGCGTCGCGATCGGGAGCGTCATCACGCTCAAGGACATCAGCGAGCGCAAGCGCGTCGAGGCGGAGCTCGACGCGCACCGCGAGCACCTCGAGGAGACGGTCCGGCAGCGCACCGCGGCCCTGCGCGGCGCGAACCGCGAGCTGGAGGCGTTCAGCTACTCGGTCTCGCACGACCTGCGCGCTCCCTTGCGGAGCCTCGACGGCTTCAGCCACGCGCTCATCGAGGACTACGGCGGCAAGCTCGACGAGCGTGGCCTCGACTACCTCCAGCGCGTGCGCAAAGCGAGCCAGCGCATGGCGCGGCTCATCGACGACCTGCTCACGCTCTCGCGCGTGACGCGCGCCCCGCTCGCGCGCGAGCCGGTCGACCTGAGCGCGATGGCGCGCGCGATCGTCGGCGAGCTGCGCGCGGCCTCGCCGGAGCGCGACGTGGATGCGGTGGTCGCCGAGGGGCTCGCGGTCAGGGGCGACGCGCGCCTGCTCCAGCTCGCGCTCCAGAACCTCCTGGGCAATGCGTGGAAGTTCACGTCGAAGCACGAGCGGGCGCGCATCGAGTTCGGCGCGGAGGTCCAGCGGGGACGCACCATCTACCACGTGCGCGACGACGGCGCGGGCTTCGACATGGCCTATGCCGGCAAGCTCTTCGGCGCGTTCCAGCGCCTGCACACGTCCGACGAGTTCGAGGGGACGGGCATCGGCCTCGCCACCGTGCAACGCGTCATCCGCCAGCACGGCGGGTCGGTCTGGGCCCGCGGCGCGATCGAGCGCGGCTCGACGTTCTTCTTCACGCTCAACGAGTACGATCCCACGGAGGACCCGCATGAATGAGCCCAGCATCGTCCTGCTCGTGGAGGACAACCCCGACGACGTCGAGTTGACCCTCCGAGCTTTCAAGAGGAACCACATCGCGAACGAGATCGTCGTCATGCAGGACGGCGCCAAGGCCGTCGATTACCTCTTCGGCCGGGGCGACGAGGCGCCGCTCCCCTCGCTCGTCCTCCTCGATCTCAAGCTGCCCAAGGTCGACGGGCTCGACGTGCTTCGGAGGATCCGCGGCGCGCCCTCGACCCGGCTCTTGCCCGTCGTGGTCCTGACCTCCTCGCGGGAGGAGGCCGATGTCGTGCGCAGCTACAGCCTCGGCGCGAACAGCTACATCCAGAAGCCGGTGGACTTCGCGCAGTTCATGGAGGCCGTCAAGCAGCTTGGCCTCTACTGGCTCGTCCTCAACGAGAGCCCGCCGCCAGCCCTCCACCGGAGCGTCTGAGCGTGGGCCCCGCGCTGAACGTCCTGATCGTCGAGGACTCGCGCGACGACGCGGAGCTTGCGGCGCTCGCGCTCCGGCGCGCCGGCCACGAGGTGGCGTGGACCCGCGTCGAGGACGAGCCGGGGCTTCTGGCCGCGCTCCGCGACGCGCGCTGGGACGTCGCGCTGGTCGACCACTCCCTTCCGCGGCTGAGCTCCCACGCCGTGATCGAGACCCTGCGCAGGGCGGGCGCCGACGTCCCGGTCATCATCGTCTCGGGGCAGATCGGCGAGGAGGCGGTGGTCGCCGCGATGCAGCGGGGCGCGGTGGGCTACGTGCCGAAGGACCGCCTCGGCCTGCTCGCGGGCGCGGTGGATCGCGCGATCCAGGAGCGGCGAGAGCGGCTCACGCGGACGCGCGCCGAGGAGGAGCGCGACGGCTTCTTCCAGCTCTCGCTCGACATGCTCGCGATCATCGGGGAGGATGGCCGCTTCAAGCTCCTCAACCCGGCGTGGGAGCGCACGCTGGGCTACTCGACGCAGCAGCTCCTCGCGCGGCCCGTCCTCGACCTCGTCCATCCGGAGGACCGCCTGCGCCTGGAGGCGACGATGCGGATGCAGGCCTTGGGCGAGGCCGCGGAGCCCGTCGAGTGCCGGTTCGCGTGCGCCGACGGCTCGACGCGCTGGCTGCTCTGCGTGGCGGTCCGCTCGCAGGCGCATGGCGTCGTCTATGCCGTCGCCCACGACGTCACCGAGCGCAAGCGGGCCGAGGCGGCCCTCGTCTCCTCGCGCGTCGCGCGTCCGCTCGTGAAGAAGATCCTGCTGAGCGTCTTCGAGATGACGGGCGCCCAGGCGAGCGTGCTGCTCCGGCTGGGCCAGGAGCTGGCGATGGAGGGCGAGGCGAACGACGTCGACGCATTCTGCCGCGCCTATGAGGAGATGGGGCTGGGCACGCTCCACCTCGAGGAGGAGCAGGGGCGCCGCTACGTCTTCGACGGGGAGAACCTCTTCGAGCGGTCGCCGGGCGCGCGCTCCACGACGTGCCACCTCGCGCTCGGGTTCCTCAGCGGCGTCGTGAGCCGCGTGAACGGGGGCCTGCCCGCGCCCGGCGCGGAGGTCACGTGCGAGTCGCGGGGCGATCCGAGCTGCCGCTTCATGATCCAGCTCAAGGACGCGCGACGCGCCGGCCGGGATGCGGAGGCGTACGCCGGCGCCCTTTCCACGGCGCGCTGATCACGCCTTCCGCAGCAGCAGCGTGACGGGGCCCACCTCGAGCGCCTCGACGGCCGCGCCGTGCAGCGTCGGGCGCGACTTGATCTCGATCTCGTCGGGCTGGAGCCTCACGCTCGTGCCATCGGCGAGGTGGACCACCACGTTCTGCGGCTCGACCTTGGCGGGATCCAGAGCCCGGATCGCGTCGCCCACCGCCTTGGCGTTCTGGCGATAGCGCGGCCCGATCTTGGCGTGCACGGGCTCCACGGCGTAGGGCACCATCTGGATGTCCTTGGCGTCCGCGAAGCGCACGTCGGCGACCTTGGTCGTGCCCATGATGTCGTTCTTGCCACGGGCCAGCGCGTCGCGCACCAACGGAGGCGCCACGACCTCGACGGCCGGAAGCTCCTGGTTGAGCGCCATCTTGGACTGGCTCTTCCAGTTGCGGATCGCCGCCACGACGTCGCGCACGTGACCGCCCAGTTCCAGCGCTTCCTTGTCCACGCGCGGCGCGTGCGGCCAAGGGCTCACGTGGATCGAGACGTCGCCCTCGTGCTTGCGGTAGATCTCCTGGTAGAGGTCCTCCGTCGCGAAGCAGAGCACGGGCGCCATCATCTTGAGCACGCCCAGGCCCACGGTGTAGAGCGTGTGGCGCGCGGCCGGGTCGCCGGCGTAGAGGCGGTGCTTCGCCAGCTCGACGTAGTGGTCCGCGAGCGTGTGCCAGAGGAAGTGCTCGGTCTCCTTGACCGCCTTGGTATAGTCGTAGCCGTTCCACCCTTCGGTGGCGCTCCGCACGACCTCGGCGAACTCGGCGAGCACCCACTGGTCGACGAGCGGCAGCTTCTCCCACGGGACGGCCGCGGGCTTCTCCGTGCCCAAGCCTTTGGCGATGAACCCTTCGAGGTTGCGCAGCTTGGTCACGAGCCGCATCGCGCGCGTCAGCTCCTTCGGGTTCCAGATGATATCCTCGCCCAGGTTCGCGCCGGTGGCGCTCCAGTAGCGCAGCGCGTCGCCCGAGTAGTCGCGGATCACGTCGAGGGGCTCCACGATGTCGCCCTTCGACTTGCTCATCTTCTTGCCCTTGCCGAGCTTCACGAAGCCGCTGATCTGCGCGTGCTTCCACGGGATCTTCCCGTGGTGGAAGCGCGCCTTGACGATGGTGTTGAACGCCCAGAACGAGATGATCTCGTGGGCCTGCGGGCGCACGTCCATCGGCAGCATGGCCGCGAGGCGCGGGTTCGTGTTGATATCAGCGAGGCGCGCGTTCGGCACGCCCATGCGCTCGGCCGCCGCGAGGATGGCGATCTGCGGCGTGAGGCTGCTGGTGGCCCACGTGTCCATGACGTCGGTCTCGCCGCGGAACGCCATCCCGCCGCACTTGGCGCACGCGCCCTTCGGCTTGTCCACGGTGGGATCGACGGGCAGCTCGTCCACGCCGGCCGTGCGCGGCTCGTGGCAGCTCTCGCAGTACCATACGGGGAACGGCACGCCGAAGTAGCGCTGGCGCGAGATGCACCAGTCCCACTTCAGGCCCTTCACCCAGTTGTCGTACCGCGTCTTCATGTACGGCGGGTGCCAGGCGACCTTCTCGCCGTCGGCGAGGAAGTCGCCCCTCGTATCGAGATATTTCACGAACCACTGCTTGGTGACGAGGAACTCGATGGGTGTGCCGCAGCGCTCGTGGACGCCCACGGCGTGCTCGATGTGCTTCTGCGCGAGCAGGCGCCCCTCGCGGTTGAGATCCTGGAGGACGTGCTCGCGGGCGTGCGGGATGCTCTGGCCCGCGTACTTGCCCGCGGCGTCGGTCATCGTTCCCTTGGGGCCGACCACGACGCGCAGCGGCAGCTTGTTGGCCTGCCACCACTCGATGTCCACCTGGTCGCCGAACGTGCAGTTCATGACGACGCCCGTGCCGGTCTCCTTGTCCACCTTGTCGGAGGTGAGGATCGGGACGATGTGGCCCCCGATGGGCACGCGGACGTTCTTGCCGATGAGGTGGCGCGTGCGCTCGTCGTCCGGGTGGACGAAGATGGCCACGCACGCCGGGATCAGCTCGGGGCGCGTCGTGGAGATCACGATCTTGCTCTCGGCGCCCTGCTGGTAGGTGACGACCTCGCGGGGCTTGGAGTTCGCCTCGGGGCCGGGCACCATCGTGCGCTTCACGAGATGCTCGTGGCCGGCCCGTGCCATGCCGTGGCCATGATCGTCCATCAGGTCGAAACTGATGTCGTTGAACGTGCTGGGCAGCATGCGGTCCTCGATCTCCGCCTGCGCGATCGCGGTGGCGCAGTCGGGGCACCAGATCGTCGGGCGCTCGGCGCGGTAGACGCGGCCGTCGTGGAGCAGCGCGAGGAACGACTCCTGGCTGACCTTCTGCACGGGCTTGTCGATGGTGCGGTAGACGAGGCTCCAGTCGCACGAGGTGCCGATGCGGCGCCACGAGCGCTCCATCTCCGCCTCGCCCTTCTTCGTCTCCGCGAGGCAGAGCCGGATGAACTCCTGGCGGCCCACGTCGCTGAGCTTCTTGCCCACGGCCTTCTCCGTGTAGCGCTCGGTGGGCAGGCCGTTGTCGTCGAACCCGAACGGATAGAACAGGTTGTGCCCGCGCATGCGCTGATAGCGCGCGGTGAAGTCCATCTGGTTGTAGCTGTACGCGTGCCCGATGTGCATGCGCCCGCTCACGGTGGGCGGGGGCGTGTCGATGCTGAAGACGGGCTTCGCCGAGCGCGGATCGAAGCGGTAGACGCCCTGCTCCTCCCAGAAGGCCAGCCACTTCTCCTCCATGGCCTGGATCGCGGGGTCGGACTGAGGGGCTTCGTCCTCGTCGGGCATCGGGCGAAACCAGCCAGGGCCGCGCCTTAAGCGTTTGGCTCACGGAGCCCTCACGCAAGCCGCGCACGCGTTCAGCCTCGCTCCACAAGGAGCAACCCGAGCATCCTGCAGAGCTTGGCGGCGCGATACCATGACACCCCGAACCCTGATCTTCGTTGGCTTGGTCGCGCTGGCCCTTGCGACCGCGGCTCCCTTCGCGGCGGCCGCGCCGAAGAACGGCAACAACGCAGGCACGATCAAAGTCCACGACGACGCGACCGCGACTCCCGAGACCCGGAACGAGCCCCACGTGAGCTGCGACTTCTGGATCGAGGGCTTCAACATGCAGGACTCGTCCGGCGTCCTCACGTTCCAGGCCTGGCCTCCGACGGGCAACAAGCAGACCGTGACGCCCACGGGCGCCGGCCTCGACTGGAGCGCGGACAGCGGCAACAGCCACGGCAACTACCACTTCCTCAACGGCGCCTACCAGCTCCCCGCCGGCCACTACAAGGTGACCGCGCAGAACGAGAACGGCACGAAGACCAAGTCGAAGGTCTTCTGGGTCGATCCGTGCGAGCAGACGCCGCCGCCCTGCACGGAGAGCTGCCAGCCCCCGCCGTGCACCGTGGACTGCACGCCGCCGCCCTGCACGCAGGATTGCACGCCTCCGCCCTGCACGCAGGATTGCACGCCGCCCACGACGCAGATCCCCTTCTTCCCCTCGACGGGCTCGCTCGTGATGGGCGTGCTCGGCGCCGCGGGAAGCGTCGGCGCGATCGTGCTCCGCCGCCGAACCTGATGGTTCGGCTTGTCCGCGCGGCTCTGATGGGGCCGCGCGGACGCCGCCGCTGATCGGCTGACCCTTGGAGCGACGTACCACAACCGGCTGGCTCTCCGGAGGGGCCGGCCGCTCGTGGCGCCGCTCCGCATCCTTCCTCTGCTTGCGCTCCTGCTGCTCGCGCCCGTCGCCCGCGCCGACCCGCGCTGCGATGCGTGCGAGACGCAGGCCGCCGCGCTGGCGCCTCCGGCGCCGCCCCCCTCGCCGACGCTTGTCCCGCTCGTGGAGAGCCTCGGCCTCTGCCTCGTGGGCCTGGTCGGCGTCGCCGCCGGCTGCCTGCTCGCGCGGCGCGCGTGATCCCATGAACGCCACGCTGGCCCGCGTCCTCGCCCTGCTCGGCCTCGCGAGCCTGGGCGAGGGCCTGTTCATCCTCCTGCGCGTCGTCCCCCACGAGAGCGTCTGGCTGGGCGCCGGGCTCGCGCTCGCGGGCGCCGTCGCGCTGCTCATGGCCCCTCCGCCGCGCGTCGCCTCGCTCCCCCGCGCGCCGCTCGTCGCGGCCGGGCTCGCCCTCGTCGCGCTGATGATGGGCTATCAATTTCTGCGGCACGCCGCGTGGGACCCGCCGAAGGTCGCGCTCGTCGCGCTCGGCCTCGCGCTCGTGGCCGCGGCGCCGTTCGCGCAGCGTCCGCGCGTCGCGCACGCCACCGCCTGGGGCACCGCGCTCGTGGGCGCGCCGCTCCTGGTCTGGGGCGTCCAGGCGCTCGCCAAGGCGCAGGTCGCGGGCATGACGCCGATGGAGCTGTTCATCCGCTACGCGCTCCTCGCGCCGATGGCCGCCGCGCTCGCCCTCCTGGGCCGTCACCCGAGCGTCGTGGGCCAGGTCATCACGTACGACACGCCGCGCGGCCCCTTCGCGCTGGAGGTCGGGGTCGCGTGCAGCGGCATCCAGGCGATGGCGCTCTTCATGGGCGTGATCGCCGTCTTCGTCCTCGCCGAGAAGCCGGGCTGGCGCCGCGGGCTGCTCTGGGGCGCCGCGGGCCTCCTGGGCGTCTACGTCGCCAACGTGGTGCGCCTCGTCGTCCTCGCGCTGGTGGGCTCGCGCTGGGGCGCCGACGCGCTGGAGTGGACGCACGCCAACCTGGGCTGGATGTTCTTCGTGGCGTGGAGCGCCCTCTTCGCGTGGCTGGCAATGGGCGGCTCTAGGCGTCCTGCCCTGCCATGAGGTAGAGCACGAGGGGCAGCGCGAGCACGGCCACGTCGGTGCCGCGCTTCGTGAGGGAGTATTCGACGCGCACCGGCATCTCGTCGAACATCTGGCGCTTCACGAGCCCCTGCTCCTCGAGGTCGCGCAGCCGGGCGGAGAGCGTGCGCCCCGAGATGCCCGGCAGGCTTTTCTTCAACTCGTTGAAGCGGCGCGTCTCCCCTTGGCCGAGCACGACGAGGATCTCGACGACCCACTTGTTGAAGAAGACCTGGAGCAGCTCGACGATCGCGCCCGTGTCGCGCTGCAGGTCGTCGCTCGCGTCCATCATCGCGCGCCACGGATCGAAGAGCGTCGCGCGGCTCGCGCGCAGGAACGAGGCGAGCGCGGCGTCCACGTCGAGCGGCTTCGGTTTACCGCGGGATACCAAGGGTCGCGCGCTCCACCTCCGCGTTGATGCCTTGTGGGACCTTCAGTGTATTCCTGCAACCAGGTTGAAAGAAGGATTCACATGGTCGACTTCCGTCTCACCCCGGACGAGCAGAAGTTCATCGAGCGGCTTGAGGCGTTCCTCGCCTGCGAGGTCGAGCCCCACCACGAGCGATATCGGGTGCGGGCGCGCAAGGAGTCCAACGTCTTCCTGCCCGACAGCTCGATCCAGCACGACGTGCTCGCGCTCTCGCGCGACATCCGCCGGAAGTCCGCGGCCGAGGGATTCTACGCGGCCCACCTGCCCCCCGAGGTCGGCGGCGCGGGCCTGCGCAAGGTCGCGCTCGTCGAGGCCAACCGCACGGTGTTCCGTCACGGCCTGGGTTTCACGCTGAGCGTGCTCGCGAGCATCGAAGGCCCCAGCCGGATGCTCCTCGCGCTCCCCGAAGACATGCGAGAACGATATCTCTATCCTCTGGTGCGCGGCGAGAAGACGAGCTGCTTCGCGCTCACCGAGCCGGGCGCCGGCAGCGACGTGAAGGGCATCCAGACCACCGCGCGCCTCGACGGGGACGAGTGGGTCCTCAACGGCGAGAAGGTGTTCATCACCAACGGCCCCTACGCCGATTTCGCGTGCGTGTTCGCCAAGACGAGCGACGAGGACATGGGCGCGATCAGCGCGTTCCTCGTGCCGAAGGGGACGAAGGGCTTCCGCGTCGTCGAGACGATGGAGACGATCGCCAACAACGGCCTCCCGGCGCACCTCGTCTTCGAGGACTGCCGCGTGCCCAAGGAGAACGTCATCGGCGAGCCGGGCGAGGGCTGGTGGCACGCGCTCCAGAACATCAATGATATCAGGATGCAGCTGGGCGGCCAGTGCATCGGGCTCTCGGAGTTCTGCCTCGACAAGACCGTGCAGTACGTCACCGAGCGCAAGGCCTTCGGCAAGCCCGTCAGCAAGTTCCAGGGCGTGAGCTTCCCGCTCGCCGACTGCAAGACCGAGATCACCGCCGCCCGCGCGCTGGCGCTCTACGCCGCGTGGTGCGTGGACGAGGGCGAGTCCGCCATCGCCGAGACGAGCATGACCAAGCTCTACTGCAGCGAGGTCCTCTGGAACGTCGCGGACCGCTGCGTGCAGGCCATGGGCGGCCAGGGCGTGCTGCGCGAGAACGAGATCGAGCGCATCCTGCGCTGGGCCCGCGTCATGCGCATCTGGGAAGGGAGCTCCGAGATCCAGCGCATGACGATCGCGAAGTGCATGGGGTTGTAGCTAGGCTTCCAGCGCCACGCGCAGCTTCTCCAGGTGCTGCTTGTTCAGCCGCCGGATCATCGCGCCCATGAGCGGCGCCATGAGCTTGCCGAAGCCGCGCGCCTCGGGGTGCGGGTTGAGCGTGACGCGCGAGCCGCCCTCGGCGGGCTCGACCAGGTAGCGGCCGCTGGGGCGGATCATGCCGGCCCACTCGCCTTCGAACGCCACGAGACGGCCGGGCTCGACCGCGCTCACGCGCACCGTGCTGTCGAACGTCTGGCCCATCGCCTTCGAGACGTAACGATAGCGCGCGCCGACGCGCCCGCGCTCGCCCTCGACGAGCTTCGTGCTCTTCATGTCGTCCTGCCAGCGCGGCCAGTTCTCCAGGTCTGCGAGGAACTCGAAGACCTTCTGGGGCGGCGCGCGCACCAGGCCGCTGACGGTCACGTCGACCATGCGGCGCGCACGGCGCCTCCGGTGGAAAAGCATCTTGGTTCGGAGCAGCTCCCCGGCCCCGTGAAGTGCGCCGAGTGCGGCTGCGTCGTGGACCGCGGCTTCCGTGTCGTCGTCTGCGCGGACGACCGCGCGTGCTGCTGCGTCGTCCCACGGGCCGGGGTCGCCCGACGTCCGCGTCGGCACGCGCCGCACCTGCCGCCTCCCGAGACCGCTCATGGGTCGCACCGAGGCCACCCAGACGCTCGTGGAGTACGAGCCGGGCCACGCGCCCGCGTACGTGCTCGACGGCGCGGCCGGGCCGTTCGCGCGGGCGAGGGCACCTCGGCGCCGGGTAGGATCAGCGCGGCCGGGGTTCGCGCCGGAGCTTCGCGATCGAGGCCGGCGGCGCCGGCTCCACCTTCTCCGGTTTCTTCGCGCCATGCACGACGGAAGCTAGGCGCTCAGAGACCATAAAAGGCAGCCCCCGCGTAGCAGACGACCGCAAGGGTCAGCAGCGCGAACCCCGCTCCGACCACGAGGCATTAGTCGTCCGCAGGCTTTCGCGCAGCAGGGGCAAGTCAGGATCGCGCACGTCGCGTTGGAGCGGCGTCGGAGGCTTGAATCTCCTCCGGAGATCGCCGCTCACGCTCACGCCGTGGGCGGCTTCCCCGCCTTGTGCGCGGCTTCCATGTCGCGCTTCTGCACGGCGAAGAGCTTCTTGATCTGCGCGCGCTGCATCGGCTTCCCGAGCGCGGCGAAGATGCGGCTCTTCAGCGTGAGGTCCGTCTGGTAGAGGTCGACGTGGTGGCGCGTGCCCGGGCCCGCGGGGCGCACGCTCTCCACGATGCGGTTGGTCGACGTGACCTTCCCCGACTTGGGGTCGCGGTTCTCGCAGTCGGCGATCCACGTGTCCTTGCTCTCGACGCGCGTCTTCGTCACGAAGTTGCCCAGGCCCATCGGGAGCGCGAACTCGCGCTGGATGCGCCCGTCGGGGAGCTTCGTGACGCGGATCGCGGGCATCTTGGCGCCGCCGGCGTGCTGCATGTCGTCCTCGCGGAAGTCCAGCAGCCACGCCATCGCGTACTCGGGCGGGACGGCGTACTCGTTGTCGAACGTGAGGAAGAGCTTCTCGCCCATCGGGGGCGTCATGCGCGTCCGGAAGAAAAAAGAGCGCGGGGTGGCAGTACGCCGCATGGCGATCGATCCCGTGGCGCTCGTGGGCGTCGTTCTGGGCGCCGCCGAAGCCGCCAGGCTTCGCCGGGGGGCTTCGGCTAGCCGAGCCGACGGAGGCGCGCCTCCGTCGGCTCGGCGCAGGCGGGTGCGTCGCGACCGCGATCTCCGCCGTCTACTTCCGCTCGCAGGCGGCGGCCGCGCACCGGCAGGCCGACGAGGCGCGCCGGCAGAGCGAGAACGCGACGATGCTGGCGCGCATGGAGAGCAACCTCGCGATGTACGAGCGCTTCCGCGAGACGCGCAACCAGTTCCTCCGGTTCCCCAACCTGGAGCGGGAGTGGCGCGACACGCAGCCGGCGTTCAGCGAGATGTTCGACGCGGCCGGCGGGATCGACAAGTTCGTCGCGGTGCGCGAGGGGCTGCTCCATCCCGAGTTCGTGGCGTTCTACCGCGAGGCCATCGCGGGCCGGACGCTGAGGGACCCGTTCTCGGCCGAGGGGACGGCGCGCAATGCGGCGACGGCGCCCGCCACGACCCAGGCGATGAGCACGGCCCAATAGCCGCGCTGGATGAGGGCGGGGAACGGGGTGAGCCACTCGGCGCCCACGATGCCCAGCGCGGTGAGCGCGACGAGCGTCCACGATAGCACGCCGAACGTCCGCCACGTCTGGCGGCTGCGCGAGCCGAACGCGAACGCGCCCATCGCCACGAGCGTCACGCCCTGGCCGGCCCAGACCATGGAGAGGTGCATCACGCCGTCGGGCCAGATGGCGAGCCCCAGCGTCGTCGCGCCCGCGAGCACGAGCATGCTGGTGCCCACGAGGGTCGCGCGGGTGGCGCCGGCGCCCACGGCGAGCGCGGCGGCGGCCAGGATGCCCGAGGCGCCGATGGCGATCTCCGCCACTTCCAGCACGGGGCGGTGCGGCGTGTCGCCGTAGTCGCTGAGCATGCGGTGCAGCGGATCGAGCGAGGGCTCCAGGACGTGCAGCGCGAGGCCCGTGGTGAGCCCCGTCCCGGCCAAGGCGATGGCCGCGGCGGCGAGAGCGCGGGTCACGGCGACGCGCATGCCCTCCCCCGTCGGCGCGGGCGTGCATATAGCTGCGGCCGAACGCCGAACGGGGCGGAGCTATCGCGCGACGGGAACGAGGCTCGCGCGCTCCCGCTTCCAGCGCCGGGCGAGCTCGGGCGCGGCGTCCAGCACGCCTTGCAGGTCCTTCAGCGGCGTGTCGGCGAGCCGCTCGACGCCGTACTCCTCCGCCACGACCTCCGCGGCGCGCGAGCCCGCGAGGCGCTTGCGGTCGCCCAGGAGGTCCTTCCAGCGGCGGTGGATGTGCACCTGCACGTCCTCGTCGAGCTCCACCCCGACCGGGGGGACCTCGGTGGGCAGGTCGCGCACGTTGGGCAGCTCGGCCTCGTAGGCCGGATCGACCCACACCGCGAAGTCGGAGGCGTCCGGGTCGCGGCGCGTGCGGATGATGGGCGCCAGCGACTCGATGAAGCGCAGGAACGAGGAGAAGCCGAAGTCGCGGTAGCTGAAGTCGGGCCGGATCCTCCGGATGCTCTCGTGGAGCGGGCCGCCGTAGACGCGCCCCTCGTCGTCGGCCGCCGCGGGCATCGCCTCCAGCACGATGCGGTGCCCCTCGGTGAGCTTCGTGCTCCCCTTGGCGGGAGGCTGCGCCGTCTTCGTCGTCGCCGCGGCGCGCGCCTCCTCCGCGTACGCGGCCTCGGGGAGCGTCGCGGCGGGCGGCGGGGCGGGCGCCTGGTCGTAGTAGATGAACTGGTCGCAGCTCTGCACGAGCGCGCGGCCCACGCGCTTCTTGCTGCCCATGCCCACGACGCGCTTGCCGCCCTCGCGGAGCCGGCGCGCGAGCTTGGCGAAGTCGCTGTCCGCCGTCACGAGCATGAAGACGTCCACGGGGCGCGTGTAGAGGATGTCCATCGCGTCCACGGTGAGCATGATGTCGGTCGCGTTCTTCGTGCCGCTGCCCGTGGTGAACTGGTGGACCTCCTCGAAGCCCGCCTCGCGCAGGCCGTTCTGCGCCTTGGCGTGGCGCGTCCAGTCGGCGTACGCGCGGCGCACGATGACGCGACCGAAGGCGGCGGCCTCCGTGAGCACGCGGTTCAGGTTCACGTCGCGCGCGTTCTCGAAGTCCATGAGGATCGCGACGGAGGGCTCGTTGACGGCCTCGCGGGCCATGCGCGAGGCATTTCGGCCCGCCCTCAAAAGGGCTCCGGGCTCGGGGCTCCAGGCTCTGGGCTCCGGAGCCCAGAGTCCTGAGTCCAGAGCCCCGAGCCCCTCACGGGCACCGGACGGGCGGATTGCTATCAGGATCGGCGACGACGAGCTGCGCCTGGCCCGCGCGCACGTCGGCGCCCGTGGCGTAGATCGTCGTCCGGCCCACCACGTCGGCCGTCGCCTGATAGCTCACATTGCGCGTCTCGTGCGGCGCCAGCGGCTCGCGCGCCTCGACGAGGTTGCCGACCTGCTGTGCGTAGAGGGCGAAGCGGATCTCGCCGGCCTCGTCCGTGGGATTCGAGATCGTGACCGAGAGCGTGATCGTCGCGCCGCGCGGCACGCACGCGGGCGTCACGGCGAGCGCGTCCACCCGCGCGTGCGCGAGGACCGGGACCTCCGCCTCGGTCGCGCAGCCCGCGAGCAGGAGCACCACGAGCAGCGCCGCGCGCATGCGTGACCGTTCTGCACAATCGCGGTCATGTGTCTGCCGGCGGAAGGGAAAACCCCATCCCCTCGTTGCGGGCTGGCGCCGCATGCGCCGCTTCCGCTATGTCGTGCTGGATGTCTTCGCTGACAAGCCGTTCGCGGGCAACCCGCTCGCCGTGTTCCCCGATGGGCGCGGGCTCTCGGACGCGGAGATGCAGGCGCTCGCCAAGGAGCTGAACCTCAGCGAGACGACGTTCGTGCTGCCTCCGACCGACCCCGCGAAGGCCGCGGCGCGCGTGCGCATCTTCACGCCGCACGATGAGCTGCCCTACGCCGGCCATCCGAGCGTGGGCACCCACTGGCTGCTCGCCGAGGAGGGGCGCCACGCCGGTCCGGCCGATGGGCGCACGAGCGTCGTGCAGGAGGTCGGCGCGGGCCTGCTGCCCATCGACGTCGACCGCCAGGGGGGCCGCGTCGTGAACGTGCTCACCACGCAGGCGCCGCCCCGCTTCGGCAAGACGTTCGACGCGCGCGAGATGGTCGACCTGCTCGGGCTCGCCCCCTCCGACGTGCGCTCCGACCTGCCCAGCCAGGTCGTGGACACGGGCGTGGGCTGGCTTCTCGTGCCGCTGCGCTCGCTCGACGCGCTGCGCAAGGTGCAGCTCGCCCCCGACGCCAAGGCGCGGCTCCACGGCTGGGGCGTCCGGCACATGGTCTACCCGTTCGCGCTCGAAGGCTTCGAGAAGGACGCGCTCTCCGCTGCACGCGGGCTCGTCGCGGGCGAGTTCGAGGACCCCGTCACGGGCAGCGCGTCGGGGTGCCTGGGCGCCTACGTCGCGCAGCACGGTCTTGCGAAGCCCGGCGCCGATGGCGTCGTGCGTTACGTGCACACCCAGGGGCACGTCATGGGAAGGCCCGGGCGCGTCAACGTCGAGGTCGAGATGCGCGGCGGCGCGCCCGCGACCGTGCGCGTGGGCGGCGCGTGCGTGCGCGTCATGGCCGGGGAAGCGAGTCTGTGAGCCACGCGAGCACGAGCGCGGCGCCGCACGTCGCGGCCACGACGCCCCAGAGCGCGGGCTTGCCGCCGCGCCAGTACGCGAGGCCGCACGCGCCCACGAGGACGAGCGCGCCGACCATGGGCCAGCCGGAGACGGCGAAGCTCGGCGAGTAGCCGTCGAGGCCGTAGGCGTCCCACGCCATCGCGACGACCGCGACGAGGGCGACGGTGGCGACGAAGGCGGCGAGGAACCCGCCCTTCGTCTTGCCGCCCCCGCCCTTCGCGGAGGACTTGCCCTTCGGCTTCGCCATGCTGGAGCACGACGGCGCGGGCCTCATAAGCGCCGCGAAGCGCCATCGAAGCGAAAGGGCTAATGCGGCTCCCCGGCGCCTGCCCCGCGCGTGCCCGCGAAGTTCTGCGTGAAGTGCGGCCACGCCACCGCGCCGCTCCACGAGCACGGCCAAGAGCGGGCGCGCTGCCCCGCGTGCGGCTGGGTGGACTACGCCAACCCCGTGCCGGCGGCCGGCGCCATCCTCGCGCGCGGGGGCAAGATCCTCCTCTCGCTGCGCGCCCGCCCCCCGCGCCAGGGGCAGTGGGACCTGCCGGGCGGCTTCCTGGAGGGGGGCGAGCATCCGGAGGAGGGGCTGCGCCGCGAGCTGAAGGAGGAGACGGGGCTCGACGCGCGCGTCGTGCGCCTCGTGGACGTGGGCGTGGGCGGCTACGACGATGGCCGCGCGACGCTCAACCTGGTCTACCTCTGCGAGGCGGAGGGCGAGCCGCGGGCCGCGGACGACTCCGAGGCGCTGCGCTGGTTCGATCCGCGGGCGCTGCCCCGGATGGCGTGGCCCCACGAGGAGGCCGCCATCGCGAAGTGGCTCCGGACTCCCGCGTCTGGTTGATGGCGTCCCTTCTCGGTGTTGGGAAGGAGCGCGCCGGCAGGAGAAAACGCCATCAAGGGGTCCGCCATCAGCCGGTTCGAAGAGAGGGACCTGGACATGGACAAGACCCAGCTCGCGCAGACCGCGAAGGCGCTCGTGGCGTCCGGCAAGGGCATCCTGGCCGCGGACGAGAGCACCAGCACGATGGGCAAGCGCCTCAAGTCGATCGGCGTCGAGAACACCGAGCAGAACCGCATCGGGTTCCGCGGCGCGATGTTCACCGCCGCCGGCTGGGAGAAGCACGTCAGCGGCGTCATCCTCTACGACGAGACGCTCCGCCAGAGCGTGGACGGAACGCCCGTGCCCAAGCTCCTCGCGCAGCACGGCGTCGTGCCCGGCATCAAGGTCGACAAGGGCTCCAAGCCCCTCTCCGGCGCGCCCAACGAGGAGATCACCGAAGGCCTGGACGGGCTGCGCGAGAGGCTTCGGGAGTACTACGACCTGGGCGCGCGCTTCGCCAAGTGGCGCGCGGTCATCAACATCGGCGACGGGTTCCCGACGCGCTACGGCCTCGAGGCGAACGCGCACGCGCTGGCCCGCTACGCGGCGCTCTGCCAGGAGGCCAACATCGTGCCGATCGTCGAGCCCGAGGTCATCGGCGAGGGCAACCACACCGCCGAGCGCGCCTTCGAGGTCACGGACGCGATCCAGCGCGCGGTGTTCGACCAGCTCCACCTCCAGAAGGTCTGGTTCCCCGGCATGCTGCTGAAGCCCAACATGGTCGTGCCCGGCTACGCCAGCGGCCAGAAGGCCAACGCGCCGCAGGTCGCCGAGTGGACGCTCGACGTGCTGCGCCGCAACGTGCCCGCCAGCGTGCCGGGCATCGTGTTCCTCTCGGGCGGCCTCAGCGACGAGGACAGCACCGAGTATCTCGACGCCATGAACAAGGCCGCGGGCCCCAAGCCGTGGGCGCTCTCGTTCAGCTACGGCCGCGCGCTCCAGCAGGCGCCGCTCCACGCGTGGGCCGGCAAGGCGGAGAACAAGGCCGCGATGCAGAAGGCGTTCCTGAAGCGTGCCCGGCTCAACGGGCTCGCGGCGCAGGGCAAGTATTCGCGCGAGATGGAGAAGGAAGGGTAGGTTTCAGCACATATTTACGAATTGAGAAATTTCTCAATTCGTGGATTCCACGGCCCTGAGCAGCCAGGATTTCGCGCTTCTCCAGAGGCTCGTCGAGGTCCAACGGGATCGTCGGCTGAAGCTGGAGGACCTTTCGGATGCACTGGAGATATCGCCCTCCTTGCTTGTCCGAAGACTCCAGAAGCTCGTGGCGCAAGGCTGGGTGGAGCGCCGCCAGGAGGTGATGCCACGCGGACGCGCCGTGTACTACCTTCCCCGCGCGCGTGTCAGCATCCAGTGGATTTCCCTCTTGAGCGGCGTGGCCCTGGAATGGTCGCTGGGGGACGAGATTAGTTGGGATTTCCCCCTTGTCAGCCAGCTTCCCGATGCGGGCGCACGAGAGACGCTTCGGCGCTTCCTCCTGGGACTCCGCGCAGGCGGGCGGCTCGATGCGGCACGCCACTCGTCTGAGGCGAGCATCGGGGAGTCGGGCGAGCCGGGCGTGACCGTCGTCGTCTACGGCTCCACGGCGCGCGGAACGGCCTCGAAGGAATCGGACGTCGACGTCGTCGTGTTCGCGCAGGATGCGGCCGACGAGGATGAGATCGTTGATGTCGCCGCGTCGGTCTCGCTCGAGGCGCCCCGATCGCTCCAGGTCCGCGTCGTGCCTATCGGCGCTCTTGGAAAGATGCCCCCGCAGATCCGCAAGGCCCTCAAGCAGGATGGGCTGGTCGTGTTCGACGGCCTCGAGGACGCGAGCGTGTGGCGGCTTGTCCATGGGGGGAACGCATGAGCGACGCCCGGGCTTTGCTAGATGGCTCTCGGGAGTGGGAGGATGCCTCCGTCACCGAGATGCAGCGCGGACGCCGACGGGTGGCGTTCGAAGCCGCGCGTCACGCCGCGGAGCTCGCCGGAAAGGCGCTGCTCGCCCATGCTACAGGCGAGCATCCGAAGAGCCATCTTATCGCCGGCGCCATCGCCAAGGCAGGCCTTCTTCCGCCAGCAGTGGATGGTCGGGCGCTCCACAAGCTCCTGGCAGAATTCACGCTCGGAACGTACGGATTCGACCGGCCGTTGTCCGACCGCGACGTCCGGGATGCTCAGGAGTTGGCGCATCTACTGAGAACCCACGCCGAAACGGTCGTGGGCAAGGCGTGAGATAGAAACGCGCAAGCTCGATTCCTTTCCCGATGATGGCCCTCGCCGACGTCGGGATCGCGGTCTCCAACGCCAAGGTCTCCGCCCAGTGGTGGAAGGACAAGGTCGGCTTCGAGGTGTTCGTCCTCGGGGGCTCCGGCCACGCGGTCATGATCGCGCCGCCGGGCGACCGCTTCGTCCTCCACCTCTGCGAGGGGTTCGAGCGGCCCGATCCGGGCAACACGGGCGTGGCCTTCATCACCGATGATATCAAGGGGCAGGTCGCCCGGATGGAGAAGGGCGGCGTGACGTTCTCGCAACCGATGAAGAAGCACGCGTGGGGGCGCAACGCCAAGTTCCTCGACCCCGACGGCAACGAGTTCTGGTTGCTGGAGGCGCCCGCGAAGATGATCCGCGAGACGAAGGCGAACAAGGCCAAGCCCGGCGGCAGGAAGGCGGCCAAGAAGGCGCCGAAGAAGGCGCGCGCCCGCAGCCGCTGACGTCTTCCCTCCATCCACACGGCCGGTCGCGCGGAATTCCGCTTCGGCGGCGGCCTCGCCCTTGATGTGCACCTCGCGCAGACGCGGGGGCCCGATGGCACGTCGGCTCCTGGCCGCGGTCGAATCCCCCTCCCAGCTCCTTCCGGCCGACGCGGGCCACGCGCTGCGCGGTCGCGCCACCCCGTCGGTGCGCCCGGACGCCATCGAGGCGGCCCTGGAGCGCGTGGCGCCGCTCTTCCGCGCCAGCCTGGCGACCGGCCGCGAGCACGGCTTCCTCGCCTACGCGGACCGCACGGGCGCGCACACGCTGGAGGACGACGCCGTGGGCACGCGCGAGAGCATCGCGTGGCACTGGCGCCACCCCGACGCCACCGTCGCCTACTCGTTCCACACGCACCCCTCGGCCGAGGCGGCGATCGTGCCCAGCGGCATCGACGTGGTGGGCGCGCTCATCCGCGGCGACCACCTCGTCTACATCCTGACGATGGACGGGAGGCTGTGCGGCTGGCGCTTCCGCGACGACTCGCGCCACGCCCGCGCCGTGGAGGCGGCCGTCCGGCACCTCGACGACGCGCGCCAGTTCGACGGCCACTACGTCAAGTTCCTCTACGACGCCTTCGACGCGCTCCGCCCGCGCATCATGGAGCCGGTCTACGCCGCGCGCCTCAGCCTGACGGACGACCAGGGCATGCGCTGCTCGCCCGCGAAGCCCGGCCGACCTTTCCTGAGCGCATGGGAAGCGGCGCGCCGCTAGACCGCCTTCCTCGTCGGCGCGAAGCGCCTCCTCGAAATCGTGATGAGCCGACCCGGTGTCCCCGCCTCGTGGACACTCCGACCCATCGCAGCGCGCGCGAGCCGGTGAGCCTCGCCGACGGCTGGCTGCAAGTGGTCTCCACGCACCACAAGAGCCCCTGGGAGGACGTCGACCGCAAGCGCGAGGGGCTGGAGCTGGTCCTCTTCGACATGGACGGCACGCTCGTCCACGGCAGCGCCTGGGAAAGGCTCCACGAAGCCTTCGGCGTGAGCAACGAGGCGAACTGGCAGGCCTACCAGCGCGGCGCGATCGATGACCACCAGTTCATCCGCAGCGACATCGCGCTCTGGCAGGGGCGCGACGTGCACGTCTCCGAGATCGAGGAGGTCTTGCGCCACGCGCCGGTCATGGACGGGGCGCGCGAGGTCGTCGATGGCTTGCGGCGCCTGGGCATCGCCACCTGCATCCTCTCGGGCGGCCTGGACATCCTGGCGCGGCGCGTCTGCGAGGAGGTCGGCGTCGACATGTACGTCGCCAACGGCATCCGCCTGCGCGACACCGGCCACGTCCACGGCGAGGGCATCGTCTGGGTCGAGATCCACGACAAGGGCAAGATGGCGCGCGAGATCCGCCGCAAGCTTGGCGTCCCGCGCGAGCGCACGGCCTCCGTGGGCAACAGCGCGTACGACGTGCCGATGTTCCGCGAGACGGGCTTCGGGATCGCGTTCAACCCGAGCGATGATATCGTCCGGCGCAGGGCGAGCCGCGTCGTCGAGGGCACCGACATGCGGCCCGTGCTGCGGCACCTGCTCGAAGCAGGCGCCCCAGACGCGTGAGGGGCGCGGCTTGTCGCCACGCGCTCTGCTGCGCCCTCGTGAAGGAGCTGATCGGCCTGGGCGTCGCGGCGCAGATCCCGTGCGAGCTGCAGGACATCTCCGCCTACCTGCGCAGCAAGGGCGCCGGCAAGCCGCAGACCTTGGGCGCGCGCCGCTGAAACGCGTCCTCCTAGGGCGCGTCGGTCGCGGTGAGCCAGCCCACGTCGTGCGTCGGCGCCAGGCCAGAGCGCGTCTCGCTCCACGATAGGACGAGGCCGGAGCTGCGCGACCACGTCGTGCTGAACGCGAACGGGGGCGACTCGTCCTGCGCGCGGAAGGTCGTCGCGTTGCCGCCTACGAAGACGTGGGTGTCGTTGCCGATGGCGCACGTGCCCAGGATCCAGACCTGCACCGGCTCGCCCACGGCCGGGGGCGAGCGCGTGTCGAAGAGCGGCCAGTGGGGCGGATGCGCCGCCGTGTAGGTCCGGTGCACGGGCGTGGCGTTCCCGCCCTCGTAGACCACGCCGTCGCACGCGCCGGTCCAATCGCCGTCGTGATAGCGCCACGAGGCGTTGGCGAACGCGCGCCACCCGATGTCCGAGCCCGTGAAGCTCTTGCCCGCCTCCATCGCATACCGGACGTAGCTCCCTTCATGCGGCCACGGCTGCGGCGCGGACGGAGAGGGGGGCGTCGGTGCGGTCGTGGCGCTCACGGGTGGGCTCTCGTTCGTCGACTCCTGCGGCGTCGGGTCCGCGGGCGCGCCGGCCTCGCGCGCCTTGTCGATCTGACGCTCGGCCATCTGGATGCATCCGCTGGATGCGAGCACGCAGGCGACCGCAAGGGGTCCCAGGAGCCGGCGCATGGCTGGACATGTGCGGGGCGCGTTACAAGGCGTGCCGTCGGATCCTCGATGGCGAGAAGAAGGGTCGGACCCGGCACTTTGGGGAAGCTTCCGAGTCCGACCGAACCCGGAATCCATTCCTTGGGGATATTCTCTCCAGTCCAATCTTGGGGGAGTCGCTTGGAGGGATCCGCGCGAACGCGCGCTGTTACGCCTCGACGGGCGCGCGCAGCTCCTTGAGCAGCGTCCGGGCAAGCTCGTGCGGGTCGACCGGGACGACGCGGCCGCGCCCCTCCTTCGCCAGCGCCTCGGCGCTCTTGACGTAGCGCTCGTCCTTGGGCTCCAGGAGCAGCATGACGAAGCCGGCGACGCTGCGCTCGCGCGCGAGAAGCTTGGCCTGCTCCTTCGCGTACGCCATCGCCTTGTCGGGGTGGCCGGCGCGGTCCTCGCCGTCCTTCGTGTAGGCTTCCGGGAGGCCATCTGTGACAAGATAGACGAGCGTGCGCCCGCTGCGGGAGCGTTGCGCGGCCTCGCGCGCCAGGCGGAGCGCGGCGCCGGTGTTGGTGAAGCCGCGCGGCTCGGCCTCCCACATCTCCTTGAGGCTCACGCGCCGGACGCTCGTGTCCATGAGCAGGAGGTCCACCTGGCTGCGTGGGTTCTTGGCGCGCACCGCGTGGTGCAGCGCGAGCGCGGCGCGCTTGGCGGCCTCCATGCGGCCGTTCTCCTCCATGCTGCCGCTGCGGTCCACGATGAGCACGACGTGCATCGAGCTTTCGCGCTCCTCGCGGTAGACCACGACGTCGTCCTCGACCATGTGGCGCACGTGCGGGTGGCGTGTGCGGGCGCGCAGCAGCGAGGCCGGGATGTCCATGCGGCTGATCTCCACCGCGCTGCGCAGCGGCTCGCGCAGGTAGTGCCCCTCGCCCTCGGCGTACTCGCCCGCGCTTCCGCGCGAGCTGCCCGCGCCGCGCGACTCGTCCTGGTAGACGAGCGCGGCGAAGCGATCCATGAACTGGAGCGTGGGCAGAAGCTTCCCTCCGGTCTCGCGCAGGAGACCGGCGGCCTTCAGCTCGTCCACGATGGCCTCCTTGACCTCCTGCTCGGGCGCGTCGCGCAGCGCCTCCTCGATGCGGCGGGCCTCGGCCTCCTCGTCCTCGCGCAGGCGTTGCGCGTCGGCGTCGTGCTCGCGCGCCGCGGCGGACTCGGCCATCGCAAGCTCGGCCAGGCGCTCCGTGAGCGTCTTCTCGCTCGCGCTCTGCGACCGCTTCTGGCGCTCGGCCTCCTCGGCCATCATCTGCGCCATCGCCTTCTGCGCGAGCGTCTCGTAGTCCTCGCGCCCGAGCAGGCGCTCCCACGCGCGGCGCACGCGCTCGCTCGTGGGCGCCTCGCGCAGCTTCGCCTTCACGGCGCTGCGGAAGCCCGCGTCCGCGAGGTACAGGTCGCCCGCGTGCGCGAAGGACGCGCCGCCGGGCAGCGCGATCGCCACGCGGTCGGGCGCCTTGCGCGGGAAGAGCTTGCGCAGCAGCCACAGGATCGGGAAGAGGATCACGCGCAGCACGCGCGCGAGGCCCCGCAGCGCGCGGCGCCACCAGGGGGGACGCGCGGCGACGTCGGCGTCCAACGCGAGTCCGATCACGCGGTTGGAGCGGAGCGCGGCGAGGAGCTGCGCGTCGGAGCTTCCGCGCAGGCGCTCCAGGTCGGCGTTCGCCGCGGCGCGGTCGCGCTCCAGCGCCGCCATCTTCGCGCGGTACTCCGCCTCGGTGGCCTCCGCGCGCTCGCCGAACTCCTCGCGCAGGCGCTCGCGCAGCGCGGCGGCGCGGGCCATCAGCTCCTCCTTGAGCTTCTGGACCTTGCGCGCGATGCTGCTGTCGCCCTCGGCCTCGCGCTCCCGGATGAACTGGTCGATGGCGCCCGCGCCCTCGGCCGCGATGCGTCGGACCAATTCTCGCCGGTCCGCGGGGCTCAGGCTGAAGCTATCATATTCGCCTTGGCAGTCCGGGAGCTGGAGCTTCGCCACGGGATCACTTCTTGGCCTGCGCCGGCGCATCGAACGTCTTCGTCGCCTCGAACGTCTTGAGCACCATCGTGAGCGCGGCGTCGCGCGGCGCGGCGGGCGACTCGCGCGCCTGCACGTACTCGGCGAAGCGGCGCAGCTTGGCCAGGCCGCTGGTGCCCGCGAGCGCCTCGGCGACGAGCTTGGGCTGCGCGGCGGCGTCCTTCAATTCGCGCGCGGTGCGGTCGCCCTCGCTCTTGTCCTCCTTGAGGACCTCGACGAAGAAGCCGCACCAGTAGTCGGTCGCCGCGTCCGCGAGCGCCTTGGGCGCCTGCTTGGCGAGGAACGCCTCGACGGCCTCGCGGTTCTCCAGGTAGCCCTCGCCGCTGCGGCCGCGCACGCGCCCGACCATCGCCTCCTGGGCGCCGCGCAGGAAGTCCTCGCCCTCGACGAGCGTGACACCGCGCAGGAGCGCGTGGGCCTCGCTGCGCTTCAAGATATCAATCATGGTGCGGTTGCTGCCGACCTCGCCCAGCTCGGGGCTCTCGCCGCTCACCTTGCGCCAGCGCTCGATGAGCAGCACCGCGGCTTCGCGCACGAGGACGGGGATGGGCAGGCGCGTCTGGCGCAGCGCGTGGTCCACGATGCTGCGGTTCTTCACGTGGTCCGTGTTGAACGGCACGTAGACGCTCGTGAAGCGGCCCAGCAGCGGCTCCTCGATGGCCTCCAGGTCCGCGAGGTTCGACGTGGCGACGGCGACGAACGACGCGGGGAACGTCTCGCGGCTCTTGCTGGGCGTGACGATGTTCTCCTGGAGCGCCTGCAGGAGGACGTTCTGCGTGCCGCGCGGGAGCTTGCCCACCTCGTCCACGAGGAAGACGCCGCGGTTGGCCTGCATGACCTTGCCCGGCTCCAGGACGAGCGGGCTCTCCGGGTCGCCGATCTCCTCCAGCTTGGCGAGGTTGATCGAGCCGGTGAGGTAGTCGGGGAAGACCTCGGGGCTGCCTTGGAGGCGCGCGAGGCCGAACCCTTCGCGCAGGCGCGCGACGCGGATCGGGACCTTCTTCGCGTCGACCTTCGCCGGGTCGAACTCGCCGACCTCCTTGTACGAGAGGGCGCCGTGGCGCGTGCGGCACGCGGGACAGGCCGGGTGCTCCTGCGCGAACTCCTTGTCGATGAGCGAGAACGGGTCGTCCTGCACGGGGCAGTCCTCGACGGTGATGACCTCCTTGGGGTAGAGCGTCCAGATGTCCTTCGCGAGGCTGGTCTTGCCCGAGCCGGGAGGACCGATCAGGAGCAGGTTCGTGCCGGAGAGCAGCGCCGCGGTGACGCTCTCCAGCACGGCGTCGTCGAGCTGCGTGTGGGGGAAGAGCTCCTGGATCGCCTCGCGCCGCGTGGCGCCCTGCGCCTCGGCCTTGCGAAGGCATTCGAGGAGCGCGTCGCGCATGCGCTCGGCCGGGAGGCGCGGGGCCATGCCGCGCGCGAGCAGGGAATCCGCCGTCTGGGAGGGCACGGCGGGTCAAGCTGCCCGCGGGAGAAGAGGGTTTGGGGTGGCCGCGCGGTTACGGAAGCGGGAGCCCGGGGTCGTTCGACGACGAGACGAAGGACCACACGGAGATGGGCGGGCTCGGCTGCGGCAGCGGGAAGGGAACGGGGGGCGTGCAGTAGTCCGGCGGGCAGCAGACGCCCTGGACGATGCAGGGCGGGTCGGGGAAGGGATGGTACGAGTCGCCGACGTAGTGGACGTCCTGGTAGAGGTTGCCCAGCACGACGCAGGCCCGGACGTTCGGCGCGTCGGCGAGGGCGACGGAGGCGGCGCACGTGACGCCAGCCAACAGGAGGAAGGAGGCCAGGAGGGCTCGCACGGGCCGGACGACGCCCCAGGCGGCGATAAGGATTCTCTTGTCCCGAAAGCGATTGCACCCCAAAGGTTTTCGAGGCGGTTGCGCAGCTTGGCGACCGGAGGCATCAGGCTGACGCGCCCCGTCCTCGCGCTCGCGCTCCTCCTGGCCTTGGCCGGGGGCGCGCAGGCCGCATCGGTCCACCTGACGTCGCCGCGCGCCGCCCTGGCGCTGGGCCCCGTGACGGTCGAGGCGCCGCGCGCCATCGTGCACGACGTCGGCCACGCCCTCCTCGACGAGATCCGCCTGCGCGACGTGACCGGGACCGTCACGATCTCCACGGCCACGCCTTACGTCGTCGACAACGGGGCCGGCATCCCCCTCGTGGGTGGCAAGCCGCAGAACACGACGCTCACGCTGCGCCACGCGGACCTCAACGTCTCCATCGAGGGCGTCGAGTCGCGCTGGATGCTGGACGGCTCCGCGGGCGGGACGGCGCGCGTGCTCGGGCTCGACCCGGGCGCATACAAGCCCAGCCGCCTGGCGGCCAACTTCTCGTGGCCCGTGGCCGGCGACGCGCCTCCCCTGCCTTCCCAGGAGGCCTACTCCGCCCCGTTCCGCTGGCCCGCGGGCTGGGCGTTCCTGGGCGACGTGACCGGCGCGGGCACCTCGCAACCCACCGGCGCGGGCGCGACCGTCTCGCCCGAAGGCGCGTTCACCTTCTACCTGAAGGGCGGCATCGCGGACTTCCGCGACGCGACCGGGCAGGAGACGAACGTCACGACGGGGCGCACCTTCGACACGCCGCTCCACACCGGGCAGGCCAACGACGTGTCGCTCACCTTCGTGGGCACGATCGGCTCGGGCGTCCTCCACCTCCAGGCGAGCGCAGGCCTCGCGGCGCCCCAGATGACGTGGCGCGCCGACGACGTGCTCTGGCAGGACGCCACGGGCGAGGCCGAGGGCGCGGCCGGGGCGCAAGCCTTCCAGGGGCAGGAGGTCCGCGTCCAGGGCGCGCTCGCGATCCTGCCCCAGTCCGGCGAGACCGCGCTCTCGCGCGACGGCTATGATATCACGGGCCGGATCGACGACGTGACGATCGGCGGGGAGAGCGTGCGGCTGGAGCCCGCGGCCGGAAGCGCGGCGGTGCCAGTCGCCGCCGCCACCGTGGGTCTCGTGGGGCTCGCGCTCGTGGCGCTGCGCGTCGCGGTGCTCCTCTACACGCGGCTGAGCCCCGAGGAGGTCGGGCGGCACCCGCAGCGCCGCGTCCTTCTCGACGCGGTGCGCGCGGAGCCCGGCATCCACCTGCGCGAGCTGCAGCGGCGCCTCGGCTCCGCCTGGGGGCCGTTCACGTTCCACCTGCGCATGCTCGAGGACGCCGGGTACCTGCGCCAGGAGCGGCAGGGACGATATCGGCTGGTCTTCCCGCGCGGCGCGGTGCCGCTGGGCGCCTCGGCCACGATCCCGCTCGGGCTCGCCCGGGAGCTGTACGATTCGCTCCCCGAGGACGGGGCCGGGGTCGACGCGCGCGAGCTGGCGGCGCGGCTGGGCGTCTCGCGTCAACTGCTGAACCATCACCTGCGCGCGTTGCAGGCGCGCGGGCTCGTGCGCGACGAGGGGCGCGGCGCGGCCCGGCGCGTGGCGCGTGTTACGCCGGCCGCAGGCTGACGAAGGCATCCACGGGACAGAGCCGCACGCAGAGGTCGCACTCTGTGCAGCTCGCCCTCACGGTGATCCGGCCCTGGAAGAGGTCGAGCGCGTCGTGCGGGCAGATACCCACGCACCCGCCGCAGTCCATGCAGCGCTCCGCCAGGAACCCGGGCACGGCGCTGGCGAGGCGACGGCGCCCCTTGTACCTTGCGCGCCTGGCTGGCGGGTTCCAGGCGGCCGGGCCGTTGCCACGACCGACATTTTCGCACAATTGCCGGCAAAAGTCCGAAAGAGATCAACTGTGCCCGACACTTGATCGGTAAACGGTCCAACCCCATGTCACAATCTTTAAGGTGCTCGTGGGGCGTGATCGGCCGACAAGCCGGGGAGAGGCTTGCCTGCTCCGAAGCCCAGGGGCTTCGGGTCCGGAATCGAGTGACCACAATGGAAGGAACGACCCACACCCGCGACGACGAGACGACCCCTCGAACGCTCCAGCCCCACGCGGCCCTCATCCCGGCCGCCGCGAGCCTCAACGGCCCGCACGTGGGTTGGCACTTCGCGGTCCTCGTCCGCGCCGCCTGGTCGCGCCTGGAGGGGAGCGCCTGATGTCGCTCGACCCCATGGCCTTCCAGCACGCCCTCGAGCGCGAGTTCGAGATGGCGCCTGAGGAGGCCCGCGAGCTGGCCGACGTGGTCCTGGATCGCTTCGCGCAGACCGACGAGGTGGACGACTCCACCCTGGATGCCGAGGTCCGCAGCGTGTTCTACACGCTCGAAGCCAAGAAGATGCTCAGCTTCCGGCGCGTCGAGTACACGCGCGAGGACGGCGACAAGCGCCGCGCCTTCTTCTGGAAGCTGCGCCCCGAGGCGCTCCACGAGGTCGTGACCGTCCCCGTCCAGGACATGGACGCAGACGTCTACGCCACCCTGCCCTCGACCGCCTGGCGTCACGCCGGGTAGAACCCCCTCTTTTTCGGGGCTCCGGGCTCTGGACTCAGGGCTCAAGGCTCCGGAGCCCTGAGCCCCGAGCCCTGAGTCCAGAGCCCCGCCGTCCTACATCGCATCGCAGTTCGTCCGAGAAAGTAGGTACCCCCCGGGGACCGCTTCTCGCCTGCCGCTTGGCGCACGTCCGTTCAACAAGTGGCATCCCCCGCCGCATAGGGGCAGGTGTTCCAGGTGAACCCGATGGTGGACGACGCGAACGACGAGACGTACGCTCCCCGGACCGACCTCGTCGTGGACGAGGAGCGCGCGGGAGTCCTGGCGAAGGCGCTCGAGGACCGGTTCGACATGGCGACGGACGACGCGGCCGAGATCGCGCACGTCGTCGTCGAGCAGTTCGGCGCGGCCGCCGAGGTCAACGACGAGACGCTCGACCCCTCGGTGCGCAGCATCTTCTACACGCTGGAGGCCAAGAAGATCCTCAGCTTCCGGCGCGAGGAGTACGTCTGGGAGAACGGCGAGAAGCGCCGCGGCTTCTGGTGGCGCATCCGCGACGACGCGCTGGCGACCGCCCGCAGCATCCCGATCCTGGACGCGGAAGAGGACGTCTACGCGAGCCTGCCCAAGGACGCCTGGACCGCGCGGCAGCACGCGTGATTTTCCCTTCAACCCAGAAAGTCTTAATCGCCCGCGCCAGATGAGCGCGGGACCCGCTTGCAGGCCGTCATTCTCGCCGGTGGTTTTGGGACCCGTCTGCGTCCGCTGACGCTCACGATCCCGAAGCCCTTGCTGCCGGTCGCGAACGTCCCCATCATCGAGCGGATCGTGGCGAAGCTGCCCGACGACGTCGACAAGGTCGTGCTCGCGGTCAACTACAAGCTCGAGATGCTGCGCGACCACTTCGCGAAGCGCGACCTGGGCCGCGAGGTCGTCCTCGTCGAGGAGAGGGATCCGCTGGGCACCGCGGGCGCGATCAAGAACGTCGAGCGCGAGATCGACGGCCCCTTCTTCGTCTTCAACGGCGACATCCTCGACTCGCTCGACCTCGTCGAGATGCGCCGCTTCCACCAGCACCGGGGCGGCGTGGGCACGCTCGCGCTCTGGGAGGTCGAGGACCCGCGCCACTTCGGCGTGATGGAGATGCAGGGCGAGCGCATCGTCCGCTTCGTCGAGAAGCCCGCCACGCGCGAGGAGGCGCCCAGCCCGCTCGCCAACGCGGGCACGTACCTCCTGGAGCCCGAGGTCTTCGACTTCATCCCGGCGGGGCGCGCCGTCAGCGTCGAGCGCGAGACGTTCCCCGCCATGCTCGGGGCCGGGCGCAAGCTCTTCGGCTTCCCGTTCCACGGCTTCTGGGTGGACGCGGGCCGGCCCGACACGTACCTCGCCGCGAACCGCGCGCTGCTCCAGGCCGAGCGCCGCGACCTGCTCGTGGGGCCCGGCACGACGCCCGCGAAGCCCGCGTACGACGAGTGGGCCGTCGTGGGCGCGCGCTGCCGCATCGCCCCCACCGCGACGATCGCGCGCAGCGTGGTGCTCGATGGCGTGACCGTGGGCGAGAACGTCACCATCCGCGACTCCATCGTGGGGCCCGACGCGCGCATCGAGGACGACGTGGCGCTCGTGGATTGCGTCGTGGGCCAGGGCGCGCGCGTCGAGAAGGGCGTCCTCCTCAAGAACGTCAAGGTCGATCCAGCTCCGTAGCGAGATGATATCATGGGCAAGCTCTTCGGGACCAACGGCGTGCGCGGCTTCGCCAACCAGGACATGAACGCGGAGCTGGCGCTCAAGCTGGGGCGCAGCCTCGGCTCCTTCCTCCAGAAGGGCGACACCGTGCTCGTGGGCCGCGACACGCGCACCTCCGGCCCGATGCTCGTGGCCAGCCTCTCGGCGGGCCTCCAGAGCGCGGGCGTCCACGTGCACGACGCGGGCGAGGTCACGACCCCCGCGCTCCAGTACGCGGTGAAGACCGGCAAGGGGCGCTACGCCGCCGGCGCGGTCGTCACGGCCTCGCACAACCCGCCCGAGTTCAACGGCATCAAGTTCATCGATCCCGACGGCACGGAAATGCGCTCCGACAAGGAGGACGCGATCGAGGCGCTCTTCTTCGCCGACAAGTTCCGCAGCGTCCCGTGGAGCGACATCGGCCAGGGCCACTACCAGCCCGGCGTGAACAACGCCTACGTCGACGCGATCCTCGGCAAGGTCGACCACGAGGCGATCCGCCGCGCGAAGCTCACCGTCGTGCTCGACACGTCGAACGGCGCCGGCAGCCACACCGCGCCCTACCTGCTGCGCAAGCTCGGCGTGCACGTCGTGACGATGAACGCGCAGCCCGACGGCACGTTCCCCGGCCACCCCAGCGAGCCCACGCCCGAGAACGTGAAGGACCTCGTCGCCGCCACGCGCGCGTTCGGCGCGAGCCTGGGCGTCGTGCAGGACGGCGACGCGGACCGCTGCGTCTTCATCGACGAGAAGGGCGCCTACGTCGACGGCAACCGCACGCTCGCGCTCATGGCCGGCTTCGTTGTGTCGCAGAAGAAGGGCGGCCTGGTGGTGACGCCCGTCTCCAGCAGCGGCATCATCGAGGAGCACGTCAAGGCCAAGGGCGGCAAGGTCGCCTACACGAAGGTCGGAGCGCCGATCGTCGCGCGTTACATGATGGACCACGGCGCGGTCGTCGGCGGCGAGGAGAACGGCGGCATCATCTGGCCCGAGTTCCAGCACTGCCGAGACGCCTCCATGACGCTCGCCAAGGTCCTCGAGCTCCTCGCCAGCAGCGGAAAATCCTTCAGCGCGCTGCTCGCCGAGCTTCCGACCGCCGCGTCGGTGAAGAAGAAGGTCGAGTGCCCCAACGAGAGGAAGCAGAAGGCGCTCGACGGCTTTGCCAAGGCGCACGCCAAGGACCGCGTCGACACGACCGATGGCGTCAAGGTCTACACGAGCGAGGGCTGGGTCCTCGTGCGACCCAGCGGCACCGAGCCGATCTTCCGCGTCTACGCCGAGAGCAAGACGCCCGAGCAGGCCGAGGCGCTTGCCTTGAAGTCGCTGGCGGAGATCCGCGAGATCATCCGGACGGCGTGACGCGGCGCGGGAACCACGACGGTGTTGGGGGTCGTGGGCGCGCTCCGCGCGGGAGCATCCCGAATCACGAAGATCCGAATCCCGCCTCTTCTCGTCGTGATTCGGGTCTTCGTGATTCGGGATGCTTCCCGCCGGAGGCGGCGCAAGCCAACATGACGAGGCGTCGGAGCGATCCTCACCGCATGCGCCGCAGCAGCGCGACGCAGAGGAGCCCGACCGCCGCCACGGGCATCGTGACATCAGGGCTCGGCCGCGGCTGCGTGTATTCCACCGCGCTCACGAACTCGAAGTTGGCGCCGTGGTCCGTCAGCGGCAGGCTCCAGCGCAGCGGGACGGCCTGGCCCAGCGCGGCGTCGGGCTGCGCGGGGTCGTTGGCGAACGTGACGTTGTGCTCGCCGCGGTCGACGATGGCCGTGCCGCCCCAGTCGAGGTAGGTCCTGCGGTTGCCGAGGTCCGCGTGCACCGCGAGCGTGAGGTTGTCCAGCTCCTCGCGCGCGTTCGTGGCGCCCGCGGGCATCAGGAGGGTGCCTTCGATGGCGTAGAGCGAGCCGCCGGGGCGCGGCGGGAATCCGGTGAAGGTGAGATAGAGGAACACGTCCTGCGCGCGCGCCTTGGCGCCCACGTCGTTGGCCGCCTGGTCGGGGATCGCCATCTCCAGCGAGACGTTGGGCCCGCCCCCGAGCGTGCCGTTCCAGAGCACGTCGTCGACGCCCGTGAGGCCGCCCACCGAGACCTGGCGCACGGCGCTCGCGCGCCACTGGTAGTTGGAGAAGCGCCACGCGCGCAGCAGGCCGTCGCCGTCGGGATCCCAGGCGCCGTTCTGGTTCGCGTCGTGGTAAAGCACGAGGCGCGTCAGCTCGATGCGCGTGTGGATCGAATTCTTGTCGGCGACGGGCGGGTCGTCGCGCTCCTCGACGTCGAAGCTCATGCGCGAGGGCGTGATCACGTGCGTGACGAGGTGGCGCAGCCGGTCCGCGCCATCAAGGAGCGTGACCGTCGCCGTCGTGCCGTTCATCACGACCTGGTCGACGCGCTGCGCCTCGCTGGCCTGCACGTAGGCGCGGTCGTGCGGCACGTGCGCCAGGGCCGAAGGCGCGAGCAGCACGAGGGCGAAGGCCAGCGCAGCGAGCCGCATCTACTTCTTTCTCCACCGCGGCCCGTTGGCGCTGTCCTCGATGACGTAGCCAAGCTCGGCGAGGCGGTCGCGGATGCGGTCGCTCTGCGCGAAGTCCTTGCGCTTGCGGGCGTCCTGCCGAAGCTCCAGCAGGAGGTCGAGCAGCGGCGCGGCGTCCTCGACGGCCTCCTCGGCGGCGGGCAGGACGTCGAAGATCTGCTCCATCTTGTGGAACGTCGCGAGCCCCTTGTCGAGCGCGGCCTTCTGCGGCCCGGCGGAGACGTACTTGTTGATGTCAGAGGCCAGGTCGAAGAGCGTGGCGAGCGCCTTGGGCGTGTTGAGGTCGTCGTCCATCGCGGCGTCGAACTCGGCGGCGCGCTTCGCCACGAGGGCGAGGAACTCGGCATCGTGGGGCGCCTCGTTGTCCCGCGTCTTGGCGCTGCGCGCGTTGTGCAGCATGTTGGTGAAGCGCTCGATGTTCTTCGCGGCCTGGCCCAGCGCCGCGAGGCTGTAGTCGATGGGGCTGCGGTAGTGCGTGCCCGCGAACCAGAGCCGCAGCGCCTCGGGCTTCCACTCGGCGAGCGCCGCGTTCAGGGTCGTGAAGTTCCCGAGCGACTTGCTCATCTTCACGCCCTCGACGGTGAGGAAGCCGACGTGCAGCCAGTACTTCACGAACGGCTTGCCGTTGGCGGACTCGGATTGCGCGAGCTCGTTCTCGTGGTGCGGGAAGATGAGGTCCCAGCCGCCGCCGTGGATGTCCAGCGTCTCGCCCAGGAGCGACTTCGCCATCACGCTGCATTCGATGTGCCAGCCTGGGCGGCCGCGGCCCCAGGGCGAGTCCCACGAGACGCCCTCGTTGGGCTTCGTGGCCTTCCAGAGCGCGAAGTCGGCCGGGTGGCGCTTGCCCTCCGCGACGTCCTTGCGCACGCCCTGGAGCAGCTCGTCGCGGTTCAGGTGTGATAGCTTTCCGTAGTCGGGGTCGCTCTCCACGCTGAAGTAGACCGAGGTGCCGTGCTCGTCCTTGCCGGCGTAGGCGTGGTGGCGCGCGATGAGCGCCTCGGTCATGGCGACGATCCCGGCGATGTGCTCGCTCACCTTGGGGTAGCTCTGCGCGCGGCGGATGCGCAGCTTGTCGAACGCCTCCAGCGACACGTTGTGGATGCGCTCGGCGTAGGCGAGGGGCTGCTCGCCCCGCTCGTGGGCGCGCGCGAGGATGCGGTCGTCCACGTCGGTGATGTTCTGGATGTGCTGCACCGCGAGCCCCTTGTGCGCGAGGTAGCGCTTCATCACGTCGTAGGCCACGTAGGCGCGGGCGTGGCCGATGTGCGCCTCTTCGTAGGGCGTCAGGCCGCACACGTACATCCGCACCTGGGGCGGCTGGAGCGGCGCGAAGGGCTCCTTCTTCCCGGTGAGGGTGTTCGTGACCTGGAGCATCGGCGCCGGGAGCCGGCCGGCGCGGCTTCAACGTTTGGCAGGTCTCGCTCTCGCCTCCAGCCACAGAGGACACGGAGGACACAGAGGCGGCTTTTCTCGCCCCTCTGTGTCCTCTGTGGCTGGAGGGGGCCGCGCAACCCAAACAGTCCATGAATTGCCCGACTCGAAAAATGTTGCACTAAGGAAACATTCATGGGAAAGGGGTGACTCCAGGCAGGTGTGGCCACGCCCGAGGTGACGGTGGGCGCCGCGCCGGCGAAGGTCTCTTTCTGGGCGCGCGCCTGGCGGACGGTGCCCTTCCTGGGCCCCGCGTTCCTCGTCAGCGTGGGCTACATGGACCCGGGCAACTGGGCCACCAACATCGAGGGCGGCAGCCGGTTCGGCTACACGCTGCTCTGGGTGCTGCTGCTCTCGAACGTCATGGCGCTGCTGCTGCAAGCGCTCAGCGCGAAGCTCGGCCTCGCGACCGGGACGACGCTGGCGCGCGCGATCCGCGACAACACGCCGCGCCCGGTGAGCCTCGGCCTCTGGCTGACGGCGGAGGCCGCCGCGATGGCGACCGACCTCGCGGAGTTCCTCGGCGCCGCGTTCGGCTTCTACCTGCTGCTGCACATCCCGCTCCTCTGGGCCGCGCTGCTCACCGGCGCGCTCGTGTTCCTGATCCTCGGCCTGCACCGCTTCGGCCATCGCGTCGTCGAGCTGATCATCATCGCGCTCGTGGCGGTGGTCGGCTTCGCATACCTCTACGAGGTGCTCATCGCGAAGCCCGACTGGGCCGCGGTCGGGCACGGCTTCATGCCCGGATTCGCCGACGCCGGCGCGGTGCTCGTCGCGGTGGGCATGATCGGCGCCACGGTGATGCCGCACAACATCTTCCTGGGCTCGCACGTCGTGCAGGCCCGACGCGCCGCCGCGCCCGACGAGCCCGCGCGGAAGCGCCTCTACCGCTTCGCCCTCGTGGACCTCGCCATCGCGCTGAACATCGCGTTCCTCGTCAACGCCGCGATGCTCATCATGAGCGCCTCGGCGTTCCGCGGCGGCGGGATCACGCAGATCGACCAGGCGCACGCGACCCTGGGCCCGCTCCTGGGCGCCGCCAGCGCGGGCGCCTTCGCCATCGCGCTCCTGGCCGCGGGCCTCTCCAGCAGCGTCACCGGCACGCTGGCCGGCCAGAGCATCATGGAGGGCTTCATCGGCTACCGGATGAACCTCTGGCTGCGCCGCGGCATCACGATGGTGCCCGCCATCCTCGCCATTTGGTGGCTGGGCCAGGCGAGCGCGTCGATCCTCGTGCTATCACAGGTCGTCCTCTCGCTCCAGCTTCCGTTCACGGTCGTGCCGCTCATCTGGCTCACCTCGAAGCGCAACGTCATGGGCGCCTATGCCAACACGCGCTGGGTCGCGCTCGCGGCTTGGGTCGTCGCCGCCATCATCCTCGCGTTCAACGGCTACCTCCTCTGGCAGATCCTGGCGTAGCGGGACCGGCGTGGGCCGGCGATCGGCTCAAGCTCGCGGGCCGCGCTCCCCCGCGCATGCGCCGCGCCGCGTGGGGCCCCGCCGGCCTGTTCCTCTTCGAGCTGATCCTCGCCGCCTACCTCGCCAGCGTCGGCGCCGCGACCTTCGCGCTGGTGGGCGCGGGCCTCGTGCTCGCGTTGGGCTTCGCCCTCTGGCGCGCGTGGCGTGGTGAGGCCGTCCCGCGCTGGCTGCTCGGCGTCGTGGCGGCGCTCACGCTCGTGCGCGCGCTGCTCCAGTCCACCGGCGGCCTCTCGCCGGTCTTCGTCTTCGTGTACGCCGTCCCGGTCGGCTGGGCGTTGCCGGCGCTCTCGCCGCGCCTCGCGGCGCCCGGCGTCCTCCTCGTCGCGGTCGCGCGGTCGTGGTTCGTGGGCCAGTACCTCCTGGCCGGCGCGACCGTCATCGGCCTCGCCAACGTGTTCGGCGCGGCGGGCGCGTGGCTCTGGTGGTCCGCGCTCGTCAGCGAGCGCCCCGCGCCGGCCGAGGACGCTAGCCCTGGGCCAGGATCCAGCTAGCGGCGGCGGGCAGGTCGGCGCACACGTGGTCCGCGTAGCGCTCCGCGCCCTGGAGCCTCGTGCGCAGGCGCGGGTCCACGAGCACCGTGCGGCAGCCGGCCGCGCGTCCCGCCTGCATGTCCTTGCGCTGGTCGCCCACCATGAACGAGCGCGCGAGGTCGAGCCCGTGCTCCCGCGCGGCCTGGAGCAGCATGCCCGGCTTGGGCTTCTGGTCGTCGCAGCCGCTCCCGCGCGGGTGGACGCAGGCGTAGACGCCCGTCACCTTCGCGCCTTCGGACTCCAGCGCCGCGACGCAGAGGCGCATCACCTCGTCGTGGTCCGCGCGCGTGATGTAGCCGTGCCCGACCAGCTCCTGGTTGGTCGCGATGCAGAGCGCGTAGCCCGCCTTCGACAGGCGCGCCGCCGCCTCGCCCAGGCCCGGTAGAAGGACGAGCTGGTCGGGTCGACGCACGACGGGGAAGTGGCGCTTGTTCAGGACGCCGTCCCGGTCAAGAAAAACGGCGGGCTGCATGTCAGAAGTACCTGCGGATGGTCGGCTCACGCGGGCGGACGACGGCGCGGAGGCCGCGCTGGCGGAGGTAGAAGCCGTACGCGACGCCCACGGCGAGGCCGGCGAGGTGCGCGAAGTGCGCGACGCTGTCGCCCGGCGAGATGACGCCCACGAGGTCCAGCAGCACGAAGAAGGCGATGAACGCCCAGAGCGGCGCCGGGATGACGAAGAACACGAGGATCGTCAGCGTCGGCGCGAGGACGACGAGCGTGCCCATGAATCCCTGGATGGCGCCCGACGCGCCCAGCGCGCCCACGGCCTCGCCGGGGTGCAGCGCCTCCTCGATGAGGATCTGTGCGACGGCCGCCACGGCGCCTGAGAGCAGGAAGAGCAGGGCGAAGCGCCGCGAGCCGATCAGCCGCTCGACGGCGGGGCCCATGAACGCGATCGCGAGCATGTTGAAGAACAGGTGCGGGTAGAGGTTCTCGTGGGCGAACAGCGACGTCACGATCGTCCACGGGTGCGTGACGAAGCCGTTCGTGATGACGAACAGGTCGGTCTCCAGCGCACCCTGCCCGGCCGCCTGGAGGATCACCTGCACGAGGAAGACGGCGAGGCACACGCCGATGATGACGTAGGAGACCTTGCCGTCGAGCTTCGCCCAGAGCGAGTCGAGGCTCGCGCGCGCCCGGGCGGGCTTCGCCACGACGGGGCGGACGAGCGGATCGCTCTGGAAGACGCGCCCCTGCTCGCGCACCTTGTCCTTGTACGCGCCCAGCCCCGCGCAGCCGTGGTTCTCCGGCAGCCGGTGCGCGGCGCAGAAGCGTCCCTTGCAGAACTTGCAGGCGTAGGGCATGTACTCCTCCACGCCGCAGAAGTCGCAGGTGCCCGCTGGCATTCGCTCCTGGCCAAATCCGGTTCGCCCATCAACGTTTCGGGTCGACCGCCGGCCCGCTTCAACACGAAGGCACGAAGGCACGAAGCCACGGAGCCTCAGAGATTCGTGCTCTTCGTGGCTTCGTGCCTTCGTGTTGAAGTCGGACGAGCGAAATGATCAACGCAGCCGCGGCCCGCCCGTCTCGACGATGTACGCCGGCGACGAGATCGAGTGCCCGGTCGTGGTCGTGCCGTAGGCGATCTGCGCGAGGCCCGCGTGGTCGACGATCACGGTGATGAAGTCGCCCAGCCGCCGGTCCTTCGCCTCGGCCTCGCACGCGGTGCCGTCGATGCAGATGCCGCCCGTCGTGACCTTCGCGCCCGCGACCGGGCCGCCCTGGATCACGGGATGGTCGGTGTCGGCGTCGGAGACGACCGCGACGTGGACGAGCCAGTCGCCCGTGACCGCGCTGGGGTCGTCGTTCTTCTGGGTGGTGCCGACCCACGCCACGACGAGCTTGCCGGGCGCGCCCGCCGCGGGCCAGGGCCAGATGTGCGTGCCGGGCAGGTCGGCCGTGAGCGCGTGCGGCGTGCCCCACGTCTTGCCGTGGTCGTGGCTCGCGGCGTACCAGATCGAGTGGAGCTCGGACCACGCGAAGTAGACGGTGCCCGCGTCGTCGACCGCGGGGCGCTGCGCCGTGATGCCCGTCATGGGCTTCTGCGCGGGGACCTTGCTCGACGCGAACGTCTTGCCCTGGTCGGTCGAGGCCCAGACCTTGTCGCCGTTCCCCACGTAGAGCGATCCGTCGGGGCCCGCGACCATGGCGCCCGGGTAGCTGCCGTCGCCCGGCGTCGAGAGGTCGGTCCACGTCACGCCGTCATCGCTCTGCCGCAGGCGCCAGTGGCCGTTGCCGTCGCCGTTGTAGAGCATGTAGAAGTGGCCGTTGGCAAACGTGAGCCATGGGCGGTCGACGCTGCCGTCCTGCGGGTCCGTGACCATCGGGCTCGCGCTGGGCCACGAGGCGCCGTCGTCCGCGCTGGCCTGCGTGGCGACGCTCACGGCCTGGAGGTCCACCATGACGAGCTTCGAGCCGTCGGCGTTGGTGGCGAGGTCGGGGTCGCTGATGCCCCACGCATCGTTGCGCGGCGTGTTGGCCGGCCCGGTCACGACGGTCCAGGTCTTCCCCGCGTCCGTCGAGCGGTAGAGGTAGCTCTGGCCGTTGGCGTCCTGGAGAAGCTCGGGGCCCGGCGGCGCCTTGACGTGCGTGAAGCCCGGGTGCGCCGCGATCAGCAGCGTGTGCTTGGGCGTCTCGAAGATGATGGGCTCGCCGCCGCTGCGCACCGGATCGAGGATCTTCGGCGCGGAGAAGACGATCGGCGCGAGCGCATCCGCGGCGGTGGGCGAGGTCGGGGCCGTGTGGCCGGGCGTGAGGCAGCCGGCCGCGATCAGGACGAGCGCGAGCAGAAGGGGCCGCATGCTTCCCCAGCCTCAGCTTGAGCCTTAGCCTCTAGCCTTAGCCTCGCACACCGTCGCTGCGGCCGCAGGCGCGGGGGCCGGGAGGCTGAGAATGGGGCTGAGGCTAAGGCTAAGGCTGGGGCTGGGGGGCGTCGAGGGGGATGCGGCGTCCGATCCACGCCTGCCAGGGGGTCGCGCGCGCCCAGAGCGCCTCGAAGAGCGCGGTCTGCGTGGCGAGGAACTCGGGCGCGTTGGTCATCATGGCGACGTCGCCCTTCGCGTCCAGGCGCGGGGAGGCGTCGCTCGCGAGCCACTGCACGACCTCGCGGCGGTCCACGATGGAGAGGCGCAGCGGCGCGGGGAAGGAGAAGGTGCGGATCTCGACGTTGGGCAGCCCGATGAAGGGGGCGACGAGCGTGCCCAGACCGGGCGAGTCGGGGAAGACGAGGCGCATGGGGAGCCCGTCGCGGGCGCGGAGCATCGTCGCCCGGAAGGGTCGGTTCGACAGCGTGACCTGCTCAGGGACGAGCGCGCTGCTGACCATGCAGTGGTCGCGCCGCGCGCCGGTGATCATCGCCTCGACGGTCTCGTAGATCGTCTCGCGGCCGCTGAGGATCCGGTGGGAGAGGACGATCGGACCGGAGGGCGCCGGGGGCGCGATGTCCGCGAGCGCCGCGAGGCATGCGCTGCGGCCCGACTCCAGGAGCGCGGTGCGGGCGCGGTGCGACGCGAGCGCCTGGTCCCAGACCGACGCGGGGGGGACCGCCACGTAGCGCGTCGGCCGCTCCAGGCTCGCCCGTGCGAAGCCGCCCTGGAGCAGCTCCTCCATGGCGCGGTACGCCTCGGTGCGCTGCATGCGCGCGGCCTCGGCCAGCTCGCTGGCGCGCAGCGGCCCCCGCGTCACGAGGATGACGTAGAGGCGCGCGCGTCGCGGGTCCAGTCCCAGGAGGGCAAGCGACTCCTCCAGGGCGCTCCACGGGTCAGGATCCACGAAGGGAGAGCGCGTCCGGGAGAAGAAGATTGTCTGTCGCAGGGCGACACCCGTCGGGGTCATGACGCCGTGGGGCATGCCGGTGTCCGTGCGATCCACGCCCCGGTGCCCCACGTGCGGCAAGCCGGCGCTGCAGGAGCCCTGGACCCAGGCGGAGCTTGTGAGCGCGGTCGCCCTCCCCGGCACGCGCGTCAAGTGCGCCCATTGCGGCGCCGACGTCCCCATCACGCGCGACACCGAGTGGGTGCGCGAGTAGGCCCCGTTTCGCGCGGGTCGAGGCAGGCTTCATGCGCGGCGTGGCCGTGGCGCCCTCGTGACCGTCCTCGTCACGTCCGTGCCCCGCGAGGAGCGCGCGTTGGCGGAGGCCTCGCTTCCCGGCGCGCGGATCGTCGCGGCGCCGCTGGGCCCGTCAATGGGCGAGCGCGGCGTGCGCGTGCTGTGCGTCTCGTACGCGGACCGCGTGACGCGCGACACGCTCGCGGCGTTCCCCGACCTGGAGGCGGTGGTCACGCGCTCCGACGGCTTCGACCACCTGCCGCTGGCGGACGTCGCGTGCTATCACCTGGGCGACTACGCCGCCGATCCGGTCGCCTCGCTCGCCGTGACGTTCCTGATGATGCTCGCGCGGCGCGTGCCGGAGGCGGCGGCGCGGACGCGCGCGGGCTCGTGGCGCCGCGACGGGCTCGTCTCGCGCGAGCTGGACGAGCTGAGGGTGGGCGTGCTGGGCGCGGGGCGGATCGGCGAGCGCGTGCTCCGGCAGCTCGCGGAGCTGGGCGTGGACGCCTGGGCGTATGATATCAAGCCGAGGCCGGGCTTCCGCATGGCGGAGAGCCTGGACGCGCTGCTCGAAGGGAGCGACGCGCTCAGCGTCCACGTGCCGCTCGACGCCGCCACGCGCGGCATGATCGGCGCGCGGGAGCTGGCCCTGCTGCGGGCGCCGGCGCTGCTGGTCAACACGTCGCGCGGCGCGGTCGTCGACCAGGCCGCCGTGGCGGAGGCGCTGCGCGCGGGCCGGCTCGCGGGCTACGCGGCGGACGTGCTGCCCGGCGAGCCCGAGCCCGCGGAGGACCTGGCGCGCTTCGCCGGGCTCGACAACGTGGTGCTCACGCCGCACGTCGCCGCCTACGACCGCCGCACGGTGCGAGAACGATATCAGAGGACGGGCCGCATCGTGGCGGCCCTGCTGCGAGGCGAAGGCGGTCGCGTCGAGAGCCTCAGAGTTTCCTGAGGATCTGCGCGGCGCGCTCGTTGTCGTGCGTGCGCACCACGAGGCGGCCGTCGGCCGTCGTGATGACGCCCTCGATGTTGATGCCCGCGGCGGAAAGCTCGGCGCACGCGCGGCCCAGCTCGGCGGGGCGGTTGGGGAGCGCGACGAGCAGCGCCGGGCTGTCGTAGGCCTCGAGGCGAGCGTGGCGCAGCGCCTCGACGGCCTCGTTGGGGCGGTTCGTGACGAGGCGCGCGAAGCCCGTGGAGCCCACGGTCTCGACGCTGATCGCGTCGATGTTGATGCGCTTCTCGCCCAGCGCCTTGGCGATTCGCTCGAGCGAGCCGGGCCGGTTGTCGGCCTTCACGTAGACGGTGTGGATGTTCTCGATGGTCGTCACGGGGTTCACCGAGTTGCCCCGAATGGGCGTGCGGTGCAAGAAGCTAGGCGAGGCTGCCCGCCAAGGCTTATCTCCCACCCTCCGCGTGCGCCAGGCATGGCCACGATGACGCTGACCGTGACGCACACGGGGAGCGGCAATGCGCTCGACTGCGCGACGCCCGAAGGGCCCGTCCTCACCTTCGACAGCGAGGGCAAGCACGGCGCCTCGCCCATGCAGCACCTGCTCGCCGCGGCGGGCGCGTGCGCGCTCATGGACGTCGACGTCATCCTGAAGAAGAAGCGCCTGGCCTACCAGGACCTGCGCGTGGAGTGCCACGGCGCGCGGCCGGACAACGTGACGCCCAAGCCCTTCCTGGGCGTGAACCTGGTCTTCCGCGTCAAGGGCGAGGTGCCCGTGAAGGCGTTCGAGGACGCGGTGCGCCTCTCCGTCGAGAAATATTGCAGCGTCGGCGCGACGCTGGAGAAGGGCATCCCCGTCACGTGGGAAGCGAAGCTCGACTGATCCGAAGACGCGCGGGCCGGCCTGCGCCGGCAGCAACGCCAAGCTCTGGCGCGGCGCTCGCCTTGCCATGACCCTGCGTCTGGCCACGATCGTCCTCGACGTCTCCGACGTGAAGCGCGCTGCCTCGTTCTGGCGCGAGGCGCTCCACTATGATATCAAGGACGAGGGCGAGACGTGGACGACGCTCGCGGACCCGCGCGGCAAGGGCATTGCCCTGGGCCTGCAGCCGCGCGACGACCCGAAGCGCGACGCGAACCGCGCGCACGTGGACCTCGCCGCCGCGGACGTGGAGGCCGAGGCGCGCCGGCTCGAAGGCCTGGGCGCGAAGCGCGCGGACTGGCCCTACTATCCGCCCAACGCATCCTGGATCGTGATGCTCGACCCGGACGGGAACGAGTTCTGCATCGTGCCGGCCTGAGTTTCCCAGCGAATCCAAATCCGATATCACCCTCCGGCCGCGAGCAGGGCTTCGGCGACCACCATGCGAACCCCCGCCCTGATCCCCACCGCCTGCCTCGTGACCCTCCTGCTCCTCTCCGGCGCCGCCGCCGCGCTCCCGCTCGTGGACGTCCAGGCCGACGCGCACGCCTCGGCCGATGCCTCCGGCGCGCAGAAGCTCGCGGAGAGCACGCTGGCCGACGCCCAGGCGCGCGTCGACGCGACGAAGGCGAGCGCCGAAGCCACCGCGCAGGACGCGCACGCGAAGGCGGACGCGACGGTGGAGGCCGGGCACGGCCTCGCCGCGAGCTTCGGCCACCAGATGGCCAGCTTCGGCGCCTGGATCCGCGGCCTCTTCGGCGCGGCCAGCGAAGCCAAGGCCGAGGTCCACGCCGAGATTCCCTCCCTGCCGGCCCCGCCCCAGCCGGATCTCTCGGCGGCGGCCTACGCGCAGGCCCAGGCCGAAGGGGTCTTGAACGCGTCCTGATCAACCTTCGAAGTCCGCCCCAAGTCCCTTATACGTCCCGGCACAGGAGTGCGGCGTCGAGGAACAACCCATGCGCACCCCGACCCCCCTCCTGGCCCTCCTGGGCCTCCTCCTCGTCGCCACCGCCGGCACGGCCGCCTTCGCCAGCGCGCAGGGCGGCTCCGAGCACGCGAACGAGAGCGCGGCGGACCACCCCGGCCCGCACGGCAACGAGACCAACGAGACGCGCAACGAGACCGACGAGCACCAGCGCCACGACGAGCTCGAAGGCGCGCGCCACGCGGCCCTCTCCTCCTTCCAGGAGAACCGCTCCGCCGCCCTGAAGCTCTACCGCGACACGCTCGATGGCATCCGCGCCTCCTTCCTGGAGAACAAGACGAAGGTCATCGACGCCTGCCGCGCGGAGCGCAACGCGACGAAGGGCAACGGCACCGAGGGCGACCAGCACTGCGTCCGCGACGGCCTGAAGCCCCTCATCGAGAAGGCCCACGCCGACATCCGCGCCGCGCAGGACAAGCTCCACGACACGCTCGTCGCGCTGCGCACCGCCGCGCTCGCGCAGTTCGGCCACCACCGCGACGAGATCAACGAGCGCCACCACCACAGCGGGTGAGCGCGCTGCGCCTGTCCTACGCGCTCCTCGCGGGCGCGCTGCTGGCGCTGCCGCTCGCGCACGCGCAGACCGCCGACCCGACCGTGAACCAGACCGAGATGGACACCTCGACGCCCCCGGCCGACGAGAGCTATCTCGACGACACGAACGGGACCGACGCCAACGCGAGCGCGGCGCCCGCCGATCCCTCGCTGAACGACTCGGACCTCGACACGTCGGTGCCCGCGGACGACAGCGCGTCGTGGCTCACGGACTCAGAGTCCGCGACGCCCACGCCCACGGGACCCGCCGCGGACGAGGGCGCGCACGCCACGCCCGGCTTCGAGGCCGTGGCGCTCGTGGGCGCGGTCGCGGCGGCCATCGTGCTGGCGCGGCGCCGCTGAGCCCCGCGCCCCTGCCCCCGGGAGCCTTTTCACTCCCGAGGGGCGCCCTTTGTTCGAAAAGGGCTTATCAACGCCGGCCGATCCTTTGGGGCGATGGCCGACTTCCAGCACATCAAGACCAAGGTCGAGGACAACATCGGCACCCTCACCCTGGCGTCGCCCCCCGTCAACGCGCTCTCGCCCGCGGTGCTCAAGGAGATCGACGCCGCGCTCGACCAGTTCAAGGCGCAGAAGGTGCGCGCCGTCATCATCACCGGCTCGGGCGCGAACGCGTTCTGCGCGGGCGCCGACGTGAAGGCGATGCGCGAGTTCGAGACGAACCCCGCGAAGGCGGCCGAGTTCCTCCAGCAGGGCGTCGACGTCTTCAACAAGATCGAGAACTTCCCCGCGCCCGTGCTCTGCGCGATCAACAACCTGACGCTGGGCGGCGGGCTGGAGCTGGCGCTCGCCTGTGATATCAGGATCAGCAGCGACCGCGCGCGCTTCGGCCTGCCCGAGGTCACGCTGGGCCTGATCCCCGCCTGGGGCGGCACCGCGCGCCTGCCCCGCGTCGTGGGCATCGGCAACGCGAAGGAGATCATCTACACGGGCCAGCTCATCAACGCGCAGCAGGCCACGAAGATCAACCTCGTCAACAAGGTCGTCCCCGACGGCGACGAGGTCCGCGCCGCGCTCGACATCGCGAAGCGCATCGCCGGCAAGGCGAGCCCCGTCGCGGTCCGCAACGCGAAGCAGGCCATCAACGAGGGCATCGGCGTCCCCATCGAGCAGGCGCTCGCGGCCTCCGAGAAGGTCGTCGGCGAGGTCATGACCTCCAGCGACCTGCGCGAGGGCATCACGGCCTTTGTGGAGAAGAGGCCGCCGAGCTTCAAGGGCGAGTGAGCCGCTCCCTTCCCAACACCGCGCATCCGAGGCATCCGCGGATTCCGGGATTCTCGGTGTTGGGAAGGGAGCCTCGCCACGCCAGGTTGCGGGGCAGGAACGCGACTCCCCAGCGACGGATAGGCCCGCCTACGGGAGCGGGTTGACGCAGGTGCCCGTGCCCATGTGGTAGATCTCGCAGTCGCGCGGGCCGGGCGTGATGATGCCCTTGCCGACGCAGAAGCCGTCCTCGGCGGGGTGCACGCTGTACGTCGCGACGGCGTAGCACAGGGCGCCGTACTGGTCGGTGCTCAGGTCGGTGCCGCCGAGCGCGTACACGTGCGCGTTGGCGATGTCGTCGGCGGCCGCGAGCGGAACGCCGAGGACGAGGGTGGTCGCGAGGACGATCAAGACGTTGCGCATGGTGTCGTGTGACATGCAGCTCCGAGCAGCCAGCGGGGGGCGATGAACCCGCGCAGAAACTTTGCTGCGAAGACACGAAGAGCCCAAGCGCATCCGCCCGCTTCGAGGTCCGTGGGCCCGGAACCGCAGGACGACGAAGCGCTGGCCGCGACGCTCTCCGCGCTCGCCAGCAAGCCGCGCCTGGCGCTGCTGCGCGAGCTTCGCGTGCCGCGCACGGTGAGCGAGATCGAGATCCAGGGCGCGCGCCGCGGCTCGGACCACGTCGTCGCGCGGCAGACCGTCCGCGTCCACCTGGATCGGCTGGAGGAGGCCGGGCTCGTGCTCGCGCAGGAGTCCTCGCGCGGCGGGACGCCGATCAAGGAGTACCTGCTCAACCATCCGATGCTCTTCGCGCTCTCGGAGGAGCTGCGCGAGCTGGCGCGCCGGCGCGGCATGGCCGAGCCCCACGCGGGCACGATGGAGGTGAGCGGCGCGGCGCCCGCCGCTGCCGAGGGCCCGCGGCTCGTCATCATCAAGGGCGCCGACGAAGGGCGCGTCTTCCGGCTCGATCGGACGCGCGCGCAGTCGTGGACGCTGGGGCGGAGCCGCGAGGCCGGCGTGGCGCTCGACTACGATCCGTTCGTCAGCGCCCGCAACAGCCTGGTGCGCGCGACGGCCTCCGGCTTCACGCTCGAAGACCTGCCCACGAGCCGCAACGGCACCTCGCTAGACCTGCGGCAGCTCGGAGCCGGGGAGCGCGGCGTCCTCCGGCACGGCTCCATCGTGGGCGTCGGGCGCAGCGCGCTGGTCTTCTGGGAGTGAGGCGACCGCCGCGCGAAGCTCGGCGAGCCAGGCGGCGGCGTCGGGCTGGCGGCGCGCGGGGTCCTCGTCGAGCGCCTTGACGACCACGGCCTCGACCGCCGGCGGGAGCGGCGCCCGCACCGCGGCCCGCGCGAGGGCGCCCAGCGCGTACACGTCCGCGCGTGGCGTGGGCGTCTCCCCGCGCGCCTGCTCGGGCGCGACGAATCCGGGCGTGCCCCTGCGCAGGATGCTCGCGTCGAGCGCGACGGTGCCGCGCGCGAAGCGCCCCGCGATGCTGAAGTCCGTGATGCGCGGCACGCCGTCCGGACCCAGCAGCACGTTGCCGGGCGCGAGGTCGCGGTGGACGACGCCAGCGGCGTGCAGCGCCGCGACGCCCTGCGCCACCTGGTCGAGCGTCCGGAGCCCCTCGCGAAGCTCGAAAGGCCCGCGCGCCGCGAGCCGGTCCCCCAGGCTTCCCCCCGGCACGAACTGCGAGACGATCACGGTCGCGCTTCCCACCGCGAGGATGTCGAACACCGCGACGACGTGAGGGTGCGAGACGGAGCCGGCGATGCGCGCCTCGCGCAGCCCGCGCGTGTCCCCTTCGGCGAGCACCTTGAGCGCCACCTCACGGCGGAGGCCTTCGTCGCGCGCCAGGAACGCGCGGCCGGTGTTGCCGCGGCCCAGCTCGCGCAGGACGTGATATCGTCCGGCCACGATCGCGCCGGGGAGCACGTCGCCCGGGGGCGGCGGCGCGGCCGGCTGGGGGAAGCCGTAGAGGCGCGTCGCGATGCCGTCGACGAGCGTGCGGAAGCCCTGCGAGATCGCGAGCGCCGCGGCGACGACGAGAGCGCCCATCGCGAGGGTGCTTGCCGTGCTGCCGGTGGCGAGGAGGACGGCGGACATCGCCATGACCGCAAGGGAGATGAACGCGATGGCGAGGAACGCGCGCGCCGCGCGGCGGCGGGCCGCCTGGCCCAGGGGAGTCGCCTTGTCGCGCAGCACCATCGCGGAGGCGAAGGCGCCGAAGATCAGCCAGCGGATCGCGGCGCCCGAGCGGCCCAGCACCGTGACGATCGCGTCCGGGCCCGGCGTCGCGGGGATCGCGACCTGCGAGAGGAGCCCCGGAAGCTGAAGGAGGACCAGCACCGCGGCGCTGCTCAGGGTCGCCGCGACGAGGCGGCGCCGCGTCGGCCCTGGAGCCTCGCGGAGCGCGGCGCGGGAGAGCCACGCGACGAGGAGCGCCATCACGACGACGCCCAGCGCGAGGCGCGGCCCCAGGTAGGGCAGGGGATGGGTGCCGTCGCGGACGTCCGCGGGATAGAACGGGAAGATCAGCGTGAAGCCCGCGATGACGAGGCTGACCGCGGTGGGCAGCGTCGCGACGCCCATCGCGGGGACGAGGTCGCCCCATGTCGGGGCGCCCGGCTCGGTCCGGAGCATCTCCATCGCGCCCAGGAGGACCCAGCCGTAGACCAGCAGCGTCTCCAGGGCGCGCACGAAGTCGAAGACGGACGTCGGGTTCACGGAGGCCGAGTAGTGCGCGGCCCAGCCCGCGTAGACCGCATCCGCGCCGCCCACCGCGAGCACGGACGCCAGGACCCACGTGGGTGTCCTGCGCGGGAAGGCGTGGCTCGCGAACAGGGCCAGCGCGACCGGGTCCAGCGAGGCGAACACGCTCGCGACGCGGAACCAAAGGTCCTGGTCATGCGCGCTCGTCGCGAGGGCGCGCAGCACCTCGGCCCCCTGGTTGCCCGCGATGAGCAGAAGGAAGACGCCCAGCCAGGCGTTGCGCGGGCTCCCGCGCGCGGCGCCCAGGGCGATGCACGCGAAGCTCAGCGAGATGATCCCCGCCAACGCCTTGAGGCCGGCGTCGATCGGGATCACGCGCCGAGCAGGAGGCCGGACTCACATAATTCCGCTCCACGAACGCTTAAGATCGGGCGCCGGGCTGCCCGCGCATGCGCGCCCTGCCCCTTCTCCTGGTCCTCGCGTTGCTCGCCGGCTGCCTGGGCGCCGCCCCCGCCGCGCAGCAGCAGCCTCCCGCCGCGCCCGTTGGGTCGCTGAAGGACCTGACCGCGACGGCGGCGAAGACGACGCTGGACAACGCGGACGGCACTCGCACGTTCCAGTACGAGGGGCAGACGCAGGGCGGCGCCTCGGCGATCCTCCTCACGCAGGGCGTCAAGGACCCGCTGCTGGAGGACGCGTTCAAGGTGGACGACCGCGTCGGCTTCGTCGAGGTCAACGTCACGCTGGACGCCTCGCAGGGCAACAGCGTCATCGCCGAGCTGATCGACGAGGCGGGCAAGGTCCAGTGCAGCGCGCTCTCCTTCATGGCGAACCCGACGTGCACCGTGCCGGTGCCTTCCAACCTGACGACGCCCGTCTCCTGGAAGGTCCGCGTCAACACGGGCTATCCGACCTCCGCCGCGCCGGCCGAGACGCCGGGCCAGGCGTTCAAGCTCGCCGTGACGCTCCACCTGCCCAGCCAGGTCACGCGCGGCGACCCGCTGGCCGGGACCGACTCCGCGATCTCGTTCCGCGTCTCCGACACCAAGCTGGGCGGCGGCGAGGACAACGTGGGCGTGCTCCCCGACGGGAGCGTCTGGACGCAGGTCAACACGGCGACGCTGAAGAGCACGGACGACGGCGCGACGTGGAAGGACGTCGGGCCCGCGACCACGAGCCAGGTCACGCTCGATCCGATGATGTACGTCGACGACGCGCGCAACACCGTGTACGTGGACCAGCTCTACGTCGGCTGCAGCGCGCTCGCGTGGAGCGCCGACGCGGGCGCGTCGTGGACCAGCAACCCCGCGGCGTGTGGTGGGCCGGGCGACGACCACCAGAAGCTCGGCGTCGGGCCGAACCCCACGCCCGCGCCGTTCCCCGCGGTCTACTACTCCTACAGCAGCTTCGCGAAGGGCGTGTGGGTCTCGCGCTCCCTCGACGGAGGCGTCAGCTTCACCACGGCGCCGGTCGTCGGCGTGAGCGACTCGCGCACCTACGCGAACGACGGGCCCGTCATCGCCGACGAGAAGGGCGACGTGTACGTCCCGCTCTACATGTGCGACAACGGCGGCTACATGGGCGTGGGCGTCTCGAACGACTACGGCATGACGTTCAGCTTCGTCGAGGTCGACAAGACGAAGGAGGCGTGCAGCGACGTGGACCCGGGCCTCGCGGTGGACGCGGCCGGCGTCGCGTACCTCGCCTACCACCGCGCCGACGGCATCCGCTACTCGTTCAGCAAGGACCACGGCAAGACGTGGAGCGCGCCCGTCACCGTCAGCCCGCCCACGCAGAGGTCGTTCGTCCACGTCGACGCCGTCGCGGGCGACGCGGGCAAGCTCGCGATCGTCTATCGCGCGACGAGCGACACCGCGAAAGGCCCCGACGGCGCGGACGGCTGGGCCGGCTGGTACCTCTACACCGCGTTCGTCGAGAACGCCACCGACGACGGCACGCGCAGCGTCAAGGTCGGCATGGTCACGCCGCCCGAGGACATCCAGCAGCGCGGGCCGATGTGCACCGCGGGCGTCGCATGCGACAGCGCGCGCAACCTGCTCGACTTCATCGACATCGCCGTGGGGCCCGACGGGCGCGTCTACATCAGCTACAGCGACGGCTGCAAGGACCCCTGCCCGATGCCCGCCGACTCGCGCCGCGCCGAGGGCATGGTCGCCATCGAGGGCGCCGGGCCCAAGCTCTGGGAGAAGGCGCCGTGGGCGAAGGTCAAGAGCAATCCCACGAGCGTTCCGAACGTTCCCGGAACGCAAGCGGACCGGTTGCCGTAAATCTCAAGGCACTCGGAGCGCCCCTCGACCCCAGGATGCCCAACAGGCGGCGACACGCCCTGGACGATGCGATCCGGGAGCACAAGGACGCGATGGACGACCTCCAGAACGAAGTGAACCTGCGCGATGCGGACGACATCCCCGGCGCCGCGCGGCGCGAGCGCGAGGCGCACGCCGACCTGATGCGCGCCCGTCAGGACGCGTCGCGCGACACGCGGGCCAGCGCCGCGCGCAACGACGGGGCGCCGCCCGCGCGCTGAAGGTTCGCGGCGTCGACCCAGATTCCTCCGCACCGCGCGCACCCTTCCGCGAGGGCGCTGCCGGCGGGGCGCGGGCTCTCCAAGCCCCAGAAGAGGTCGCCCTCGTGCGCCTCGCCGGGCACGTCGAGCGCCTTCATCGCCGCGCCGCAATCCGCGCACTGCATCGGCGCGAGCGGGCCCTTCGAGATCAGCCGGCGCAGCGGACCGGGCGCCTCGTGCGCGAGCCAGAGCCCGCCGCAGCGCGGGCAAGGCTGGGCCTCGCGCGCCGCGCCGCAGCCCGGGCAGGTCTTCACGCGAGCGCATCCCGCCGCGCCCGAAAAGCATTGCTCAGAAGCACGATCTCACGACGCGGCGCGCGCGGCTCGCCTGGGCGTCCGACACCGGCTCGACGCTGGAGAAGCGGGCCGCGAGGTCCTCGAAGGCGGGCTGCGGGGCCTCGGCTTTTCACTCCTGGTCGTACCGCTCCTTGGCAACACCTTCATGGCGGCGCCCGCCGATCCGTCCGCGTCACCATGGCGCTCGATTTCTCCTTCACCGAGGAGCAGGAGCTCTTCCGCCAGACGGTCCGCGAGTTCCTCGACGAGGAGATCCGGCCCATGATGCCGCGGGGCTTCGTCGAAGGGCACGAGTTCCCCTGGCCGATCGTGCGCAAGCTCCAGAAGCAGGGCCTCATGGGCGTGCCGATCCCGCGCAAGTACGGCGGCGCCGGCATGGGCGAGGTGGGCTACTCGCTGATGATCGAGGAGCTGGGCCACCTGGACGCCGGCATCGCGACCATCGTGGGCGCGCACACGGGCATCTGCATCCAGCCGCTCTACCTCTTCGGCACCGAGGAGCAGCGCATGCAGTTCGTGAAGCCGCTCGCGGAGGGCAAGGCCATCGGCGCGTTCGCGCTCACCGAGCCGCAGGCCGGCAGCGACGCGGCCAACATCCAGACGCAGGCCGTGCTCGACGGCGACGAATACGTGCTATCAGGCACGAAGATCTTCGTGACGAACGGCGACGTCGCGGACTACCTCATGGTCAGCGCCGTCACGGACCCCGCGCTGGGCGCGCGCGGCGGCGTCACCACCTTCATCGTCGAGTCGAAGCGCGAGGGGTTCAAGGTCGCCAACGTCGAGGACAAGATGGGCATCCGGCTTTCCACGACGGCCGAGATCCACCTCGACGGCGTACGCATCCCGAAGGAGAACATCCTGGGCAAGGTCGGCGAGGGCTTCATCGCCGCGCTCACCGCGCTCGACGGCGGCCGCATCATCCTCGGCCTGGGCTCGCTCGCGGGCGCGCACGCCGTGCTCAACCGCACGCTCCAGTACGTGAAGGCGCGCGAGCAGTTCGGCGAGCCGTTGGGCAAGAAGCAGGCGATCCAGTTCACGCTCGCGGAAAGCGCAGCCGAGATCTGGGCGCTGCGCATGGCCTGCTACAAGGCCGCGCAGGACTGCGAGCACTACTACGACATGATCGCCGAGGGCAAGAGCGTCCCGCGCCCTTTCCGCGACCAGGTCAGCCGCCAGAGCGCGATGGTCAAGGTCCTCGGCAGCGAGTGCGCCGGCCGCACGATCGACAAGTGCATGCAGGTCTACGGCGCCCGCGGATTCATCGAGGGCTTCGACGACCTCGAGGTGGCGTTCCGCGACCACATCATCTCGGAGATCTACGAAGGGACCAACGACGTGCAGCGGCTGATCATTGGTAGGGAGCTCTACCAGTTGGGCGAGCTGCCGTTGTAAGCCCTGCTTGCCTGTATTGCGTCGCCGCGCGCTTCGCGCTTGCCGCCAACGCGCCATCACGCCGACGACGAGGAGCGGTGGCGTGATGGCGTCTTGGCGTGTTGGCGGTGCGCGGAGCGCTGCCGGAAGAACGGATGGGGGAAACCGCGCCCGGGCTTCAGCACACTTCGGGATTCTCGCACGGATCGCGCACGCAGCGGAACGCGGTCACGGTCCCGCTCGCGGAGACGCAGACGAGGTTGAGGCCGCAGTCATGCTGGACCTCGGTGCAGACGCTGACCGTCTCGCTCGCGCCGGCGGGCGGGACGAGGAGCAGCGCGACGGAGAAGGCGAGGAGCGCCGTCAGAAGAAGGGTGGTCTTCATGTAGCGCGGGGACGGCGCCCGAGATGCAAAGAGGGTTCGCCTCGCGCTCAGGACTTCGCCACGGGCGCCGTGACGGGCAGCGTGGCGCCCTCCTTCTGGATCCAGACGCTGATCGGCGAGCTTCCGACGTAGCCGGGCATGCCGGCGTCGAAGAAGTTGATGAAGTACGCGCGCCCGTCGGGCCCGGCCGCGGCGCCCATGACGTGCGCGGAGTAGGGCGGGCCATTCTTGACGGCGGCGGTGACGTTGCGCAGCACGGGCGTCCCGTCGGGGCCGACGAAGGCGTGCGCGACGTACCAGTCGGTCTTCGTCTTGTCGCCCTGCGAGAGCTGGCCCCACGCGACGAGCGCGCCGGGTCCGGCCATGTTGCCGTCGACGAAGAGCGAGGTCACGGTGTTGTCGGCCGCGAACGTCGTGTTGGTGAACGTGTTGCCGCCGTCCGCGCTGATCGCGAGGATGATGCGGCCCGCGCCGTCCTTGGTGTTGTTGACGGCGCCCACGTAGAGCGTGCCGTCGTGGTCGAACGCCGCGCGCCCGCCGTTGACGGTGCCGTCGTCGGCCGAGGTGACCTTGAACGGCTTCTGCGTGTGGACCTTCATGATATCAGAAGCGTTGCCGATGACGACGCCGAGCACCTGGTCCTCGCCCGAGCCCATCATCTGGGGCACGGCGAAGAGGCCGTCCTTGCGCATCGCGGGGACGCCCGGGATCGAGCCGCCCTCGCTCGCGCACATGTTCCACGTCGGGCCGTTGACGCCCACGGCGCCCACGGGCAGGTCGGGCGGGACCTTCATCACGCCGATCTGCATGGGGCCGCCGCCCGGGTTGTTCACGAGCAGCAGCGTGCCATTGCCGTACGCGGACCACGGGCGGTCGTTGAGGCTCGTGGGCGTGCAGCTCGTCGTCGAGGCGGCGCGGTCGTAGGCCTCGCGGTTGTCGTAGCACTGGGAGGCGCCGTTGTCGCACCAGCCCGTGACGCTGAAGCCGGCCGCGTAGATGTCGGCCATCCACGCCTGGCCGTGGTCGCCCGCCACGAGGAAGCCCTCGTCGCCCGGCGGGGGCTGCGCGCCCTGGATGGGCGAGGGCGCCGCGACGGACGCGACGAAGGGGAGCTGCGCCCAGGTCTTGCCGTCGTCGCGGCTGAAGTACGTGGGCGTGCCGGTCGTGGCCGCGCCGATGACGTGCGCCGCGACGTAGATCGTGCCGGTGTCCGAGACCTCGAGGGTGGGCTCGTAGAGGTCCTGCGCGATGCCCACGGCGGGCGTCACGTTCGACTGCCGGAACGTCATCACGTCCTCGGCGACGATGTGCGCGAGGCCTCCGGCGACCGCGGGGGACGCGACCGTCGCGGCGGGCGCGACCTGCTGGGGGGACTGGAGGCAGCCGGCGACGCCGGTGACGAGAAGCGCGACGGCGAGGAGCCAGGCTCGGACCATGCCGCCCCAAGCCCCGCGAGGCGCGGATAAGCCTTGCCGCGCCCGGCTTGTCCAGCGACGCAAGGGAACTGCGGGGGAAGACGGGAAGAAGGGAAGACGGGTCCCTTGTTCCCTTCTTCCCGTCTTCCCCCGCAGTTCCCTTGCGTCGTAGGAAAACGGTAGATAAGCCGCCCCGCGGATGGCTGGCGCGTGCCGAACATCGTGGTCTTCGTCCGGCCGGTTCCCGCGGACCTGAACGTGACCGTGTCGCGCCGGACCGGCGAGCCCGTCCTGGAGGGGGCGCGCTACGTCATCAACAAGTGGGAGAAGCGCGCCATCGAGCTCGGGCTGCGCCTGCGCGACGAGCAGGGAGGCACCGTCACCGTCGCGTGCATGAGCCACTCCGACCGCACGGTCGCGCTGCGCGAGGGGCTGGCGATGGGCGCGGACAAGGCCGTGCTGCTCGCGGACAAGAGCTTCGAGGGCGCCGACACGCTGGCGACGGCGCGCGTGCTTGCGGCCGCGGCGGAGAAGATGCGCGCCGAGCTGATCCTCACCGGCGGGCGCACGGCGGACCGGCGCGCCGCGGGCGTGGGCCCGATGGTCGCGCAGCTCCTCAACGTCCCGAGCGTGACGTTCATCACGAGCGCGGAGACGAGCGGCAAGTCGCTGCGCGTCAAGAAGCGGTTCGGCGCGAAGCTCGCCACCTACGAGGTCCCGCTCCCCTGCCTGCTCTCCGTCTCCGAGGAGATCCCCAAGCCGCGGGTCGCCACCGCGTGGGGCGTCGCGGACGCCTTCCGCGAGAAGGAGGTCACGGTCTGGAACCGCCGCGACCTCGACCTGCACGAGGACTCCGTGGGGCGCGAGGGCTCGCCCACGCGCGTGCGGCGCTTCGAGAAGATCACCGCCGAGCGCAAGGAGAAGCAGCAGGCCGAGCTGTTCGAGGGGGACGCCGACGAGGTCGCGCGCTCGTTCGTCCGGCGCATCCGCGCGCGGGGGATGAGCTGAATGGCGCAGCGGGCCGACTTCCGAGGACACGGCTGGCGTACCAGCCGGCAATACGCCCTACACGCCCCGCTGCGCCGCGCTGAAGCGCGGCTCCGGGGGCGATACGCCTTGGAGGTGATCTGATGGCGCAGCGCGCCGACTTCCGCGACATCCTCGTCGTCCTGGAGACGCGGGGCGACCACCTTCCCAAGACGAGCCTGGAGGCGCTCTCGAAGGCGCGCGAGCTGGCCGACACGATCGGCTGCCGCGTCGAGGCGCTGATCCTGGGCACCGAGGTCTCCGCGCTGGGCGAGACGGCGATCCACAACGGCGCTGATATCGTTCTTCTGGCGCAGGACGAGGCGCTCGCGATCGGCAACATCGACGCCTACGTCGCCGCGACGCTGCCGGTCATCAAGGAGCGCAAGCCCGAGATCGTGCTCATGAGCGCGACGCCCCTGGGCCTCGACCTCGCGCCGCGCCTGGGCGCCGCGCTCGGGACCGGCGCGCTCTCCGACGCCACGAAGCTCGACGTGGACGACGCGGACCGCCTGCTCGTCGCCAAGCGCCTCACCTACGACGGCAGCGTCGAGGCCGCCGCCACGATTCCGCGCCACCGCCCGCAGATCGCGAGCCTCCGCCCCGGCGCCGTGCGGCCCGGCTTCCCCGACGACTCGCGCTACGGCAGCGTCGAGACGCTGGAGGTCCGCATCCCGAAGGGCGCGCTCAAGGTGCAGCTCCTGGGCATCGAGGACGCGCCGCTCCCCGAGCAGCCGCTGGAGAGCGCCGAGGTCATCGTCGCGGGCGGCATGGGCTTCACGCAGGAGGAGTTCGCGCTCGTGAAGGAGCTGGCGCACGCGCTGGGCGGAGCCTGGGGCGCCAGCCGCGCCGCCGTGCAGTTCGGCCTCGCCCCCGAGGATCGCCAGGTGGGCGCCACGGGCCACCACGTCCGGCCGAAGCTCTACGTCGCGGCGGGCGTGTCGGGCCAGTTCGAGCACTACTACGGCATCCGCCACGCGGAGACCGTCGTGGGCATCAACGCCGACAAGGACGCGCCCATCTTCCGCTACGCGCAATACGGGCTCGTCGGGGACGCGAAGGAGATCATCCCCCGCATCCTCGAATACCTGAAGAAGGAGTAACTAGTTGCACGTCACCGAGTTGACGGCGGCGCCGACGTCGTTGAGGGTCGGCGCGACGACCTGGCTGCACGCGGCGTACGCCAGGGGCGGGCCGCCCGGCGCGCACCGGAAGGAATCGACGCACGGCTCCGCGCTGGCGAGGGGCGCGAGGACGAGGACGGCGAGACAGAGGCTGGCAAGAAGGAGGGCTCGCATCGGGGTTCACGTTCCAGCTCCGAAGAGCGTCCCTCCATCGTCCTGCGCTGCATGAAGTTGGGCAACCCGCCGGCTGCCGGCCCCGCCCGCGGGGCAAGCTTCACATCGCGGAGCCCCCTCGCGCCCACGTGCCCCTCGTTCCGCCCGCCGACTTCGCGCCCCACGAGGCCGATCGTCTCCGGGAGCGGCTGGCGAAGCGCGATCCCGTCCTCGTCCTGCTGCGCTCCACGATCTGCCCCTACGGCGCGGCGTTCCGGCCCGCGTTCTTCGAGCTCGCGAAGGCGCGTGGCCTGGCGGCGACAGACCTCCTGGTCGAGGAGCGCGAGCCCGCGCAGTGGGACGCGTGGGGCATGCGGATCAGCCCGACCGTGCTGCGCTTCGAGGGCGGGCGCGAGGTCGCGCGGCTGGAGGGCAAGCCGCTCCTGGGGCTGACGCGGCGGGCGTTCGCGAAGTGGCTGCCCGATCGGTGAATCCCGGAAAATCTTATGTGGCTCGTGTGGTCATAGCACGATGACATGAAGACGGTCTCGTTCGACGACGACGCGTACAACCTGCTCAAGGGGGCCAAGCTCTCGCCCGCGGAGTCGTTCAGCGACGTCGTGAAGCGCCGCTTCGGGGCCAAGCGCTCGCTCGCGGACTCCGCGGGAGGCTGGGCCGACATGACCGACGCCGAGAGCAAGCGCCTCGCCAAGGAGCGCATCGACGCGTTCGGCACCACGCGGGAGTGAGCCCATGCTCGTCGTCGACACCAGCGTCCTGATCGCGCACCTGCGCGGCGCGAAGGCCGCCACGAAGTTCCTCGACGCCGAGGCCGCCCGCGGGCCGCTCGTCGTCCCCGCACTCGCCGCCTGGGAGCTTTGGAAGGGCGCCACGACGCCCGCGCGGGCCGAGAAGGTCGAGGCGCTGCTCGAAGCGGTGGACGTCGACCCGTTCCTCCCGGCGATGGCGCGGCTCGCCGGCGACCTGCACGTCGAGCACCGGAACGCGGGCATCGAGCGCCCCGCCTTCGACCTCCTCATCGCCTCGCACGCGCTCTTCCACGGCGCGCCGTTGGCGACGCTCGACCGCGACTACGACACGATCCGGGGTCTCGCGGTCGTGAAGGCTCCGAAGCGGTAGGCTCACGCCAGCAGGCCGAAGATGAGCCCGACGCCGAGCCACTCGACCAGGTGGTAGCCGCCGTACATCCACATGATGCCCGCGGGGCGCTGCTCGAAGGGCGGGTGGACCATCGCGGCGGTGGCCGCGAGGCCGAGCCCCGCCACGAGGCCGACCATCAGTCCCTCGCTGGCGCCGTGCGCGCCGGTCCAGCTCCAGAGCGCGTCGAAGAGAAGGACGCCCACGATGCTCCAGACCACGGCGTAGAGCAGGCCTTTCATGGCCTCGCCGCGCGGGACGTTCTCCATGTCGAGGCCGACCTGCTTGGCCCACCAGGTGCCCAGCACGGGGCGCGCGTAGACGACGCTGCCGAAGGCCATCTTCCAGACGACGGCGACGACGATGGCGATCCAGGCCCAGGCGAGGGTGGCGAGCATCGCCACCCTACGCCGCGCGGGCCTGCATCAAGCTGGTGGAATCGCTCAGCGCTTCTTGCCCTTGCCCTTCTTGGCGGGCTTCTTCGCGGGCGCGGCCTTCTTCTTGGCGGGCGCGCGGGGGAGCGCGATCTTCCCGGTGAGCGGCGCCTTCGCCTGCGTGGCGCCGACGCCCTCGGCGTCGCCCATGCCCGCGGGCGCCTTGAAGCCCTTGATCGGGCTCGCGAACGTGACGTAGTAGCCGTCGGGCAGGCGGACGCTGATCGTGCGGTCGCCCCAGAACTGGTCGGTGGGCGGCTCGTCGATCATCGCGCCGTTCTTCTTGATGAACGCGAAGTACTTGTCGACGTCGGGGACGTTGAACCAGAGCACGACGCCGTTGCCCAACGTCTGCGGGCTCTTCTTGAGGTTCTCGCCGAACTCGCCCAGGTCGCCCGCCATGGGCGAGGTGGCCATCGCGAGCGGGCCCATCATGACCGACGCCTGGCCGAGCTTCGTGGGCAAGATCGCCATGGCGTGCATGGTCTGCCCGTCGGGGCCGGCCCACTTGCCCGTCCCGGCGAAGCCCAGGACCTGCGTGAAGTAGTCGTACGTCTTGTCCACGTTCTGGCACGTGATGCTCGGCGCGATCGCGGGGCGGTCAGCCATAGGAAAACCCGGTTCGGCGAGCGCGCCGGCTGGTTTAGAGCCTATGGCTGCCCAGCCTTCGCCCAGGCGTCTCCGACGCGGATCGCATTTCCTTCCGCCGCGAGCTTGCGCAGCGCGCTCTCCAGGTTGCGCTCGGCGAGCGGCCAGGCCTCGCGCGGCGTGTCGTCGTACACCTGGGGGACCATCTCCTCCGCGGTGCGCGGCGTCGGTCCGAGCGCGGCGAGCGCCTTCTGCTCGCGCACCTCGCGGTGGGCCAGCGTCGCGGCGAAGGCGCCCCCGGGCATGACGGGTCCGTGCGCGGGCAGCACGAGCGCGGGCGAGAGCGCGGCGCAGCGCGCGAGCGAGGCCATGTACCGCGCCATGTCGCCCTCCTCCGGATCGACGAGGATCGTCGAGACGCCGCTGACGAGATCGCCCGCGACGATGGCGCCCCAGCGCGCGTCGCGCAGCGCGAGGTGCCCCGGCGCGTGGCCCGGCGTGTGCAGCGCCTCGAGCCGCCAAGGGCGCGGGCCCCAGACGCCCAGGTCGAGGCGCTCGCCCTCCTCCAGGGTGTCGTCGACGAGCCCTTCGGGCAGCCGCGCGCGTGTCTCGGGGTGCGCCAGCACGCGGAAGCCGTAACGCTCGCGCACGGCGGCGGCGCCCTCGACGTGGTCGTGGTGGTGGTGCGTCAGGACCACGACGCCGTCGCGGCCCTCCCTCGTCATCGCGTCGAGCGTGTGGAAGAGCGCGACGTTCTCGTGCGCGTCGTCCGTGCCCGGGTCCACGACGACGATCGGGTCGCCGTCGAAGAGATAGCAATTCGTGGTCGTGGCGGGGGGCAGCGTCCGCGTGCGCAGTGGCAGCGCGAACACGCCCGGGTGCAGCTCGATGCGGAATCGCTCGTGGTGCGGGCGGCCGTCGGTCGCGCGCGCGGCGGCGGCCGCGGCGGTGGGGTCGGCGTGCGACGTCAGCAGATGGAGATAGGCGAGCGTGGGCGGCGGGATCGGCATCGCGGCCTCCTCCCACTGCGCGAGCGCGTCGGCCGGGCGCCACCACGCGCCGCTGACCAGCTCCTCGCCGTCGACCTTCGGCTCCTGGCCGGCGGGAAGCTCCGCGAGGAAGAACGACGTGTCGTAACGCAGCGGCCCGAACGGCGGCGTGAGCAGCCGTCCCGCCTCGATCAGCGCCGCGGGGTCGAGCCGCACGGCGACCTCCTCCTCCACCTCGCGCACCGCGGCGCGGCGCCGGGCCTGGTCGTCCGTGCCGTCCGCGGGGTCCAGCGTGCCGCCCGGGAAGGCGTGGTAGCCGGGAAAGAAGCGCGTCCGCAGGGAGCGCTCGACCATGTAGACCTCCAGCGTGGGCTGGCGTCGGACCAGGATCACGGTGGCGGAGGGGCGGATCTTCTCCACGGCGCCCCGAGCCCCAGCCCCGGCCTTAGCCTTAGCCTCAGCCTTGGCCTCCGCCCGCCGGAACACGAAGAGCACCAAGGCACGAAGAGCACGAAGTTTCCGTCTTCGTGCCCTTCGTGTTCCCGGGGGCGCAACCGAAGGCCCAAAAACCGTCATCCGATGCCCGAATCCCCTCGCACAGGGGGGTGCGGTCTGCCACAAGGCTCATCCCCAGGTGGTGAGGCTGCCCCACGAACGCCATGCGTGTCACGCTTCTCGTCGTCTCGGCCGCCCTTCTCCTGCCGCTCGCCGCGGCCCAGCACGAGGGCATGATGGGCGGCGAGGGCATGGCGATGGTCCTCCACGACGGGCCGAACTCCGGCCGCGCGGTGGTGGGCAGCGTCACCCACTTCGGCTTCGCGCTGCTCGACAAGGACGGCGCGCCCACGCCGCACCAGAACGCCGCGTTCCTCGTCACGCTGGACAACGTGACCACGTTCCAGACCAACGACACGCACGAGTACGACGGCCTCTTCAGCCTCGACCTCGTCTTCGCGCACGCCGGCCACTACCGCGTCGAGGCCATGAGCGGCAAGATGGCGATGGGCGTCTTCGAGGGCGACGCCGTGATGCCCGTCAACGAGACGGTCGCCAAGGCCGCGATCAAGCTCGCCCCCGCGATGCAGGAGGGGAACGCGGCCGACGTCGTCGTCGACGTCCAGGACGCCGCGGGCAAGACGATCCCGCACACCGACGCGCTCCTCGAGTGGCGCGACGCCAGGACCGGCGCGCTCGTCTCGCGCACGCACGCGCACATCCACGAGAAGCCCATCCAGCTCACGCAGGCGTTCGACGCGCCGGGCACGTACGACCTCCAGGTCACGGCGTACAAGGCCTACGCGACCGGCACGAGCACCGACGTGGCCGCGGTGCTGGGCAAGGCCACCTTCGACGCGGGCCCGCTCGCGCTCCCCAACGCGCCCGACCCGTCCGCGCTCCCGCCCGCCGTGATGGAGCCCGCGGGCGCGACGGCCAAGGGCAAGACGATCACGCTCTATGGCATGTACGACCCGCAGAACCAGATCGTGATGGGCTTCCCGATCCGCCTCTCGGGCCTCGTCGAGGGCGCGGACCACATGCCCAAGCCGCACGTCGACTTCAGCTTCACGCTCGCCGGTCCGCGCGGCACGGTCTTCCAGAGCAGCACGCTCCACGAGTACGACGGGCACTTCGAGTATCTGTACGTCCCGCAGGTGCCCGGGGCCTACGACGGCATGCTCACCGCCAACGACGGGGGCGACAAGGTGAGCGTCCCCTTCCACGTGCAGGTGCTCCCGCCCAGCGCGATGGCGAGCGCGACGAGCATGGGCAGCGCGGGGCTCGCGACGATCGACGTGAAGGGGCTCGACAAGGTCGTCGCCGGCGAGCCCACCACGCTGACGTTCAGCGCGTCGAACCAGGCCGGTCCGATCCAGCACAGCGAGGTCGACGTGACCATCGGCCAGGCTGGCAAGCCCGCGCTCTACAACTTCAAGCTGCACACGCACGACTCGGGCGACACGAAGGCCGTCGTCGTCTTCCCGGACGCGGGCGACTACGTGGTGCGCGTCGATCCGCTGCCCACGGACATCGGCCCCGTCGTCTTCGCGGGCCCCGACGGCCCCGGCGCGCCCATCGTCTTCCACGCCAAGGCGGCGCCCGGCGCGCTCGCGCCCGCCTCGGCTTCGCCGCTCACGCAGGCGACGCGCCCCGCGCCGGGCTTCGAGGCTCCGGCCCTCGTCTTCGGTGCCATCGCGCTCGCGCTCCTGCTGCGGCGGAAGTAACAGATGGTGGGGAAGACGGGAAGAAGCGAAGAAGGGAACTGGGGAACAAGGGCCCCCTTCCTCCCGTCTTCCCGTCTTCCCGTCTTCGCTTCTTCCCTTCGTCAGAGCGTCAGATCACGCCTACGATGAGTGCGAGCACGGCGAGGATCACGAACACCACGATCAGGATCCTCGCAAGCTCCATCGAGAACCCGGCGACCCCACGGGCCCCCAGGACGTAGGCGATCAGCGCGAGCACGAGGAAGAGCACGATCAGGCCCAGGAGCCCGCCCGGCATCCCGAACGTCGCGGCAAGTGCGGTCAGCATTTCAGGTTCACCTAGGCAAGGCTCGACTGGACGGCGGCTAAGACGGTTCTCGCCGTTCCCTCGGTCCTGCCGCCCGGCTGGCCGCGAGACATCGGATCGAGGACGCGGCGATATCAGGTGCCGCGCTCGGCCGCGAGCCGGTTGATATCACGCGTCTCGACGAGGCGCAGCGCGGGCCGCTTCTCCACGCACTGGAGCATGGCCCGCCCGACGCGCGTGGTGGTCGTGGCGCTGCCGGGCGCCATGCGCTGGAGCAGGCCGCCGAAGGGCCGCAGCACGGCGTAGGCGATCCGGTAGGCGCGCGTGCTGGAGCGGACGCCGCGCTCGGGGCGGATGAAGCCGGGGCGGAACATGTACGCCGCGCCGAAGGGCATCGCGAGCAGCTCCTCCTCGGTGCGCCCCTTGACGCGCGACCACATCTGCCTGCTCGACCCGGTGCCCTGGCCCGAGACGTAGACGAACGCGCTGCCCGGATTCGCCGCGAGGAACGCGCGCGCGGCGGCCAACGTGAAGTCGTGCGTGACGCGCGTGTAGTCCGCCTCGCTCATGCCCACCGCGCTCACGCCCAGGCAGAAGAGGCAGCCGTCGTACCCCGCGAGGCGCGGCGCGAGGGGCCCGAAGTCCGTGAAGTCCTCGTGCGTGGCCTGCTCCAGCTTCGGGTGCTGGAGGTCCACGGGGCGCCGGCCCACAGCGAGCACGCGCGTGACGGCCGGATCGTCGAGGGCCTCCAGGAGCGCGCCGCGGCCGACCATGCCGGTCGCGCCGAAGAGGACGAGGCGCATCAGGTCCTCCGCAGCGCCCAGGCCACGAGCCGCGCCGCGCCACGCTCGTCGGCCTCGATCGCTTCGCGCCGCGCGGGGCCCTCGTGCGGCGCCCATTCCGCGCGCGGCACGTCGAGCTTCTCCACGATCGCGAAGCCCGCGTGCTCGGCCTGCATCTCCCACCCCTCGATGGGGCGCACCTTCTCGCCGCCCGGGGCCGGAGCGAACGCGCGTGCCAGGGCGGGCGTGGGGGCGGTCTGCCAGACGACGTCCGCGACCACCGCGACCCCCCCAGGCGGGAGGCCGTCGTGCAGCCGCATCAGGAACGGGATCAGCGGGCCCTCGGGCTGGAGCGCGCGCTCGGCCTGGTGGCGCTTCGCGAAGGCCGCGACGCTGGGGGGGACCTGCACGCCCGGGGCACGGCGCCGTCGCGCTTAAGCCGTGGCCCTGACGGGTCCAGGGCGCTCCCGAGAAGCCGTTTCGGGACGGAGTCCCTGGTCGTAGGGCTCAAAGCCTGCCAGGTCCACGGGGGGGCCGATGCCCTGCCATTACCCCGAAGGCTCCGAAGAAGACTGGTGCGAGCGCCACGCCCGCGACGCCGCGATGCTCCGGGCGCTGCGGGAAGAATCGGCGGTGCGTCCGCCCGTGCTCGCCTAGTGCCCGTTGGGGCAGCGCCCCGTCGCGCGGTCCAGGATGGTCGCGCACGCCGCGCAGACCTTGACGATCTTCCCGTCGCGGACCTCCACCTTCGCCTCGCTACGGCCCTCGACGCTGATGGAAGGCAGCTTCCCGCCCTTCGGCTTCATCGGGCACCGGATGCCGGAACCCCGTCATGAAGGATTCCCCAAGCAGAAACACCGGGCTCGGGGCTCTGGACTCCGGACTCAGGGCT
>JAXDQU010000121.1:0-3461 GCA_034667685.1 Thermoplasmata archaeon | reverse complement strand
AGAGCCCGCAGCCCTTGTCACGTCATCTTCGCGCGGACGTCCGCCTTGATGTCGGTGATGCTGCGCCCCTCGGTGGGGATGCCCAGCTCGGCGGCGGCCTTGAGCACGCGGTCGCGCTCGACGTCCTCGAGGTTCTTGCTGGCGTCCTTGCGCTTCTGCTCGGCGAGCGACTGCTGGCTCTCGTAGGCGCCGCGCTCGAACTCGCCCTTGGCCTTGCCGAGGTTGCGCGCGATGTCGGGGATCTTGGTCGCGCCGAAGAGGAGGGCGATGACGGCGAGGATGACCAGGATGTCTGGCCCGATGATCTCGCCCAACACGACCGGGAGCATGGGATTCGCTACCCGGGCCGTGATTTTAAGGCTTTTCTACCTACGACGCCAGCCGCGCGCCCAGGCCGTGCCCCGTGGCCTCCTGAAGGAGCCCCGTCTCCGGATCGTACACGACCGTGTAGCGCCCCTCCTCTCCCTTCGGGCCGTCCCAGCCCCCGTCCAGGAAGTACTGATAGCCCGGCGGGTCCTGGAAGCTCCGGAGGAAGATTTGCACGCCCTTCGCGCCGAACGCGCTGCGCACCACGTCGATGCCGGCGGCGAGGGGCACGAGCTTCGCGGGCACGCTCTCCTTCGGGAACCAGCCGTGGTTGGCCGACGCGGGGGGCTCGTAGGGGCCGCTCGACTCGACGCGCGGCGCGCCGATCGTCGGCACGGGCGCGGGCAAGGGCGAGGAAGCGGGCGGGGGTTGCAGGCGTCCCATCTGCACCTGGTAGTACGTCTCGCGCTGGTCGACGAAGACGAGGAGCCACGTCTCGTTCTCGACGCCCTGCGCGGGCGTGGCGAACGGCTTGAACGTCGCCCGGTAGAGGATGGGGCTCTGCGCCCCCTTCGTCCACGTCTGGAGGCCGGTGTCCAGGAGCTTCGCGTCGCGGATCGCCTCGCTCAGGAGGTAGGGCTCGTAGCTCGTCGAGCCGTCGGGGGGCGCGGTGCCGTCCCACGCCTCGCGCGGCGCGGCGGCGTCCTCGCCGAACGTGGCGGCGCGGTCGCGCGGCGGAAGCGGCTTGTCGCCCGACGCGACGGCCTGGCGGCGCGCGTCCACGTGCGCGGGATAGCTCTGCGCGCGCAGGAGCGGCTCGACGCCCGCGTCCTTCAGCGTCAGCGTCGCGCGCACGGGCCAGGGCGAGCCCGCCTGCATCCAGAGCGAGCCGGCGAGGCTGGGCGAGCCGTCGAGGTCGAGCCGCGTCGCGTCCACGTCACCCACGCGCTCGGAGCCCACGACGCGCCACGTGAGGTTGAGCGCATGCCCGTGGCCGAGGTTGTCGGGGATCGAGACCGGAAGGGTCGCGCCCGGCGAGATCGCCTCGCCGAAGAGCGCGCTCGCCCCGAAGAGCCACGGGTAGCCGCGCTCGTCGAACGCGACGATGGACTGGTCGCCCGAGAGCGGGTAGACGCCCTGCACGAGCGCCTGGTGCGCGGGGCTCACGTAGAGGTCGGCGAGCTTGACCGCGCCACCCGCGACGAGCAGCTCCTCGCGCAGGAGCACGGTGGGCTGCGCGGTGCGCGCGGCGTCGAGCGCGGTCTGCGTCGAGAGCAGGGAGAAGCGCAGCTTGGCGTCGGGCGTCGTGATGGGGGCGCCGTTCTCCCAGCGCGCAAGGTCGGCGAGGCTGCCCGACACGGCGTAGGTCGCGCTTTCGTGGAGACGCGGGTAGGGCACGAGCGCGTCGCGCGTCTCGCCCGCGCGGGAGGCGCACCCCGCCGCGAGGAGCGTCAGCACGACGAGCGCCGCCCACCTCATGCTACGCCTTCCCCAGCTCGCGCAGGGCGAGGATGCGCAGCGTGTTGGTGCTGGCGCGCACGCCCAGGCGCGAGTTGACGACGGCCACGACGTCGGTGGGCTTGAGCAGGCCCGTGGCGAGCACGGCGTCGCGCGCGGCACCCAGCGCGATCCACTCGTCGTCGTGGAACGGCGCGAGGATGGGCGTGACGCCCCAGAGCAGGCCGAGCTGCCGGTACGCGGCCGGGACGCTCGTGACGGCGAGGATCGGGACGGAGGGCTTGTATTTCGATAGCACCCGGGCCGTCAAGCCCTTGTGCGTGAGCGCGAGGATCGCCCGCGCGCCGGCCTCCTCCGCGCCGCGCGCCGCCGAGTGCGCCATGACGTCGGGCACCGAGCGCGAGGTGATGGCGTGCCGGCGCTGCGCCATCTCGCGCGGCTGGAGAAGCTCGGTCTCGGCGCGCTCCGCGATGCGCCCCATGACGGCGACGGCTTCGATCGCGTGCTTGCCCACCGCCGTCTCGGCCGAGAGCATGAGCGCGCCGGTGCCGTCGAGGACGGCGTTGTAGACGTCTGTGACCTCGGCGCGCGTGGGGCGCGGGTTCTCGATCATGGATTCCAGCATCTGCGTCGCGGTGATGCTGGGGATGCCGAGGCGGTCGCAGCGCAGCAGGATGTCCTTCTGCACGAGCGGCACGTCCTCGGGCGGAAGCTCGACGCCCAGGTCGCCGCGCGCCACCATGACGCCGTCGGAGGCGAGGATGATCTCCTCCAGGTTGTCCACGGCCTCGCGCAGCTCGACCTTGGCGATGACGCGCGTGCCCACGTCCTCGTCGAGGTCCGCCCGCACGCGCGCGAGGTCCGTCGCGCTGCGCACGAACGAGACCGCGATGTAGTCCACGCCGAGGCGCTGCCCCACCTGGATGTCGAGCTTGTCCTTCTCCGTCGGGAAGCGGATGGAGAGCCGCACGCCGGGGAAGTTGACGCCCTTGTTGGACTTCAGGAGGCCGCCGTCCTCGACGCGCGCGAGCACCGTCTCCTTGTCCTCGACCGCGACCACGCGCGCCGCGAGATAGCCATCGTCCATGAGGATGCGGTCGCCCGCCTTCACGTCCTCGGCCAGGTGCGCGTACGTGATCGGCAGCACGCCCGGCTCGCGCTGCTCCTCGCCCACGCGGAAGCGCACCTCGTCGCCGCGCGAGAGCACGACCGGCTGCGGCAGCTTCCCGACGCGGATCTTCGGACCCTGGATGTCCTGCACGATGGGGACCGGGCGCCCGAGCTTCGCCGAGACGTCGCGCACGCGCTGGAAGACGGCCTCGTGGTCCGCCGCCTTCCCGTGGCTGAAGTTGAGGCGCAGCGCGTCCGCGCCGGCGTGCAGCAGCGCCTCCAGGGCGGGCTCCGGCGTCGTCGCGGGGCCCAGCGTGGCGAGGATCTTCGTGCGGCGCACGCGCCAAGGACGGGCCCGACGCGCTTGGAGCTTGCGAGAAGGGAAGGGCCACCCGGTCCGGCGGGGAGGCAATCTGAGGGAGACGAGGCGGATGCGGCGGACCGGGTGTGCCCGGGCGCCCTCCGCATCCTTCACGCGGGCGCACGGGTGTGCTTCCCACTCGCTCCTGGCCGGCATAACCGCTTTCGGGCGGACGTCGAACCGTTTCACGGGGCTGGGGCGGGGGGGGGGGGGGGGGGGGGGGGGG
>JAXDQU010000120.1:0-9381 GCA_034667685.1 Thermoplasmata archaeon | reverse complement strand
GGTGGCGGTGGGCCCGTCGACGCCCCTCGCCTCCCTCAACCTCCCTCCGGCTCCCCCCGCCTCCCTCAGCCTCCCCTCGTCCGTCACCCTTTGTTGACCGCGAAGAGGACGACCTCATCGATCGAGGTGGTGGCGTCGGCCATGTGCATCGACACGAGGACGCCCTGGAGGCACCAGCCGGCGCCGTTGGTCGTGTCCAGGCAGGTGGGGTTCCAGATCAGGCCGTCGTCGACGTGGTCCGAGTTCCAGGTGTAGGAGACGCTGCCGTCGAAGCTGGCCTTGCTGTAGTGGTTGAAGGCGCCGCCGGAGGTGACGCCGGTGCCGTTCTCGGTGAGGTTGAACGCGTTGAGGCCGCCGGTGTTGTTCCCCGCGATGCGGAGGACCAGGTCGTAGCCTTTCTCGGCCTCGATGCCGCGGAACGAGGCGGCCACGGCGGGCCACGTGGTGTTGACGAAGGTGTCGTTGGTGGTGTCCACGGTGACGGCCGAGTTCAGGTTGGTCTGGAGCCGGTCGTGCAGGAAGCGCCACTCGGTGGCCAGCGAGGTCGGCTTGTCGGCGGCGGCCTGGCGCTCGATGCTGCTCACCTGCGACAAGGTCAGCGCGGTCAGGAGGAACGCGATCGTGATCACGATGCCCGAGACGAGCATCAGTTGGCCGCGGTCGTCCTGGCGCCGGGCCGCTGGAACACGAAGCCACGAAGGCACGAAGGCACGAAGTCCTCGAGGCGCTTCGCGCCTTCGTGGCTTCGTGGCTTCGTGTTCAGGCGTGCGGGGCCGCAAGACGATCACCCGATGACGACGCGGAAGAGCACCCACGCCGCGAGCACGAGGATGAACGAGTGCCGGAGACCCTGCACGGGCTTGCCGCCGGCCATGATGCCGCCCACGATGCCGCCGCCGAAGCCCTGGATGACGGCCGCGTGGAAGAAGAGCGTCTTGAAGTCGTCCTGGTTGAACGCCTTGAAGTGCAGGCCGCCGATCGAGACGCCGTCGGCCTTGCTGACGGCCTTGGCGACCTCGGGGATGAACTGCGCGTTGAGGACGGCGATGACGCCCACGAACACGGCGAACGCGATGTAGATGATCATCACGTAGATGCTCATCGACTGCTTGCGCTCCTTGACGATCTGCTGGATCTCGCGCGCGTCGTCGGCCGCGGCGGTGAGCACGTCGACGACGTTGCCGCCGGCGCTCGACGCCTGGATGACGAGGCTCACCGTGCGGCGGATCAGCGGCGTGTCGACGCGGGCCGCGAAGCGCTCCAGCGAGCTGCTGAACGAGACGCCCCACTGGATCTGCGCCGCCATCTTGCGGATCTCGGGCGTGAGCACGCCGTAGTTGCCCTTGCTCGCGGTGATGACGGCCTCGGTGAGCGTCATGCCCGCGCGCTGCGACTCGGCGAGGTCGCGCAGGAACTCGGGGAACTTCTGGTCGATGGCCTCGATGCGCGTCGCCTCGCGCGCCGTGTACCAGCCATAGGGCCCCAGGCCGATGAGGATGGCGAAGACGAAGAAGTCCGTGCCGTACTTCTTGGCGACGGGCAGCGGACCGAGGTGCTGCACCTGGCCCAGCGTCACGAGCAGGCCGATGAGGCCCAGCATGCCCGCGACGCCGAAGCTGAAGCCCAGGATGAGGTAGCGCTGCACCTGCGCGGAGGTCAGGCGCTTCTTGCCGATCGTCGCCTCCTCCTGCGCGCGCTTCTGCCAGCGCGTGTCGATGTTCACGCTCTGGAAGTAGCGCATCACCACGATGACCAGGAGCGCGATGCCGCCCAGGAGGTAGACGAAGAACCCGACGTCCGTCCCGAGGCTCGACTGCGGCGAGGGGATGACGTGGAGCGAGGTGGCGACGATGAACGAGACGAAGCCGAGCACGAACACCAGCGCGGTGACGTACGTGGCGATCATCCGGTTCTTGATGGACTGCTGCTGCGACTTGTCGGCCGAGGCGCTGCTCTTGACCGAGTCGCGGATCATGCCCACGATGCCCGGAAGCAGCGTGCGCGCCTTGACGAACTGGATGAGGCACACGACCGCGGCGCCCAGCGCGAGGACGGCGTTCTCGATCGCGATGCCGCTGCCCTCGGCCAGGCCGCTTCCGATGAAGACGCCGAAGAAGCCGAGGATCAGCACCATCGTGCTCATGCCCAGCGCCAGGGCGCGCATCTTGTCGGAGTACGCGAGGTCGCTGCGCACGCGCATGCGCAGGCCCACGACGAAGGCGAGCGCGAGGAAGACGACGGCGAAGATCGCCGGGTAGCTCGCGACGAACGCGCCCAGGAGCGAGCGGAAGATGACGACGCCGCCCACCTGCGCCATGAACGCGAGCGTCGTGAGGATGCCCACGGCCATCGCGAGGACCGTGAGGCCGACGCTCGCGGCGCCGAGGATCACGTGGCGCTTCTTGCGCTCGTCGCGCGCGTCGCCGGCCAGCGCGCTGAAGGGGACGACGTGCGAGACGCCGACGTTGAACGTGGCGAAGAGCAGCGTCAGCATCGCCAGGCCCGTGCCCGCGAGGCCGGCCTTGCGCGGCAGGAGCCCGGTCATGGGCAGGAGCGAGAGCAGGATGCCCAGCGCCGCGAGGCCCAGCGTGGCCCACGAGACGCGGCGCAGCAGGCCCGAGTCCTTCAGGCGCTGCTCGTTCTCGAGCCAGTCCGTGACCTGCGAGTAGCGCGGCAACTCCAGCCAGCTCCTCAGGAAGAAGAAGAGCGACACGAGCGAGGCCGCGACGAGGAACACGGCGCGCTCGGGCTGGAGGCCCAGGGGCTTGCCCGCGCCGGCGGAGACCGCGAGGCCCGCGAGCACGAACGCGCCCGTGAGACCAAGCGCGGCCTGCGCGGCGGCCTTCTCGCGGCGGCCCATGCGCGAGCCCTTGTGGCCACGCGCCGCGAGGAGCGCCGCGCCCGAAAGCGTGCAGAGCAGGCCCGCCGTGATGACGGGGTAGAACGCGATCAGGCGCAGGCCCAAGGCGTCCAATACGACGAGATAGCCCAGCGCGGCGGGAATCGCGAGCACCTCGACCATCGCCAGGAGCAGGAAGACGACGGAGAGGAAGATCGACGAGGCGTTGAGCGCCAGCTCGCGCTGGAAGCGCGCGTCGTCGGACTCGGCCTCCTCGCTCGCGGGACGCTTGCCCAGGAGCCACGCGTACGCGGCCACGAGGCCCACGGCCAGCGCCAGCGGGTAGATGGACCATGCGCGCAGCGCGTCGAGCGCGCCGAGGATGGCGCCCAGGAGCGCCGCGCCCATGCCGGCCCACGCGAGCAGCTCGAGCTTCTTGCCTTCCATGCCTCACACCTCCGGGGTCATTGCGTTCAATGCGAAGGCGAAGCCGAAGTTCGCCGCGGGGAGCATCATGTAGACGATGAGGTAGAGCGAGCCGGGCCCGCCGCCGCCGAGCATGCCCATGATGCTCATCATCACGATCAGGAAAAGGGGGCCCGCCACGGCCGCGGTGACGTACGTCTCGGCCATGAGGCCCATGAGGTCGACGAACGCCTTCTGGTTCTGGCGGTTCTCCCACATGAAGCGCTCCGCCTTCGCGGCGAAGTAGAACTGGAGGTTGCCGCCGGACGTCGTGGTGGTGATGGCACCCTGGAGGAACTCCTGCCACTTGTCGGAGGGGCTGCGCTCGATGGCGCGCTTCATCGCGGTGACGGAGTCCTTGCCGAAGTACGCCATGTCGCGGTAGATGGCCTGCGCCTCCTTGGCGCACTCGCCGTAGACCTTCTCCTGCTCGCCGAGGCTGCGGAACACCTGGTCGATGTTGACGCCGGCGCCGGCCATGGCGCTGATGTAGTTGAGCGCGTACGGGATGCGCATGTCGATGTTCTTGGCGCGCGACTTCGCCCGGCCCGAGGGCGAGGCGAGGAGCGTCGCGTAGCACATCGCGGCCATGAGCATGGGCACGACGGGGAAGAAGACCATGATGGCCTTCGGCGCGTGGGGCATCGCCACGGGCACGAGCACGAAGAAGACGAACGCGCTGATGACGAGGCCGAAGAGCGCGCTGATGATGGTGAACGCGAGCGTCGTGGCCATGTAGGCCTCGGCGCGGACGCCGAGACGGGCCTTGCGCAGGTCGCTCTCCAGCTTGTTCAGGTTGAAGCCGCGGATCGCGCGGCCGCCGAACACCTTGAACGAGACGCGCTGGAACTCGTTAAGCACCATTCGCGCCGCTCTCCTCGCCCGGGAAGGGCACGTCCGGGAAGTCCTGCGGCTCGGCCACGAGCTCCTGGGGCGCGTGGGGCGCCGGGGCGGACGCGACGAGGGCCGCCGCCTCCGCCTCGTGGCCTTCGACCATCTGCATGACCGCGTTGGGGTCGCGGTAGTACGTCGCGATGATCCGGCCCACCTCGGGGAGGCTGCGCACGTTGTGCTCGACCATGTAGTGGATGATCCGCTTGCGCCGGCTGAACTCGTCGCGCATGTCGGACTCCGTCATGTTGCGCTCCAGCTGGATGCGCTCCAGGACGTACGAGACGCCGCTGAACTCGAACTGGTCGGTCGCGGGGCTCCACGTGAAGACCTGGTTCGTCAGGATCTCGCGCGTGTGCGGGTCGAGGCCGACGATCTCGACGAGCTCCTTCGTGCGGCGCACGCGGCGGTCGCCGATGCGCGTCTGGATCTGGATCGAGACGATGTCGAGCGCTTCGAGCAGGCTGCGCGGGATGCTGATGGGCTCCGACTCCAGCCTGTGGATGACGGCCTCCGTCGAGTCGGCGTGCATGGTGCCGTACGCCGTGTGGCCCGTCGCCATCGCCTGGAAGAGCGCGGTGGCCTCCTGGCCACGCACCTCACCCACGAGGATGTATTCGGGGCGCTGACGCAGGGCGGCCTTGAGCAGCGAGAACATGTCGATCTCGCCCGCCTGGCGGCCGTTGTTGTCACGGGGGCCGAAGCCGGCGCGGGTCACGCCGGCGATCCAGTTCTCGTGGGGGATGTTCACTTCGCGCGTGTCTTCGATGGACACGATCTTCATCTGCGGCGGGATGAACAGCAGGATGGCGTTGAGCGAGGTCGTCTTGCCCGACGCCGTGCCGCCCGCGTAGATGGCGCTGGCGCCGTTCTGCACTGCAAGCCACCAGTAGGCGAGGAGGTCCTCGTTCATCGTGCCGAACCGGACGAGGTCGGGCAGCGTGAAGGGGTCCTCCTTGAACTTGCGGATGGTGAACGTCGAGCCGCCGTCCGTCACCTCGTCGGAGAGCGTCGCGTTGAGACGGCTGCCGTCGGGGAGCGTCGCGTCCAGCAGCGGCTCGGCGATCGACACCGACTTGCCCGAGCGCTGCGCCATCTTGATGACGTAGCTGTCGAGCTCCTCGTCGGTCTCGTAGACGACGGTGCTCTTGATCGACTCGTACTTGCGGTGATAGAGGAAGATCGGCGTGCCGGGTCCGTCGCACGAGACGTCCTCGATGAACTCGTCGCGCATGATCGGGTCGAGCTTGCCGAACCCGAGGAAGTCGCGCAGGATGTAGTAGAGCACCTTCTCGCGCGCCAACGCGGAAAGGGAGATGCTGTAGTCGTAGATGACCTCGTCCACGTGCTTGCGCAGCATGGTCGCGGCCTGCTCCTTCGTGATCGCGGCGAGGCCCACCTCGATCACGTCGATCATGGTGTTCTCGATGAAGTCGAGGATGTTCCGCTCGCGCTCCGTGAGCGCCGGCTCGATGACCTCGTAGCGGTGCTCCTTCTTCTCCTTGTGGAAGAGGATGCGCACGTAGGCGTAGGGCTCCTGCACCGCGTACGTCTCGACCTGGTCGTACTCGGCGGCGGGGGGCGGGATCTCCGTGACCTGCGCCGACGCGCTGGCGGCCGTGGTGGGCGCCTCCGGGCGGGCGCCGGTGAAGCGGCCCAGGAGGCCCTTGAGGCCCGACTTGGGCGCGGGCGCGGCCTCGACCGCGGCGACGGGCTCGGGCTGGGGCTGAGGCTGAGGCTCAGGCTGGGGGGTGGCGAGGGGCTCGGGCTGAGGCTCCGGCTGGGGCTCGGGCTGCGGCGCGGGCTCGGCGTGCGCCTCGACGCGCCCCTTGGCCTTCGACTTGCGCGGGCGCTTCGGCGCGGGAGCGGGGGCGGGCTCCGCGGCGGCCGGGGGCTCGGGCTGGGGCTGAGGCTCAGGCTGGGGCTGCGCGCCCTCCGGGTGGGAGAGGATGACCAGGACGGCCTCGAGGCTCTTCTTGCTGCCCGGGAGCTTGCCCAGGCGGAGTTGCACCTCGTCGGGGTCGCACGCGACGTGCGCCGCCGCGAGCCACGCCGCGCGCGTCTCGCGGGGCAGCGCGCGCCACGCCGCGTTGGGATCCGCCAGGAGCTGCGCTCCGGTGATCGCCGCGCCGGCGTCCTTGAGCCCCTGGACGAACTTCGGGAAGGGAATCTGCGTTTCCATGCGCTATCATGCCCCGTGGATGACGATCTGCTTGCTCGTGCCCGCGCTTTGCAGGCTGTAGCCGACGACGATCCGCTCCTGCGTGGAGTAGACCGAGCCGGAGATGGAGATGCCCGACACCTGGTCGAGCTTGAACGTGGTCGAGTTGGACTGCGCGACGCCGTCGGTCGCGTTGACCCACACCGCGGTGGCCGTCGCGGTCACGAGATACGAATGGCCGTTCGCGGTCTGCGGCAGGTCCATCGTGATGTTGAGGCTCGCGTTGGGGAACTCCTGCGCGATGAGGCCGGCGTCGACGATGCGCGTGGCGACGCGGTCCGCGACGCCCTTGAGCTCGACGCCCGTGATCACGTTGTCCGTGTTCCCGCTGGCCTGGTAGTAGGTGCCTAGCGCGATGAGCAGGAAGACCGAGGAAAGGGCGAAGCTCAGGATGAACCCGATCACCTCGCTCACCGCCCGATCGTCACGTCGTCCGCGCATGGTCACCCCAGGTTCAACGCCGACTCGATGAGCGTGTAGCCCATCGTCTGCCGGTCTTCGAGATAGTCGTAGCTGCCCGACGTCACGCGCTGCACGGAGGCGTAGCCGCGTCCCGTGTCGGTGAGGTAGGTGTACCAGGGCGACTTCATCGTGCCCCAGACCTGGATCTTGGCCGCCGCGATGCAATCGTAGTGGTTCGCCTGGGTGCAGTCGTAGGTCGCCAGCACGGAGGTCGAGTAGAGGCTCACGAGCAGGTCGAACTGGTTGTCGCCCGCGGCTGACGCGCTGCCGTTGAGCACGAGGGCGCGCGCGAAGTAGCGGTGCGTGCCCTGCACGGTCTTGGGCGGCGGGATCGGCGGCGAGTTGAGCATCGCGTACGTCGTGCCCGTGCCCGTGATGATCGCGCCGTTGTTCTCCGTCACCGAGCGCTCCACGACGCCCGCGTGCAGCTTGTACTGGATCGCGGACGTGTTCATGTACCAGGCCTCGCCGACGACCGGCGTGCCGTTGTTGATCTTGAAGTAGAACGGGCCCCCGTCGATCTTCACCGACGTGGCCGAGCTGGGCCCGGTCGTGTAGTCGACGTAGGCCGCGAAGGTGTGCGTGGAGCCCGCGTTCCACGTCGCGATGCTCGCCGTCTGCTGGCCCGCGCTCGTGCCGCAGTCGACGCACGTGAGGTTGATCTGCGTGAGCGAGTTGCCCGCGCCCACCACGTAGCCGTACACCTGCGCGCCGGGCACGTTGCCCGCGGCGTTGTTCTTGATCGTGAAGCCGTTGTCGCCGTCGGAGAGGCCGTCGAAGAGCCAGTTGTACTGCGCGGCGTTCGCGCTGTCCTCCTGGTAGCCGTCGGCCGTGAAGAGCCACGACTCGGTGTCGTTGCGCACGCCGATCTCGCCGCGGTTGAGCGTGGGGTCCCAGCGCTTCGCGGTCTTCTCGGTGGTGCCCGCGACGAGCTCCTTGAGCGTCGCGTCGAGGTCCTGGAACTGCCCCTGCACGGAGCGGTGCTCCACGTTGGCCTTCATCTCGTCGATCGCGGGCAGGCCCCAGTAGAGGATCGCCGCGATGCCCAGCACGGAGATGGCCAGGACGAGGATCATGCCCACCACGGGGCTGACGCCCTCGTCACGCGGCGGGCGGATGCGGCTCCCTGGGCTCGCCTCCAACGTCATGGCAGCGAAGGGTTTTCCTCGAACAGGTTGTATAAAGAAGCTCCTTTCGCCCAACCGCCCCAGTCCCACTCCTGGAGAAACCCGGGCCGAGAATGGGGTCGTTCGTTTCGGCAGGGGCACTGTGGCCCTCGATGGACCCGGGCGTGGGCACGGCGGTCGCGGGACGGCTCGGCGTGGTGCAGGTGACCAGACACCTTGTCGCGGAACGGCGGGTCAGGTGACTGGACAGGTGAGCCCGAGCGCCGGACGATGTGTCTAGTCACCTGACCGCGACAGCCTCGCATGGTCAACGTCAGGGGGTCCAGGGGGCTGCGGCCCCCTGGCGCGGGGGTGCAGGGGGGCGCGTAGCCCCCCTGCCACGAAGTCGCATGAGCGAGCGCGGAGGCGGCGCGCCAGCGCCGCCGCAGCGCGAGCCGTGCGACGAAGTGCCGCTAGAAAACGCGCTTCGTGCTCTCGAGCCAGAGGCCCTTGTCGGTCTCCTTCCAGAGGAGGATGCGCGTGGGGTCCTTGACGTTCAGGAGCTTCGAGACGACGAGATAGTTGTAGATGCCGAACCCCTTGCGCTCGGCGCCGAACTCGATGACGCCGCCGGCGAGGTGGCGAAGCTGCGTCTCGAACGCGGGCGTGTGGAGCCCCTTGACGATGCTCACGAGGTGGAGGCCGTTGAGCTCCTGCCCCATGAAGACGAGGTTGCGGAAGAACTCCAGCAGCTCGCGCTCGTTGTCGGGGCGGGCGAGCGCGGAGAGCGTCTCGATCACGACGCGGTAGGGCTTGCCGCCCACGCCCTGGAGCGCGCCCATGCACGTCGCGAGCGCCTGCGCGGGGTGGATCGGCATCGCGTTGGCCTCGCGCAGCTTCACGCTCTTGGCCTGGGCGAAGCTGGGGGCGTAGCCGTCGTACACCGTCAGCGCCGCCTTGTCCTCGTGGCCGCGCATGACGTAGGAGAGCACGCTCTTGCGCAGCTCGTTCACGGGGCGGTCGAACTCGAAGAAGTGCACGTCCTCGCCCGTGTCGAGGCCGCCGCCCGCGAACTGCTCGCTGAAGAGCGGGATCGCGTTGCCCGGCTCGCCCACCAGCAGGAGCGTGGTCCCCCTGGGGATGCCTCCGCCCAGCTGGGCGTCGAGGCCGGCGATGCCCGTGGTCGCGAGAGGCGGCATGGGGGCTGTCCTGTCCTCTCCTGTTCGCCCCGATTTCCTTGAAATACCTACGGATTCGGACCATGAGGCCCTGTGCGGCGCGGGGCGCGTCGTTGCGGGGCCCGGCATGCTCAAGCCGCGGGCCCGAGTCTGCTGTTCGCTGGGCGCGTAAAATACCTCGTCGGTTCTCTGAAACTATTGGGCGGGGGAGGTTCGGAA
>JAXDQU010000119.1:0-9907 GCA_034667685.1 Thermoplasmata archaeon | reverse complement strand
CGCCTCCCTCAGCCTCCCTTCGTCGGCGTGGCGTCCTGCCCGCCGCGCCGCCGCTCGCCCGTCTTGAGGTCCTTCTCGGAGACCTCGCCGCTCGCGTCGCGCTGCGAGAGCGTGCTCGCGCCGCCTTCTTCGATGACCGGGTCCTCGGGCATGCCGCCCGCACCGTCCGCGCCGCGCAAGGGAGATGCGGCCCCTCCATCGATGCGCGACACCCCGGTAACGGGAACGAGCGACGTGGAACGTATGCCGTGAACGTGAACCTTGAACGGACATCGTGAACGTGAACGGCCGGATGGCCGCCGCGGCTCAGCTAGATCTGGCCAGATCTAGCCAGGCTGGTCGTTCACGTTCTCGTTCACGTTCACGGCGTCCGTTCAAGGTTCACGTTCACGGCGCACGTTCCACGTCGCACGCTCCACGTTGCGCGCCGCATGCCTCGCCTGGCCTGCGTCTCAGCTCACGGCTTCGATTCCGAATCGGCGCTGGATGAAGCCGGGGGGCTGGTAGGCGAAGAAGATGCAGATCGCGGCGGCGAGGCCCAGGAGGCCGCTCACCAGGGGCCACCAGGCGATCTTCGAGGCGCCGGAGACCGTGGCGAGGCCGCTGCTGCCGAACCACGTCACGAGCGTCGCCGCGACGAGGCCGATCCGGTAGCGCTGGGTGCGGCCTTCGACTTGGAAGTAGAGGCGCACGTACCCGACCGCGCCGACGAGGACGGGGCCCAGGAGCAGCGCGAGCAGGACGAGGCCGATCGTGGGATCGACGGTCGTGGCGGAGTGTAGCGTCGCGGTGGCGCCCACGATGTCGACGCGGTCGTACTGGATCGAGTCGACGATGTAGAGGAGCCAGAGGAAGATGCCGGCGTAGAATGCGGTGATGGGGATCATCGCGCGCCGCGAGCCGGTCAGCACGTACGAGAGGTAGTAGAGCAGCGCCCAGAAGGCGGCGACGAGGATCAGCAGCTCGACCTCGACGAGCATCTCGTAGAGAGCGAGGTCGCTGACCTTCGAGAGCGCGAGCATGCTCTGGACGATTCCCCCGGCGGTGAGGGCGCCCAGGAGGATCCACCACGTGGAGAAGAGCTGCGCCGCGAGGCGGGCGTCGCCCCCGACGCGGCGGCGGCCCAGGCGCGCGCCGACGTAGAAGTAGACGACGGCGCTGGCGGAGGAGAGGGCGAGGCGGAGGTAGGAGATGAGCGCGTCGTCCATCTAGACCAGCTCCTTGACGCGGCGGGCCAGGCCTTCCTCGGGCTTCTTGACCTGCACGATGAAGCGGCACTGCGGCGCGCCGCGCGATTGGCATTCGATCTCGGTGCCCAGGGTGGGCTCGTCGCGGTTGACGTGGCTGACGGCCTCGGAGAGGAAGCCCAGCGTGAACGAGCAGGTGGACACGCGCGAGCCGGGGCGCTTCTCGAGGAGGTCTTGGCCGGTGAACGCGTAGCGCTGCCCTTCCTCCTTTTCGGCCTCGACGCGCCCCAGGCCCATCGCGGTGTAGCTGCGCAGGTAGTCGCCCACCGTGGGCGCGGGGTTCTCGGCGGCGAGCTTGCGTCCCACGGTCTGGAGGATCTGGTGCGCGACGCCGCCGGTCTCGACGAGGTCCTGCACGATCTTGCGCACGAGGGGGCGCGCGATGCTGGCGGCCTTCGCCTCCTGCTCGACGCGCTTGCGCAGCGTGATGTCGCGGAAGAAGATGGAGAGACCCTCGTCGCTGGGGTACGCTGTCGCCTCGAACCACATGCCCATGCGAGGGTAGTGCTCCTCGACCTGGACCGTCGTCATCTCCTGCATGGCGCGGCGGTACTCCGCGTCGAACTTCGTTCCCTTGAGGTCAGGGAAAGCTTCCCAGAGGACCTTGCCCATCACGGCCTCTTTGGGCGTGTGCCTCAGCTTCTCCGCGACCGGGTTCATGTAGACGATGCGCCACTCGCGGTCGAGCGCGAAGAAGGCCTCGGGGATGCGCTCGTAGATCTCCAGGATCTTCTGGTTGGCGCGGCGCGCGACGCTCTCGGCCTGCGTGCGCTCGGAGACGTCGGCGAAGATGAGCGCGACGCCCACGAGCCGGCCTTCTTCGCGGATGGGCGCGCTGGTGTAGTCGACCGGGATCGGCTTGCCGTCCTTGCGCCAGAACACCTCGCCGCTGGCGTGGTGCACGCTTCCGTCGGCGAGCGTGGCGCTGATGGGGCAGCGCGCCTCCGGGTAGGGGACGCCCTGCGAGCGCGAGTGGTGGATCAGCGCGTGGCGCTCTTGGCCGATCAGCTCGGCGGGCTTGTAGCCGAGCATGCGCGCGGCGGCCTCGTTGACGAACGTGATGCTCCCCGCGGCGTCCATGCCGAGCACGCCTTCGGTGACGGCGTTGAGGATTAGGTCGTTCTGGCGGCGCAGCGCCACGATCTGGTCGCGCGCTTCGTGCCGGGCGGAGACGTCGAGCGCGACGACGAGCATCCGCTCGGGCGGCCCGGGGAGCAGCGAGGCGTGCGTCTCGAGCCAGACGCGCTTGCCGTCGGGGCGCGTCCAGGGGTTCTCGGCGTGCCACGCGCGCTTCTCCAGGATCTCGGCGCGCGTGGCGGCGGCGCGGGCGCGGTCGGCCTCGGGGACGAAGTCCATCGAGTTGCGCCCGAGCAGCCGATCGAGCGGGACGCCGATGAGGTCGGCGTAGGCCTGGTTGGCCTCCAGGAACTTGCCTTCGGGGTCGAGCACCGCGACTGCGAGCGCCGTGCGCCCGAGCGCGATCGTCAACGTGTCCCGAGGCGCGTCCGCCATGCCTCAGCTCCTCGCTCCGTAGAAGTCCTTCTGGACGACCACGCCGCCCTCCTTGGAGATGCGGAACGGATAGGGGCGCGTGTCGACGCGCACGCCGCGCGCCTTCACGACCCGCATCACGGGCCGGCCCCGGTCGTCCGCGCCGCGCAGGTCGCCCCAGTCGGGCGTGTAGAGGTCGATGACGACGTCGAAGTGGTTCGTCAGGTACGGCTGGAGCTGGTCGTTGCTCGCCATCACGGTGTCGAGCATGCTGATGTCGCTGCGCGCGAAGAGCCTGCGCTTGTTGAGCATGCCCTTGAACTCCTCGGGCGTCATGCCCACCATGATCGGCGTCATGCTATCCAGGATGCGCGCGCACGGCTTGGGCATCGCGTCGATCCAGAGCGTGATCGTGTTGAAGAACGACTCGGGGTCGTCGATGTCCAGCTCGGGGTCGTCCTCCGCGCTCTTCACGACGAGCTGGCCCGCCTCCAGGTAGGGCTCCGTCAGCAGGCCGAGGCGCTCCATGCTGGAGAGGATCGTGCGGCTGCTCGCCTCGGTGGCGACGAAGAGCACGGCCTCGCCGCTGCGCAGCCGCTCGACGGCGAACTGGATGGCCCAGACCGACTTGCCCGAGCCGGGGCCGCCGCGCACGAGCCACGAGTGGTCGTAGGGGACCTCGCCGTCCACGATGCCTTCCATCGGGGAGTAGGAGATCACGGCGGTGCTCCCCTCGGCGTGCTGCGGCGCGCGGAAGAAGACGCGGATGCCGCCCGGGCCGATGTCCATGCGGTGGCGGCCGCGCACGTGGTCCACGGCGCGCATCTTGTAGACCTCCAGGTAGCGCACGCGCTTGCCGGCGCGCAGCTCCGTGCTGAGCACGATGGTCCCGTCCACGACGGTCTCCTCGACGCCGAAGCGCGAGACGCGCGTGGGCTCGTGGCTCGGGATGTCGCTGATGAGCATGGCGATGGCGCCGCTGCGGGCCACCATGCGCGTGACCTGGAACGCCGCGTCGCGCTGCGCCGCCTGGTCGGCGACCTTGTGCAGGAAGACGCTGAACGAGTCCATCACGACGCGCTGGGGCTTCTCGCGCGTGATCTCGGTCGCCATCTGCTCCAGGTTCTGATCGACGCGGATCTCGGTGAGCGGCCGCGCGATGATCTTGAGCAGGCCGTTGGCGACGAAGGGGCGCAGGTCCCAGCCGAAGCGGTCCGCGAGGCCCATCAGGCGCTCGCCGGTCTCCTCGAAGCTGTAGAGCACGCCGCGCTCGCCGCGCTTGGCGCCCTCCAGGAGGAACTGGAGCGCGAGCGTCGTCTTGCCGCTGCCCGAGACGCCCGAGAGCATGATGCTGCGGCCGCGCTGGACGCCGCCGTGCAGCAGGTCGTCGAGGCCGGGGATGCCCGTGGGCACGCGCTCCAGCTCCTGGGACTCCTTCGGGGTCTTCATCCGGTCGATGAGCAGGCCGGGCGTGTAGACGTGGATGCCGCGGCCGCTGATCGCGAAGGGGAACTCGCCCATGTTCATGGGCTGGCCGCGCATCTTGTTGACGCGGATCATGCGCTGGGGCTCGCCGTTGAGCGTGCCGCGGCGCATCTTGATGATGCCGTCCGCCACCGCGAACTCGGCGCCGTCCGCGCTGTCGACGTCCTCGTACTCGCCCAAGAGGAGCGTCGTGCACGCGGCGCTGGAGAGGCGCACCGAGAGGTCGTAGCAGAAGCGGCGGAACTCCTCGGAGTTGGGCATGAGGTCGCGGATCGCCTTGAACGAGTCGATGCAGAGGATCGCGGGGTTGTACTCCTCCACGAGCCGGATGACCTCCTCGAGCAGCTCGCGCGTGGGGTGCTCGCGCAGGAAGCCGCCCACGTCCCGGTAGACCACGCGCGTGCCGAAGGCGTCGGGGTCGTAGAACTCGAAGCCCTGGAGGTAGCGGATCACCTTCATCGCGGGCTCCGAGAGCGTCGTCAGGTACAGGACGCGCGCGTCCGGGTGCTCCCTGACGTAGTGGAACATCGCCTGCTGCGCGAGGATCGTCTTGCCGGTGCCCGGCTCGCCCGCGAGGATGTTGAGCGTGTTGGCCGGGAGCCCGCCGCCCAGGAGCGCGTCGAGGTTCGGCACGCCGGTCGAGAAGGTCGCGACCGGGAGTCCGTTGCCAGGCATGGCTTTCACCCTTCCTTCCGCAGCTCGAGCGTGATCTCGCCTGGCGTCGCGGACTGGACCACGGTGCCCTTGTAACGCGCCTTGCGCGTCGAGGTGAGCGCGCCTTCGACCAGGCCCAGCACGATGCCGTGCACCGCGCGCTGGCCCGTCCCCAGGAGCGCGGACGAGTGGATCCGGATCGTCACGAGGCCTTCCGTCTCCTCGACGATTTCGGACTTGTGCATGAGCACGTGGTCGATGCGGCTCAGCGCGGCGGGGAAGCCGTTCGTGGCCTCGGCGGCCCCGAAGCGCTTGCCTTCCTCCATCGCGCCGTAGTGGAGCATCGCGTACGCCGCGCCGTCGCCCACGATCTGGCGCATGTGCGAGAGCAGCCCCGCGATGAGCTGAACGGTGTCGGCTTCGCTTGCCTCGCGCATGGTGCGCTGCCTTGACCGATCGCCGGTATTTGAACCCTCGGCGATTTCCTGGTCGTCCATGCGCGGACGGGACAAAGCAAACCTTTCTTCGCTAGGAGGCTGAATCCCGATATCGTGGAGCCAACGGAGCCGCGCCCAGACGCCACCGCGCCCCGCGCCCAGCGCATTCTCGTCGTCGACGACGAAGAGGACATCCGCGAGTCGCTCAAGGCGCTCTTCGAGACCTGCCTGGAGGAGGTCGAGGTGGTCACGGCCGAGAGCGGCGCCAGCGGTCTCGACGTGCTCGAGCGCGAGACCGTGGACCTCGTCATCACCGACTTCAAGATGCCCGGCATGAACGGCCTGGAGTTCCTGGCGCGCGCCGCCAAGAAGGGCCCCAGCGTCCCGCGCATCCTCGTGACCGCGTTCCCCGACCTGGAGATCGCGATCAAGGCGATCAACGACGCCAACGTCGAGAACTTCTTCACGAAGCCCTTCGAGGCCGAGAAGGTGCTCGAAGTGGTGCGCTCGCTCCTGCAGGAGCAGCGGGCCGCCGAGCTTCGCAACCGCAGCTTCGCGCGCTCGATGGATCTCATCAGGCGCCGGCTCGATAGCGTTTGATCTTCTCGCCCTCCGCCTCCAGCCACGAAGGCGGTCCCGTTGGGAAACGCCGCGTCGAAGTCCCACGGGCCCGGGGCGCGCACCGTGGTGCTCACCTCGTCCGCTCCCGACGCGCGGCGGAGGGCGCGTCCCCACCGCGCCGCGAAGTCGTCCGCCAGCCGCGCGCGGTCTGGGCCCCGGTAGAATGCATCGAGCGTCGCGTTGAGCGCCGCGAAGATGTCCGCGTCGCCGCCGGCCGCGCCCGTCGGCGCCCGGATCAGCGTGAGGTTGCCCGCCGTGACCATGATCTCGGCGCGCTCGTCGTGCCACTCGGCCGCGCCAAGGGAGGCGCCAGGGGGCAACGCGAGCGCGACCCGGGGGCCCGGATCGAGCGCGCCCGGAAGGTCCACCGCCCTCGGGACGAAGTCCTCCTCGTCGCCATGCGCGGGCAGCCACGCCCCGATGCCCGGCTCGGTCCACGTCGCCGTGCCGAAGCACCCTTCGAAGTCGAGGCACCCGGCGAGCGCCGCGACGAGCCCGAGCGCGGCGAGGAGGGCGCGGACCTGCACGTCGGGCCGTCCGCGTGAGGGCGCTTCGCCGCTCTCGGACGGTCTCCGGAGCGCGCCGGGCGCCGGTTTTCCCTTCGGCAAGCACCCGGAGAGGACAAACCTTCTTTTCAAGCGCAGACGCATGGGCCCTCGATGCGCGACGCGTACGTCGTCGGCGTGGGCGCCACGCCCTTCGGCAAGCTCGACACCACCCTGCGCGAGTCCGCGGTCCTCGCGGCGCTCGAGGCCATCGACCAGGCGAAGCTCGATCCGGGCCTGCTCGACGGCGCGTTCGTCGCCAACGCGCTTGGCATGGCGGAGCGCCAGGGGCACCTCGGCCCGCTCGTCATGACGAGCCTGGGCATCCCGGAGAAGCCGGCCAGCACGATCGAGGCGGCGTGCGCCAGCGGCGCGTCGGCGTTCCGCGAGGCCTACGTCAACGTCGCGGGCGGGTTCGCCGATGCGTACCTCGCCGTGGGCGTCGAGAAGGTCAGCAACATCGACAGCATCACCGCGACGGGCTACTTCGCCTACGCCTCGGACTACGTGTACGAGGGCAGCTGCGGCGCGTCGTTCCCCGGGCTGTACGCGACGATCGCGCGGGCGCACATGAAGCGCTTCGGCACGACGCAGGAGGACCTCGCGCGCGTCGCGGTGAAGAACCACGAGAACGCGCTCCTCAACCCGAAGGCGCACCTCAAGAAGAAGATCACCGTCGAGGACGTGATGAAGAGCACGATGGTCTCGACGCCGTTGAAGATGTTCGACGCGTGCCCGTTCAGCGACGGCGCGGCGGCGGCCATCGTCACCACGAAGGAGATCGCGCAGCGCCTCGGCGTCCCGATGGTGCGCGTGGCAGGCGTCGGGCGCGCGGGCTCGCTCGCGGCGCTGCCGGACCGCACGGACCTCACGAGCCTCAGCGGCACGAAGGTCGCGGCGAAGCAGGCGCTCGCGCAGGCCAAGCTCGGCCTCGAGAAGATCGACTTCTTCGAGCTGCACGACTGCTTCACCATCGCCGAGCTCGTCGCGATGGAGGACCTCGGCCTCGCGGCGCCCGGCTCCGCGGCCAAGATGGTCGAGTCGGGCGAGACGAAGCTCGGTGGACGCAGGCCCGTCAACGCGAGCGGAGGCCTGAAGGCCAAGGGGCACCCGGTCGCGGCGACCGGCATCGGGCAGGTCTACGAGCTCTACAACCAGATCACGGGCAAGGTGGGCGGCGAGCGCCAGCTCAAGGGCGTCAAGACCGGCCTCGCGCACAACGTCGGCGCCACCGGCGGCAGCGTCGCCGTGACGATCCTCCAGGGGGAGAGCTGAGTGCAGGCCCACATCATGACCCAGAAGGAGCAGAAGGAGGCCGCGAAGGACGGCAAGCTCCTGGCGTGGCAGTGCGCCAAGTGCGGCCACAAGAGCATCACGCCCATGTACGTCTGCCCCGTCGACAAGGGCCGTGACATCAAGGTCGCGACGCTGCCCAGCACGGGCGTCGTCGAGGCGTTCACGATCCAGAAGCTGATCGCACCCGAGGAGTTCCTCAACGACATCCCGTTCGCGTTCGTCGTGGTCAAGCTCGACGACGGCACGCTGGTGTCGGGCATGGTGCTCGACGTTGCGAGCGAGCGCGACCTGGCGCCGGGGTCGAAGGTCAAGCACGCGCCCTCGTACAAGTCGGTGTATCTGTTCGAGCGAGCCTAGGCCGACGTCAACACGAAGAGCACGAAGCCACGAAGACACGAAGGTCTCGGAATCTTCGTGCGTTCGTGCCTTCGTGGCTTCGTGTTGACGTCGACCAGGCGAACCCGCAGCCCGTCTCCCGAGAACCTTCATCGCCCGTGCGCAGGCTCGCGGCCCCGTGCGCGCCCTCGCGATCCTCGTCGTGCTGCTCCTCCTGCCCCTGGCGGTCGTCGTGGCGCCCTCGCAGGCTGCCGCGCCCTCCTCGACCACGATCAAGGGGTACGTCACGGCGCGCGACGGCACGAAGCTCGCGTACGATCTGATCCTGCCCGGCGACGGCCAAGGCCGCCACCCGTTGCTCTTCACGTACGACGGCTATGACGCGGGCAGCAACGCGGACGCGGGCTACGCGGCGGAGTACGTGCCCGACGGCTACGCGCTGCTTGGCGTCAACATCCGCGGCACGGGGTGCTCGGGCGGGACGATGGACTTCTTCGAGCCGAAGGAGGCGCTCGACGGCTATGATATCATCGAGTGGGCCGCCGCGCAGCCCTGGAGCGACGGCAGGGTCGCCATGATCGGCAAGAGCTACCCGGGCATCACGCAGCTCTTCGTCGCCGCGACGAACCCGCCGCACCTCGTGGCCGCCGCGCCGGGGCACGTGTACGGCGACATCTACCGCGACGTCGCGTACCCGGGTGGCATCTTCAACTACGCCTTCGCCGGGCTCTGGAGCTTCGTCGCCCAGCCCGAGCCCGGCTACGCTGCGGCGATGCAGTCGCAGGACCCGACGTGCTATCAGAACATGCTGGAGCACACGGCGACCAACTTGCAATACAACGCCTTCCTCCAGGCGCAGGAGCACATGTTCGACGACGACCTGATCAAGGAGCGCAGCCCGATCTACGTCGCGCAGAACATCACGGTCCCGCTCTACCTCTTCCAGAGCTGGCAGGACGAGCAGGTCGGCGTGCGCGGCGTGGACGTCGTGGAGCACCTCAACACGACGTACTACCTCACGCTATCCAATGGCGACCACGGCATGTACCGCACGCCCACGAGCCTCGCGCGCCTGCACCGCTTCTTCGACCACTACCTCAAGGGCGAGGACAACGGCTTCCAGGACGAGCCGCGCGTCCTCGTCTGGTGGGACGCCGGAGCGAGCGGCGCGCGGGCCCCGGCCTGGACGCGCGCGTACCCCGCGTGGCCCGTCACGAACGTCACCGCGACGCGCTTCTGGCTCGACCAGGGCGGCGCGCTCGCCACGAGCCCGCCCACCGGCGCGCAGCTTCCCGACGCCTACGTCTACCCGACGGGCACGACCTCCGACGAGGCGGGCTACGGCTACAGCAACGCGCAGACGTGGAGCGTGACCGACAAGCAGCGCGCGACGCCCGCGCCCACGCGCGCCACCTTCACGAGCGCTCCGCTCGCGCAGGACACCGTCGTGCTCGGTCCCGGCAACCTGACGCTGTGGCTGGCGAGCACCGCGGCGGACACCGATCTGCAGGTCACGGTCAGCGAGGTGCGCCCCGACGGCAAGGACGTCTACGTCCAGTCCGGCTGGCTGCGCGCGAGCCACCGCGACCTCGACGGCGCGAAGAGCGGCGAGTTCCGCCCCTACCAGACGCACACCGCGCTCGACCCGCTGACGCCCGGCGTCGCGGTCCCGATGAGCGTCGAGGTCTTCCCGATGGGGCATGCGTTCCGCGCCGGCTCCAGCATCCGGATTGATATCGAGGCGCCCACGTGGATGCCGCAGCTCTGGGGCTTCACCGAGCTTCCAGCGCCCGCG
>JAXDQU010000118.1:0-81492 GCA_034667685.1 Thermoplasmata archaeon | reverse complement strand
TCGACGCGGCTTTTGGAGGGGTCCCTGTCGGGGGCGCGCTGGCGAGCGCCGCAGCGCGAGCGGGAGAGCCCCCGGTAGGGGACCAACCCAAAGCCGCGTCGAGGACGGCTCTCCAGGGGGCCGCAGGCCCCCTTTCCGGAGAGTTCGGACGCGCGAAGCGCGCGTCGTCTGGAACTGAGGCGCGCAGCGCCTCAGTTCCAGACGTCGTCCCGCACGTGCTCCGCGTTGAACGGCGCGACGTAGCTCGTGGCGGCGCGCGCCTTCTGGGCGTAGCGCGTCTGGACGGATTGCGGCGCGGGGACGGCCTCGGCCGCGAGGCGCAGGAGCGTGTCGGTCTCGACGTAGGTGCGCACGCGCGTCTCGCCGACGCGGACCTCGTAGGCGCCCGGCGGGAGGTGGAGCGTGGCGACGCCGCGCTCGTCGGTGAGGCCGCGCGCCGCGAGGGCGCCCGCGGGGCTGGCGCGCACCTCGACGGCCGCGCCGGGGAGCGCGCCGCCGTCCATGCCGCTGATCTCCAGCGTGAGCGCGATGCGCTTCCCCAGCGCTTCGAGGAGAAGCAGCGCGCGGCCGGCGTGCTCCAGCGTGACGGTGACGGCGCGTCCGTCGCTGCCGTGCCGCGCGCTGATGGCGTAACGGCCGGCGGGGAGGTGCAGCGACGCGGTGCCCTCCGGGCCGGTGGTGGCGCGCGCCATCGCCTCGCCGGGCTTGGGGGCGCCGCGCGGGTAGGGACGGATCACCAGGCGCGCGTCGGGGACGGGCAACGGACCCTCGGGGCCGGGGCGCGCGACGACCAGGGTCAGCCAGTGGTGCGGGGCGCCCTTCGGCTCGGGGCGGGGGAGCGGGCCGGCGGCGCGGGCGACGGGGGCGTCCGCGGGCTCGGCGGCAACGTCGTCCCCGCGGCGCGACCAAGGCAGCCGCACGCGTCTCCCGGCCATCACCCGTACAGCGGTCGCTGCGTGCGAAAGGTCTGGGTTGTCACCGCGGCGACAGCAAAAGATGCCATCCGCCGCGGTGCTCCCTCAATTCCCCCAGGGAGCACCGCGTTCGGATGACGGCTTCAGGCGCAGGAGGCCTGTCGAGAATCGCGAAGATGACCCCTCGAAGTTTGGAGCGAGGAGGCTTCTGAGGCGAGGACACCCTCGCGGTCTCGGCAAGGAAAGGAGCCCCCCGCGGGGGATAGGATTGTTCGTCCAACGGTGAATGCGGATGGGCGTCCGTTCACGGCCGCGGGCGGGGCCACGCGACCCAGGCCAGGGCCGCGAGGCCGGCCAGCGTGAGCCCGAACGTGACGAGCGTCAGGCCTGTCTCGGGGCCGCCCGGGATGCAGGGCACCGTGATGGGGCGCATGCCGCAGGGCGCCGTGCCCGGGTAGAAGCTCGGACCGAAGTAGTCCAGCGCGTCGTTCACCAGGTAGTACGTCGCCGCGATGGCGAGCGCCGCGAGCACGCGGCCACGCCCGAGGCGCCCCTCGTCGCGCAGCCCCTGGAGGAAGACGAGGCCCAGCACCGCCATGCCGAAGTGGCCGCCCAGCAGCACGAGGTTGAGCGGGACGCCGTGGGAGAAGTCGAACGTCCCCATGTAGGGGGCGTACGCCACCAGGACGTAGCACGTCCAGAGCCCGACCTGCACGTTGCCCACGAACGCCAGCGCGTCGAGCCAGCCGGGGCGCCGCTTCAGCCAGTAGGCGACCAGGGCCAACTCCGCCCACAGGACGGCGAGCGGGCTGTCGGGCACGAAGATCCAGAGCGCGACGGGCGTCTGCTGGAACTGCTGGTACCTCCAGTAATAGTAGAACCCGTAGACGATGCCCACGAGGTTGATGGCGCCGATGAGCCGCGCCCAGCCCGGCGTGCGCTTGAACCACCCCATCGCGTCGACGAGGCCCACGCGCCGGCGCAGGGGGACGCGCGCCTTGACGCTGCCGGTCTGCGGGAAACGTTTTTCGGGGGGACCCCGCCATGGCCAAGCATGGCCTCGCCCAGCGACATCGTCCTTGCCTCCAGCGTCCGCACGCCCATCGGGCGCTTCGGCGGCGCGTTCAAGGACCTGAAGGCGACCGAGCTGGGCGCCATCGCCGTGCGCGAGTCGCTCTCCCGCGTCGGCCTCGCCCCGAACCTGGTGGACGAGGTCATCCTGGGCCAGGTCGTGCAGGCGGGGGCCGGCCAGAACCCCGCGCGCCAGGCCGCGCTCAAGGCGGGCCTTCCCGACTCGGTCGCGGCGCTCACGGTCAACAAGGTCTGCGGCTCCTCGCTCAAGGCCGTGGCGCTCGCCGCGAACGCCATCAAGGCCGGCGAGGCCGAGATCATCCTCGCGGGCGGCATGGAGAGCATGAGCGGCGCGCCCTACCTCGTGCCCAAGGCGCGCTTCGGCTACAAGTACGGCGATGCGACCTTCGTCGACGCGCTCTACCACGACGGCCTCATGGACGCCTACAGCCAGGTCGCCATGGGCGAGACGGGCGAGGTCGTCGCCGAGGAGTTCCACGTCACGCGCCAGCAGGCCGACGCCTTCGCCGCGCAGAGCCACAAGCGCGCCGCGCACGCCACCGCCGCGGGCTGGTTCAAGGACGAGATCGTCCCCGTCGAGGTGGCCAGCGGCAAGACGAAGACGGTCGTCACCGCCGACGAGGGCATCCGCCCCGACACCACGCCCGAGACGCTCGCGAAGCTGAAGGGCGCGTTCCGCCCCGACGGCATGGTCACGGCGGGCAACGCGAGCCAGATGAGCGACGGCGCCTCGGCGCTCCTCGTGGCGAGTCGCAAGGCCGCGCAGGAGCACGGCCTGGAGATCCAGGCGCGCCTCGTCGGCTTCACCACCGCGGGCGTGGCACCCATGCGCGTCATGGCGGCGCCCATCCCCAGCGTGCAGAAGCTCCTCCAGAAGACCGGCCACCGCATCGAGGACGTGGACCTCGTCGAGCACAACGAGGCGTTCGCCACCGCGAGCTGCGCCGTGATGTCCGCGCTCCACGTCCCCGCCGAGAAGCTCAACGTCTCCGGCGGCGCGGTCGCCCTGGGCCACCCGCTGGGCGCCTCCGGCGCGCGCGTCCTCACGACGCTGCTGCACAACCTGAAGCGCACCGGCAAGCAGCGCGGCCTCGCCACCCTCTGCCTGGGCGGCGGGAACGCGGTCAGCGCGATGGTCGAGCGGGAGTGAGCGCGTGACCACCTACGCCGCCCCGCCCTGGGCCGCCACGCCCCCCGCCGCGCCGCCCTACCCGCAGGTGCCGGTGCTGGAGACGGTCACGGCGGTGGGCATGCTCGTGATCAACGTCTTCGTCCCCGGCCTGGGCACGCTCATCAGCGGCATCCTCACCGGGCGCCCGCTCATCGGCCGCGCCATCGCGCAGTTCCTCCTCGCCATCCTCATCGTGGGCTGGGTCTGGAGCGTCGTGACCGGCGTGCAATTGCTCTCGAACGCGAGCTGGGCGACTCGCACGGGAGCGAAGCGCGAAGCCTAAGGGCCGAGGTCGGCGTCTCTTCCTCGCGAGCAACCTTGCACCTGCCGGGGGAGGCCCAAGCTATGGTTCAACGCGTTGGATTTAGGGACGGGAAGGCCGTTGTGCCGAGGCGATGCCTTCGTTACTCTCCTCCCTTCCACCCGAGGCGACGATCACCGCCCGCGATCGCAAGCTGCGACGCATCGAGGAACTGTGCGGGGCCCCCGTCGTCACCTATGCGTTTGGTGGAGGCCACGGGCAAGGGTCGAGCATGTCCCAGGCGGATGTCACGCCCCTCTATCGGGTGCTAAAGGAGACCCGCGAGAAGACCGGCTCGGACAAGGTCGTGCTCTTGGTTCACGCCCGCGGCGGCGATGCGTATCTTCCGAAACAGCTGATTCGGCTCATACGATCCATCTTTCGCGAGTATGTCGCGCTCGTGCCCCACCGGGCGCACAGCGCTGCGACGCACCTCGCGCTCGGCGCGGACCGGATGCTCTTGACGCGTCTTTCGGAGCTAACGCCGAGCGGCGGCGGGGCGCGGCCGGAAAGGTCCGACATCCTCGCGCTCGAAGCCTATGAAGCCGCTCGGCGGTCGGCCGATCCGGCCGCGCCTGACCTCCTGGTTCGCGTCGTCGAAAAGCTCGGGGCCGACCAGTTCGCTTCCCTTCTCGGGCTGCACGAGGCCATGCGGCGGCTCACCCGCGAGATCCTCGCCCCCCGATTCGCGGACGCTGCAAGGCTTGACCATGCCGTCTCGTCGTTGACCGACCGCTCCCATTTCTGGAGACTCGGTCTCGACGATCTTCGGGCGATCGGAGTCAGCTTCGCGGAGCCCTGCTCGCCCGAGCTCGAAGTCGCCTCGCTCTCGCTGGTCCACGCCTACTCGGCTGCATTCGGACAGGGCGACCCCGTCGACGGGTTGGAGGCGTTGAATTTCACAGGCGAGGAGAGGACTCCGTCTCCGTCCAGCATGCCCGGGGCAGATCGATCGCACACCGTCCTCATCCCCGGCGCGACTGCGCCGTCGCCCTCACACCACTTCGAGAAGCAGCCGGAAAAAGAGGCTCCCGAACCGCCCGACCTGGACCCTCCCGACGAGCGACCCTCCCCGCGACCTCTCCAAGCCCGCATGCTCCGGAGCGGATACGTGGAGTCGCGGTTCCGGGGCTATGTCCACGTTCATCCGGCAGACGTCCAGGCCCCCTGGGTGTGGGTCGACCGGCTCGACTTCGATCCGCCGGGATAGCAAACGGCGTTCGTCGGCATTCCTAGCTAGTCAATCTCCGGCGCAGGATCCGGCTCGGCAGTCCCCAGAAGACGGCGACGAGCGCGGCCATCCACGCCAGGTGGACGAGCGTGAGCAGCGTGGGCATCCCGAGGATCAGCGCGCGGACGACCTCGACGACGTGGTAGAGCGGCGAGATCCACGCGAGGTCCTGCACCCACCACGGCAGCCCGGTGAGGGGGAAGAAGATCCCGCTGAAGAGGTACATCGGCGTGATGCCGAGGCTGAACATGAACGTGAGCTGGTCCATGTAGCGGCGCGTCACGCAGTACGATAGGCCCAGCAGCGTGAACATGACGCCGCCCACGAGCGCCACGAGCGGGACGAAGACGAGCATCCACGAGCGCAGCAGGCCGAAGGCCGCGAGGACGCCGAGCATGACCGTGGAGGATATCAGCGAGCGCGTCGCGGCCCACGCCACCTCGCCCGCGACGACGTCCTCCAGCTCGGCTGGCGTCGTCATCATGCCCTCGTAGCTGCGCTCCACGAAGATGCGCACGTAGCTGTTCCACGCCGCCTCGTACGCCGCGGCCGACATGATGCTCGACGCGACGAGGCCGGGGCCGATGAACTGGATGTAGGGCACGCCGCCGATGTCCTTCACGTAGCCGCCCAGGCCGAAGCCCATCGCCACCAGATACAGGATCGGGTCGAAGAGCGTCGAGAGGATCGTGCTGGGCCACACGCGCCGGTAGAGCGTGACCTCGCGCTGCCAGACGCGCAGGACGAGCTTGGGGCTGAGGCGGTAGCCGCGGAGGTACTCCATGCGCGCCACCCTGCGCGATCCGGCTGCGCCCGCATCTTGCTTTGCGTCGGCTCAGAAGAACGTGGCCCGCAACGTGAGCCGCTTCAGGCGCGCCTCCTCCAGCCAAGCCGAAAGCCCCTCGAAGGAAGGGGCGAACGCCGACACGCGGAGCTCCGGCGCGGGAAGCTGCCGCCGGCTCCAGTCTCCGCGGGCCATCAGGCTCCGATACGGCGACAAGGCTGCCGAGACGGCGCTGGAGAGATGCGCGGCGCGCTCACGGTCGGCCCACAGGACCTCGTCGGGCTCGCGCGGGCTTTCCCGCGCGCCTTCCTCGCCGGCCCACCACCGAGCCTGGGGCGCGAGCCACGCATCGCGCTGCCGGCGCGCCTCGTGGAGGCCGCGCTCCGTGCCCTCGTCCAGGCTCACGCCGAGGACCTGCCGCGCCCGGGAGGGCTCCAGCCCGAAGTACGCGGCCAGCCCGACGAGGTACGCGTCGAACGCGTCCTGCCACGGGGCGTCACGGCCGGCCGCGGCGGGCCCTTCGCGCATGACCTCCTGGAGCGCCAAGAGCACGCGGGAGGCGCGGACCGCGACGATGTCCGCCGCGAGGTCCACGGCGCGATCGGGGACCTCCTCCAGGGGCGCGGGCTCCGAGCGGAGCTCCCATTGCGCGCCCCCGGGCGAGACGGCCAGGTGATGCGATTGCCCCGCCAGGATCGGCTTCCCCTGCCTGGCGGCTTCCGCGTCGACCTCGTCCGCTGCGACCATCGACGTCACGGAGAGGAGCACGCCCAGCCTCTTGAGCAGGTCAGCGTGGGTGGCGATGCGGGGAAGCGCGTAGAGGACGGCCTTGGGATTCGGCAGCGTCCGCGCGAGCCGCGTCATCGCGACGTGCTGGTCCTTCGCGCCATTGTCGTTGACGCCGAAGAGATAGTGCGGCCGCGGCGAGGCGGAGGAGCCCTTGAACGCGCCCTTGCGCGAGTACCGCTGGAACCTGGGCCGCTTGAACTGATAGAAGAAGACGCACGGGCGGCCGCCCAGATCCGTCATGTGGACCTCGACGTCGTGGGACGTCTCCTGGTCGATCGGGACCCCCACGGCGTAGGCGGGCCGGAGCCGGCGCGCCAGGAGCCGCGCCCGCGAGGCCGGGATGGCGCGGCTTCCCAGGGCGACGCCCGCGAGCATGGGCGCCAACGCGTCCGCCTCGTCGAGGAGCTCGCGCGTGACGTTGAGCTCCAGCGTCTTCTCCGAGATCCGGGCCACGCGCCCTGGATAACAGCCTACCGCGTGAACCTATCCTTTCGCGCTAGTCGTTCAGCCGCCGTCCCGTGAGCTTGAGGAACACGTCCTCCAGCGTCGCGCGCCGGACGGCGTGCCCCTCGGGCTCGACGCCGGCGGCGTGGACGCGCTCCAGGAGCGGCTCGCCCTTCTCGCCGAAGAGGCGAAGCTCGTCGTCCACGCGCTCGTGGTGCGCGATCTCGCCCCGGACGCGCGCGAGGATGCTTTCGTCGTTCGCGGAGGACGTGCGGACCTCGAGGACCTCGCGCCCCACGTGCTCGCGGATGAGCGCCGCGGGCGCGCCGCGCGCGATGATGCGCCCCTCGTCGATGATGGCGATGTCGTCCGAGAGCTTCTCCGCCTCGTCCATGTAGTGCGTCGTGAGCAGGATCGTCCGGCCCTCGCGGCGCAGCGCGCGGATGCGCTCCCAGAGCAGCGCGCGGCTCTGCGGGTCCAGGCCCGTGGTGGGCTCGTCGAGGACGAGCAGCTCGGGGTCGTTGAGCAGGGCGCGCGCGATGTGCAGGCGCCGCCGCATCCCGCCCGAAAGCTCGTCGGCCCGCGCGTCGGCCTTCTCGGCGAGGTGCACGTACGCGAGCAGCTCGTCGACGCGGTCGCGCAGCTTCGCGCCCGTGATGTCGAAGAAGCGGCCGAACACCAGGAGGTTCTCCCGGGTCGTCATGTCGTTGTCGAGGTTGTTCTCCTGCGGCACGACGCCGATGCGCCGCTTGATCTCGCGCCCGTGGGTCGCGACGTCGAGCCCGAGCACGTCGAGCCGGCCCGCGGTGCGCGGCGAGAGGCCGTGGATCATGCGGATCGTGGTGGACTTCCCCGCGCCGTTGGGCCCCAGGAACCCGAAGACGCTGCCCACGGGCACCTCGAAGCCGATGCCCTTCACCGCCTCGAGGTCCCCGAAGCGCTTGACGAGGCCGCGCGCGAGGATCGCGTTCTCCACGGGGCGAGCGAGACGCGGCCGCGGGATGAGCGTTTCGTCACTTCCGCGCGACCGCGGCGGTCAGCTCGTCGGCCAGCGCGTCGGCCTCGGCGTCGAACTCGACGGCGCGCCCCGCGGCGTGCAGCGCGGTCAGGCCGTGCCAGCGCGCCAGGATGCGCGTGGCGAGCGCGGCCGCGTCGAGCCCCGCGCGCATGGCGCCCGTGGCCACGCCCTCGCGCGCGGTCGCGGCGACGAAGTCCGCGAGCAGGCCGTCGCGCAGCGCGGCGCGCGGCGGCTCGCCCTCCATCCAGAAGAGCATGACGCGGCGCGCCTCGAGGGGCGGAGGCTGCGCGGGCGCTGATAGCAAGGTGCGGGCGAGGGCGGCGAGGCGGTCGCGCGGGTTCGGGTAGTCGGCGGCGAGGCGCGAGAGCCCCTGCTGCGTCTGGGCGAGCACGCGCCCGGCCATCGCGTCGAGAAGTCCCTCCCGGTCGCCGAAGTGGTGGTACACGAGCGCCTTGCTGGCGCCCGCGCGCCGGGCGATGCCGGAGGCGGGCAGCGTGGGACCCTCCGCCACCAGCAGGTCGAACGCGGCGTCCAGCAGCGCCTCGCGCATGCTGACCGCAAGGTCAGCTTTGCTTATAATGGCGGCGCGCTGGAGCCGCGCCTGGCCGGCAAATGCTCATATAGGGCCCTCGGCTTCGCAGCGCCGGTCAACATGGCACGAGGACTGTTCGCGGCGCGGAAGCTCACTTCCGACCGCCAGGCGTTCCGCTGGTCGGACCGCTACTACAAGAAGCGCACCCTGCGCCTGAAGGAGAAGGCCGACCCCCTCGAGGGCGTGCCCCAGGCGCGCGGCATCGTGATCGAGAAGGTCGGGATTGAGGCCAAGCAGCCCAACTCGGCCATCCGCAAGTGCGTCAAGATCCAGCTGATCAAGAACGGCCGCCAGGTCACCGCGTTCGCGGTGGGCGACGGCGCGATCAACTTCATCGACGAGCACGACGAGGTCCTCATCGAAGGCATCGGCGGCCGCATGGGCCGTTCCTACGGTGACATCCCCGGCGTGCGCTTCAAGGTCATCCAGGTCAACGGCGTCTCGCTCGACGAGCTCGTCCGCGGCCGCAAGGAAAAGCCGATGCGGTGATATCATGGCGGACGAAGAGACCACCCAGACCCAGCAGATGGCGGCCCCCGAGCCGACCGAGACCCCCCTCCAGACCGCGAAGGAGCTCGCCGCGAGCCGCCGCCAGAAGTACGAGGGCCCCAACCTCCTGCTCTTCGAGAAGTACGACCTCTCGGAGATCACGATCAACGACCCGGGCCTCGTGCGCTACATCAACCTCCGCCCCATCATCGTGCCGCACACCGGCGCGCGCCACGGCAACAAGAGCTTCGCCAAGCACAAGATGAACGTCGTCGAGCGCTTGATCAACGAGCTCATGCGCACCGAGGTGTACACGGGCAAGAAGAACTCGGCGTTCCGCGCGGTCCGCGAGGCGTTCGACATCATCGCCACGCGCACCAAGCAGAACCCGATCCAGATCCTCGTGACGGCACTCGAGAACGCGGCGCCCCGCGAAGAGGTCACACGCCTGCGCTACGGCGGCATCTCGGTCCCCAAGGCCGTCGACGTCGCCCCCGCGCGCCGCCTCGACCAGGCGATCCGCCGCATCGCCGCGGGCGCCGTGGAGGCTTCGCACAAGTCGAAGAACTCCATCTCCCAGTGCGTCGCGGACGAGATCATGAAGGCCGCCAAGAACGACATGAACTCGGTGGCCATCGCGAAGAAAGAGGAAATCGAGCGCGTCGCGAAGAGCGCGCGCTGAGCCGCAGCGAAGCGCGCGGTCTTCGCGATAGGCCGGATCCGCAGATCCGGCCGTGTCGCGAAAAGCGCCCGCTGATCGAGCCCCGCCGGGCGGCTTCGAGCCCGGCATCGTTTCTTTTCGCCTCTCTCCTTATAGCCTCGGCGCTGCGCGGCTCCGCATGCGACGACGCGGAGGGCGCGGTGATCGCGGGGAAAGAACCTCCGCGGCCTCCGCGAGCCCCGCGTCTCCGCATGCGGAGCCGCGCAGCGCCCGGGTCCGTAGGAGCTTGGTTTATCCAGTCGCGCCGCTGATGCCCCCGGCATGATCGACGAGCGCTTCCTCGCCCGGCTCAGCCTGGCTTTCCCCTCGTTCTACGAGCGCGTGGATGCGGAGGCGGCCGCCGCGGCGCGTTCGCTGCTCGACGAGTCGCACGGCGACGTGCAGCGGGCGCTCGTCCGCGCGCGCTTCGAGGGCGCGGGCCGCCTGTGGTGGCCCTACGTCAAGGGCAGCGTGCCCGTGCTCGGCGACGACCGCGCCGCGATGGAGCAGTTCACGCGCATCGTCCTGACCATCGACCACCTCGTGGGCCACAAGCCGGGCAGCCTGGAGCGGGCGCGCGAGCAGGTGACGGACGTGCTCCGCGCGAGCCTCGACGTCGAGCGCCTCGGCCGCCTCGCGGGACGGGGCAGGACGGGCAAGGCCGCGGCGGGCACCGCGGGCGTCTTCGCGGGTCTCGCCGCCGTCTACGCGCCGATCAAGGCCGTCCGCCGCGTGGCGGGTGCGGTGCGCTGGCTCCCCGCGCCGGCGAAGGCGACCCTCGCGGGCCTGGCCCTCGCGACGGCGGCCTCCATCCCGATCATGGCGGGCTACTCCGCCGGCCGCCACGCCGAGCGCGCGGCGCGGGGGCACGAGGACGTGACCACGATCCGCGCGCCGGACGGGTCCGTAAGCTATCATTCTGTGCCGCTCTAGACTTTCAGCGTCTTCCACTTGCCCTGGGAGAAGCGCCACGTCGTGATGGCGGCGCGCAGGTAGTACTCGATGACGTAGCCGGCCCAGATGCCGTACATGAGCCAGCCGCGCACGTCGGCGAGGTACCACGCGACGGGGAGGCGCACGAGCCAGAGGCCGAGGAACGAGACCAGGAGCGGCCAGCGCGTGTCGCCCGCGCCCCGCAGCGCGCCTGCCACGGTGAAATGAAACGCGATCGCCGGCATGGCGAAGACGAGCACGTGGATCCACGTGATCGAGAGGGCGAGCGCGTCGGGGTCGCTCGTGAACAGCCCCGCGAGCGGGCGCGCGAAGAGGAACATCGGGATCGAGAGCGCGACCATGATCGCGAGGCCCATCGCGGTCGACACCCAGCCGTTCGTCTCCGCCTCCTCGGGGCTTCCACGGCCCAGGCCTTGCCCCACGAGCGCGCTGGCCGCGGCCGCGAAGCCGAAGCCCGGCATGAAGGCGAAGCTCTGGATGCGCAGGCCAATCTGGTGCGCGGCGAGGCTGGCGGGGCCGAAGTGCACGATGAGGAGCAGGTAGGCGAGGAAGCCCACGTTGAGCAGGAGCTGCTCGGCGAAGGCCGGGCCGCCCACGCGCAGCACGCGGCGCGAGGTATCGAGCAGGCGTCCCGCGCGCGCCCGGAGCCGGACGGGCCGGCGGCCCGCGAAGAGGATCGCGACGAAGACCGCGCCGCCGAAGGTGTACGACGCGGCGGTGGCGATCGCGGCGCCGGCGAGGCCCAGCGCGGGCGCGCCCAGGTGCCCGTAGATGAGGACCCAGTCGAGGCCGAGGTTCACGACGTTGACGCCGATGCCGATCCAGAGCGCGGGCTTGGTGTCGCCGGCGCCCTGCATGGCGCCCGTGGCGACGGTCATCACCATGTAGCCCAGGATGCCCCACGCGAGCACGTGCAGGACGAGGCCGCCGTTGGCGACGATGGCGTCGAAGTCCGCGCCCGACTGGCCCACGGTCATCGCGCGCAGGAGCGGCCCGTCGAAGAAGTACGTGATCGCCACGAGGGGAATGCTCAGCGCGATCGCCACGAGCACGGCGGCGCTGGTGGAGCGGTCCGACTCGGCCTGGTCGCCCGCGCCCCAGCCGCGCGCGACGAGCGCGGTGGCGCCCGCAGCGAGCCCCGTCGCGAGCGTCATGCCCACCATGAAGAGCTGCGTGGCGATGCCCATCGCGGCCTGCTTGATCGTCCCCTGCGAGGCGACCATGATGAGGTCGACGGTGAGCGCGAGGCTCTGGAGCAGGTTCGTGAGCACGACGGGCCACGCGATGGCGAGGACCTTCTTCGTCGTGGGCAGGTCGGGGCGCGCGACGCGGCGCCAGACGGTGCCGAACGTGGCGGCGCTGGTCTGGCCGCCCACGGGCGCGCGTCCGGGCGTCGTCACGCGCGGGGGATTCACGCCTCGGAGATAAGCCTCACGTCACCGACGTCGGGCGTTCGCGCGAGCACGCTACGAAAGGTGCTTGTGGAGGATCGGCCCGGCCTTGGCCGGCGCCTCGGCGCGCTTGGCGGAGGGGACGATGACGCGCAGGCGCCAGTGGTCGCGTTGCGCCTCGCCCAGGCCGCGCACGAGGCTGCTGACCTCGTCGAGCGGCACGACGCGCCCGTCGTCCAGGATGATCCGCGCGCCATGCTCGGGCATCGCGGGGAGCTCCGGCGCGTCCACGATGACGTCGAGGGGCGGGACGCCCAGCGCCACGGCGATCTCCTGCTCCAGCGCGTGCTGGCGCTTCGTGCTGGCGGCGAGCTCCGCGAGCGCGTCCTCGCGGAAGTCGCGCAGCGGCTCCTCCAGCGCGACCTTCATGAGCTTGCGCTGGTCCACCGCGAGGAAGAGGCGCCACGCGTCGGTCTTGCTGTGGCGCAGCAGCATCGTGGCGGCCGCGTCGTCCATCTGTGTCAGCTGCTCCGGGCGGATCTCGCCCGCGTCGAGCGCGAGGCGGAAGGCGCGCTCGATCATGCGCTCGCCGACGCGGCAGGTGCGGTGTAGGTAGACGGCGGCGTACATCTGCACGCGTGTGACGAGGAGCATCTCGGCCGCGGTGATGCTCCCCTCGCGCAGCGCGACGCCCTCGGGCGTGAGCACGACGTCCTCGACGAGGCGCGCGAGGTCGACGCCGATGCTCACGCCCGTGTAGTGCGAGTCGCGCACGAGGTAGTCCAGCCGGTCCACGTCCACGTCGCCCGAGACGAGGCTGCCCAGCGGCCCCTCGCCGCGCACGAGCCGCGCGACCTCGCGCGCGTCGACGCCGTGCCGCGCCAGGACCTCGGGCAGGTTGCCGCGTTGGAGCCATTCGATGGTGACGTCCTCGTGGCTCTTGCCCAGGTAGTCGCGGTAGAGCGCGTCGCACGTGTGGCTGAACGGGCCGTGCCCGACATCGTGCAGGAGCGCCGCGGCCTTCACCGCCTGGCGCTCGCCGTCCGTGAGGCCGAGGCTTCGCGCCGCGCGCTCGGCGAGGTGCCACGCGCCCAGGCTGTGCTCGAAGCGCGTGTGGTTCGCGCCGGGATACACGAGGTTCCCCGTGCCCAGCTGGTGGAGCCGGCGCAGGCGCTGCACACGCGGCGCGTCGACGAGGTCCGCCCCCAGCTCGTCGAGGTGGATGTAATTGTGGATGGGGTCGCGGACCCGGAGCACGCGACCGCATGGGCGCCGCATCCGCTTGAGGTTAGCCCCTCGTGCCGCGACGCGGGCTCGGGGCTCAGGACTCTGGACTCAGGGCTCCGGAGCCCTGAGTCCAGAGTCCTGAGCCCCGAGCCCTGCGCAGCGGTCGAAACTGCCAAGCGCTTCGTGTTGCTATCGCCGTGCATGTCGTTCGCCTGGTCCCGTCCTCCCAAGGTGATCGGCCACCGCGGCAACCCGGCCGAGGCGGCCGAGAACACGCTCGCGTCGTTCCTCTCGGCGATGGACGCGGGCGCGCGGGCGGTCGAGCTCGACGTGCGCATGACCCGCGACGGCGCGCTCGTGGTGCACCACGACGCGGAGCTGGGGCGCGTCGTGCCGGGGCAGGGCGAGATCGAGCGCATGCTCCGCGCCGAGCTTCCCGCGGAGGTGCCGCTCTTCGCGGACGTGCTGCGCGCGCTGCCGCGCGACGCGCTCGTGGACGCCGAGATCAAGCCCGACGCCGGGAACGCGGAGGAGGTGCCCGCCGCCATGCTCGCGGTCGTGGACGCGTGCGGCGCGCGCGAGCGGGTGCTGGCGACGAGCTTCGCGCCGGAGCTGGCCGCCGACTACGCGGGGCGCGCGGCGGTGCCCGGCGGCTGGATCCTCCCCTTCCCGCCCGGCCGCGAGGACCTGGAGGAGTGGCCCTCGCTGGCCTTCGTCATGCTCGCCGTGGAGGCCGCGATCCCCGAGGCGATCGAGCCGATCCTGGAGGGCGGGCGCGTGCCGTGCGTGTGGACGGTCAACGACGCCGCGGAGGGGGAGGCGCTGCTCGCCGCGGGCGCCGCCAGCCTCGTCACCGACCGCCCCCGCAAGCTCGTCGCGAAGCTCGGTCCTTGAAGATTCGTTTAAGCCCAAGCGGACGATGTCTGCGCGTGAACGTGCACGACCCCATCAAGCCTGGGGCCGTACCCGACGAGATCTTCTCGGGCTTCATCCGGCGCACGCCAGACTTCGCCATCTTCGCCATGGACCCGAACGGGATCGTGTCGAGCTGGAACCCGGGCGCCGAGCGCATCAAGGGGTACCGTTCGGACGAGATCGTGGGGCGGCACTTCAGCGTCTTCTACCCGCCCTCCGACGTGGCGGCGCACCGGCCACAGTACGTGCTCCAGCGCGCGCGCTCCGAGGGGCGCTTCGAGGACGAGGGGTGGCGCGTGCGCAAGGACGGCACGATGTTCTGGGCCAGCGTCGTCGTCACCGCGGTGCACGCCGACGACGGCTCGCTGCGCGGCTTCGTGAAGGTCACGCGCGACCTCACCGCGCGCCGGCACGCGGAGGAGGCAATCCGCCAGAGCGAGGAGCGCTATCGCCTGCTCGTCGAGGGCGTGAGGGACTACGCAATCTTCGTGCTCGACCCGGACGGCCGCGTCATGAGCTGGAACCCGGGCGCGCGCCGCCTGAAGGGGTACGAGGCCGAGGAGATCATCGGGCGCCACGTGCGCACGTTCTACGAGCCCGCGGACCAGGAGCGCAAGCACCCCGAGGATGAGTTGCGCGTCGCGCTCGCCGAGGGGCGCTACGCGGAGGAGGGATGGCGCGTGCGCAAGGACGGCACGCGCTTCTGGGCCAGCGTGACGATCACGCCCATCTTCGACCGCGAGAAGCGCCATGTGGGGTTCGCCAAGGTCACGCGCGACCTCACGGAGCGCAAGCGCGCCGACGAGGAGATCAAGGCGCGCGCCGAGAGCTACGAGCGGCTCAACCGCGAGTTGGACGCCTTCAGCCACACCGTCGCGCACGACCTCCGCTCGCCCATCCGCGCCGTGGAGCACCTCAGCAGCGTGCTGCTGGAGGAGGAGCGCGCGCGCCTCTCGCCGGAGGGCAAGGAGACGCTCGCCGCGATGCACCAGAGCGCGCTCAACATGGCGCGGCTCGTGCAGGACCTGCTCGACCTGAGCACGGCCGAGGGGCGCGAGCCCTCGCGCAAGGACGTCGACGTGACGCTCCTGGTCCGCGACGTGATCCGCGAGCAGCGCAAGCTCGACCCCAAGCGCGAGATCGACTTCCGCGTCGAGGAGGGGATGCGCGCGTCCGCCGACGGCCACCTGCTGCGCATCGCGTTCACGAACCTCGTCGCCAACGCCATCAAGTTCACGCGCCGCTCGCCGCACGCGCGCGTCGAGGTGGGCCGCGAGCAGACCGAGCGCGGGCCCGCGTTCTTCGTGCGCGACAACGGCGTGGGGTTCGACCCCGCCGAGGCGCCGCGCCTCTTCCAGCCCTTCTCGCGCATCAAGCCGGCCTCCGAGTTCGAAGGCACCGGCATCGGCCTCGCCACCGTCGCGCGCGTCGCCAGGCGCCACGGCGGAGAGGTCTGGGCCGAGGGGAAGCCCGGCCAGGGCGCCACGTTCTACCTCACGATCCCCGACCCGGTGAAACCATGATGCCCGTCCTGCTTCCCCCGCGACGGCGCCTGAGCGCCCACGCGCCCGAGCCCCGCGACGAAGCGCCCCGCGGCGGAGCAGACGCCGCGCGTCCCGCGTCCCGCGCGCTCAACGCGGCCTCCCGCGCCGGCACGCGCTACGAGGAGCTGCGCCTCCTCATCGTCGACGACGACTACCTCTTCGCCGACATGCTCCCGCGCCTCCTGCGCAAGACGATCGCGAAGCCGGCGCTCGCCGTCACCAGCGTCCGGACCGTCGCGGAGGCGGCGCAGCGGCTCGCGGCCGAGCCCTTCGACGTCGTGCTCTGCGACTTCGACCTGCGCGAGCCCCAGAACGGCCTCGACGTGCTCGCCCACGCGGCGCGCGCCCCCTCGCCCCCGTTCCGCATCCTCATCACGGGCCACTCGCCCCGCGAGATCCCCACGCCGCCGGAGGGCGTCCTCGACGCCTTCCTCGACAAGCCCATGACGCTGCGCGAGGTCGTGCCGCTCTTCACCGCCCTGCTCCACGAGCGCCTGGGCGTCGAGTTCGAGCCCCACGACCTCAGGCGGTAGGCGCGGCGTGCGGCGCCTCGATGCGGAGCTGGCGCGTCGCCCCCTCGAGGGTCTGCGCGGTGAGGCGATCGACCGCGAGGCGCGCGAGGGGCTCGAGGTTCGCGAAGTCGGCGACGTTGTAGGCGACCAGCGTGCGCAGCGCGGCCGCGTCGCCCCGGTCCTCCCAGCGCCGCCAGAGCTTGACCGCGTCCCAGCCCGAGAGCCCGGCCAGCTCGCCGGTGCGGCCGAAGCCCAGCGTCTCCTCGATCTTCTTGAGGCCGCCGGTGAGCCCCACGCGCGCGCAGACCACGCGCAGGTCCACGTGCGGCGCGGCGGGCAGGGCCACGCCCTCGTTCGCGAGCATGGGCAGGTCGAACGAGGCGCCGTTGAACGTGACGAGGGACGAAGCGCCCGCGAGCGCCTCGCTCACCGCCGCGGGCGAGTAGGGCTCGCCTCCCGCCGCGGCGACGTCCTCGGCCGAGCCGGCGAACGTCTTCCGGACGAAGGCGCGGTCGCGGCCGTGGCGGCGCACGCCCACGACGGTGACGAGGTTCTCGCGGTCGCCCGTCGTCTCGATGTCCACGTACGCGACGTCCTGCCCGAAGGACCCGAAGCAGCGCCAGTGCTCGGGCTGCGGCAGCAGGCGCGCGAAGAGCGCGGCGTCGCGGCCCAGCGCGCGCCCGGCGATGTCGAGCAGGTCGTCGTGCTGCGCCTTCAGCCGCGGCCGGATGCCCTTCACCTGCGGGAGCGCGCGGTAGCCGTCCCACGAGTCGACGCCCTTCCTCCAGAGCCGCTGCTCGCGCACCGGCCCGATGCCCGGCAGGAAGAGGAAGGTCCGCGCGAGCACGGGCAACCGATGCGCAGTGGCTCCACCTGAAGCTTTCCACGATGGAGGTCCCGCTATTGACCCCTGGCGCGAGCCCAGCCCTCGACGGCGAGCGCGATGAGGACGGTTCCCGCCACGACGGCGACGAACCTGACGCGAGGATCCATCTCCACGAGCCCGAACAGAAGCGCGGCGATTCCAACGAGAAGTGCGGGAAGCGCATAGAATCGCGGGCTCATCTCAGCGTGCTCCGGGGAATGGAGAACGTCGTGGGCGTCCTTGAGCTTGGCGTACCCGCCGAGCGCCCGGGTCAATTGACGGCGCAGGACGAAACGTAGAGCCGGAGCGCGTCCCCCTCCGCCGTGAGGTTCACCGTGGCGGACGCGGGCTGATCGTAGACGAGGGGGCTGTCGTTGGTCGCTCCCACGAAGATGACGAGCGCGTGGTTCGGGCCGCGCGCCGTTCCGTTGAAGCCCAGGTCCAGCGGCGAGGGCCCCGAGATCGTCCTGGACTGGGGAAGATGATCGTCGTCGAACCAGCCCACCCGCAGGGCAGCCGGATTCGGCGGCCGCGCCGACCATTGGACGAGGGCGTGCCCGACGACGCGCGTGGCGCCGTCGGACTGCACGAGGACGCAGCTCTGCCCCGCGCCGGACCGCACCACGGCGTTCGCCTCGGAGACGCTCAGGTCGAAGCTTTCGCTCCGGGTGAACGTGACGTCGGCGGCGTGCGTCGCGGAGGGAGCGGCGAGAGGACCGCTCGCGCATCCGCACAGCGACGCCACGGCGAGGAGAACGAGCCGAAGCCTGATCCACCTGACGAACCGGTTCATGAGCCACTACGACACGATGGCCGAGAGGTCAGGCACCTGCGAGCTGAGGGTGGCGGGGATCACGCGGGTAGGATCGATCGGATCCCAGCAGCTGCCTTCCGCGTCCGCCTTGTCCTTCCAGCAGCCCATGCTCCCGCTGGCGCTCGCGCCCGAGCTCGTGCAAGGGTGGTATCGATCCGCCGACTGGCAACTCGCGATGGTCGTTGAGCCGCAGGTGACCCAGAACGTCGTGGGGGCCGAGTTTCCATACCCCGAGACGGTCCAGCGGCCAGACGACAGGCAATCCTGGTCTTCGAAGCAGGCGCTCACCGCGCAGAAATTGCCCGTTTGGCAGAGGCTGTCGTTCGCGAGGCAGCCGACGGGATTGGCTTTCACCGGCACGTCGGCGACGAGAGCGGTCACGAGGAGGAGCGTCAGTCCAAGGAGGATCGTTCGCATGTCTTGCAGCCTCGGCCGCTCGAACTCCCCATGCATGCTTATCGGTTCCGAGCTTGCACCCGTGTTACTAACACCACCCGGTTGATCGATATCACATACCCCGCGAGCGCGGAGGACTGAGCGCGGAACCTTTCAAGCCGCCCTGGAGACCAGGAGGATTCCGAAACTGCTGGTCTTAGATGCCCGGCCCCCGCTGCCCGCGCATGGACGGACTCGACGCGGTGGCGGCGCGCCTGGCGCAGCGCCTGGGGGCGATCCCACGCGAGACGCCGCGCCTCGTGTCTTTCGCGCCCCGCCCGGCCCCGCCGCGCGTCGTCGCGGTGGACGGGAGCAGCGTCGTCCTCGCCGAGGCGGGCGACCTGCTGGCCGGCGCGTACCGCGTGGGCGTCGTGCGGCTGGAGGCCGGCGCGCCCGTCGCCGCCGCGCCGCGGGAGCCGACGCTCGTTCTGCTATCACCGGACGATCCGCACCCCGCGCTGGGCGGCGTCCCGCTGGAGCCCGCCGAGGCGCTGCACGCGCTGCGCACGCTCGGCGAGATCGCCGCGGCGCGCGAGGCGCTTCGCGAGCTGCGCGGGGGCGACCTGCTGCTCCTGGACGGCGCGCTGGCGGGCACGCTGACGCTCCCCGCGCTCGACGCGATGCTCGCCGACGCGCGCCGCGCGGAGGTCGACGTGGTGGGCGTCTGCAAGTCGACGCGGCTGCGGATCGGCCCCTCGCCCGCGCTCGTGGCGTGCCGCCTCGCGGGGCGCGGCCTCGCCAGCCCGACGTGGATGGCACCGCTCGTCGCGCCCCCCCACGCGCGCGGCGCGGCGTACGCGGCCCGGCTCTGCGCGGCGGAGGAGCGCGTCTTCCGTTTTGATATCATGGCCGCGGACGGCGACGCGGCGCGCGTGCTCGGCGGCCTGGCCGCGCTCTCGGGCCACCCGGCGTACCCGGGCTATCCGAGCCCGCTGGCGATGGCGCACAACGCCGCGCTGCTCAACGAGGAGACCAGGCGCCGGCTGCGCGCGCGGCTCGTGGAGGCCGTGCTCGACGCGGGGCTCGACGCGGGCACGTTGCAGGCGGCCTTCATGGACTACCACGACGTGCTGGAGCTCGGAGCGTAGGCGATGCCAAGCGCAGTCGTCCACGGCGCGGTCCCGCTGCTCTTCCTGCTCGCGCTGCGCCGGCTCGACGCGCGCAAGGTCTGGATCCTCTGGCCCCTGACGTTCCTGCCGGACCTGGACTACTTCCTCGGCTTCCACCGCGCGACGTTCACCAACGTGTTCGTCCTCGTGCCCTTCGTCGCGCTCCTCGTCTGGGACTGGCGCGCCGGCCGCCGCGACCGCGCGCAGTGGTGGGGCATCGCGCTGGTCTACCTCGCCAGCCACCTCGTCATGGACATGATGACGGGCGGCGTCGTCCCGTTCTATCCGGTGAGCGACTACACGGTCTGCTACTACGCGAACGTCCTCGTCTACACGCAGACCAACACGCTCGCGCCCGACTATGGCGTGTGCAGCCACGGCGGCATCCCGCAGGTCACGCCGGTCTACGGCTGGCTGACGGACAACGACGCGGCGATGGTCGCCTTCCTGGTCCCCGCGGCGCTGGCCGTGGCCGGTTGGCAGCTTTGGCGCGCGCGAAAGGCGGCCAAGGCTTCGTCAGCCCCCGATTCCAGGTGAGCGACCACACCGGCGCTTGTCGGCAGGTGCCGTGGCGCCCCACGTCTCCGCTGAAACGTAGAAATAGGCGAGAGCGCCACACGAATCCCGGAGCAGGGCTCCGCGAGCCAATCACTCGCCGCTCTGACCGTATCCACCCGTCCGCAAGGCGGGTTCCTCCATGATGCGTCGGTCGGTTCGTCCCATAACCCGACCCGGGGGCTCTGCTCCGTCCCTTTTCGATAGCAGGAGCCGACGCCGATGCGCGATCAGGCGCTCTTGGTGCGCATGAACTTGGGCGTGACCGTGATGGTCGGCTTCTTGCGGCGCGGCGTCATGTGCGTGGGCCGGATCACGGTGATCGGGATCAGGCCCTCCTTGAACTCGCGCTCCGCGAGGGAGACGGGGTCGAGGAAGCCGCGCTCGACGTTCAGGATGACCGGAGCGCCCATGGCGATCTGGAGCGCGCGGGCGCCGATGATGCGGGCCCGCTCGAAGCGCATGAACTTCTCCTCGACGTGGGGAGCAGACTTCTTCGTGGCCATGGCAGCACCCGAGGAAGGGCCGATCCCCGCTCCCCTATAAGACCATTGGGGTCGCCCGTCTCGGAATAGCTTCATTCGCGCGCCGCCCGTCGCGCACGCGTGCCCCAGGTGGTCGAGGTCTCCGCGCGCGAGGTGGAGCCCTCGCCGCCGCGCCGCGTCCGCGCCGTGCACGCCCTCTACCTCCTGCTCGCGGGGCTTCCGGTGGGGCTCTGGGCCGCGCGCGCCGGGCACCCCACGCTCGCGTTCCTCGCCAGCGGCCTCGCGCTCGTCCCCCTCGCCTACGTGATCGGCCTCTCCACCGAGGCGCTCGCCATGCGCCTGGGCCACGGCCTGGGAAGCGTCGTCCTCGCCACGCTATCAAACTCGGTCGAGCTGCTCATCGGCTACCTCGCGCTGGCGAAGGGGCTGCCGCGCGTCGTGCAGGCCGAGATCACGGGCTCGATCCTCGCCAACATCCTTCTCGTGCTGGGCACCGCGATGCTCGCCGGGGGCCTCAAGCACCGCACGCAGACGTTCGGGGGCAAGGCGGCCAACGTGCAGGCCACGCTGCTCTTCCTCGCGGTGCTGGCGCTCTTCGTGCCCGCCTTCGCGCCGATCCTCGTGAAGGACCACCCGGTCGACGTCAACCGCCTGAGCATCGTCCTGAGCGTCGGGCTCCTCGTGACCTACGGCCTGGGCCTCGTGTTCAGCCTGCGCACGCACCGCCACCTCTTCGAGCCGGGCACCGAGGCGGCCGCGGCGTCGCACGGCCCCTCGGTGATCCACGCGCCCGGCACGCACACGCACGCGCAGCGCAGCGTCTGGAGCCTGCGCAAGGCGCTCGTGGTCCTGGCGCTCGCGACGATCGCCGCGGCCTTCGCGGCGGCGGCGCTCACCGACACCATCTCGGACGCAGCGCGCGAGCTGGGCTGGACCGACCTCTTCGTGGGCGCCATCGTGCTCGCGATCGTCGCCAACGCCGCCGAGCACTGGAGCGCCGTCTCGCTGGCGTGGAAGAACCGCATGAACGCCTCCCTCCAGGTCGCCACCGCGAGCAGCATCCAGATCGCGCTCTTCGTCGCGCCGCTCCTGGTGTTCCTCAGCCAGCCCTTCGCGCAGCCGCTCTCCCTCGCCTTCCCGCTCCTGGAGGTCGTCGCGATGGGCGCCAGCGTGCTCGTGCTCAACCTCGTGGCCTACGACGGGGAGAGCAACTGGTTCGAGGGCGCGCTGCTCCTCATGGTCTACCTGATCCTGGGCACGGCGTTCTTCCTGCTGCCATGACAAGGGTCGGACCAGAATCGCCTTAGCCACCTCGCCGGCTCCCGGCGCATGCGCCTCGCCCTGGCCCTCGCCCTCCTTCTCGCCCTCGTGGCGGGATGCGTAACGCCCGCCTCGCAGCTCCAATCCGCCTCCACCGGCGCGCCCGCCGCCCCGGCCCTCGCGGCCCGCATCCTCGACGTCCCCGCCACCGGCTCGGAGCCCACGATCGGCGTCACGAAGGATGGCAGCATCTACGCGACCGGCGGGGGCGCGCAGGTCTGGAAGAGCGGCGACCAGGGCAAGACGTGGGCCAACGTCGCCGACCCGCGGCCGCGCCCCGACCTCGACCCCTACGTCTGGGTCGACCCGCGCACCGACCGCATCTTCAGCGCCCCCGACAACGTCGTCTGCTCGAACCTGATGTGGAGCGACGATGGCGCCAAGTCGTGGACCTGGAACCCCGCGGGCGGCTGCGGCCTCCCCGGGCACGACCACCAGAGCCTCGTCACCGGCCCGCCACCCAAGGGTGTGAGCACCAGCGGCTACCCCGACGTGGTCTACTACAGCTACAACAGCTTCCGGAGCACGCCGCTGCCCATCGGCCAGGACGGGACGTTCGTCGACGTGAGCCTGGATGGCGGCACGACGTGGAGCCTCGGCACGCAGGTGCTCCCGGCGGATGGCTGCGAGGACGGGCTCAACGGCGCGCCCGCCGCGGCGCCCGACGGCACGGTCTTCGTCCCCATCCCGCGCTGCGACGGCATGCACGTCGCGGTCTCCAAGGACGCGGGCCAGACGTGGAAGGTCGCGGCCATCACCGAGGCGGGCACCCTGGGCGCCGGCGAGCCGCAGGGGCAGGGCCTCGTGGGCACGTCGAACCCCTACGAGCCCAACCCGGGCGCGGGCGTGGACGGCGCGGGCAACGCCTACGTCGCGTTCGGCGGCAAGGACGGGCGCATGTACCTCACGCGCTCCACGGACGAAGGCGCCACCTGGTCGAAGCCCGTCGTCGTCTCGGCGCCCGGCGTCAACAGCACGGCCTTCAGCGCGCTCGTCGCGGGCGACGCGGGGCGCGTGGCGATCGCCTACCTCGGCACGACCGCCGACACGAGCGGCTGGCCCGGCAAGGCCGCGCAGGAGGCGCCGGCCGACGCGGTCTGGCACCTCTACGTCACGTTCCTCACCTCGGCCACGGACGCCAACCCCACGATCTCCTCGCTGCGCGTCACGCCCGCCGACGACCCCGTGCAGATCGGCTGCATCTGGCAGAGCGGCGGCGAGAACGCCTGCCGCAACCTGGGCGACTTCCTGGGCATGGCGCAGCGCGACGGGCGCGTCTACGTCGTCTACGCGGACGGCTGCGACAAGTGCGCGAGCGCCGACGCCTCGCACGGCGACGACCTCAAGGTCGCCGTCGTGACCGCCGGGCCGAGCCTTCTCGGGGGCGCGGCGCTGGCGCCCTACGGCTGAAGCTTTTCGAGCCGCGCCCGGATCGCCCCCGCGTGCCGGCCCAGCTCCGCCGCCATCTGGCGGATCGTCCGATCCTCCGCCGCGAGGGCGAGCAGGCGCGCGTCCTCCTCCGCGCTCCAGGGCGCGTACGCGTTGGGGTGCGTGACGCGCAGGCGCGCGATGCGCTCGGCGCGCGACTCCACCCGCGCGAGCCCCTGCGTCTCCAGCGCCGCGAGCCCCTCGCCCGCGGCCCGCGCGATGTCGTCGCGCGTCAGCGTGGGATGGAGCGCGAGGATCTCCTCGTGCGTGTGCCCTTCGTAGAGCAGGTAGAGGATGGCGCGGCTCGTCTCTTCGGGATCGGCCATGACGGCCACCAGCGCGCAGGGTGGCTTGACCCTCCTCCGGAGGTCCGCCCAGGGAGGCGGGCCCGAAACTGAGGGAAGGGATTTGCATGGGCAGGGCGGACTCACCCCCATGCCCCGGCCCAAGTCCCCGGCGCCCGTGCGTGAGGTCGAACGCCCGCTTCCCGAGCGCCCCGTCTTCGCCTGGGACCTTCGTCAGGGGACCGAGGACACCGAGGAGCCGGAGCCGTAGGGCTCCACGGCCGGGAAGAGCGCGCGCCGCGCCCCTTGATCTTCCTCGCGGACGAGCCCCTTCTGCCCGAGCCTCCGCAACGTCAGGTGCACCGCGGGCCGCGAGACGCCAAGCTCGCGCGCCAATTGCGCCGCGTGGACGCCGGGCGCGCGCTCGATGAGCCGCAACGCCCGCGCCTCCGCCCCCTCGCCCGCCAGTACCGCCTCGCGCGCCATGCGCGAACGCTCCAGCGCGCCCGCGACGAACCAGCGCACGCTGCCGCCGGCCACGAGGCTCGTGAGGATGCCCATGCGCCGCAGCACGTCGAGGTGGTGCCGCGTCGCCCCCTCGCCCGCGTGGAGACGGAGCGCGATCTCGCCCGTCGCGATGCCCGGCTCCGCCCGCACGAGCGCATGGATCGCCGCGCGGCGCGGATGGTCGAGGGCGGAGGAGCGCGTCATGCGCGTGTAGAGCGCGGCGAAGAGGGCGGGGGCGCGGGGGGCGCTCCAGGACAGCAGGCCGACCACGAGGCCGAGGCCGCCCACGAGGAGGACCGACCGCTCCGCGGCGACCAAGAGCGGCGCGTCGGCCGGCGGCAGGGCCTGCTGCGCGAGGTGCGTCGGGGCGGCGCCCGAGGGGGAGCCGATGGCGTCGTCCTCCGGCCCGCTCCAGGTCCGCAGGGCGCCGCTGCCCAGGTCGTACCACCCGTTGTTGACCCAGCCGAAGCCCTGCCCGAGCGGCGTCGCGGCGGGGTCGGGGAGCGTGGCCACCTGCACGGTGGGCCACAGGACGGGGGGCTCGCCGGAGCGGTGGCCGCTCGTGAAACGATAGCTCAGGCTCGCGACGTGGCTTCCGGGCGTCTGCGCCGCGCGCGCCTGGGCGAAGAACCACGCCAGGTCGACGGCGGCGCTGGGGCGCGCGTCCAGGTAGGCGAGGTCGGACCAGAGCGGCGACGACTGCTCGTTGGCGACGCCGCAATGCGCGCCGGGCAGCTCGACGGGGCACCCCACGCTCTTGCTGCTCTGGATCGTCCAGTTGGTCTGGTCGGAGGCGATCCAGGTCAGGCGCCACGTCTCGACGTGGGCAAGGTCGGCCGGAAGGGAGGCGCCTCCGAGGCTGGGCTCGGCGCGGTTCCACGCGGCGCCCACGAGGTAGGCGTCCGGATGGCCGGAGAGCCAGGCCTGGAACTGCGTCAGCGAGACGTCGGCGCGGATGGCCGCGGCCGCCTCGCCCAGGGAGAAGTTGGCGAAGCCGGAGTCGCCGGGCGCGTCGTCCACGAGCGGCCGGGGCGGCGGCGCCGGGTCCGCCGGGTCGGGCTGCGGCGCGGAAAGCGGCCCGCCCCCGCCGCGCGTGAACCGGATCTGGACCAGGCCGTGGCGGAGCGCCGTGGGGAGGGCGCAGGCTTCCGCGAGGCTCGGCGCGCAGCCGTTCAGCACCACGGGATACGGGTCGTCCTCCGCGAGCCAGACGGCCGCAAGCTCCCGGTCGTCCTGGAGGATGCGGAAGTGCCAGAGCGCCTGGCCGTTGAGCGCGTCGACCCCGGCGAGGCGGAGCGTGCCGTTGGCGATGCCGTCGACCACGCACGTCAGCGCGGCGCCGTCGAGGCCGGCCAGGGGGTGGCCCTGCCACGGGTTGCGGAGCGCGCACGATCCCTCGCGGACGATGCCGTAGACGCCGGACCATGCGTCGTAGTCCCGGTCGATGTCGTGCGGTCCCGAGCCGCGGTAGACGGTCCCCTCGCGCTCGGTGGCGACCAGCACGCCGCGGCCGCCCAGGAAGTCCGCGCGCATGGCGTTTCCCTTCCAGTTGCTGGACAGGACCGAGAGCACGTCGACCCGCACGGGCACGCCCCACGCGTCGGAGATCGTCTTGGGCTCCTCCCACGCGTAGGCGGTGGTGGGCTCGGAGTTGTCGCCGCGGGCGTATTCGAAGCGGTCGCCCACGTGCGGCGCGGCCACGGTCCCCTGGGGAGGCGGCGGGGGCGCCGGGGAGGAGAGGCATCCGGGCGCCACGAGCAGCGCGAGGACCGCGAAGAGGAGGAACCGTCGACTCACGCCCCTTCGACCCCCGCGCACGAACTTGAGCACCTTGGCGCCCGGACTTAACAGTAACCCGACAATAGTATGCGAAAAGAAAGGGAAGGGCCGCGGAGCGGCCCGAGCCTATGCTGCGCGGGGCCTCAGAAGTCCATGTTTCGGCCGAAGCCTCTCCGGCGGCTGAAGCCGCCGTCGGGATCGGCCTCACATGGACTTCTTCGACGCGGCGCCGCGGCGCGCGTCTCAGAAGTCCATGTCCTCGCCGCCACCGCCACCCTTCGGAGCTTCGAACTCCTTGGCGGCGATGACGTCGTCGATGCGCAGGATCATGGTGGCGACCTCGGTCGCGCTCTGGAGGGCCTGCGTCTTGACGCGGAGGGGCTCGATGACGTTGTGGGCGAGCATGTCCTCGACCTTGCCGCTGTCGAGGTTGATGCCCGCGTGCTTCTGGCCCTTCTCGTGGGCGCTGCGGAGGTCCACGAGCGCGTTGATGGCGTCGAGGCCCGCGTTCTCGGCGAGGGTGCGCGGGATGATCTCGACGGCGTCGGCGAACGCCTCGATGGCGAGCTGCTCGCGGCCGCCCACGGTGGCGGCGTACTTGCGCAGGTGCAGGGCGACCTCGATCTCGGGGGCGCCGGCGCCCACGACGAACTGGCCGTCCTTGATCGCGGTGGTGACCACGCCGATCGCGTCGTCGAGGGTGCGCTCGACCTCGTCGATGACGTGCTCGGTGCCGCCGCGGCAGAGGATGGTGACGGCCTTCGCCGAGGGGCACTCGGTGATGAAGGTCAGCTCGTCGTCGCCGATCTTGCGCTGCTCGACGAGGCCCGCCTGGCCCAGGTCGTCCTTGGTGAGCTCCTTGACGTTGCTGACGATCTTGGCGCCGGTGGCGCGGGCGAGCTTCTTCATGTCCTTCTCCGCGACGCTCTTCACGGCGAAGATGCTCTCCTTGGCGAGGAAGTGCTGCGCGAGGTCGTCGACGCCCTTCTGGGTGAAGACGACGTTGGCGCCGCTGTTCTTGACGTACTCGACGAACTTGCGGATCGTGCGCTCCTCCTCGTCGAGGAAGGCCTGGAACTGGCTGGGCTCCGTGATCTCGATGTTCGCGTCGACCTCGGTCTTCTTGATCTCCAGCGCGGCGTTGAGGAGGGCGACCTTGGCGTTGCGCACGGTCTTGGGCATGCGCGTGTGGGCGCGCTCCTTGTCGAGCACGACGCCCAGGACCAGCTCGGTGTCCTGGACGGAGCCGCCGGTCTTCTTCTCGATCTTGATGGCGTCCTTGTCGACGACCCACTTGCCGTCCGCGCCATGCTCCGCGACCGCCTGGACCGCGCGCACGGTGACGTCCGCGAGCACGTCGCTGTACGCCGACGCGCCCTTGCTGGCCATGGACGTGCGCGCGATGCGCAGGAGCATGTCCTTGTCGTTGGGCTTGATGGTGTGGGCGATGCCCTTGAGGATCTCGAGCGCCTTGCCCACCGCCATGCGGTAGCCCTGCGTGATGATCGTGGGGTGGACGTCCTCGATGAGGTCCTCAGCCTGGCGGAGCAGCTCGCCCGCGAGGACGACGCTGGTCGTGGTGCCGTCGCCGACCTCGTTCTCCTGGGTCTTGGCGACCTCGATGATCATCTTCGCCGCGGGGTGCGCGACGTCGATCTCCTTCAGGATGGTCGCGCCGTCGTTCGTGATGACGACGTCGCCCATGCTGTCCACGAGCATCTTGTCCATGCCCTTCGGGCCGAGCGTGCTGCGCACGGCCTCCGCCACGGCCTTCGCCGCGAGGATGTTGTTGCTCTGCGCGGTGCGGCCCTTCGTCCGCGTCGTGCCTTCCTTCATGATGATGATCGGCTGGTTGCCCTGCATGTTCGTTCACCTTGCGAATGTTACTCGATGTGGACCTTCGCCCCCGCGGTCTGCGAGGGCTTCTTGCGCAGCACCAGGTCCAGGATGCTGTTCTTGAACGTGGCCTTGGCCGAGCTTGGCTCGACCAGCGCGGGTAGCTTGATGCGGGCGGCGTAGCGCCGGCCCTTCTCCGCCTTCACCGTGACGAGGTCCTCCGCGACGTGGAGCTGGAGGTCCTGCTTCTCGGCGCCGGGCAGCTCGACCGTGACGGTGATCTCGTCGTCCGACTCGATGACGTCGCTCAACGGCTCGCGGGCGGCGGGGAGCGCGGTCGCGTCGATCTCGCCGCCCTCGGGCGTGATCGGCGTCTGGTTGATCGCCGAGCCGAAGGGGGTCAGGTGCGGGACGCCGTCCGAGCCCACGCGCATGCTGAAGCCGTAGACGAAGGGCTCCCCGCGCCGGGGGCTGCTCGCGTGCTTCATCGCGTCCTCCATGACACGCTCCATCATGCCGGACATGCGCGCGAACTCGCGCTCGAAGTCGCGGAAGAAGTCCGGGAACTCCTTCTCGAACTCCGCGAAGAAGGCCGGCAGGTCGCGCGGGTTGAGGCCGCGCTTGCGCCAGGCGTCGAAGGGATCCTCGGGGGGCGTCACCGGGCTCACCGAGCGCCCCTAAACGAGGACTTCTATAAAAGCGGTTCGCCTGCCCCGAGGGGCCGCCCCCCGCTTTTTATAGGGGAAGCGGACATGGGCCGCCGAGGGCACTGATTGGACCCCGAGCTTGCCGACGGCGAGGAGGTCTTCCAGGACAAGTGTGGCGTCGTGGGCGTCGCCGCCAAGGTCCCCGCCGCGCCCCTTCTCTACTACGGGCTGCACGCGCTCCAGCACCGCGGCCAGGAATCCGGCGGCATCAGCGTCCACGACGGGGGCGCCACGCGCACCCGCAAGGCCATGGGCCTCGTCGACGCCATCTTCGCCCCCGAGACGCTCGCCGAGCTGACCGGCCACGTCGGCATCGGCCACGTGCGCTACGCGACCACCGGCGGAAGCCACCTCGACAACGCGCAGCCCGTCGTCGTCGAAGGCCAACGCGGCACCCTCGCCCTCGCCCACAACGGCGACGTCGTCAACAGCGCCGTCCTGCGCGAGGACCTCAAGGCCAAGGGATGGGCGTTCCTCACCACCAACGACACCGAGGTCGCCGTGCGCCTCCTCGCCAACGAGCTGACCCAGACCGAGAACGTGCCGCGCGCCATCCGCAGCGTGATGAAGCACCTCACCGGCTCGTACTGCTTCGTCATCCTGCTCGGCGAGAAGGTCTACGCGGTGCGCGACCCGCTCGCCATCAAGCCCCTCTGCTACGGCGAGCTGCGCGACGGCAACGGCTGGGTCGTCGCCTCCGAAAGCACCGCGCTCAACATCCTCGACGCCAAGCTCGTCCGCGACGTGAAGCCCGGCGAGATCCTCGAGATCTCCGCCCAGGGCGTCAAGTCCTACCCCGACCTCAACCAGCACGAGGTCGCCCACTGCATGTTCGAGTACGTCTACTTCGCGCGCGCGGACAGCGTCATCGACCAGCGCCCCGTCCACGACGTGCGCACCAAGATCGGCGAGCTCCTCGCCAAGGAAGCGCCCGCCGACGCCGACGTCGTCGTCCCCGTCCCCGACTCCGGACGCACCCACGCCCTCGGCTACAGCCGCGCCTCCGGCATCCCCTTCGCCGAAGGCCTGATGAAGAACCGCTACGTCCACCGCACCTTCATCATGCCCAGCCAGCAGGCCCGCGACATGGGCGTGCGCATGAAGCTCAACCCCGTCAGCGCCGTCGTCAGCGGCCGACGCGTCGTCCTCGTCGATGACAGCATCGTCCGCGGCACCACCATGCGCCGCATCGTCCAGATGCTGCGCGACGCAGGCGCCGCCGAAGTCCACGTCCGCATCGGCTCCCCGCCGATCAAGTCGCCCTGCTACCTCGGCATCGACATGAACACGCGCACCCAACTCGTCGCCGCCAACCACAGCATCGACGAGATCCGCAAGCTCATCGGCGCCGACTCGCTCAGCTACATCTCGCTCGACGGCCTCCAGACCGCCATCGGCCACGAGCCCCGCAACCTCTGCACCGGCTGCCTCACCGGCATCTACCCGGTCGAGATCCCCGGCGAGGTCACGCGCAAGACGGCGCAGGCGACGTTGTTCTAGCCTGCGTGGGCGCGGTCCGCCAGCACGAGCGCGACGCGGTAGAAGGGCTCGTCGACCGGGTTCCCTTGCGGGTCCACGACGTCGAACCAGTCGAGCATCTGCGCGCGGTGCGGCGTCCCGCCTGCGTCCTGCCAGGTGAGCGTGGCGGTGACGAGGTGCGTGCCGAAGGCCGCGCCGGCGGGCACGTGGAGCGGGAAGACGAACGAGCCCACCGCGCTGCTCGGGTGCGCGGCGAGGAGCGTGGCGGCGTCGGGCGTGTCGGCGTAGGCGTCGACCGTGCCGTCCTGCACGCCCAGGAGCGTGGCTTCGGTCCCCGCGTACGCGTCGAGGAGGCCTGCCGTCGTGACGAAGCCCGACGTGGTGCCCTTGCGCCACGAGACGTTGCCGTGGGCGTCGAGGAGGAGCGCGATGGCCTGGTTGCTCGATTCGCTTCCGACGACGTAGAGCGTGTGGCCGCGCGCCGCGACGGTCAGCAGCGGTTGGAAGGCGAGCTCGTCCACCTGCATGCCCACGCAGCCCGTGGCCTGGGATTCGCTGACGCTGAAGGCGCGGAACCCGACGACGCATTCGGTGGGCCAGGGCAGCCCGCCCGAGCCTCCGCCGTACTGCCCCGAGAGCGGCCCCTCGCCCAGGAGCGATCCGCGCAGCGCGTTCGTCTCCAGCCGCCATGCCTCGCGTCCCGTCGCGCCGTCGATGGCGTCGAGCTGGCCGTCGTTGGCCGCCACGACGAGGTCGGGCACGCCGTCGCCCGTCGCGTCGCCCGCCACCGCGCGCCAGGGCAGCGGCACCTCGGCGCCCGTGGGCGGCAGGGGCGCGAGCGTCTGGGGATCGAGGAGCGTGACCGCGAGCGAGCCCAGGGACGATCCCGAGCCGACCGCGCCCAGTGATAGCACACCCGCCGAGCCCACGGCGAAGCCCGCGCCGTCGACCCGCGCGCTGGCCCGCGCGACGAGGCTCGCGTCGAGGCGCTCCAGCGTGGAGATGCCGCGCGTCGGGTCGGTCGAGAGCGCGAACGCGCCCCCGTCGGGCCCGAGCGCGATCTGGTCCAGGAGCGGCGCCGCGCTCGCGCCGGCTGCCAGGATCGCGCCGGTGGCCTCGTCGAGGCGCGCGATCGTCGGGCCGGCCGCGGCGAGCAGCACGCCCGTGGTCGCGTTGGGCAGGGGCGGTTGTGGGGCGCCCGTGCCGATGCGCGTCGTCCAGAGCGGGGTCGCGTCCGCCGCGTCGTAGGCGCTCAGCGCGCCGCCCTGGTCGGCCACGAAGAGCACCTCGCGCCCCGCGACCGCGTCCAGCGCCAGGCGCGCGGGCGCCGCGGGCGGCTGGAGCTTCCAGCCCGGCGCGCCGCCCGGCAGGACCTCATAGACCGTGCTGTCGTTCGACGCCACGAAGACGATATCACCGGCCGCGCCGCCCGCATGCCAGACGGCGAGGTCGTTGACCTGCGGCGCGGGGAGCGTGTTGACGTTCCACGCGAAGCTGGCCGTGGGCGCGCAGCCCAGGCTCGGGGGCGCGTAGAGGTCGAGGCCGAGCCGCGCGCTGCCCAGCGCCTCGGGCGGCAGCGACGAGACGAGGCTCTGCACGTCGCCCGAGAGCGTCACGTCCGTGCCCAGCCGCGCCACGTGCGAGGAGACGCCGAACGTCGAGTTCGCCAGGCTCGACTCCGTCTGCGCCGCGTGCGGATCCGCGGCCGCGAGCCCGTACGAGCCCGAGAGCGCGGGCGGCGCGCGAGAGGCCGTCGAGCGCAGCGTGAACGCGCCCGACGTCGCGCCCGCGTCGTGCGGATAGCCGTCCGCGTTCCCGCGGGGCGGCGCCGCGAGCGCGTCGACCGTCTCGTTGGGCACGTCGAGCGACACGAGCCCCGGCACCGCGCCCCACTGCGTCGCGCCCTCGCTGAACCCGTTGGGAAACGTCACGTTCACGCCCGGCAGCGCGTGGAACGTCGCGTCCACCGACGTGACGACCTCCGGCGCGTCCGTGATCGGCAGGCTCACCGACCACGCCTGCGCCTCGAAGGGCGCCACCTCGCGCACGCCCGACCACGACGCATGGCGCTTGTCCCACACCGTCCAGACGCCGCCGTCCCCCGAGTCGATCGTCCGCGGCACCCACGCGCCCGCCCCCGCATCCCACACCGTGTCGTTGAACAGCTCCGCCCCGCGGCTCCCATTGTGCGCCGCATCGTACCCGCCCGGGATCGCGATCGTCACGTTCCGCGCCGTCACGTTCTCCGCGCCGTTCGCGAGCGTCACCGCGAAATCTGCATCCTGCCCCCGGAAGACCGGATACGGCGTCGTCAGGTAGAGCTGTCTGGGGAGGGTCGAGTCTGTGCTCACCTGATACTGCACGACCAGATCCGCATGCGCGAAGCTGCTGTTGTAAGCCTGCGCGCGGATGACGTCGAAGGGGTGAAGGGGGGTGGAGGGGGCGACGACCTCGACTTTCATAACGTGCGATCCGACGAGGTCGTCCGTTGCGACAAATGACGGCTCTCCATTTGCTACATCCACGCGCCATCCAGCAGCTGCCGTTGGCTCCGCGCGCCACCCAGGAAAAAGCGAGAGCCGGACTGTCGATCCCGCTGGAATGACATTCGACGGGCCGGGCCGTGCCCTGAGGTAAAGGGTGGACGCCGATCCTGCAGATGCCCCGAGGATTGACCTAGGCGAGCCTTGATAGTCCAGCCAATCCAAGGCCGAAACCCCAGTCGAGCTTCGATTGACAGCGATGGGAAACGCAGCACTAACTTCCATTGTGATACCGGCCGCATTTGAAGATAGCACAGTAGTCAGCCCGGCGTCACCCGAAATGCGCGCCAATTTCGAGTGCATGATGGTCGCTTCCCGCGATCGGAAATTCTCTGTTCCAGTAAGAGGATCATATTGAGGCGTGTGAAAGACATACGAGAAATTGGGCTGGACTGTGACGTCCGCTGTAGTCCCCATGAAATCCCCGCGTGCGTGAAGCGGATACAGCCCGTAGCCGTTGTCGAGATACATATCGGCGTCGACACCCTTGGCGAAGAAGAGGTCGCGCCGAGCATCCCAGGCCTTGTCGTTCCCGCGGAAACCGTCTATCACGAGTTGCTCAAGATTGGTCGAGCCCCCGCATGCGGACGGGGGGAGGGGCTCGTCGTTCGCTGTATTCAGGAAGTCGATGGCAGCCTGCCGAAGATCGGCGTCGATGGCCTCCTCGCGATTCACGGGAGCATCCAGCGTCGAGACGTAGACGACGCTGCCGATCATGATCATCGCTACGATAACAGACTCCAGGACAAACGAAGCCGCCAATGGCTCCCCGATGGGTCCGGTAACGGATCAAAGGTGCGATCGCGGCCCTTGGGGCCTCAGGCCGTGTTAGTTGAGATAGCCGATTTGGAGGAGCTCGCCGAGCCCACCGCTGTTGTCAGAAAAGATGCCATGGACGGTACCATCGATGGGAGAGGGGGCGCCGTTGCGCATGATGCAGTCCTGACAGCGAATATTGAATGGGGCACCTTCCCCATCAACGAACACGGCTGGGCCTGAGCCCTCGTCCAAAAGCCAGCCATCTCCACCTGCTGCACTATACCCGAGGAGGTCATAGTTGTCGAAGCGCATCTTGTAGGACTTCTCGCCGGTGCCCAGCCAGAGCAGTCCGATCGCGCCTGGAGCCCCCGCCCAGCCAGCGGATTCGGAATCGGTGTCTAGCGTCGTCATTCCTCGGTCATGCCTTAGAATTCCGATATTCCCGGCAACAGGGGATAGACTCGGGCCAGCCGCGCCGCCAGCGCTGAACGGCCCGACTACGAATGACGCATTTCCTTGATAGATCCGCAGCACTGCGGGGCCCTGCCCCGAGCCGCCCTGGCAGTACTGACCACACGAATATGAGCTCTCTCCGCCCAAATCCAGAAGCATCGCCGGCCCCGCCAGCGCACCACCTTGCGATGGGCAGCAGGTGGTTGTGTACAGATTCTGCGCCCGGAACACGTCATGCCCTTCGAAGTGCACGCTCGCGGAGACGAGGATCCCGGGTGTTAGCTGGGTGCCCAGCGCGTTGAGATATTTGTAGAAGGTGGTGCCGCCGGCGTTGTTGAGGTAGGTGTCGCCGCCGTGGGGGTCCATCTGGAGGACGCGGTCGACGGTCTCGGTCTCACCGCCTGCTGCGCCGCCGAGGCGCAGGATGCCGATGCCTTGGACGCCGGGGTCGGCGAGGGGGGTGGTGGGCCAGGCGCCGGCGTCGATGGCGGCCTTCAGTTCGGGGATGACGATGCCTTCGAGGGTGTCGGCGAGGACGATGGCGCTGTCGATGAGGGCGGCCTTGTCGACCTGGGCGTCGAGCTGGGCGTATTCTTCGCTGTCGAATTGGTGGGCGAGGGCGAGGTCTTCGAGGCGGACCTGCTGGGCGCGGGTGAGCTTGGCGAAGGCGAGGTCGCGGAGGTCCCAGGCGCGGTCGACGCCCGCGAGGCCGGCGAGGAGCGGGCCCGCGACGCGCGGGTCGAGCGTGGCGAAGCCGGCGAAGTCGGCGGGCGTCTCGGGGATGCCGACGCGGCTTGCGAGCTTGGCGCCCAGGGAGGCGACGGTGGCGCCGGGAGGAACGAGGGCGGGGGGCTCGTGGCGGGCCTGGATGCCTTCGTGCAGCGCGAGGAGGCGGATCAGCTCGCCATCCGGGACGTCGGCCAAGGGGTCGTCCTTCTGCGCGGGGCGCGCCTGCGGGCCGATGCTGCCGATGGCGGGGAGGGTGAGCAGCGCCGCGACGACGAGGACGATCAGGCGCATGGAGCAGCCTCCGGGGCCGCGGAGTAACCTGGGGCGGCCATAAGCATTCTCCTGCGCGTCTGGCTCTGACCCTAAACTCACCGCCGACCCGAAAAACGCCGGGCTGACCCGAAAGCCCCGATGGAGTGGAAAGGTTCATGGGTGCCCCCAGGGGGCGGCGCGCCGGGGGCTATTCCACCTGAAGCCGGCAGGTCGGCGTCGGGGGCGGGTTGCGTTGGTCCGCGAGGGCCTGCTTGGCGACGGCCAAGGCGACGCTGGCGGCGCTGATCGCGGCTAGGCTTCCCGGTACGCTTCGGAGGGGCAGGCGGGGCCTTGGCAGAGGACTTCCAGGGTCGCGGCCGTCTCACGGGCGAGGGCGGCGGCGTGCTCCACGGCGGGGTCGGGGTGGGGAAGGCCGTGCTGGATTTCGCGCGCCAGGGCGACGGCTTCGCGCGCCAGGATGCTGACGGCGTGGGCGTGCGCTCGCCCGGACTCAGTGGATACCCGCGCCTCCGCGCTCGCCACGACGCAGAAGGGAAAACATCGGGTCTAAAAGCCTGCTTGGGGGCAAGCGGTCGGCTGCCCGGCGACCGAATCACCCCTAAGCTTCCCCGGTGTCGGGGAGGATGATCCACTCGGCGCCAAGCTCCACGCTCGCCAGGAGCGAAATCCGTTCCACAAGCTCCCGCGGCTTCACGTCCGTCCGAGGCTCGCCCAAGACTGAGAGGCGTTCGGTTGCCATTTTCCGCTCGGCTCGCGTGCCCGTTTCTGCGAGCTGGTGATACCGCTCCTGCGCCATCTGAAGAAGCGTACCGTGGACGCGCCGGATTTCGCTTGCGTCGATGCGGCGGCGCTCCAGCGGGTGCGTTTCAGTGTGCTGTGCGATGGCGCCCCGCAAGTCCTCTTCCGCGAAGGCGGCTCGTCCGCCCGTTTCTTCTTCCGAGTGCCGGTGGTAGGTCACGCCGGAGGCGTCGCGGAGGAACGTCACGCAATGCCGATCACGGTCCTTCAGCGTCCCGAGGCGGGCGGGGTCGAGCCACAGGCAGTTTTCCAACAGAGTCCGGCGGACGTGGTACGTCGTGAAGTCGCGTCCTGAGACGAACAGGGGTGCGCAGTAGCGGACGATGAAGTAAGGAAACGACGCGCTGAAGCGCGCGAGGAGGTTGTGCTGCGAGTCGCGGGGCGACTTGTGGCGCAGGTCGAAGCGGAGGTATTCCTTGTTCCAGTGGCTTTTCCATTGGAGTGCGTTCGCCCGCGTCATGCGTTGGCTTAGCTTGAACTGAAGGAACAAGTGAAGGCCGGGGAAGGCCACGTCGAAGCCGAGGCGTTTCTCCTGCCGCAGGGAGGGGAAGATGGGTGGCCCCATCTTGCTGGTGTCAGCGACGCGCTGGATCGCGTGTGCCACGCCGAATCCGAAGGTGGATTCCGAGAAGTCCGCCTGCAAGACCGCGGCAGCCCAAGCGGGGAGAGTCAAGCTTTCGATTTCACCCTGCCCGGGCTTACGTCGCGGGTAGTTTGCCGCGACCTCCACCGATCCGCCGCCACCAAGCGGCGCGTCCTATCGTTGCGCACCCGCAACGTCGATTGAGCCTTCGGCTCCTCCCTCGCCTTCCTTGCGGGCCATGCCAAGGATTCCGCGATGGACGTTAACGAGGACGTCGGTCAACTTGGGATCATCGGCATCGTGGACGTATTCCGAGCGGGGGTTCCCGTGCAGCGGCGGAAGCTCATCATGGTTGAGGCCGACGCGCACCGGGATGAGCTTGAAGTCGGAATCGCGTTGCAGCCGCGCGTTGATCTGCTCGATTTCCAGCCGCAGGTTCTTCCCGTCCTTGAAGTCGGGGGTGAAGATGACGACGGCCGCGCTGGAATCCATGATGCCGCGCCGCATCGCTTCGGTGAGAGAATCGCCTGTGCCGATGACTTCCTGATCGAACCACGGCAAGAGCCCCCGCGCGGAAAGGTAGTCCGTGATGCTTCGCGCGAGGCGTTCCCCCGTGGGGGCGCGATAGGCGACGTACACGAGCAGCGGAAGATAGGGTCGGGCTTCCTTTGGCGGAACCTCGTGCGTTTGGGCCACATCGGCCAAGACGACGCGCCACGCGAGGGGAACGAGGCTGCGGCGGATTTCCTCAACCTCTCCCGCGAGCTGGTCCGCCCTCCAATATTGATCGCGCTGCGGGTCGTTCTTGCCCGGTGCGGTCCACACGCAGGAACCCACCGTCAAGGGGTCCTTGTGGTCTGTCTCGCCGTGAACGTGCAGGAAGAGGTAGTCGAAGCTCAGGCGCGGCTCGTGACGGCGGCCCATGATCTCGTAGGATGCGGGCTTGGGAAGCTGCGGCATGACCCACGCCACGAGAGCATCTAGGCGACGACGCACGCTCGCCTCCAAATCGCTCCACGGCACGACGACCTGCCGCCGCGCCTGCGAGCCCACGCGCAGGCGATACCACACCTCCAAGCGCCGCCGCTCGCCCCGCTCGTCTTCCCAATGATAGAACCACTCGACGCCCTTCAGAAGCGCCTTCGCCTCGTCCGCGCCTTCCACGCAGCCGCATCGCTCGTACCGCTTGAAAGTCCTGCCGCATCAGAGGATGCGGTCCAACCACTCGTCCTCTGCGTGCAGGAAGTGGAGCTGCTGCACAAGGACCACGAGGTTGTAGGCCAGGAGCTTGCACAGCAACTCGTTGACGCGGCTCGTGGCGGTCCTGCTCCTCAACGATTCTCCGAAGCGGCGCTTGATGGCGCTGTTGACGCTCTCCACGAGTGACCGCCTGTGATAGATGCGGTCGAACTCGGCGCGGTGCAGCGTGAAGAACGCTACCATGTCCGCCCATCCAGGTGCGCCAAGCTGTTTTGAAATCGTGTTTTTCGCCAAGCGGAAGAAGGGCTTCGCGCCGACGTCCCGAACCGCGGTGACGTTTGCGCGGCTGGCATACGCGCCGTCGCCCACGATTACGCCAACGGGGAACTCTTCCGCCGTTTCCGTCAGGAGCGGGGCGAATTGCGATGAGTCGCCGGTTCCTTTGCCGTGGCTGCTCGTAATCCGCGCGCTCGTGATTAAGTGCGCCTTGGTCGAGATCATCAGGTGGCACTTTAGCCAGGGCAGCGGCGTTGAAGGCCCATGCTTGCTTGTGTTGTAGTGGCCGCGCCTGGAGGGCGTGAAGCCGGTTGAATCGACGGCGAAGGTGTCTCCCATGACGTCCAGCGTCAAGGGCGAGGATTCCGCGTCAACCGCGGCGAATGGCTCCCGGCTTCGCCGTAGGGCTTCTTGCAGCAGCGGTGTGGTCGCCTTGTCCACGAGCGTTCGGCTCACGTCGTTCGGTGCGACCGTGCGACTCAGCAGTCCGTCTTCGAAGAGACGGTCGCGTGTCGCTTGCTCTTGCCGCGCGTTCTTCTGGCTGATGCTCCACATCAGCGCGCAGAGCAGGCTGTCGGTCTGCGGTATTGGCGGACGGCCGCGGCCGAAGCGCTCCGGTGTAGGTAGCTGTTCGAAGAGGCGCCACGCGAAACGAGGCATCTGCTCGCCAAGCGACCGCTCCGCCTTGACATAGGCGGCCCAATCGACCCCGCCACCCGGCTGCGGCTTGACGGGCTCCCCTACCTCGTGCGGGAAGGGCAGCACGTCAAGGTAGAGGAGGACGCCCAAGACATGCTGGCACGGGCGGAGCGGGGACGCGTCGGCGCACTCGCAGAGCCACAAGCGGCCTTGTTCCTCGACCATGTAGCTCCCGCCGCCGCTTTGGCTGCGGACGCGGTAGAAGTCGCGCTGCCGCATGATCTGCCCACGCTTTTCTGCCAGTTTCACGGCGCGGTTGAAGCGGCCGGGCTCGATGAGGATCTCGGGCGCGTCCTCGTCGCTGCCCAAGCGCGCGTGGACGGCATGGACACCGAGGTCCGCGGTGGAAGCCATTTCTGCAATGGGGAGCCCTGGCGGGCGGGACTTCGCGACATGCCGCGCCATCAGACCTTCCCCTGCGGATCGAGGAGCTCAAATGCGACGTTCGGCGGGGGGAAGAGAACGGGGGCGGATCGACCGCGGCGGTCCACTTGCTGCGTCAGGACCGCCAGCAGCGCGTCTCCTTCGATGGAACGGTTCGCCATGTGGCGTCAACCTCCAATCGCTGCCGCAGCGGCGTCACTCCGCTGCGCAGGAACGTTGGTTGCGCACGGAGCGGGGGAAAGCTGCCGCTCGGGCGCGTACGTGAAGTGCATCATCGTGATCAGCTTCCGTGAGCGTGGGGGTTCTCGTCGGGTCGATCAGGGCACCCGCGCCCAACGCTGCGGAGGAAATCAGCCGCCGGAGCGGCCGATCGTCGGCGGACGAATCAACACCGACTCCCGCCCGCGGCGCTTGGCTCGCGGGGGTGGACGCACGAGCGCCGGAGCACTCTCGCGCGCTTCCTCATCGTGCAGAAGAAAGGGCGGATGCCAAACTTGTCTCTGAGCGAGTGTGCGTCAGGTGGATTATGAACATTCGGACCCAGTACCGTTCCCAGCACGGGGCCAGGAACGTTCCTCTCCCGGGAAAAAGAGGACAAAGCAGAAAGCCAATGGAGCGCGGGCGTGCGCGCCCATCTCTCATCCAGGGCGCGAGTTTCAAGACCCCTCTCGCCCACAAGTAGGACATGCCTGAGATGGCATGTGCGCTGCCGCGCGATCTCACGCAGCCCGAAGATTGTCCCCATTGCGGCTGGACGTGCAAGAACCACATGGCGATGTGGCGGCACAAGCAGCGCTGCGACGACAACCCCGACCCGCCCTGCCGCTGGTGCGGCCTGAAGTTCGAACCGCACAAGCTCCCCCCTCACCAGGGCAAGTGCGCAAAGAACCCAGCGAACCTCCCAACCGCCAAACGCGCTCTACCTTCGCCCTGGACGGTTCCCAGCGAGCGGCTCACCCCGACAGACCTGATTGTGCATCAGCTCATGGTCGATCCTGGGGAGCCCCCGCCGTTCATTTCTGAAATGGCGTGGCCGTCGCCCGTTGCCCAGGAGCCGCTCGTGGACGTCGAGACGCTGGGGCCTTTTCCAGATCTTCCTCTGACGAACAGGGTCTCACGTCGTCGCGCTACGAGACCGCCCGCAGCACCGCCAGCGGGACCGCAGAAGTCCGCGTCCCGACCGCCGAGTCTCCTGTTTCATGCGTTGGTGAAGGAACTGCGGCAGCCGCCTGAGGCGTTCCTCCTACGCCTGGGCTTTGCCGCTGCCCGTGTCCCCGGATCTGCACGCTCGGCGGCGCGTCGTCCGGTCGACCTTGTGAAGCGGCCACCGTACAACCCCATGATCCACGGCAGCGTCGAATCCTACCGCGCGACCTATGGCCTACCCCGCGATCGTCAGATTCGGAACGACGAAGAGGACGGAGAAACCACTTCATAGCGACTTCGGCCGCGTCCGGGCGAAAGGTCATCGGAGCATCTCGAGCGCAGGGAATACTCCCCGCCGCTCCTGGTTCAAGTGATCCCGACGAACCCGGACTTGAGTGACACCCTGCGGCGGAATGGTGGCGCCAGTATGCGTGCGGGAAGGCGCTGGATGAAGCCGCGTGGCGGATCCGCGCTGATTCCTACCTCTTCCCGCCGGTACCAGTTCGCGGTGTGCGCATCGCGCCGCGCGGCTTGACAAGCGCTGTTTCAGTGAAATACGCCCAAAGTTATTTCCACCCGTTTCATGGCCGCCTCGGCTGGGGGGGCCTTCGGCGGCAACGGCGCGAGCCCGGGCGCCCCGTAGAGTGCGGCTGGTTGTTCTTGCCCGCGGGGTAAATGGTCGGAGCCCCTGCTGAACCCCTGCCCCGCTTCAGGGGGTCGGGTTTAAAGAGACATGCGAACTTTCCGGGCCGAAAGGCCCCGCGCCTCGATCTGCTCTGGCAATCAAGCGCGGTAAGGGTGATTTCCGGTGGAGCAGTTCGTTCGTATCGAGGCCGGCCAAGTCATCGAGGGCGACCTCTTCAACGAGCCCATGCGAGTTGAGACGGTCACACCGGATGGTCCTGATGCTTGGACTCTTGGCCTCTCAGGTCGACGCTCCGAGCGCTTCACCCGCGTGCGTCTCACGCGCGACCAGCTCGCTCGCGTCACCATCCGCTCGGCAACCGCGACCTATGACGGCGACGGCACACTCCTGCGTCTTGGGATCAGCGCCTACTCGCTCGGGATTGCCTACGAATTCGATCCCTTCTTTGGCCTGAGCATCAGCCGGGTGGATCCCCTCCCGCACCAACTTGAGGCCGTCTATGACCACATGCTCAGACTCCCGACGATCCGCTTTCTCCTAGCGGACGATGCGGGCGCGGGGAAGACCATCATGTCGGGCCTTCTCCTTCGGGAGTTGAAACTCCGGGGCCTTGCCGAGCGCGTCCTTATCGTCACGCCCGCGAACCTCACGTTCCAGTGGCAACGCGAGTTGAAGGACCGCTTCGGCGAGCAATTTGTCGTGTTGCGTGGTGGGGAACTCCGGAGCCAATTCGGCGTCAACCCTTGGAAAGAGAACAAACAGATCCTCACAAGTCTCGACCTCGCGAAGCGCGAAGACGTTCTCCCGGGTCTCAAGCAAGTCGAGTGGGACCTTGTCATCATCGACGAGGCGCACCGCATGAGCGCATCGTCCGAAGACAAGAAGAGCGAGCGATACAGACTCGGCGAACTACTGCGCGACCACGCAGGCAACATTCTTCTGCTGACTGCGACGCCCCACAAGGGCGACCCGGTCAATTTCACGCTCTTTCTTCAGCTTCTCGACCGCGATGCTTTCGCTCATGTGCGCAGCATCGAGGAGGCGATGAAGAATGGCGTGGCGCCGTTCTATCTGCGCCGGACAAAGGAAGCAATGAAGTTCTTCCCCGAACAGGGGGCTGATGGGCTATGGCGCGCACGCAACCTGTTCACCAAGCGCATCCCACGCACCGCATCGTTCAACATCGACGGCGATGAATACGCACTCTACGCGAGTGTCACCAACTTTGTCCGCCGCATGAGCCACCGCGCAGCGGCACAAGCCCAAGATGATCCGCGCGCCCGAGCTACCGGTTTCCTCATGGCGCTCTACCAGCGCCGCCTCGCCAGCAGCACCTACGCCCTTCGCCAATCCCTTGAGCGCCGTGCGGACCTTCTGGAAAAGAAGCTCTCCCGCGCCGACGATTTTCTCAAGGACAACCCTACCGACATCCCCGACGCCGACGAAATGGAAGAAATGGAAGCAGGTGAGCGCGAGGCAATGGAAAAGAAGGTCGAAGCTGTTGTCCTCACACAGAACCGGCAGTTCATCTCTGAGGAGGTTTCGCAACTTCGGCAGCTCGCTCTCCAGGCGCAAGACGTCATGAATACAGGTGAAGAGGCGAAGCTCGCTCGTTTGGAACATCTGCTCACGGACGAGGGCTTCATCCGGAACAAGGACCAGCGGCTCCTCATCTTCACGGAATTCAAGGACACGCTGGACTACCTCGTGGAGACCCTCCGAAAGTGGGGCCTCACGGTCGGATTTATCCACGGCGGTATGAAGCCCGGCAGCCGAGACGAGCCCGGCACGCGCCTCTTCATGGAACAGCAATTCCGCGAAGGAGCTGTCCAGATCCTCGTGGCGACCGAGGCTGCCGGGGAAGGCATCAACCTCCAGTTCTGCAATCAGATGGTCAACTACGACATCCCGTGGAACCCCAACCGCCTGGAGCAGCGCATGGGCCGTATCCACCGCTACGGCCAGACGAAGGACTGCCTTATCTTCAACTTCGTAGCGACGAACACCATTGAGGGCAAGGTGCTCGAACGTCTGCTGGAGCGGCTCCAGGAGATCCGCGACGCGCTCGACAGCGACAGCGTCTTCAACGTCGTGGGCGAAGTCTTCCCGGCTGCGCACATCGAACGCGTCTTCCGCGACTACTACGCGGGCAAGCTCGGCGACGCCGAGGTCGAGGACGCCGTCCTCGAACCTGCCACCGAGCAGAAGTTCCGCCAGATCGCCACGAACACCCTGGAGCAAAGCCTCGCGAAGCGTACGCTGAATCTCCCGATGCTCCTGGAACGACGTGCCATTGCCCAGGAGCGGCGCATGGTCCCGGAGACCATCGCGCGCTTCCTCGTGGACACGAGCAACCTCGCGAACCTCTCGCTCAAGCCGCTCGCCTCGATGCCGCACACCTACGATCCGGGGCCCACCCCGCCGGAGCTGCGCCGCTTCGAAACGCGCGCCGAGTGGAGGCTTCCCTCCGTCGCAACGCGGTATCCCCGCATCACGACGGATCGCCTCGTGGCCGAGAAGGAGCGAAGCCTTGAGTGGGTCACACCAGGCCACCCGCTCTTCGAGGCGCTCCGCCTCCACACATGGGAAGCCGCCCAGCCGCACTTCGCCAACGGAGCCGCCTTCTTCTCCCTCGAGCACCAGGCGCCCGCCCGCCTTGACTTCTACCGCGCCCGCGTCGTGGACGGCACGGGGCGCACGGTCCACGAGCGGCTCTTCGCCGTCGAGGTCGCCGAGAACGGCGACGCCCGCTTGCGAGACCCCACCGCGCTCGGCGACCTTATGCCTGCGAAGAAGCCGGCCGACCTGCCCAAGGTCGCGACGCTTCCCGAGCCGACCGACTTCCTGAACCGAGAGCCTCTCGCGGCCTTCCTCAGCGAGGTTTCCATGGAGCGCATCGCCGAGGTTGACCGCGTAGCGAAGCACGTCGAGATCGCACTTACCGAACTCATTTCGAAGGAGGACGACAAGATCGGCCGCTTCGCCCTCGCGAAGGAAAGCGGTGTAGAGGGGGCGGCAGGCTTCCTCGCCCAGGCGGAGAATCGCCACGCTGAGCTGATGAGCCGCCGCGACCTTCGCCGCGCGGAGCTTGCGAAGCAACGCCACCTCACACTCCAGGGCGTCGAGCGCCTCACAAACGTGCTCATCCTGCCGCATCCCGACCGCGACCGGCCCGACATCCGGAACCTGAGGCAAGACAAGGAGACCGAGGAGATCGCGATGCGATACGTGATAGAACATGAACGCTCACAGGGCCGCGAAGTGTTCGACGTCCACGAGAAGAACCTCGGCTACGACATCACCAGCATCGACCTCAAGAGCGGCGAGCTCCGCCTCATCGAGGTCAAGGGTCTGGGGGCGAGCGAAGGCAACATCCTCCTCACGCCCAACGAATACCGCATCGCGCAAGACCGCCGCGACTGCTACTGGCTCTACGTCGTCACAGGCTGCAAGCAGCCCACGCAGAACCTCAAGCCGATCAAGGACCCTGCCTCGAAGCCGTGGATCGGCGTCTCGAAGGTGCAGCACTACACATTGAGCACGCGCGAACTCGAAGGAGGGAGGTAGATCCTCGCGTTCGCCTACGGCTCAAACATGGCCGAATCGCAGATGCGCGAGCGCTGCCCCAACGCCAAGCGCGTCGGCAAGGCAGCGTTCCCCGACCACCGCCTCGCGTTTCCTCGATTCTCCACCAACCGCCAGTGCGGCGTGTCGAGCCTCGTTCCAGCGACTGGCGAGACTGCATGGGGCGTTCTCTTCGAACTTGACGCAGAGGACCTTAGGAGCCTTGACAAGCACGAGGGCTACAGGGCAGGCCGTTCTCCCGCTCAGAACTCCTACGAGCGCCGCGAAGCGACGGTGCTTCGAGACGGCGACCCGAGCGCGCCCGTCTGCGCGTGGACCTACTTCGCGAACCCGCAGCCTGGCGTCCACGTCCCGAGCGCAGCCTACCTCAAACTAATCATCGACGGCGCGCGAGACGCGGGGCTCCCCCAAGCCTACATCGCCAAGCTGCTGCAAGTGGAGCCCATGAAATGACGATCCCGAGAGAGTGCAAGCGCCTCGCCGAGGTGGACTTCCCCATCGCGACAGTGAGCCGCCACGCGGCCCGCGAGAAGAGCATCCGGCACGGGCACCCGTCCACGCTTCACCTGTGGTGGGCGCGTCGCCCGCTTGCGTCCTCGCGCGCGGTCCTCATGGCGCTCCTCCTTCCGGACCCGTGCGACCCCGCATGCCCCACCGACTTCAAGGAGAAGGCGCGCGCCGCGCTCCCGCGCACGCTCACGGGCATCGGACCGAAGGACGTGGACCTGCGCGAAGCGCTCCTAAAGTTCATCGGCGACTTTGCTGATTGGAACAACAGCGCCAAAAACGCCTATCTAAAAGCAGCCCGAACGCTTGTACGCGCAGCCCACGGCGATGAAGCTCCCCTGGTTGTGGATCCGTTCTCAGGTGGCGGAAGCATCCCGCTCGAAGCCCTGAGATTGGGATGCGACACGTTCGCCTCTGACCTCAATCCTGTGGCTTGCATTATTCTCAAGAACCTCCTTGAGAACATTCCTCGCGCTGGCCCCGAGCTTGCACACGAACTGAGGAATGTCGCTCAATCAATCCGATCGACTGCAGACAAGCGGCTCGAAGACTTCTATCCCATAGATCCGGACGGCTCACGGCCCATCGCCTACCTTTGGGCACGTACCGTGCGGTGTGAATCCCCGAACTGCGGCGCAGAGATCCCTCTCATCCGGTCAATGTGGCTGTGCAAGAAGGCGAGCCGTCGACGCGCATTGCGCTTCGTTGAGAGCGCCAAGCCCGGCGCGGAACGACAGCTTGAGATCTTCGAGCCGAAGAAGGAGGGCGACGTTGCGAAGGGAACTGTTGCGGGAGGAAAGGCAACCTGCCCATCTTGCGGTGTGACCCTTGGAGTCGAGCGAGTAAGACCTCAACTTCGGGACCAAGCGGGCGGTGCAGAGGTGCGGTTCGATCCGCAGGACCGCCGAATCGGCGGAGCCCGGTTTCTGGCGGTGGTTTGTCTAACTCCCAGCGCGACCGGTCGCCAGTATCGCCTCGCCAGCGAACGAGACTATCAAGCGGTTAAACTCGCACAGGCGGCGGCAGCCAAGCTGCGCTCAACATTTATTGTACCCGGGATCCCGACGCTCCCGAACGAGCCAGTCGTGCAAGCGAAGATGGCGAAGAACTCACCATTCCGTTTTCACCTGTACGGTATCGACGATTTCGGGAAGCTCTACACCTCCCGGCAAAAGCTTACGCTTGCGACGCTTGGTGAGGTGGTCCGAGAATCCGGCGCGGAGCCAAATGTGAAGGAGCTTCTCGCACTCGTTCTGGATCGCGTCGCCAGCCGATCATCTTCCCTCTGTAGTTGGCGCTATCAAGCCGACCAAGAGAAGGTCGAGCATATGTTCGTCAGGCAAGCCCTCTCGCTTGAGTGGGACTTCGCCGAGGCTGTGCCCATTTCTGATTCGACCGGCAGCTTCTCGGATGGCGTTGAAGTGGTCGCACAGTGCGTTGAGCAACTTGCCACGTGGTGCGATCGCCCCGGCCGCGTCGAGCAGGAAGACGCGACTGCGTCCCCACTTCCGGATGCAAGCGCCTCCGTTTGGTTCTCTGATCCACCCTATTACGACGCCGTGCCTTATTCGGACCTCTCAGATGTATTCTACATCTGGCTGAAGCGGGACCTTCCCGGCCACCCTCTGCTCAGAGATCGCGACGATGCTTCCAACGTCCTGACTCCAAAGCGTCGCGAGGCTCGCATGGACGAGGCGCGCGAGGTAGATGGGACGCCAAAGGATGGGGTGTTCTTCGAGAAGACTATGGCAAAGGCGTTCTCCGAGGGACGCCGCGTCCTTCGAGAGGATGGAGTAGGGGGCGTGGTCTTTGCCCACAAGACAACTGAGGGCTGGGAGGCTCTGCTATCGGGTATGGTTAAGAACGGGTGGGTCATCACAGGTTCATGGCCCATCGCGACCGAGATGGCCACGCGATTACGCGCTCGCGAATCCGCTGCTCTGGCAACGAGCATCCATCTCATCTGTCGACCTCGCGAGGAAGCAGCCACAGAGGGCGATTGGGCCAACGTGGCGCGCGAGCTTCCGATTAAAGTCCGCGCGTGGATGGATCGCCTCGACAACGAAGGCGTGCGCGGCGCGGATCTCGTTTTTGCGTGCATCGGCCCGGCGATGGAGGTTTACAGCCGCTACTCGAAGGTCGTGGACGCGGAGGATCGCGAGATTCCGCTCGGTGGCGACCCCACGGCGTCGGAGCCTTACAAGCAGGGCTACCTCGCGAAGGTGTGGGAGGTCGTGGGCCGACTCGCGTTGGAGCAGGTCTTGGGCAAGACCGGCGGCGCGGGCACGGCGCTCGAAGAGGATGCGCGCTTGACGGCGCTCTTCCTGTGGGCGCTGCAAGGTACCGCGAGCGAGGATGGGAACAGCGGTGGCGGCCCGGATGCGGAAGAAGCCGCCGAAGAAGCCGACGACGGCGAGGAAGGCAGCGGGAAGTCGGCCAAGAAGAAGGGCTTCTCCCTGCCCTACGACGTGGTCCGCCGCTTCGCGCAGCCGCTCGGCATCCACCTGGAGACGTGGGAAGGTCGGATCTCGGAGACGGACAAGGGCGTCGTGCGCCTCCTCCCCGTGAGCGAGCGCATGAAGCAGCTATTCGGCACGGGCGGCGCGGAAGCGGCTGTTGGGGAACTCGAAAGCAGCAACCTGCGCGGCGGCGTGCAGCTCACGCTCTTCCCGGACGAGCCGCCGCCCTCCGGCGCGCCTGCGAAGAAAAAGGGCGCAAAGAAGGCCAAGGCGACCGTCGGGGACGACGCCGCGGGCGACCGCTCGAAGCAGGTCACGACGCTCGACCGCGTCCACGCCGCCATGCTCCTGCAGCAGAGCGGACAGACGGCGGCGCTGCGGTCGCTCTTGGCGGACGAGAAGCGGCGCGGGCCGGACTTCGAGCGCCTCGCGAACGCGCTCGCCGCGCTCTACCCGAAGGGAACGGATGAACGCAGGCTCGTGGAAGCCATGCTGCTCGCGATGCCGAGGTGATGGTGATGGACACGACCAGCGCCGCTGAAATCATTCGAGAACTCGCAGCAGCGGTCCGTCAGCGTGAAGCAGACGAACGTGGGCGGCTGAGGAACGGTCTCCCCATCGACTCGCCGTTTGGGGCGATTGACAGCGGCGGGGCGGTGCGCGTTTCGCCTTATTGGCCATACCGCTACTTGACGGCACACGACCTCGCGACGCTGGCCCGCGCCGATGCGGAACTACCGTGGTCGAAGATCGCCAGTGATCATTTCTCGGCGCGCTCGCGTCTTGACGCCCTTGAGCGGGTCTTTGCCGATGAGGTCAAGGAGCCTCACGCGGACCTTGGAGGGCGACTCGAAGAGTTCATCGATACCTTGGAGCGGCATCTCCGGGAGTATGAGTTCGTCATCCCGCTGGACAACGTGTCCGTTGAGGAAGGCTGCGTCGTTCGCATCGGGACTGCTACCCTCAAATCCCTCACGAGCGAAGAATGGCGACGATACTGCGGGGAGGTGGTAGCGGCGGTCGCCCGCACGAACGAGAGCGAACAAGACAAGGGCGCGACAACCGCAAACATGCTCATCTTCGAATCGGAACTGCGACCTAATGGGAAGAAGGACGACTACTCCGAGAACGCAGTGCTCCATGTCCGCGCTTGGGGCTCCCCGGAGTCGGCATATCAGAAGGCTCGCGACGACGCCCATTTCGCGCTCGCGGTCCTGAAGTTCTTTTCAGGTGGGCGATTCGAGGAGAGGAGTCGACAGGTCGTCGCGCTGAAGGGTGAGAACATTGAACGCCGTCACGGTTGGCGACTGCGCTTCGCGAGCGGCGAGTTCTGGCCTGCCATGTGGTCGGATGGGACGGGCCCCGGCCTTCCAGTGCGTGTCTCGGCTCCAGCCTCGTGGGCGGAACCGACCCGACGATGGCACGAAGCGCTCAACGTTCTCCTCACGGCACGACCGAAGACTGTCGCCGCCGAGCGGGTCACGACAGCGACCTATTGGCTGGGCTCTGCGCTGAATCAGCCCGTGCTTGTCGCCGATGAGCGATTCCCCGGAGGCGAGGCCAAGCCCGCCGGGGTCGAGGTCGGTCGCCGCATCCGCGACTTGGTGACCGCGACTGCCGCGCTCCTCAAGAAGCAAGGCTCGCCGAAACAGGGCGGTGACCGAGGTGATTGGCCCGCCATGGTCCGCCTTAGGGGATGCGTCGAGGCACTGGACAAGACGTGGTGCGACAAGCACTGGGCTGAAGTCGAGGCAGCCTACGAGGCCCGTACTTCTTGGACGCACGAGGGCGTCGGCCCCATCGAAGAGGCGGGCGCAATTGCGCTCGCGCAAGCCCTGCAAGCGGTCATCCTGCACGCTACGCTCGACGCTGCCCACGGGACGCTCGGCACGGAAGACGAGATCATGAACTGGAAGCCCACGCGGATGTAAGGGGAGAAAGACATGGAACCGTGGTATAAGATCGCAGAACCTCGCCGGGAAGTTCGCGAGGGCCGCTCGTTCGATCCAGACGAGTTCGCCATCCGCTTGGAGCAGGTCGTCCGCAACGACCCGAACTCGCCGAAGGACTACACGGACCCCAAGCAGTTCTTCTCACGTACCGTCTTCACGGGCGCGCTTCGCGAGAACCTCGGCATGGTGCTTCGCCGGCTTGCGGGCAAGACAGGCGAGACGAGCCCCGTCATGTCGCTCGTCACGCAGTTCGGCGGCGGCAAGACGCATACGCTCACCTGCCTCTACCACCTCACGAAGAATCCGCAAGACTCGCTCAAGAGCGAAGGCGTACAGAAGCTCCTCATGACCGAGGGCATCGACAAACTGCCCTCCGTCAAGGTCGCCGTCCTCGTCGGCAATGCGTGGGATCCCACTGAAGGGCGCGAGACCCCATGGATCGACGTCGCGCGCCAGCTTGCGGGCGATGAAGGCGTGCGCCTGCTTGGTCCGGCAGCAAAGACCTCGCCGCCGGGCACGGATACGCTCGAAGCGCTCTACCGTCTCGCGGGCGGGCACGTCCTCATTCTGTTCGACGAGACGCTCAACCTCATCGTCCGCCACAAGAAGATCGCGGACGACTTCTTGGCGTTCTCGGACAACCTCGCGCGAAGCCTCACGAGCACGACGGGGTGCGCAGCCATCTTTTCCTTGCCTCGCAGCGAAATCGAAATGGGCGAGTTCGAGAAGCAGTGGCAGGACAAGTGGCAAGCAAGATTGGAGAAGGTCATCAAGCGCGTCGGGAACAGTGTCGTGGTGAACGAGGAGGGCGAAATCGCCGAGATCGTTCGCCGACGTCTTTTCGAGGATTTCGACGACAGGACGCAGAAGAAGATTCAGCACGCGGCGGAGGAATACGCCGACTGGTGTTTCGAGCGCCGCAATCAGCTGCCCCCCGAATGGACCGTCGTGGAGGCTGGAGCGACCGACAAGTCGGCCCGCGAGGCTCTCGCGCGTCGCTTCGGCAAGTGCTATCCTTTCCACCCCGCGACGCTTTCCGTTTTCCAGCGGAAGTGGCAGAGCCTGCCGCAATACCAACAGACCCGCGGCACGCTGGCTATGCTCGCAAAGTGGGTCTCATGGGCCTACCGCGACGGGTGGGAGAAAGCGAGGAAGGAGGCGTTCATCAGCCTCGGAAGCGCGCCCCTCGCCGACTCCGGTTTTCGGAGCGCCGTGCTCGCACAGCTTGGCGAGAACCGTCTCCTCACGGCCATCGACTCTGATATCTCGGGCGAGCACAGCCACGCCCGCGCGCTCGACGCAGACGCGAAGGGCCAGCTTGCCGAGATCCACCGTCGCGTCGCCGCCGCGATCCTCTTCGAGTCGTCGGGCGGGATGACGGGCGACAAGGTCGCGCACCTGCCCGAACTTCGGTTCGCGCTCGGCGAGCCGGGCCTGGACACGACGAGTATCGACAGCGCCGCGAACGCCATCGAATCCCGAGCGTTCTACCTCCGTAAGGTCGGACGCGACGGCTTCCGTTTCGGCCTCAAGCCCAAGCTCCAGAAGGTCGTCGGCGACCGACGCGCGAGCCTGGACGAGATCGAGGTCACGAAGGCCATGCGAAAGGCCATCGAGACCGAGTTCGCCAAGGACGACAAACTCAAATTCGCCTTCTTCCCCAACGACAGCACGGAAGTCCCCGACCTCCCCCGATTGACGGCCGTCGTCATCGAACCGGGCGTCACCTTCAGCGAGTCCCGACGCAAGCTTCTGGCCTCGTGGACCCGCGAGCGCAGTCCTGCGAACGCACGCCTCTACCCCGGCGCGCTCGTGTGGGTCCTCAAGAAGGAAGGCCTCGACCTGCGAGAGAAGATCGAAGTCTCCCTCGCGTGGAAGCGCGTTCAGGAGGAGATCAATCGGGGAATCCTCGGCGGCGACTTCGAAGCCGACGAAAGGAACGAGGTCAGTGCCAACGTCCGCAACGCGAGCGACGCGGTCAAGGACGAAGTCTGGGCCGCATACCGGTACGTCCTCCTCTACGATCCCAAGGCCCCGGACGGCATCCATGTCATCGACCTTGGAGCGGGACACTCCTCGGCCAACGAGAGCCTTGCCGGCCGAATCCTGACGGCCCTTCGAAGCGAAGGACGTCTCAGCGACAGCGTCGGGGCCGGCTATCTGGAACGCAACTGGCCCACCGCTCTCAAGGAGAGCGGCGCTTGGCCCCTGGCGGGTGTCAGGAAAGCGTTCCTTGACGGGAGCCTCACCCGCCTGCCCGACCCGGAGGGCGCCCTCAAGGCGAACCTCCCGCGACTCGTCGAGCGCGGGGAGTTTGGCCTCGCATCTGGGCAGTTGAACGATGGGACGTTCACGCGGGTCTGGTTCAAGGAACTGGTTCCAAGCGAGGAGGTCGTCTTCGACTCAGGTACATTCCTCCTGCTGAAGACGAAGGCACAAGTGCTGACCGCGCCGCCTCCGAAAGCCGCTGATGCGAGCGCGCAAGACCGTGGGGCTGTCGTCTTCGGACTGGTTCAGTCGCCCCCTGACTCCCCGTCCGTCGTCATCGGACAAGACAGCGCTGCTGGAGCTGTGGCGGTCATCGATATGAGTGGACCGCTTCCGCCTGAGGCGTGGAACAAACTGGGTGTCCGGCTCATCCCGACGTTGAAGAAAGGGCAGAAAGTGTCGCTCACACTCTCTGTGTCGGTCGAAACACCCACGACGGAGCGCGAGAACTTGGAGCGTGATCTCCGGCGCGTCTTGGCCGAGTTGGGTCTGGGCGAACATTGGACCATCCAAGTGCAGGAACGAGAGTCCTGAGGTTCGCCTGGCAGGCTGAGCCAAAGTGTATGCTCGGTTTCCCTTCGACTCTCAGTGGTCTACACTGCGCGGACTGTTCCGAAATGGCGGGCCAATCGTGACCGAGCTTCAACTCGTTCTCGGTTGGGGTTGCAGCTGGAGACGCACGCCAATTCCCGAGAAGTCCATCGCTCGCTGAATCGGCAGCAGCCTTGAATCACCGGGACCAGGGGTTCTTTTCCAGCCACTTGGTCAAGTCGTCTCGGAGTCGTTCTGCGATGATGCGGTCCACTTCGATCTTGAAGTCGTAGCCATAGCGGAAGGTGACGCAGTTCTGGCCTATGCCGTGAGCGATCCGGATCCGGGGGATCAGCGTCATGACTCCGATTTGGGCGCAGGGTCGGTCAGCTTCGGGTGAGCTCGACAAGACGCTGAGGTTGATGAGGTAGTCCGTGCGGAGCTTGCGGCGTGCTTTGGGCATCAGAATCGCTCCATTGCGTCTGCAACAGAGCACAAGCACGGAACAGCAGAAGGTGCGCCGCGGTATGAGTCGCCGTCCGGTTCGGGGCAGGGCCTTCGGGAGGGGGCGATTGCGGCGTCTGAGAAGAGCGCTCGAAGCGCTTCAAGCGGTTCAGTCATCAGCAGGGGTGGTCTCGTCCTCGGGCTCGCGGCGGCCCGGTGGTAGTTCCGGTTCCTCTTCTTCGCTGATGAGGTCGTAGCCGTAGAGCCCAATGTCGGTGCAGAGGGTGATGCTCTTGCGGGCGAGGCCGTCCAGCAGTTCCTTCACGCGCCGGGAGGCGTCGTCCACGATGCCGAGTTCCTGGAGGAGGGCGGATACGATGGAGAGGTCGCGCGCCATGAGGAGCGGATCGAGGTCCAGGCCGATGCCGCACTTGGGACACCGCGCGGCATCCAGGCGCACGGGAATGGGGCTGCCTTCGGGCTGGTTCATGCGCTCCCTCCCGCGGGCTCGTCCTCTTCCTCCGGTTCGTCCTCGCCCGCGTCAAAGTCATCCAGCATCTCCAAAGGGTAGCATGAGAAGGCGAGATCCGCCTGCATGCCCTCGTAGAGGTCGATGGCGATGATGCGCAGCCGCTTGACGAAATCCGCCTGCGCGACCTTCCCGCCCTCGATGAGGTCAGCGACTCGCAGGAGCAGCGCGCGCACCGCTTGGTCGCGAACGGGCCTTGCGTTCACCGGCCCCTCGCATTGCGGGCAACCGATCCAGCAGAGGTCCCCGACGAACTTGGCCGGGTCCTCCGGGTCGTCGATCACGCGACCACCCCGGCGAGCTTCTTTCGCGCCTCAGACGGGCGCGGAGATGGCGACGGTGGCGACAAAGGTTCCGCTGCTTGATTCGCGGTGATCAACGAGTCGTCGGTTCCGGGGTACGGCATGCCTATTCCTCAGCAGAGGGGGGCGTGCGGCGAAGAAAACAGCCAGAAGAAACCGCACCAGGCGGGCCCCACCCCCGAGTGGGATGCAGGTGAATCCGATGCCGGGCATCGGGGCTTCATGGGGGCCAGAGACCCCCAGGCCCTTAAACTCTCTTGTCGCCCTAAGGGGGACAATGGGGCGCGCAAAGGCGGTTGCTCATGGCCAGAAGCGAAAGGTCAGCATCACCCCAGATCCCGCGATCCTGGGGTGGGTCTTAGAACGCACCGGGCCGGGGAAGCGGTTTGCATCGGTGACCCACGCCGCGGAAGTCGCCTGGGCTGCCCTCCGAGAGCACGACGAAGAAGCCGCCGAGAAGAAGGCGGGCAAGAAGTAGCGGACCATCCGCCAGCACTCTTGCAGCCGGCATCGCGCCGAACGCCGACCCGAAAATCAGCCGGGCAACCCGGAAGTCGTCACTTTAGGGTCAGAGCCTGCGCGTCTGGCTGCAACGGGCCGCGCGCGCGGGGCGTCTCGCTTATGACCCGGCGCCGGCATCGGAGGGGCATGGGCCTGAAGAGCTGGTGGCTGGAGTCTCGCTTGAACCGCATCGAGTCCAAGCTGCGCACGAAGCGCGGGTTGCTCCGCCGCGCGCGCGACAAGGAGGCGAAGGCGGAGGGCGACGCGAAGGCCAAGCTGCACGCGGAGCGCGAGCGGCTCACGCGCGAGATCAACGCGCTCATCGTCGAGGAGGAGCACGTGAAGAAGGACCTCGACGCGGCGGGCGGCGTCAACCAGAGCGAGCTGCGCGCTCGGCCCTGAGCGGGACGCGGCGAGAACCCTTTTCCACGCGCGCCGGCGAGCCTCGCCGATGCGCCTCGTCCTTGCGTGCGCCACCGTCGCGCTCGTCGTCCTCGCGCCGGTCGCGGCCGCGCAGGGGTTCCGGCCCGCGGGCTTGCGAGCGTTCGGCGCGGGCGAGGTGCGCGACGCGCTCCTCTTGGGCGCGCCCATGCCGCGCGGCGGCGGGTTGGCCCAGCTCGCGGCGCAGGCGGCGATGAGCCCCTTGGACCGCGGCGAGTCGCGGCTGCTCCACGAGAACCTGGCCGACGCGATGGTGCTGCTCTCGCTGCCGCGCGTGCCCACGGAGCTTCTCCAGACGGTCGCGCTCCAGCAGGTGGGCGGCGTCGTGGGCCCGCACGTGGGCGACGTCCCGACGCGCGATCTGTTCGCGGCGAACGCGCTGCTCGGGCCCGAGGGGACGATCACGGCGTCGAGCCTGCGCGACACGAGCGATTCGGCGTCGATCGGCAACGAGCCCGCCGACCAGTCCGCGGCCGACATGGCGGCGATGCTCGGAACGCTCGGCGAAGGATGATATCACATCGAGGCTCCGGCGGGATCGGTCATGTCCCCCAGCGCGGCAAGGGGCTGCCTGATGAGCCTCCCGTCCGCGCTCGTGGCCCTGCTCGCCCTCGTCGCGTCGGTGCCCGCCGAGCAGATGGCACCTCCCGCGGCGCCCCCGGCGCTTCCGGGCGCCCCGGCGCATCCGGCGGCAGCGGCGCCGAGCGTGGCCGCACCGCGCGCTGATCCCCAGCCTCAGCCTCAGCCTCAGCCTCAGCCTCAGCCTCAGCCTCAGCCTCAGCCTCAGCCTCAGCCCAAGCTGCTCGCGCTCCCGGCACCCACGATCGCCCCCGCGGGTCCGGCTCCGGCCAAGCCCGTCGCGGCGGCCGCGCCCGCCCCCGCGCTCGTGGCCGCCGATCCTCCGGCCACGACCACGACGACCACGACCACCACGGGCAACGCCTCGGCGACCACCGCCACGAGCTTCGCGGGCGCGCCCGACGTCGAGTTGCTCGGCCCCGTCTCGGCCATCCCCGCGAAGCAGCGCACGAACGTCTTCGTGGAGGTCGTGAACCTCGGCCCCAGCGGCATGCACGGCACCTCGATCCTCGTGCAGCCGGCCTCCGGCGGCCTCATCGTGGTCGGGCAGGTGCAGCGCTCGCTGCGCGACCTCGCCGCGAACAATTCGTCGGCTTTGGTCGTGCGCGTGGCGACGCCCGAGGCGGCGGGCAGCGCGTCGCTGAGCCTCACGTTCACGTTCGCCGACGACGCGGGCGTGATCCGGACCGTGACGCGCACGCTCAACGTCCAGATCGCGCCGCCCGTGAGCGCGCCGCTTGATATCACGATGGCCGACGCGGCGCTCGTCGCGGGCGAGCCGGGCAACATCTCGCTGGAGGTCGCGAATCCCACCGCGTCGAACGTGACGAACCTCGACCTGACGCTCGTGCCGCCCAGCCAGCAGGTCCTGGGCGGGCTCGGGGGCGCCACGTCCACGCAGGCGATCACGCCGGGCAACGGCAGCGCGCTCCTGCTCCACCGCGCGCAACTCGGGCCCCGCCAGAGCGCCGCGGTCGAGGCGTCCGTGATCGCGAGCCTGCGGCCCGAGGACCTCGTGCCCTTCGCGGTCCAGGCCACGTACACCGTCGACGGCTTTCAGCGCGACCAGACGTTCAGCTTCGGCGTGCGCGTCGTGGGCAGCGTCAAGATCCGCGTGCTCGACGCGCGCCTCGAACGCGCCGAGGGCGGGCTCGTGCTGACGGGCACGGTCGTCAACAGCGGCACGGGCACGGCGTGGAACCCGCGCGTCGAGGCGGCCGAGGGCTCCGGCCTCCGGTCGGACCGGCCCGACCTCATCGCGGACCTCAAGCCCAACCAGGCGACCGACTTCCGCGTCGTCGTGCGCCAGGTGGGGCAGGCCGCCGCGGGCGCGCCGCTGGTCGCGATCGGCTGGAACGACGACTTCGGCGGGCTGCACACGACGCGCGTCGCGGGCACGGGGCCGGTCGCCGCGCCGCCCGAGCCGGCGAACCTATTCTCGCGTCTGCTCGGCGCGCTGCGCGGTCCGTGGGGCCTCCTCGCGCTGGCCGTCGTCGTGGTCCTCGTGGGCATCGACCTCGTGCTGCGCTTGGGGCGCGCGCACCGCGAGCGCGAGGAGGAGGCCGAGCTCGACGCGGACGAGAGCGATCCGTCGCGCAAGCGTCCGCGCGGGGGCCGCAAGCCCAGGCCCAGCGGATGATCACGTCTTCCGCGCGAAGGAGATCGTGGCGAGGCCCAGGAAGAGGACCGCGAGGAGCGCGAGGACCGCGATATCAGGCGCGACCTCGTTGAGGCGGCCGCCGCGGTTGATCGTCTCGCGCAGCGCGTGCACCGCGTAGGAGAGCGGCACGAAGCGCGTCACGGGGCGCAGGAAGGCGGGCATCGACTCGACGGGCGCGAAGATGCCGGCGAGGAACATGTTGGGGAACGAGACGAGGAAGACGGCCTGCACGGCCTGGAACTCGCTGCGGGCGAGGCCCGAGACGAGGATGCCGAAGCCCAGCGCGACGACGCCCACGAGCGTCGTCGTGAGGAGCGCCAAGAGCACGCTGCCGCGCACCTCGACGCCGAAGACGAGCGTCGCGACAAGGAGGATGGCGCATGCCTGCGCGAGCGAGAGGAGCAGGAAGGCGAGCGTGTAGCCGGAGACGATCTCCCATCGCTTCGCGGGGCTCGACATGACGCGCGGGAGCGTGCCCAGCGTGCGCTCCTTCACGAGCGAGACGACGGTGAGCAGGCTGCCCAGCTGGAAGATGGCGAACGCGACGATGCCGGGCACGAGGAAGTCCAACTCGCCTTCGTCCTTCTGGCCGTAGACGGCGTGCTCCTCGATCGCGAAGCCCGGCGCGCGGCTCGTCTGCGCGTGCAGGGCGTCCGCGACCGCGTCGCCCAGCGCCTTGAGCACCGCGCCGGTGACGATGGAGTTCGTCGCGTCCTCGTAGACGATCAGGAGCGACGTCGCGTCCTGCCCGCTCGCGGCCGCCTCGGACTGCGCGGTGTAGTTGGCGGGGATGACGACGCCCGCGACGGCCTCGCCGCTCTCCAGCGCGGCTTGCGCTTCGGCGGCGCTCGCGACGGGGACGATCGTGATCGTCGAGCGGTTGAGCTTCTCGACGATCTTGCCGCCCAGCTCGCCGCGATCGAGGTCGGCGATGGCCACACGCGCGCCCGTCACCTGGCCGCCGAACGCGTAGCCGAAGATGCCGATGATGAGGATCGGCTGCACGATGATGAGCGCGAGCGTGCGCCGGTCGCGGCGCATCTGCGTGAGCACGCGGCGGGCCACGACGAGCGCGCGCGGCATGCTCAGGCGGAGGCCTCCTCCACGAAATGGAGGAAGGCATCCTCCAGCATCGAGGCGCCCGCCTCCTCCATGAGCTGCGCGGGCGGCCCCTCGCGCAGCATGCGGCCCTCCCAGAGGAGCCCGACGCGGTCGCACCGGCGCGCCTCCTCCAGGTGGTGCGTCGTGATCAGCAGCGACGCGCCCGCGTCCGCGCGCTCCCGGAAGCTCGCCCACAGCTCCCTGCGCAGCAGCGGGTCGACGCCCACCGTGGGCTCGTCGAGGAAGAGCACGCGCGGATCGTGCACGAGCGCCGCGGCCAGGCTCGCGCGCCGGCGCATCCCGCCCGAGAGCTCGCCCACGAGCCGGTCGCGCTCGTCCCACAGGCGCACCAGGCGCAGCATCCGCCGCGCGCGGGCGTCGAACCGCGCGCCGTAGAGCCCCGCGAAGAAGACGAGGTTCTCGCGCACCGACAGGTCCGGGTAGAGCGCGTCCTCCTGCGGCATGAAGCCGACCTCCGCGGCGCGCGCGCCCGGCCGGCGGCCCAGCACGCGGGCGCGACCGCGCGTGGGCGGCTCCAACGCGGTGAGGATGCGGATCAGCGTCGTCTTGCCGCTGCCGTTGGGCCCCACGAGACCATAGAGCTCGCCCGGCTCCACCGCGAGGTCGAGCCCGTCCAACGCGCGCACCGCGCCGAAGCGCTTCACGAGCCCGCGCGCCTCGATGCTCGGCGGCACGAGCGCCCGTGCGCCCCGCAGGGGATGTTCCTTTCGACGAGCGATCCGCGCGGGTTGAAGCGGCGGGAGCGCGGTGCGAGCGCGCCTTGCGCGTGACCCAACGCCTCTACCTGGAGGACCCGCGGCGCAAGACCGCCCTCGCCGAGGTGATCGGCCACGCCGCGGGCGGCTTCGTCCTCGACAAGACCGTCTTCCACGCCGCCGACGCGCGCTATCACCACGCGCAGCCCTGCGACCTCGGCCACGTCCTCGCCGAAGGCCACAAGCTGAAGCTCGACAAGGTCTTCTGGGACTCGCGCGGAAACCTCGTCCACAAGACCTCCGGCCCGCTCCCCGCCGTGGGCGCCAAGGCCCAGCTCCACCTCGACGCGCCCCGCCGCGAGCAGAACGCCCGCGCCCACGCCGCCATGCACCTCCTGATCGCCGCCCTCGCCGAGCAGCGCGCCACCCTCCTGGAGCCCCCGCGCGTCGTGGGCGGAGGCGAGACGCGCGCGAACGTCACGCTGCGCGAAGACCCGCGCACCGCGCTCCCCCGCATCGTCGCGCGCGCCAACGAGCTCGCCGCCACGCGCGAAGACGTCACCGCCACCTGGACCCCGCGCGACGACGCCGCCAAGCTCGTGGCCCTCGACGACGTCGCCCCCGACGAGCCCACCCTGCGCATCGTCCGCTGCGGCACGCACTCCACCCTCCCCTGCGACGCGCCACTCGTCACGAACCTGCGCGAGCTCGGACCCCTCCGGCTCACGCTGACGCAACCCGGACGCCAAGGCGTACGCTTCGGCGTGAAAGCGCTGCCACCCTAGCTTCCAAGAGCCGAGGGCGGCCGCGGAAAAGAACGAAAAACGACTACTTGCTCGCAAGCTTCGCGAGAACAGCCAGGCGCTTCTGCTCGCGCACGACCTTCGTCGGATCGCAGACGTGGGACGCGCCGCGAATCTTCTGGCCACACTGGGGACACATCGCCTTCGAAGGCATGGGGATCGACGAGGGCTGCGAAGGCCGGCTTGGATATAAAGGATTGGACGGCTCCAAACCGAGGATTTCGCCAGCGCCCACGGCCTGCGAAGCGTCCCCAACCATGAAATAGGGGAAACGCTTTGCTCGCGACGTCCCCCCAGGGGTCAAACCCGGGCTCATGGTCTAGTTGGTTAGGACATCTCCTTGACATGGAGAAGATCCCCAGTTCGAATCTGGGTGAGCCCATTCCTCCAGTTCAAATCTGGACGGACCCACACTCGCAACGAGTGTCTGCAACCCGGGCGCGTAGATCAGTTGGTAGATCACTCCCTTGGCATGGGAGAGGCCGCGAGTTCGAATCTCGCCGCGTCCACTGCAATTCTCCTCGGGATTTCGGGGGGTTTGTTTGGGATTTTGGGTCCCAATCCCCTTGTCGCAACCTCATTCGTCGGAGCCTGCGTCATCCCTTGTCGGCGACGACCCGCGCGTGGGTAGTCTTTGCCGAGGAACGACTCGGGTACTCCGAAAGTTTGCCCCACTCGTAGTCTCGGGATCAGCGGGCGCGAGACGCCTGCTTCGGGTCGGATGATGCCGACCCGGTTGATCCACTTCCAGTCGATGTAGCTCTTCCGAACGACGCCATCGGTGTCGTCCAGGAACGACGCGATCTGCTCGATGGTCCAGCCGTAGCGGTACCGTAGCGTCGCGCAGAGCCGACGCCACCCGTGAGGGCCCGGCGTGTTGGGGCCCAGGACGGCGTCAATGCCGCGCTCCACGAACTGCGCGTAGGCTTCCTCCGTCGGCCAGGGACGGCCATGGCCGATCTCCGCGTCCCAGAAGAGGAACAGGCGGTCGGTCGGGCCACCGTACTGGCCATCAGGATCGAGCTTCGGGCGCACGTAGGTCCTGTACCACGCGATGCTCGGGTCCAACAGGCTGCCAAGAGCGTAGTCCTCGGGAGGTTGCACGTCCCGGTAGGACTTCTTCTTCGGCTGCCACGAGTGCAGGCTGTTGAGCTGCGCGTCGTAGTCGCCGTTGGTCACCCAGTAGAGCTCGCTACCGCGCGGGCCCACATACGTGCTCGTGTACGCGATCACGCGGTGCGTGGCCGCGTTGAGCGAGTGGGCGTGGGCCGTGGCCTCGGCGGCGACGAGGCGTCCCGCGCTGAAGGGCAAGCGGAAGAAGCGCACGCGCGCCTTCATCCTGCCTTCTCGGCGGGCGACCTCGACGTCCTTGGCATTGTCCAGCCGCTTGCGGGCCCACTCCTCGTCGGGTACGGGGATGCGGTAGTACGCGCTCTTCCAGACCATCGCGCGCCGGTGGTTCTCGCAGCCGGCAGAGCTCTTCGGGTGCCTCTTGATCCACTCAACGAACTTGATCCAGTCGGGTGGGTCCGTCGGCACGCCTTCGCGTTCGAGCTGTGCGAGGATTCGTTCCGTGTTCTCGAAGGTGCCTTCGGCCATGATGCGGCCGAAGGGCCTCTTGGCACTCAGGAACTTGTCCAGGCAGAAGTCCTTGAACGAATACGCGGGCGTTGGGATTGTGCGGGTGACCGCCCGTTGCAAGGGCGTGATTCCCGCGTTACCGTCCGCGAACGCGTCCAGGATCCGCTCGCCAGCCGGCGTCGTCTTCACGAGGCGGTAGCCGGGCGGGAGGAGGCTCAGGAGCTTCTCGACGTCTTGGGGCAGTGGGGCTTCGGGGCGAATGCAGGTTGCAGGGCTTCCTTCGCCAACCCTTTCGGGTTGGCTCGTAGGGGAAACACCTCCAGCGCCACCAAATTCCTCGACGCGATTAAGGCTTCCTCCCGAGCGATTCATCCGAAAGCTCACGGCCAAGGCAAGACCGACAAGCATCCTCAGGCCCCGCCCTGTGCCCAAGAGAGAGAACTTGAGCGAGACGAAGGAAGAGGCGACGATGGCCCACAAACTCCCCGTCTCGTGAAACAGCATCGGGCTTCATCCCCAAACGGCTGAGCTCCTCTGAACAGAGCGGTGTGCACTCCCAGGCGCCATGCCCACAGTCATTGGCACGGCGTGGCTGCCGACGGAGGCCATCCAGCCAGAACGGCGCGTCCACACGGCAAGTTCGCAAAGTCCAGACGGCTCGGCCTTTGAGGAGCGTGGAGGAGCGTCATCCCTCATTTGCACGTGTGGATCGGCCACGCTCGCGCGCTACCGCGCCCCCTTGATAATTTCGTCGGCGATTTTCTTCTTGGCGGAAAGTGTCCGCAGCAGCTCAGCGCGTGAAGATGTGCGACGAATACAAGAAGGAGAACGATTACCGACCCGCTCGATGGTTCCCTCGACGCACGAGCGCCGACGAAACCGGTGATCAAAATGTAGAACCTGACCAAGGTGCTCCCTTCGGCTCTTAGAAAGTGCATCCGCCTTGCAGCTCAAAGGTAGTGCGCCGACGAGCATGTCCGCACTTGGGAAGAAGTAGAACAGCCGCCAGCCCGATGGAGAAGCCCTCGAGGGTCAGTGGAACCTCATGGACTGCCGGCAGTGCTACTTCTGTGCCGACGCAACGAAGGTGCCTCTTAAGCCAAGGGGTCCGGGAAGACCCGAGTGAACACTTGTTGTGAAGTCTAGGATTGGGCTCCTCGCACCGGTGTCCCTTGTAGAGGCCGGCCGAGGTTGCGAGGAGCCGCCCCGGCGTGGAAGAACCGGTTCTTGATCCTCGGATGACTGGTTTTCCCCGCACATTTCGCGCAAGCAAAGGACACAAGTGCGCGGACACACCTGCCCTCTGAGCCACTCGAGATGGGGTCCGCGCTTGTCGTAGAAGTGTGCGATCGTTCCCCATGTTGCCGTTGGATGACGCGCGGCGCGACATCGGTGTGTACTTCAACAACGACACGGTGCCGCTGTTTCGCCCGAGTGCCCCGCCGGACTCTTTCCGGTGGAAGGAAATGCGCCAGGGCACTGGGACGAAACTCGCCAAGGGGTGTCTAGATCGTCGTCTGGGCAACTTCGGATCCCGGCCATAGCGTTCTTGCCATGCTAGAAAGTGTCCGCGCCCGCTCTGCGATCTCCTTCGCCGTCCATGTCTGCAGTGAGGGATTACGGAAGTGCACATTGAGATAGACGCGGGACTCGGAGAGGATCGGCTTCTTGGCCTCGAATGCTTGGTTGCTCATGCTCGCGTTATAGTCCCCGCCAACGAGCGTCAGATTTCCGGGCGTGTGAAGCCATGTGGCCCACGTTTGTTCCCAGCCTTCCCCAAGAGAGTTCTTCCAATCTTTGCCCTCCTCATCGTCGCCGATCGTTTGCGGCATGACGTGTTCGATCTGACATTGGTCGAGTGAGACGACCTCGCTGGATCGCTGCAAGCTCCGTTCAAGTCGTGCGAGGACCGCGAGGGCGTAGCCGCTGTGATAGAGGTTCATCCTCTCGAAGGCCGCGCGGAAACGCTCGTCATGCGGCCACCCTTTGGCTACGTAGAACGCACGCAACTTCCGGCGCGGGTCAGTCTCGATTTCCGCGCATGCCGCGGCGAACCATCGACCGTAGCCGCGCGAGCTCTCCCCACAGACATATCGTCTGAACACGAAACCCGACGTCTTGCCGATACAGTCGATCAGTTGGTCGATCGGAAGCTCGCCATTTTGGTGCCGGCGCAAGAGCTCGAGCATTAGGGGGTAAGAGGTTCCTACGTCCAATTCGCGGAGCGCGGCGAGCTGAAGGTGGACGGGCTCACTCGCATGCGCACTCAAGCCTGCAATGATGTCACGCAGCTTCGCTAGCTCGTTCAACTCCTTCAGCACGTCGAACGGCTGGAGAGTCTCGAAGGGATAGCGTTCCTCGAAGGCCTCGAAAGTGGCGTCGCGTCCGACGTAGGAGCCGTGGCTGATCAAGGCATCTCGGAGGAAGCCGGTGAGAGCTCCGGCATCAAGCACGCCGGCTTGATCGAAGTGGTGCTCCAACGGAGTCCACGCGACCTCATCGAACCGTTCTTGCTCTTTACCCGGTACTTTCATGAAGACGTAGTTTCGAATCAGGTCCGCCTCTGCAAGAGGAACTCCGGTCGAGTTCAGGGATTGAAAGATCTTGTATGGATTCTCCTCGGCGAGTGTAATGGCGACAAACTCCAATCGCTGTGCGGCAGTCATGAAGAAGGCCCGAAGGAAGGCCTCCGATTCGTTGAACTCCTCGCCACCGATGCGCTTTCGATGATAGTGGTATGCCGACAGAAGTCGGGTGACGCCGATTGCCGTTTCTGGTTCATCGATGAGCGATAGGTACATTGCGCGGTCGCGAAGGCGCAACGACAGCTTGTAGCGCTCATCTCCAGTGCGGAACTCGTTCACGAGGTAGCTCTTCTCGATCTCTGATGCGAGGGTATTCCATCCATTCTCTCGAGCTTCGTCTCGAAGCGCGCAGAAGAGCAGGGAGAGCGTCGTCAACCGTTGCTGACCATCAATGACCATGTACGCCGGCGTCGCACCCGGCGCGTGCCGATCTGGAACCGTTACGAGCGGGCCGAGGAAGTGTCGCTTTTGTTCACTCCCCTCCTCCATCAATAGCAGCAAGTCGCTCCAGAGACGCTCCCAGTCTTCCTTCTCCCAGGTGTAGTACCGCTGAAAAAGGGGGATGACGTACTGGTCCCCTGTGTGGAGAAGAGCTTGGACGGTGCGCGGCCGGGCGTCCATGTGTAAGCCTCTACCTTGCGAACCCATCGAGCGGAGATAAGTTTCTCCCTACGGCACGGCCATACCCCATCCGCCTGGCGTGTTTGAAGGATATTCCGTGAGGTCTCATTTGGCGCTCGGACTCCGCGTAAATAACCAGCAGGTGCGCGTCGTGGCGCAGCGCAATCACTTGAGGGACCCCACGCGCCATACGTGGCCGCGTAGATGGCCTTCGCCATTCGGGGCCCCTTCGGATGGCCGTTCCCTCGAGTGCGATGTGGCGCGTGGCGTCTTCGAAAGCCTTCGTTCGAAGAACCGAACCAGTGCAAGCCGCCATGGAGACTATCCCTGGATGTCCCCTCCAGCCGTCGTGCGCCATGCAGATCTCCGGTTCGAACTCGGATGAGGTCGACCCAGAGATTTTCGACTGAGATTCTGAGGACCTTTGAACGCCGATCGTGACCGGTCAGGTGGATCTACGCGCATCGTGGGGTCGTGGTCGGGCGGTGAGCCCATCACGGAGTTGCGAGGAGATTCGGGGAACCTGTCAAGCGTGGCTTGTCGTGGCCCTGGTGGAGGCTGCGTTGGCCGTTGCTGCGTAGGAGTTCTCGGGCGGGGCGTGGGTTTCGGGTGTTGGGGTTGAGCCTGTCGTGGTTGTCGAGCCAGGCGTGGTTCAGGTAGGAGCCTGTGACGTTTTTCCATTCGTCGTCGAGGAGTTTGGCGACGGCGTCGTCGGTCCAGCCGTGGTGGTGGGCCCAGGTTGCGGCGAAGCCGCGCAGGTCGTGGACGCTGGGGCTCTGCGGGCCCAGGACGAGGTTGATGAAGTCGCCCAGGACGCTCTCGACGTTCTTGTACGGCGTTCCGTCGATTTGGGGCCAGAGTCGCGCGTCGGGATTCTCGGGGCATGGGTGGCGCTGGTCGAGCCACCACTCGAGCGAAGGATAGGCATGCTTGCTGCCCGCGAAGACTTCCTTCTCGGGCGTGGCAGGGTTCCGCGGGGGCTTGTTCTTCTCTTGGGGAAGCTCGCTCATGCACTTCTCGTCGCGGTCATAGTGCCGCACGTGGACCATGGCGTGCTCGGTGCGCCGGTAACCGAGGTAGGCGCCGTGGAAGATCATCGCGTGGCACATGTCGTCCTTGTAGGCCGCAATCTGTCGCTGGTCCTCGCGCGCCCAATGCCGCGGCTCCAAGCGCAGCCTCAACGTGAAAGCCGGCACGCTCAGCAGCGTGCGGATTTGATCGGGGACGAAGTGGAAGCTCCTCGATGCGGTCAGGCCCGTGTTCCGGGCCTTCTGCAGGAGCTCGGGGTTCCGCCAGGATGTGCTGAGCTTCTCGGGCATGGTGGCTCGGTCGAGGCCCCAATGCGCGCATAGCCAGCGGAGGAGTTGCTGGTATTCGACGCGGATTGCGCGATTCGTCGGTGAACCGGCCCAGACGCGGATTTTCTCCCAGGGCGGCTCCTCGACGTCCCAAGGCGACTTGCCCTCGCTCGTGGCGCGGAAGGCTGCAAGGTCGTAGCCCATCTCCTCGTAGATCTGGTGCAGCTTGCGCCACATCCCGCGCGCGCTCCCATCCGCCCGCTCATGCTCCAACCCCGTCGCCTTGGGACGCCAAAGACCCTCATCCGGCAATTCCTCTAGGACCATGAAATCCCAGAACGAAATCACGGGCGGACGAACGGGCGCCCGAGGCTTCCACTTCTCGGGCCGAAGAGCCGCGGGTAGACTCGGAGCGGAAGGCGCCGGCGGTGGCACGCGCCCGGGCCTGTAGTGACCTCGAATCGTCACAAGACGATCCTCCATGGGTTGGATCGAGGGCGGCGATGAGCCAACTCAACTCCGCATGGCGTCAAGAGACGTAGACATGCCGCGCACCCCCTTGTCCGCGCAGACACCCGTGACTCAATACCTCCCGCCACAGGTATTTCACAAGAATAATCTAGTGCATGAATCGATGGGCCGTCGAGAGGGCAGCTATGCTACTTCCTGTGGGCCCTGTGCTATGAACTCGCCTGATGCAACGAATGCATCCGCTGGAGAATTTTCGAAGAGTCAGTGGGCACCTGATCGGCCGTGCTTAGCAGATGTGAGGACGAAAGTCCCCAGCCGGCTGCGACAACACGGCTGTTCAGCCCGGGACCGGAACGAGTGCGACCACGGCCGGGTTGAACACTTTCAAAGCCCCCGTGCCCGTGCGCGTACCAACCGTGCGTGTCGCCCCTCCGCAGCCCCCAGCGTGCTTCATCGGCCACGTCCACTGCACAGTCCGAGGGATAAGGGAGATAGCAAACCGGCAAGCACATGTCGATCAACCGAGATCGGGGCCGCATGCTCACGCGCCCCCGAGCCGCACCGGGCGACGGCCGATGGGACCGATGCTTCCAGTGGAGCACTTTCTGTCACCTCTCAACGACATATACTGGGAGTTCAATCTGGTTCGATTCGAATGGCGCCAGATGTTGGGGCGCGATCTCTTGCCCCGGATGCTTTCGGGCCTGATGCCGAGCCGGACCCGCTCGACGAGCCTTACCTCCGGTACTTGTTCGCGAAGCGGCACGAGAGTCCCAATTGGGATTTCAAGAGCGAGCTCAGCATCGCGAAGGGCGGCGACTTCGGCAAGGTGGCGAAGGACGTCTTCGCCTTCGGGAACCACGGCGGCGGCTACATCCTCATCGGGTGGAAGAAGTCGAGCACTGGCGTCCACGAGCCCATCGGCCTCCGCGACGACCACTCCGTCGACCAGGCCTCTCTACAGGAGAAGTTCAACGCGCTCTCGCCCACGCCTATCACGATCGGCTACACCGAGTTCTCACGAGAGGTCGAGTACCTCCCGGACCCGGCGAACAAGAAGGCCACCGGTGTCGAGGTCCGCCGCTTCGCGGCGATCTTCGTACCGCCGTTCCTCGACCTCCTCGCGCCCGTCAAGGACGTCGCATACATCGGCAACAAGATGGCGCTCAAGAAAGGCATGGTCTACACGCGCCGCGGCACGCAGAGCGTGCCCGCCTCCGACGAGGAGATCTTCGCCTTGCGCGAGCGCATCTCGCACGACCGCTACCGCATCGCGCTCGTCAGCGGCAAGCCCGACCCTGTCCACGAGACGCTCCACTCAAACCTGTTCCCCATCCTCAGGCTCCCCACGGATGCGTACTCGGCCGAGCTTCGCGTGCCCACCCTGCCGAGCGATGTGCGCCGGCGCTGGGCCTGCGTGCCCTACGCGGGCCGGGTGTACTCGTTCGATGACCCGCGCCAGACGGAGCTCAAGAACTACATCATGACGAGCAGCGTCCACCGCGTGAACATCACGAAGTGGCGCGCCGACCCCGACCGCGACCGCATGTTCCACTGGCTCCTCAAAGAGGCGATCAAGTGCAACGCCCAAGAGCGCGGCATGTGGGCGCAGCACAAGGGAGACAGACTCTTCTATCCGCTCCGCGACGACGAGAAGACCAGGAAGATCGACTGGAGAGGGCTCACTCGCGGCAGGCCCCGCCGCGTCGCCGAGCGGCATTACGCCGAAGGCTTCGAACAGGACGTCTACAAGCACCACGCAGTCGGCCTCGAGATCGTCGAGTTCGCCGACAAGCTGTTCCTCCAACTCGTTCCCACGTTCGTCATCACGTGGGACGGACGCCGCGTCATCAAGGACGACCGCGTCGGCGCCGTCGTCACGAGCCTGCTCCACGACAAGTACAACGCGGATTACCTCCGGGACATGTACTTCTGGGTCGAGCAGCTCGAGACGCAGAAAGGACGCATCCTCCTCCCAGAGGGCTTCGAGATCTCCACCACCCCGCTCATGGCGACGGTGGACCTCGGCATCGTGAGCGACCAGATGCGCATCCTCGATGATCCCGGAGACGACACGCCACCGGAGGCAGAACCATGACGACCGTGCCCGCCACGATCCTCCCCGAGCCCGATCTCATTTTCGGGCAGGGCAAGAAGGACATCGATCCGCGCATCGGGATGACGCGGAACGGCCCCTTCCACGGAGAGAACGAGAAAGGCCCCACGCCGACGACAGTGCGCATCGGCATCATCGGCACGGGCCCCACGCTGACACTCGCCAAAGAGGTTCTCACGACGCTTGCGAGGCCCATTGCCAGCAAGAACACGAACGCCTGGCTCAGCCCGGACTATCCGGGCGTCAACATGAGCACAAAGATCCGATGCGATTTCGTTCCAGGTGAACAGTGGAAGGCGTCTATCACGGACAGCGACATCCGCGCGCTCGAGAAGATCAAGGACGTCAACCAGCGCATCGCCGCCTGCGCCAACATGTACGTCGCGAAGATCAGTCAGATCCTCAGCGAGGACAGCGTCCCCGATGTCATCATTTGCATGCTCCCCGAATACGTCGAGGAGTACTGCGGCCGGAGCAAGCAGACGCGCGGCGCAAGCATCCCCAAGCCCACGAAGCTCGAGCGCGCCCGCCAGGTGAACCGAACGCTCACCGAGCTCTTGCAACTCGAGGACGTCGAGCAGGAGGAGAAGGATTACGACCTTCGCAATGCCATCAAGGGCAAGGCGATGAGCCTCAAGGACGCCAAGCCGATCCAACTCCTTCGCGAATCTTCCGCGCGTGCTTTCGTCCGGCTCGCAAAGGGGGAGATCGAGAAGACGAACGAGAGCATCCAGCAGCCCGCTGAATTCGCTTGGAACCTCGCGACGGCCCTTTACTATAAGGCCAACGGCCGCCCCTGGCGGGTGGCGAAGCTCACAGCCGGCACGTGTTACGTGGGCATCGCGTTCTTCAAGAACAAGCGTAGCGCGACGGGAGAGCTCCAGTTTTCCATGGCGCAAGTCTTCACCCATAACCTCGAAGGCTTCGTCGTCAAGGGGACCGAGGTCACGATCGATGAGCGGACGCGCGAGCCCTTCATGAGCGAGAAGCAAGCGCACGATCTCCTCGCGCATGCGATCCAGAAGTATTCCGAACGAGCCGGCGGACCGCCGCACCGCGTCGTGGTCCACAAGACGAGCCGCTTCTCGGACAACGAGAAGCGAGGCGTGCTTCGCGCTATTGGGAAGACGCCTTCCGACCTCGTCTCGTTTCGCCGCGCGCCCATCCGCTTCCTCCGCATGGGCAACTATCCCGTCCTCCGCGGCACCGTCCTCTCGATGAGCACACGAGAGCACTTGCTCTACACGAGCGGCTACATCCCGCGCCTCCGGACCTATCCCGGCGCACGCGTGCCCGAACCGCTCCTGCTCACGCACGATGGTGACGCCGAGTTCGACCACGTGTGCCGCGAGATCATGGGACTCACGAAGCTCGACTGGAATTCGACGACGTTCTCGACCAGCACGCCGATCACGATCGGCTTCGCCCAACGCGTCGGCGACGTCCTATCCGAGCTCGGAGAAGGTGGGCGCATCCAGGATCACTATAAGTTCTACATGTGATGCAGCCCCCTGGCGTGACGCTGAACATGACCGCGAGCGACGCGGACTATCGCGAGGGTTGGATGAAGGCGGAAGAACAGCTCGCAGCTCAGATCAAGTTCGGTGGGACGCCCGGGCACGAGCACGCGATCCACTTCGCCATCGCGCCCGGGTTCCAAAGCACGTGCGACCTCGAGCCGGGCGACCTCGTCTTCGAGAAACCGTTCGGTGCGAGTTGCGCGACCTCCTCGTCCCGGTGCTGTCCCGTTTAGGGGGTATTCCGCGAACCTCTTCGGCGAGAATTCCACCTCATACCCCCTAAGCAGGACAGCACCCGGTGAGTGGGAGCGGATGGGCCGCTTCGGGTCCGACGATGGCTTCAATGCATGGAGCATCGGGGGCCCTGGGGCTCGTTGGGAGGAAAACGTAGTCACCGCGCCGCATGAGGCGATGGTTTCGCGAAACGTACGCGAGTCCTCGGTTCATGTGGCTCGCGTCATAGCCCCAGCGCACGACGATGCTGGCCACGGCGCGAAGGTGAATCCAGTGGCCGGGGTACTGGTCGAAGAGGGCAGCCTTCTTCGATGCGTACTACCAGCTTCCCTTTCTGCTCCACAATGCCGGCTTGGAGATGGAATCGCAAAGGGAGGCCGGCGTCCCCCTGCGCGTGCTTCCCCTCCCGGGCACGGGGCTTTCTCTGGGCGTCCACGCGGATCTCATTGGGATTCATGGTCTCTTGGCGAGTCTGATCCCCCGCGAGAGCGAGAGTGATACGACACGCTCGTCAGCTCTTTATGAAACGCTGGGGGAAATCAGCCAAAGCATGCGCGCCCTCCAAGAAGTGAGCTACCTTCGGGAGAACACGAGCGTGGGCCTGGACGGCTACGTTCTCTTCGAGGACGAATCACTCGGCTGACCCCAGCGAAAGCGGCCATCGTGCGCGGTCATGAGCGTCGCAAGGCGCGCTGCAGGCTCGGCACGGCGGCGCCAAGCAGGAGACCGATAACGAGGCCGGCGAGCATGATGTTGAAGGACTTCTCTGCCGTGCCCCTCAGGATCGTGTCGAGACCTTGGAGCGTTGCGCCCCGCGTGATGACCACGTCAAAAGGCAATTGGCCTAGGACGCCAGCGCTTGGGCGCACCAGGAATCCCAGGAAGGCGCCGACCAAGCCCAGGAAGAGACTCCATGGCACGACCTCCTTCCAGCCCGCCCGTTCGCCCGGTTGGGCGTCCAAGAGCAAGCGCTTGCGGGCGTATTCGTCCTCGCTGATCTCGCCGCGCACCAAGCGCGCCTGCAGCTCGCGCACCGGGTCTGCGTCGGGAGCTTTCTTCGTAGTTCCTTGAGACTCGGCAGCCGTCTGAGCAGCGCGATGAGTTTCCTCGTGGGCGATCCGCTGCACCTCGGCGGCTTCGCGCTTTGCTGCCGCGTAGGCGCGTAGTCGGGCCCACGGGACGGCGCCGCCGGCGCACACGAGGACACCCAGCCCCATGAGCGCATACGAGCCGGTCCTGACCGCGCTCCAGCGCGCGGCCGCTTCGACCGGTGCGTTCGCGTCCTCTCCCCAGGTTCGGCATTCGGCGCGGGTGAAGTCCTTCTCGCACCGCTCGGCGCGGGCTCCCTCGACAATGCTGACCAAGAGCGCCGCGGCCCCGGCCAACACGACGAGCAAGCCGACCATCACGGCCGTCCACTTCATCGAGCCACGAAAACGTCCCCGACTTCCTCATAGACGTTGGGAAACGCACCAGGGCCATCGGGCCCCAGACGAAATGGAGGCATCGGCACCCCCTCTGCAGATGAACACACCCCATCACGGGTCCGAGACCACGAAGGGGCGGTGAGGTAGACCGTAGGCCGGTTCCCGACGCGGCCACCGAATCGTCTCAGACCGTGCCTCGCGGGAATAATAGGGATACCACGCAGAAAGGAAGCGGCGGATGCCGCGCGGGAACGATCCGTGATTCTGCACGAAGCATCGGGGGAGCAACTCGCGGAATCGGTCAGTTACGCGGCGGTTCGGGTCCATGATGTGCACGCGCGTTTCGTCGCGTACGGAGGATTGGAGAAGATCCGCGACAGCATGGTCGTATGGGGGCAGGCTGTAGCCGATGAAGAGGAGATCGTCGCTTTGCCGTAGTGCGTCGTGGGCCGCGTCCCAGACTGGAGTGGCCCACGAGGGAACGGACTTGTTTTCGACGGGCGCGACCAATGCGGGCGTGGCGTAGATGGCAGGCCAGCAATTGAAGTAGTGCTTGATGCCGGCGCTGGTCAGGAGCCAGTTGACCGAGCCATGAAGTTTCATCAAGGGAACGCTCCCGCGGAGGACCGGGTCGCCGCGCAAGCTGCTGAAGGCTGGACCGCTTCCGGCGAGCCATTCTCCAGGCATGCCATAGTGGAATCCTGGCCGGACCTGTTTCCCGCCCGGCTTGAGAGGAATTGCCCGGATGCCCCGTTCTGCCAGGAGGTCGTAGTTCGTTGTCATCACGGACACGTCGGTCGTGCGGCGGAAGATTTCGTTCCAGAACTGCTCGTACTCAGGGAATCCCGTGGTCCGGTAGATGTCGTGATGACGGATTCCCTGGTAATTGCCATGGTTGACCTGGCCCATCCGCGTGGCAATGTTGAGCCCGACGAGCTTCGTGGCGTCCTCCCATTCTTGGACTCTGGATTCAATCGACCCCCACCGACGCGGAAGACCCTCGAGGTACGCGAGGTATTGCTCGACGGTTCCGTGATTCTCTCGGCGCCACGCGTGCCATCGTGCGCGAACCACCCTGGCAAGCACGTTTCGCACGTCGCGATCCATTTGCGGGACGTCGTCCAAGATGTTCCGTGCCAGCGGAAGGTCCGCCGTACGCCCAAAGCCCGCACCCAAGAAGATCGTCAGCATAGATACGTCGCAGCCATCGAACGGGCGGAGAACACGATTGACATGGCCCTCACTTTCGGTTGGATGCACTTGGGGGTCATGAATCTCTTGGGGAGTCTAGAGAAACTATCCAAGCGCTGCAGTGGAAACGGGGGACTCCAGAGGCACTTCCAGTCCTCCGCCACGAGTGCAGTTCACTCCGACGCCGTCACGAGCTCGGCCGCGGCGGGGTTGAACACGTTCTCGGCGCGGACGAGGACGCCCGAGGCGTGGTCGTACCAGTAGTCGGCCTGTCCGTCGCTGAACTCGACGAGCGAGGGCGTGTTGACCAGGAGGACGGCGGTGTGGTCGCCGATCTGTGCTTGGCCCGCGGCGATGTCGCTCGGGTTGATCCAGAGGTACGCGTAGGAGTCGCTGGCGGCTTCCTTGCGGGTCGCGAGGTCGTAGGTGACGCTGATCGAGTGGGTCGTCTCGAGATCGCTGCCGGTCAGGACGAGGCTGATGTTGTGAGCGTCGGCGCTGGTCACCGTCACGCTGAGCGTGAGCCAGTTGAGGGGGCTCTCGTCCGCGCCCGAGTGGAGCGCGGTGGTGCCGACGTATTGGAGCGTCGTTCCCGCGGCCTGCCAGTCCGTGGGCGAGGCGTCTCCGGCCGAGCCGAGGCCCGGGACCAGGAGGGAGGCGAGGAGGACGACGGAGGTGACGGCAAGCGAACGCATGAGCATCGAGTCCGGACGCGGGTTGGAGCGGGGCCAAGGCGCGGTAAGGGTTGTGAAGGAGTCCTGTGATACCCCTCGCAACGGCTCGGAGCATCCGAGCCGCCCCATAACCCTGCTGTCCTCACCCAAAGGGGCAACAGGGTCCGAGTTACCGCGCGACGCCCGTCCCGAGCATTCCTTTTCGCATTCCTCAGGAAATCATGATCAAATCTTCGCAACGGATTTGTCCCACGGTTGCCTTGGGGCGGCCCGTGCGAGTTCTTCGTGTCCCGCTGCTTGTTAGCCTAATGGTTTTCGCCACGACGCTCGGCGTCGCCCCTGCCGCTCACGCTGGGACGCTGAACGCGTGGATGACGCCCGGTTTCACGCTCAACTTCGTGGCTTCTCCGGGCGCGACGACGAACGTCGACCCGAGCGCCCCTACCGTATCCTCGACCTTCCCGGTCACGATCGTCGTGGCGGCCGTGGCCGGCAGCAGCATCAGCTTCGACTACGTCCAGGCCGGCGCCGTGCAACTCAGCGTCGAGCAGGTCACCTACGATCTCGCCTCCCGCATGGGCCCCGAGGGTGGTTCGATTCTCTGGATCAACCCGAGCGACATTGCCGCCGGACAGGCCGATTTCGCTGGCCGCACGGCCGTCCTCCTGGTCGACACGCCGGCCGTCGTGGAGTTCAGCGACGGGCAGCGCGACTACTACTTCGATCCCAACACGGGGCTGCTGCTGCGCGGCGAGGATCTCTTCACTGGCTCCGCGCTCGTCGCGTCCGGCACCGCCTTGGGCGTCGTCCCTTCGACGACTCCCGACACGTCGCCCACCATCACGGTCACCTCGACGCTCCACCCGCTCTTCTGGGGCGGGGACCTCCACACCTCGACCAGCCATTTCGAGACCTCGTGCGGTGGCTCCATCGACGAGAGCGAGTTCGGCGGGTTCCAGCACTGCCCCATGGACAGCTTCTTCGAGCACACGCCGTTCCATGCCTACATCGTGGCGCAGTTCCCGAAGCTGGGCCAGGGCACCATTGCGCTGCCCATCCAGAACGAGCAGCCTGACCTCGCCGAGTTCACGTGCACCTCGACGAAGCCGGCGCTCACTGCGGATGATGTCTATTGCACGGCGACGAGCAACGGGTATGCTTTCACGCAGCCCGAATTCTTCCCTCGCGCCAGCGCGTCGTTCTCTTACTGCCTGGACCCGCTCACGCTCTTCTCCTGCGAGTGGAGCGCGCAGCTGATCGCGGACGGGTTCTCATGATCCGCCTGACACGCGCAGTCCTCGCGGCCGCGATCGGCCTCGCGCTTCTCGCGCCGCTCTCTCCCTCGGGCGCAGCGATGGACCTGCGCATCGCCCAGCTCCACTACGTCCTCCACGGCGTCCACACGACGGATCTCGACGTCAACGTGGCCGTCCAGCCCGACGGCAGCATCAACTCCGAGTGGACCTTCCCCCAGGCGCTCACGACCGTCGAGGCCCAGTTCGGAGCCGACCGCAGCCTCTCCGGCAGCTCCGCCTACTCGTTCCTTTGGGTCAACCCGAGCGACATCGCGGCAGGCAGCGCCACGTTCGGCTACGACAACGCCCAGCTCGTCGCTTCCAACGCGGCCGGAAGCGTGTTCCAAGGCGAGCGTGGGATCTACACCTTCGGCCCGCAAGGCTACCTCGTCTCCGCCCAGAGCCTCGTCACCGGAAGCGTCCTCTCGCTGACTGGCGCCACGATCGGTGTGGGCGTCGCGTCTCCGTTCCCGCCGTCGTCTCCCCAGACGGTGACCACGTCCAACACGGCGCACGACTTCAACCCAGGTCAGGGACCCTTGTCTCCTACGGACCCGCTGCCATTCGTGCAGAGGGTCGTGGACGCCTTGGAGCTCAAGGCCATCCCACCGGACCCGAGCGTGGGCTGTGCGTCCACCATCGACGATCCCCTCGGCGGCTTCGGCGGCATCATCGTGGGCAATCCGCTCGGCGGGCCCGGGCAGTGCACGCAGGACTTCAGCATCACCACGACCGCGACCGTCACCAGGAGCGACGTTGTCTTCCCCGCGCTCGCCACTGGTCAGATCACAGCGAGCCTGGAGAACCCCGCGGGCCAGGTGTACTACTCGACCACTTGCACGGCCGACCTGCCCGCGGATGGCCTCAACGTCGTCGGCGTTCTGAACCTGAATCCTGCCTGCGGCGGCGCACCCAGCCCCGCCTCGCGCGCCCAGGGCAACCATGTCCTGGTGGTGACGGCCAGCTTCGACCACTGCCTCAACCCGGCCACGCAGTTCCGTTGCCCCTTCGGCACGACCTACGGTTACGTCGATGGATAACGCGGGCCCCCACACGCCGTCTCCCTATTGTCTCAGTGAGAATTCGATCAGAAGGAAGGATGAACGAATGAACAAGACTATCTTGATCGCTACCGCGATCCTCGTCAGCGGCCTCGCCGGCTGGCTCCCGACCTCCCAAGCCGTGACGCTCGATCAGGCCTGGATGACGCCCGGCTTCACGCTGAGCTTCACCGCCACGCCGGGCGCCACGACGACCGTCGATCCCAGTGCGCCCACTGTCTCGGGCAGCTTCCCGGTCACGTTCATCGTGGCCAGCGTGACGAGCTCGAGCGTCACGTTCGACGAGCTCCAGGTCAGCACGGGCGGCAAGCTCGTGCAGCAGATCACCTACGACCGCGCCTCGCGCATGGGCCCGGACGGCGGCTCGATCCTCTGGATCAACCCGAGCGACATCGCCGCGGGCAGCGCCAACTTCGACGGCCGCACCGCGACGCTGCTCGTCAACACGCCCGCCGTCGTCGAGTTCAGCGACGGCCAGGCGGACTACTACTTCAACGCCGTCACCGGCCTGCTCGAGCGCGGCGAGAACCTCTTCACGGGATCCTCGCTGAGCGCCACCGGCGTCGCGCTGGGCATCGTGCCCGCGGCCGACAACACGGCCGTCACCACCATTCGCGTCGCGCTCCCCATCGCGCTGCCCCTTGCCGCGACTCCCGTCACGCCCCCTGGTGGCGTCTCGGCCCAGAGCGCGGGCGACGTGCAGCGCTCCTGCAGCGGCCAGGTCACGACGAGCGTCTTCGGCGGCACCGATTCGTGCAGCATGAGCTGGTTCACAGCGTACGGCGACTTCCAGGTGCAGGCTTACGTCGACTACCCGCTCCTCGGGCAGGGCACGATCAGCGGCCACATCGACGACTCGATCTCGTGGGCCCTCGGCTCCTACGTCAGCTGGACCTGCACGGCAGGCTCGCCCGCGTTGAGCAGCAGCGACATCGCTTGCACGGCCAGCGGCTCGCGCTCGTTCATCCCCGGGCCTCAGTTCCCCAAGGGGAACGCCCAGTTCAGCTACTGTCTCAACCCGGTCACGCTGTTCAGCTGCCCGTGGGACACGGGCTTCGAGGCCACGGGCAGCGTGTTCTAACATGATGGAAAAGGCCCGCGGCATCCCCGCGGGCCACATTTCTTTTTTCGTTCTGTCGCAATCGATTTGCCCCTAGAAACGACGGCGGTCAATCTCCACACTTACTGCGCAGCGGCCCGCGGGAAGGATCCACCCGATCCACGCTTCTCAGATGCCGATATAATATCGGCACGTAGACGGGCACTCGCGAGTTGCTTCGTCGCCCTTCTACGCCTTCGTTTGCCTCGGACTGCCCCACGACGGGCGTCATGGGTGCATTGCATCCGGAGCGAACCGGTATGCCTTCGTTTCTGTCCCCGCCGGCAAGTATTCAATGCGATCAATCCCGGAAAGCAGCATCGTCGTGACCTGGAAGACGGTCGTGGTAGCGTTCTTCTCCGGATCGAACGCATCGAGTTTCTTCAGAAGGAAGAGTCGGTCGCCGATTTGGTCGATGATGACGTATTCCGAGGCGTTCGTTGTGTGATTGGTCCAAATCAGAGCTCTGGGGGCGCTCCACGGATCGGTTTCCATGCTTGAGGCCCGCTCGAGGGCAATGCTCCCCGCAACGCCCGGAAGCGCGACAATCATCAATACCAGGACGTAGCGCACCTTGTGCCGCGGATCCAACCAGACCAGCGCCAGTACGTAGCTGACGAAGACGACCCCGAAGACGAAGGCGATGAGAAAGAACTCTGTTGGATTCACCTTCAGAATGAATCGAATAAGGCCAGGGGACAACCATTGCCACGGAAGCGCAGCGAGAACCACAATGGAAATCGCCGCTGCCACCCACCCTAAGTTTCTACGAACAGTTGGCCACGAACCTCGCGGCCCCGACGTCGCGGACTTCTTTGCGTGGGAAGATGCCTGCCTTTTGGTCACGGCCTCGACAAGACCACGCACGACATACAGGACGGCAACCGAACAGAAAATGACCAGGAACTCGCCTGCAAGGCCCGCAAAGCCCGCGAGAGCGCCAATGGCTGCGAGCGTGGTCCAAGGTTGGCCATATGCGAGCGGGTCCAAGCCGAAGGCGCCATAGAAGGTGTGAAAATACTCGAGGCCACTAATGGAAATCAGTGCAACGAGAGCAGCTGAAATCACCGGCCAATGATCGCGCAAGAGAAGCCATGTGGCGCGAAGGTGAAACTCGATGTCGTCCGACTGAGACTCTTTGGCTGCGAACCGGGGGCGCGATTTGTTCTTCTCGCCGCGACCACGAAGCCGTCGCATCTGACTACCATAGAGCGCATGCCGAACAACCTTCCGCGCCGGCTTCCGATGGATCGCCTGCGGGGGTCGCGCCTCCGTTCCTGCCCGGGGCCGCGTCGAGCGTCTCGGGCAGCTTCCCGGTCACATTGATTATGACCGTCGTGGCGAATGGCACGATCCCGAACAGGCCGGTAACGGCGCTGAAGCGGTCGGCCTGGCCGTCGCTGAATTCGACCACGGCGGACGTGTTGACGAGGAGGCTGGCGGTGCGGCAGTCGGCGCTGCCCGCGGCGATGCCGCAGGGGTTGATCCAGAGGATCGAGCCGCCGTCCGGGCCCATGCGCAGGCACGGTCGTACGTGACCTGCTGTACGAGCTTGCCGCCGGTCCTGATCTGGAGCTCGTCGAACGTGACGCTTGAGCGCGGTACAAACCCCTCACAGCGCCTCGTTGGGAGCCACCGGCTTCGCGCCGGGCGTCGTGCCCGCAGCCGACCACTCGGCCGTTGCCACGATCCACGTGGCTCTCCCAATGGCGATGCCCCTCGCCGCCGCTCCCGCCGAACCTTCCGGTGTACCTACTCGTTAGGCAGGGGGCCATCAACGGCCACATCGATGACTCGATTTCCCGAGAGGGTGACCTGCGAAGCGCCCCCACCCCATGGCGACCCAGATTTCCACTGCAACTCCCCAGACTCTTAAGCGGACGCGGGGGATTCGGGGCACTGTGGCGTGCAACGTCGAGCCCGACGCCGTGGTACTTGTGCATGTCAGCGACATTCACTTCAAAGACGGAAGCGCCTCGACCAGCGTGGCACAGACAGATGTGAAAACACAGCTTACCAAGGACGCCGCTGAGGTCTGCAATGCGCTACCGGTCCCGGCCGGAATCCTCGTCACTGGCGACATCGCATTCGCTGGCCAGGCAAGTGAGTATGCGACCGCCCGGAGCTGGCTGGAAGACCTCTGCAAGGCTCTCAAGGTCCCCTCGGAGGACGTGTGGACAATTCCAGGGAACCATGACGTCGACCGATCGAAGCACAAGGACAATGCCATCATCGAAGGCCTCCATGCGCAGCTCCGGAAGGAGAAACCGCTGGAAATCGACCAAGCCATAGACAAGATCGTTCGACAGCCCGCCGCGTGCAAGGCACTTCTCGATCCGTTCTCCAACTACGATGAGTTTGCAGCGGGTTACGAGTGCCGCATCCCATCCGACCGATTCTTTTGGGAACAAGAACTCCCTCTGAACGACACGTCCATGCTCGCCATTCGCGGGATCCATTCCGCGCTCGTCAGCACTGCGAAGGACTCCAACACGACTCACAAGCTCGTCGTCGGAAGTCTTCAGTATACGCTCCCCGAGAAAGTTGGCTGCACCTACCTCGTGATGTGTCATCATCCACCAAACTGGCTGCTAGACGGCGAGGTGCTCGAGAAGAAGCTGAAACCACGTGCCCGAATCCACCTCTTCGGGCACAGGCACGATCACGCGATCGACCACATCAACGACAGCGTTCGCATATCTGCCGGAGCGCTGTTTCCAGATAAGGAGGAGCAGAATTGGGCGCCTCGATACAACATTATCGCTCTTCGTGTCCAGGGGGAAGGAGCAAACAGGGCGCTACACGTCGTGGTCTTTCCCCGCATGTGGAATGACGAGCGGCAGCGCTTTGTGGCGGACCAAAGCGCGGGAACGTGCCGCGAATTCGACCTCCCTCTTCCCCCCTGGCAGGCCCCGCAACAGGCCACAGCCAAGTTCAGCCCGCCTGCCCCGCCTCGCAATCCGGCCCCCGTGCGTGCCGACAACGTCTCGCCTCGTCAGGAGTCATTACCGATGCGCGACCCCGAACGACGCCTCACGTACCGCTTCCTGTCTCTACCGTTCGACAAGCGGTTCAAGATCGCCTCAAGCCTCGGGCTCGTGGAAGAAAACGACCGAGAGGCTAACGAAACGGAGCGCGCCGCACGTTTCTTCTCCCGTGCAAGACAACGTCGGCTCCTCGCACAACTGTGGGACGCAGTCGAGAACGAGCACAAGGACGCTGCGAGGAACAATCCCTTCAAGGAAGGTGGCTCATGATGATTGATAAGCTCGCAAGCCTCCGTCGTCCGCTCCTCACGACAGAGGATGGAGCGCTCCAAGCGCGCGCCGAGGCTTGCGTGACATTCGGGGAGCAAGCGAGCGTTGGCGATGCACTAGACCTTGTACGCCTTTTGGTTGGCCTTCCTCCGCACGACTCAGAATTCGTGCAAGCCCTGCGGGACGCCGTGAAGCAGGCCGATGGGACGGTCCGCGAGGCGCGCAACGACCATGAGATCGCCATGCTCGCAGCGGTCGCCTTGGACGCGATCCTCACACGTCCGGACGCGCCGGGAGACGTAGCCCGCGCTGCTGTCAACCTCCTCAGTCCCCGAGTAGTTTCGAAGTACAACCTCCCGCTGGGAACAGAATGGTCGCGGAACGCCCCGCCCCTAGTCGAGAAAGAAGCCGGCACAGGCGCAGCCAAACTCATTTCATGGCTACATCTTGGTGAACGCGCGGACGGCACGCCGTACTCGACCCTGCCTCCCGCGCGGGCCGCGATTTGCGCGGCCCTTGACGTTCACCACGTAAGTCCGCCTCTCGGCTCACTCACGTACGCCTCGGTTTTCGAACTGGCTCTTTCCTCTCATGCGAAGGCCATCGTGAGCATCCAAGATCTTCGTGCGTCGGTCGAGCCGAATGAACTCGAATTCGTCAAGGGACTCCTCGACAAGAGCCCCAACGCCGACCTCGCACAACTTGCCATCGACCTCGCACGATCGCACCAGCCACGGACTAGCTTCGCACTTCCCGCGCCCCAGGTTGGCTCAGCACTCGCGAACGAACTCTTCGTCCTCACCAGAGAGGAACCATCATGACCGCGGTCCCACCCGCTACGTGCAGTCAGGCCGGATGCACCCTCCCTCAAGGAGGCAAGTGCCTGGAGAACCTCACAGCCACCACCTGTCCCCATTACGGGAAAGCGCCTACACCTGTCCAGACTACTGTAGCGCCCGCAGCGATCGGTGTTGCCGGGCATAGCTTTGGGCTATCCGCCGCAGAGGCAGGCGATCTGCTCGCGATGAAGCCCGCAAACGTCATCCTTCTCGCGGGCGACTCAAACTCAGGAAAGACGACGCTCTTTGCGGCGATCTACGAGCGCCTTCTCGATGGACCCTTCGGCGAGTTCGTCTTTGCTGGCTCCAAGACGCTCCACGGCTTCGAGTCTCGCTCCTACCAGAACCGCGGGGGTTATGGCCATTCCGAACCCGACACGCCCCACACACCCACATCTAACCCGAACCCTATCCTCCACCTACGCGTCGCGCCCAAGGCCAGACTCGCTCACCCAATCGACATCATGCTCATCGACGTAAGTGGTGAGCTATTCAAGCTCGCTCGCAACAACGCGGCCGTCCTCAGCGAAGTGCCAGGGCTTCGACGTGCGGATCACGTGGGCGTCCTCCTCGACGGCGAGCTCTTGAGTTCACTCGAGAAACGCCAAGGTTGCATCCTGAGCACGAAGCAAATTATCGAGGCCTGTCTCTCTGCCGGCTTCATCGGCAAGAGCACTTCCCTCGATCTCATAGTTACAAAATACGACCTCATTCGCCCCAACGCACAAGCGGAAGAATTCGTCGACGAGAAGCTCGCGAACTTCGAATCGATGTTCACGCCGAGACTCGCACAGGTCAGATCGTACAAAACGGCGGCGCGCGACCCCAAGATGGACTTGGAGCGCGGCTACGGACTCGTGCCTCTGTTGGCCGCATGGGTCGAGCCCTTTGTCGCAGCGCCGGGACGCACGCCGCGTGATGGCAAAGCCGTACTCCGAGAAGTTGCTTACGGGGGAACACCCCAATGACCCACCTGTCCCGTTTCGTTCTTGCAGGGCTCCCTGCTGCTGGGAAGACGACCTATCTTGCAGCCCTCTGGAACGCCTTGGAGGCCCGAGAACTCCCGACGGAACTCAAGTTGGTGTCTGGGCCCGCGGACAAGAAGTACCTCAACGAAGTGCTCTCGCCTTGGCACGGAGCCGCCGCAGTCGGCCACACGAGCGCGAGCACCGAGGAATTCATCGAGCTCGTTCTTGAAGCGCCCGATGGTCGCCATCTCAAAGTTGAACACGCGGATGTTTCGGGCGAATCGTTCCGCGATATGTGGGGAAAGCGCTCATGGACCCCAAAGTTGAGGGAATATGCACTCCACGCCACGGGTACTCTTCTCTTCATTCATCCAGACCACGTTCAAATGCCGACGAGAGTCGATGAGGAAAACAAAGTCCTCGGTCGCCCCTTGAGTGACACCAACAACGTCTCCGCTGGCCCGGTTCAAAAAGGCCTCGCCGCGACGTTCGATCCCGACAAGACGCCGACCGCGACGCAACTCGTCTTCATCCTGCAAGAACTGCAATCGGCATCCGCACAATCTCATGTTCCCGTCGCAGTCATCATCTCCGCTTGGGACACACTTGACGGCTCCAGTAGGCCACCTGAACAGTGGCTTGAAGAGACGCTCCCACTTCTGAACCAGTACCTAGAGACAAATGCCGCTACCCACCCGTACACAGTATTCGGTGTGA
>JAXDQU010000117.1:0-33184 GCA_034667685.1 Thermoplasmata archaeon | reverse complement strand
AGTGCTCTTGGTGGGGATGTAACCAAACCGGAGACCAGAACCAAGTTACTGGAGCAGACCTCCGCGGCCGCCCGTGTCCGGGTCGTTCACAAAGGCGTCACTTCGAACGATATCACCAGGCCCATTCTTTGGCTTGCTAAGGCGACGGAGTGAACCGTGGAGTCCATCCTCGTCCACCAGACGCTTCATGGATACAGAAAAGGACATAGTCTGCTCGCTAGCTCGCTTCCTCTCTCAGGTGCCGAAGAACTCCTCCTTCTCAAGCGGAGTGACCTAACTGGGCCGCTGCTCGCACAGGGGTACAACAAATACCTGACAGCCTACGCCCTTCCAGATGCTGGCCACTTTGCCTTTGCGAAAACCTGGCATGCGTCCGAAGTCGAGCGCTCTGGCGCCGTCTGGACTCACACTCTTCTCGTTAACCTCCCTGACCTCGGCACTATTAGGGACTTCTCCCGCCTTGCGAGTCTTTTCAACCGCCCGACGGCTCTCGCTGACCTGGAATATTATCGAGAGCCGATCGAGTTCCATGAGGAAACGATCTCTGATCCCCCGAGACTTTCACCACCGCAACTTGAGGCCTCACGAGAGTTGCTCGTAAACCTCTATGTGACACCAGACGCCAGAGTCGCCCTGAACACTCCAAGCGCAGAGAGATTTGAGACCGCGTTACTGCAGATCTGGTCGCAGCAATGGCCTCGCCTCCGACGCGCGTTCCAATTCTGCACAGGCATGATGTCAGCGAACCCTGCCTTCGAAAACTTCGACGTCCTGATCGGTCCCCCAGGTTGGCAATCGAGCCTGGGCGCCGGAACCGCCCATTCCTCAGCGAATGGATCGCGCGAACTCGATTGGCTGAAAGCGAGCATTCAGGACATCCAAGCTGGCGGAGGCCCGCTACGCTCTTTCATGAGACAATTTGGGGCTGAACTTGAAGGAGGTCGCGGAGCCTTCGCGGACCTCGCTTCACTCCATACGCTCCTCCGCGACTTGCCTCGACCGGACTACGAACGAGGCGTAAGGATTCTCGCTGCTCTTGGCCCTTCGACTGCCGATCTCCCGAGACTGAAGGCCGGTGTCCTCGGCCAATCTCCCACCATCGAAGGGGAGTCAAGACTTCTCGCCGCACTCATCCGCGATACTACTGGCGCAATCGACTTAGAGGCTCTGACCGTGCCGGATCGTGCGCGCCTTGTCGCCAAGACGGCGCCGCGCGAGGCAATCAATCTGGTGCGCCAGGTCCTTCATGCCAGCTCTCCTGCGGCCGAGCAAGTCATTCGCGAAATCGCCGCGGAACTTCAAGGCTCAGACCTTGCACTCCGGGAGCAAGACTACGCCGTCGCGCTTGCGTTAATCGGTGTGCGCCCATCATTTGCGGCGGAGGAGTGGGCATGGTCGACGGACCCTGTCCGTCAGCGGCAAGTTCTTGAGGTGCTCAAGCGGACTCCGCAACTGCAGCCCCAGGTCGCCAGGGCAATCGCCGGCAGATTGCTGTCAATGGATGCCCCCCTGATCACTGAAGCCTTGAGCGTTCTCGGGCAATCGTTGACTGAGGAGATCCTTGATAGGCTTGCGATCGGCGAGGCCGTCGGGACTCAATGGTCAATCGCAGCCGCGTCAAGGCCAGCAGATGTCCGCGCTTGGCTTCAGAAAGCCCCCGAACTCAACACGGAAAGCGCCCACGTCGTTGCCCTCTCGTTGGCGCCAGACGATCCAGAGATCATCTCTCGGCTCCATATGCTCTTGGATGTCGCCGGCCCAACACCCGTCGAGAAAGACGACGTCTTGGGCGCACTGCTCTTCCTCGCAGCGCGGTCGTCGGATCGCGAGCTAGCCCCACGAATTGTTGGAAGCACTTTTACTGCGCTCCACATTCGTGCAGCTCAGTCTCGACTGAGTCAACCCGCTTGGCATCTTGTCGACCGATTTTTACCGCACCTCGCTTGGTGGCGCGACTGGGATATGTGCGAAAAACTGCGTCGCTCCGTCGCGGATCGGTTTGTCTCTGGGAACTGGGCTGCCTCGTCATTCTTGCGAATCGTAAAGGAGCCCGATGTGCTGCGGCTGACCCTTGAGTACATGTACGGGTCAAAAGAGGGACGCCGTGCGATCGACCGCATTCACGAAGATTTCCTCAATCTGCGGCCCTCGTTGCCGCCGGCTACGTTGAAAGTCCTACTCGACGAAGGTGTCGTTCGCAAGCGTGACCTTGTGGATTGATCATATCCGCGTTTGTGGCGTGCGCCAGGCAGACGGAAACGGCCAGGCCAGCAGCCCGACACCTGGTGCGCCCCACATCCAGGCGCCGCCCTTGCCGTATTCTGCTTCGGGACTGTTCCATCGAGGGGAAGTGACCCGCGAAATTTCCGGCAGGAACGTGAGCCTCCCCCTCAACGGAACAGTACAACGGGAGACCGCAAGCGAAGGTAGGTGACGGACTCCGGCTATCCCGGGATGTCAAGCTCCCGAACCAAGTCCGATTCGCGAGAAGTGTTAAGTCCGAGATGATGATTCGCGCAGCGGGGCAGGCTTCATGGCGCATTCCCGCAGATTGGGCTGTCTGATTCTCGCGGTCCTGGTTGGAGCGGGGCTCCCCCTGGGTTCGACTGCCCATGGCGCCAGCATGCCATCGGCCCTCCCCGCCCTCTCGCCCCTGAAGGCGCTCGGGTCAGGCTTCGAGCAGAACCGCGGGCAATTCCCAGACACAGTGGCGTTCCGCGCTCGCTCTGCCGACTCCACGCTCACATTTCTGGGCGACAACGTGGTCGCGACGCGGGCTGTCGGATCGACGCACGATGTTCTCACTATGTCTCTGGTGGGCTCTCTCCCAACCTATGCGACTCCCATCGGAGCTCCCCTGCCAGGAGACACGAACGAGTACTACGGCTCCGACGCGGCCCGCTGGGTCACGGGGATCCGTCACTTCCGCGCCATCGAGTACCACTACGCCTACCCAGGAACCGACTGGGTTTTCCATGAGACGGCCCAAGGCATCGAATACGCGTTCACGCTCGCGCCCGACGCGGACGCCGCACGAATCGCCATCTCGTTTGCCGGCGCCACGCCGACCCTGGACTCGGATGGGGCGCTTCACCTCGCCACGCCAGATGGAGAGATCATCCATCAGGCACCCGCTTGCAGCAGCGACGCGGTGAGCCTCCCATGCGAATTCACGCTCGACGCGGCGGGCGTTGTCGGATTCCACTTGGACCACCGACCCCCTGGCCGGCCCGTCCTCATCGATCCTCTGATCTTCTCGACCTTCATCGGGGCCGGCGAAGGCGTCTACATTACCGATATCAAACCAGACAGCAAAGGCGGCGCCATCGTCGCGGGCTACTCCGATTCACCGGACCTCCCCACGCAGAACGCCTACCAGTCCTCGAACCACTACACGGACGAGTTCATCATGCGCCTGGACTCGAACGGCGACCTCGTCTACTCCACCTTCCTTGGAGGCACCAACCAAGACATCGCGACGGCGCTTGCGGTCGATCCTTCCGACTCGGCCGCTGTCGTCGGCTACTCATACTCCACGGACTTCCCCCAACTCAACCTGGATCCAAGCCTGGCACCCCCCTCGTCCGCTCCACCCAACTATCATGACACGCTCGCGAAGCTCGATTCGCAGGGACGCCTCGTGTTGGGCGGTCGGATCGGAGGATCCTCGTACGACTACCCGTACCAGATTGCCGTGGACGCCAGCTCGGGAAACATGGTCTTCGCTGGATATACGAGTTCCACGGACTTCCCCACCCGGTACGCGCTGCAGGCGACGGACCCGGCCCCGTCCGGCAACTCGGCGGGCACGCTTACCTCCGTCTCAGCCTCGGGCTCTGTCGTGTACAGCACGTATCTTGGCCAATCAACACCGCAGTTCATCCGATCGGACGGATCGGGCGGCATCGTCGAGGTCGGCTCCGCGTACCAAGCCGGTTACCCCGTGCGCAACGCGATTCAGGGCTCGCCGCTGACCACCAACGCGCCGACGACCGTTATCACGCATCTCGCCTCGGATGGCACCGCGATCTACAGCACCTACCTGGGGGGCTCGGGGAGCACGTGGCCCGCAGCGGTCGCGATCGACGCGAGCGGCTATCTGACCGTTGTAGGACAGACGCAAGCGTACGACTATCCCCGAACCTTCGGCGCGCCCCAGAGCACGTTCTCGGGGCCGGGCAGCGCGTTCGTCTCCCGCATCACGCCCACCGGCGCGCTCGACTACAGTACCTTCCTGGGGAACGGAAGCTACGGTTGCTGTGGAGGCGGTGGCTATCTCCCCTCGCCCACCGGAGTCGCCTACGACTCCAACGGGAACACGATCCTCGTCGGCCAGCTCCAGGCGTCCTACGTCCCGACGATGCACTCCTTCCAAACCAACGGATACATGGGCGGTTGCTGCTCCGGCGGCGGCGGGTTCGTCGTCAAGCTTGACCGGCAAACGGGCCTTCTCGACTACGGGTCGGAATTCTATGGCGCGCCCTATGGCGTGGCCGTGGACGCGGAGGGCCGCGCGGTGGTGACCGGGATCACCACCGGAAACCTGCCAAGCGCCGGCCCGCTGTCCTCCTTCGGAGGCGGATACACGGACGGATTCGTCTTGCGTGTCGATCCCGACGGCACTCTGGGCTTCTCGACGTATCTGGGCGGATCCTCGGATGACACTCCCCGACTGGTCGGGCTGGATCCCGCCGGCCACGCGCTTCTCGCCGGCTCCACCAGTTCGACGGACTTCCCGCGCGTCAACGCCTTGCCCCCGAATTACTACCGCTCCACCGGATTCGCCTTCGTCTCGAAGCTCGACTTCGATGGAACCGGCTCGGCGCAAGTCGTCCCGCCCACCGGGCTCTACGCCGTCCTTGGCGCCGATGGAACGAGCGTCACGCTCCACTGGCGCCCAGGAACGGGCGGCATGGAAAGCCCCACCAGCTACCGCATCTACCGCTCGTCGGCGACCTCCCTCCTCCAATTCGTCGGCACCGCACCGGGAGCGGACCCCAGCTTCACGGACGCGGGCCTCGCTTCGGGCACCTACACATACCGCGTGACCGCCGTGAGCCCCACGACCGAATCCTCCTACTCGGATCCCACGAGCGTCACAGTCGGCTTCGCGGGGAGCGTGGAATCTCCTCGCGGCGTCACTGCAACCCCCACCTCCGGAACGGACGCAGTTGCCCTCTCGTGGTCGCAGCCGGCGACGAGCGGCGTCACGTCCTACAACGTCTACCACATGGGCGCGCTCGGCGACCGCTACGTCGTCGCGACTACGACAGACACCTCCTACGTCGCGCATTGGTTCCCCACTGGAAGCGGCGACGTCCACCAGCCGTGCGGAAACGGCCAAGGCTTCGCCATCAGCGCCGTCACGGCGAACGGCGAAGGCCCACCGTCCGCCCCCGCCACGTTCGCGCCGGACGCCGCGACGCAACTGATCTGCTCCTTGCATGACCAGAACGCGTTCTACTGGGGCGAACCCGACCTCGACAATCCTCCCGCTCCCGACGCGACGCCCACCAGTTTCGCGCAAGTCGCGGCGCACGTTCGCCAAGGCCAAGTCCCCGTCTACTACCAAACCAACCCCTCTCGAATCACGTGCTGCGTCGGCATCGCCTTCGACGACAACCGGCTACAGGCCCATGCGAAGGACGTCAGTTCGATCAAGGACCAGATCACAGCGGGCATGCCATTCACCGCGCGCTACTTCGTCCAGAACCTCCTCGACAAGATCTCTTCGGCTCAGCTCGACGACAGCGGCCTCAAGTTCGAAGGCGACCCTCACCCCGACGCGAACGGCGCCCTAAGCCTGGACGCAGTGGAGACCCTCGAGGGCAGCGTCGGTCCGCTCACTGGCAGTGGTCTCGTCGCCGGAAGCGTGCACGCCGACCCGACGACCGGTATCGTCCAAACCAGCGGCTTGGACACCATCCAGGCAAGCGCCCAGTGGCCAGGGCCCTCCTTCGGCGCCGAGGGGCTCCTCAGCAACCTCCCGGCCTTCGAGGGAATTCCATTCCTCTCCCCGCCAGATGTCAGCATCAACACGCACATGACCGCAAGCCTCGGGGGTCGCGCGGACCCTAGCCCCTTCCGCATGCGAGTCCTGAGCCAAGGCATCGGCGCCGGCGCCGACGCAAGCCTCGGCTTTCACGAGGACGCCTACCTCGTGGGCGTTGATGGCTCGGGCTCCGCCTCCGCTGGGATCAAGGTCGAAGCCGTTGAGCCCATCTCCGGCCAACCCGAGTCCTTCAGATCCGGCTACACGGGCATCCAGTACGAGGGCCTCCGAGACACCGCCATCACGCTCCGCACCGAGCCGATCCGCGTCAGCTACCATTTCGAAGCCTGCTTCATGCAGTACCACTGCAACGGGCCGTACGACAATACCGTCCCCTTTGGGCAATACGGCTTCACGTTCGCCGACTCGCGATTCCACAGCGATTCCATGGGGATCATCGTCGGCTCCGGGGCTTCGACCCAGGCCATGACGTCCAGAGGCGCCGCGAGCCCCACAGCACCCCACGACGCCGTGGTCCCCGCCTCGGTCCAGCAGGTGCCGTTCCAGCTCGTCGGCGCTCCCGGAAGCGTGGGAAGCCTCACAATTGAGAGGCCCATCGGATACTATCTCCCCAACGGCACGTACACCGTTGCGGAATGGAACGTGACGATCCCCGGCATCCATATCGGTGACCAAGGCACCAGCAACCTCTTCGTGGACACGGCCGCCGTCGAGCGGCAAGTCCAGTCCGCCACTCGAGAAGCCGGCATGAGCTTCAACGACGCCGTCGGGCTCGCCAACGTCCAGCTCGACCTCAACGGCGACGGACAAAGCGACCTCCTCCTCGGCGTGCCGCCCCCTACGACTGCTCCCACGGTTCTGACCCTCGACCCCATCGAATCCCTGGAGATCGGGGACACCACGCAGGTCTCCGCCACCCTCACAGACCCCCCCGGGACGCCGCTGTCCGAAGGAGCGACCATCGAGTTCCACGTGGGAGCTGCCGGCTGCGCGGCCACGAGCGACGCGGCCGGTCGCGCGACCTGCTCGCTCGCCGTGGGGCCCTCGACCATTCCCGGCATCGGAACGCTCTACGCCACCTTTGCGGGCGACGCGTCGAACGGAGCATCCGCAGACCACGCGACGACGAAGCTCATCGAGAACGCCCCCATCCCAACCATCGACAATATCCCGTTGTATGCCAAGGCTCCCTTGATCGCGAACACGACGCTGCCGATCAACATCAGCGTGGGTTCACGCACGGACGTGCAACCCACGGCCACCATCCAGATCGACGGCCTACCCGCCCTGTCAAGCCAGACGCTCCAGCCCCTCATCGACGTCTCGCCGAGCGGGCTGAACCTCACGGAAGGATTCCACCACATCAGCGTCCAGGTCACGGACCGAGCGGGCCACATCGGCGTCACGAACTCCACCTTCGTCATCGACCGGCAAAGCCCGACCGTCACGACCAGCGCGCGGGCCCTCGCCGCGGCCAACTCCACCTACAGCCTCGCGTGGTCGGCCTCGGAGCCCGTCCTCGGCATCCTCACGCTTACTGGCCTCGACGGCACGAACATCACAATCGATCCGGCCATCGACTTCGCAACGAATGGAACCATCACGGCGCAGGATCTTCCCCCAGGGGCCTACCAACTCCATCTCGTCTTCCGAGACACAGCCAACAACACATGGGCGAACAGTGGCCTCTCGCTCATCCTGGTCTATCCGGCCCAGGCCGCGTCGGCCGGCATGGTGTACACGTCGCCGGCGAAGCCGCAGCCGGGCGTGCCGGTGATGGTGAATAGCACTGTGCTCTCGCTCACGGCGGGGCCGCAGGGGATCGCGGGCGGCGTATGGGCGACGAGGGGCAGGAATCCTGATTCTTAGAGAGCGCAGGCCTTCGTCGCCTGTCGATACTGCGCTCACCGTCACAAGCTGCGCAGCTTCTCCGCGGACCCAATTGTGGTGGACCAGAACAGCCGATTCGTTGGAGCGTGTCCTAACTGCGAGGGACGCGACGCGTTTGAGCCCGCCGATCCTGAACTCTGGCAAGCCGGTTGATGCTCTAGACGTTGCTTTGGCGCGGCGTGGACCAACGACATGCTCTACGACTCCGCGCTGGACACGCCCACCGGCTATCACGCCGTCTCCGGCGCCACGGCGCCCCGCCAGTCTCCTCGACGCCCCTCTCGTCCACGCCAGTCTCGTCGACGCCGCCCGCAAGCAGCACGCCCACCTCGAGCATGCCCACCTCCTCGACGCGGCCTCCAGCACGCCGGCCTCACCGACGACGCCGAGCGTGACCACGACGGCGAGCCCGACGGCAACCTCGATAGGCACGGCAACGGAAACGGCCCCGACGACGAGCACGAGCCCGACACCAGCACGTCCGAGGCGGTGACAACGCCGACCGAGTCGAACACGGCGAGCACGATGGAGGTGACCAGCTCCAGCGTCGCGAACTGCGTACAGTCGGGGCCTGAGGTCCGCATCGCCTCGCAGAGGGCGCTGCCGGGCAGGAGCGCGACGAGCGTCGCGACGGCGCCCACCACACCCGCCACGGAGAGGCGCGCGCGGATTACGGTCCAAGCGGTCATCGGCCCACCAGGAACCTCACCCGGGCCCAGGGCTGGTCGACCGGTGCTGTTTCATCTGAGTGCCCCTGACGGCGTTCCTTTCGCTGGGGGCGGCGCCTTTAGGGCACTAAGTTGAAGCGGCATCGCGGCATAGCAAGGTTCAAATCAGCGCAAGGGCTCGCGCGCACTGGACACGACGTAGTTTCGGCGCGCCTCGAACGGGCCATGCCGGAAGCTACGCTCGGGTAGGTATGCCGCGGCATCACGCCGCGGCGATTGCGTTGGCGAAAGACGCCCGCAAGGGGTTCGGGGGTCCTGGAGACCCCAAACCCCCCGAAATCCCGCCGGGGGCGAGTTCGAATCTCGCCGCGTCCACTTCGTCGATCCGGTCGCGGACCGATCGGGCCAAATTCCGCAGTCCCTTTTTCGACCGCCGACCTTCGGAAGGAGCGCTGCGTCTCGCAGGCGGATGGCAACCGGGTTGAAGGGAAGTTGAGACAGTCACGATTCGTGAATTTCTGGGTCGCCGTCGCACTCGTGCTCGTCCTGGCTGGCTGCTCAGCCCCGGACGCGGGGACGCCGCGCACGCCGACCCATGCAACGCCCGTGGCTTCGAGCCGCGCGGTGACGAGCGCCACGCCCTCTTCGACACCGGCGCCCTCGACGCCCCCGCCGCCCCCCGTGACCGTGCCGCCGCCGGAGAGCCAGGACGCGCCATGCACGCCCCGGGTCCGGATCCAGGATCCCAATCGCGTCGCCAAGGAGAACGAGCTTCCCGGGACCACCGATTGGAAGATCGCGCAGGCCAGCTCGGTCATGCACGCGTTCGCTTCGCCTTACAGCGTCCTCCCCGGCGATACCGTGAACGTCATGGTCAACTCCACGAAGCCATGGTTCACCGCGAACGTGTACCGCCTGGGGTGGTACGGCGGCGCCGGGGCGCGGGAGGTCCTCGCCCTCGCCCGGACGAACGTCTCCGCGCAGCCCGACGTCGTGCGCGTCAACGACACGAACATGGTGTACGCGCCTTGGTCCCCCACCACGAGCTTCGTCGTCGGAGAGGACTGGACGACCGGCGTCTACCTGGTCAAGCTGACCGCGTCGGGCGGGTCCCAGACCTACGCGCCCTTCGTCGTCCGCGACCCGCAGCACGACGCCGAGCTTCTCTACCACACGTCCGAGTTCACGTGGGAGGCGTACAACGGGTTCGGCGGATCGAGCCTCTACGCGTCCACGTTCCCTGGCGTCGCCCGCGCCTTCGCGGTCAGCTTCGAGCGCCCCTACCAGGCGAAGGGGGACGGCGACCTTGAGCGCTGGGAGCTTCCGATGATCCAGTTCCTGGAGCGTACCGGCCGCTCCGTCGACTACGTCGGCGACGTCGACCTCAGCCGCGACCCGTCCATCGTCCATGGTTACGACGGCATCCTCACGGTGGGGCACGACGAGTACGTGTCGGCGTCCATGCGCGCTGCTCTGGAGCAGGCGCGCGCGAGCTGCATCAGCCTCGCGATCTTCGGAGGCAACACCATGTACTGGAAGGTCCGGACAGAGCCCAGCCCGGACGGATCCTCCATGCCCGTCGTCGTCTGTTACAAGGACGCGCGCGATCCGCTGGCCGCGGACGTCCCCAACGCGACCGGGCGCTGGCGCCAGGCGCCGACGCTGAAGCCCGAAGGCGCGTTGCTGGGATCCATGTACGAGCTTGGCTCCGCCGAGCATCCCGCGTACACGGCGGACCTCGTGCTCAACCAAAACGCATCGGCCGTGTTCAAAGGAATCGTCCTCCCGGGCCAGAAGGTGCCTGGTGTCGTCGGGAACGAATGGGACCGTTTCCTCGCGAACGGATCGAACCCGAGAGCGATCGTCCTCTCCGACTCGCCCGCGCAGGACGCGAACGGCACGACCAGCCTCGCGCAGGCCTCGATCTATGCCGTGGGCCACGGCGCGTTCGTGTTCAATGCGGCCTCGGAGGACTGGAGCCGGGGGCTCTCCTTCTCGCCGCCGGACGATGGCGTCGTCGCGATCACGAACGCGCTGCTAGACGCCATGCTCGGGCTCCCCACGCTCGACATTTCCCGTGGCCCGTAGGAGCCAGATTCGGTCCTCTTAAGTAGGGGGCTCAAACTGGGCACGAACGTGGCCTGGCGGAACACGTGGCGCGCGCCCTGGATCCAGGCGTGGGTCGCGGTCCTCCTCGCGCTCACGCTCGCGCTCGTCGCGCCCCGCGGCGCGCTTCGCTTCGCCGGCGTCGCCGCGCTCGCCCTCTTCCTTCCCGGCTACCTTCTCACCTTCCTCCTCCTCCCCCCCCGAGGAAATCCGTTCGCGGAGTCGGACGTCGTCATCGAGGGGAAGCGGCGAGGCATGCTCCCGCGCGAGCGCGCGGGCCTGGGCGTCGGCTTTAGCCTTACGCTCACGACCCTCACCGGCATCGCCCTGACCATTCTCCCAGGGGGGCTCTCGCCGGAGAAGCTCACGACCGCGCTCGCGGGGCTCGGGCTCGTCTTCGGCCTCGGGGCGCTCATCCGGACGAGCCCACAGGTCGCGCGGGTGGGGCAGGCGCCGCCCTCCACGCGCGCCCCCTTCTCGCGGTTGGAGATCCTCCTCGTCGTCGCTGCGGTGGCGGGTGCGGGAATCGCGGTCGTGGGCGCGGCGCACGGCCTCGCGCGCAACGTCGATCCGCTCAGCAGCGAGGTCTACTTCCTCAACGCGGAGGGCAACGCGAGCAACTTCACCCGGACGCTGCACCCGGGAGAAGCGCTCGTCCTGATGGCGGTCACGGTCAACCACGACGGAAAGACGTCCGAGTTCTCCGCCCGCGCGCAGCTCGACCGCGGCACGCTGAACGGGACCGCGTTCGCGTCCGACGCCACGACGCCGCTTCCCGGCTGGAACGTCACGCTGGATGATGGCGCCTCGGACCCGCACGTTCTCAACCTCACCGCGCCCGCCTCGCCCGGCCTCTACCGGCTCACGCTCACGGTGACGGACGCCCAGGGCGCGGACGTGGGAACGCTGCGTTACTTCGCGCAGGTGAGCCCCCGATGAGCGACGTCGCCGCCGACGCGCCCGAAGGCCAGGGCCTCGCGTCCTGGGTGTCGACGCGCCCCGTGGACCTGACGCTCCTGGCCGCGGGCCTCGCCCTCCTGGGGATCGCGTGCTGGAGCGCGGGGCCGCTCCCCTTCTCCCCAGGCCTCCCCGTCTACGCGGCGATGCCCGTCGCCTACTTCGCCTCGCTCGCGATCCTCGTCACCGCGACCTTCGTCGCGCGCCGCCCCTCGCTGCGCGTCGCTGGCACGCTGGCGAGCATCGTGGCCGCGACGCTCCCGGTCTGCCTCCTGCTGCCCTACGGCAAGTTCCACGACTCGCCGAACAACCTGCTCGCAAGCATCGTCACGATCCACGGCGGGACCACGCTGCTCTACCAGGGCGGATTCCCCGGCTTCTGGATCCTGACGGGCTATCTTTTCGACGCGAGCGGCCTGGACCCGTGGGTATTCTCGCGTCTCTTTCCCCTGGGCGTGATGGTCGTCTACGTGGGGACCTTCGAGCTCCTGATCGCGGGCCTCTTCCGCGAGGAGAGCCGCGACGCGGGGTGGGGGCGCGCGGAGGCGGCCGGCGCGCTGCTCCTGCTCGTGGTGGGCCAGCTCATCTGGATGAGGAACAACCTGGCGCCCGAGACGATCGGCTTCGCCCTCTCGATGGTGCTGGTGTACCTGCTCGTGCGTCGGCGCGACAGCCTGTGGTTCCTCGCGATGTTCGCGATCACCGCCCTCGCGCTGATCGCCTCGCATCCGCTCTCGCCCCTCCTTGTCCTTCCCGGCGTCCTCGTCGCGCTCGTGGAGTATCCCCGCAGCCAGAAGAAGGGCATCGTCGCGAGGCTCTTCCAGGCGCCCTTCGAGAACGTGCTGCTGATCTTCTTGATCCTCTACCTCGCGTGGATTCTCTACGAGTCGGGCTGGATCGTGGGCCACGCCGTCGGCCTCGTCTCGGAGGCGCTCACGAGCGAGCGCGAGGTCACCGGCATCACCCGCGTGATCCCCGGCTCCGAATGGGTGGGCATCGCCAAGGCCGTCTTCTTCGTCGGCATGGCGGCGTGGCTCGCCTTGCCCCTGATCAAGCTCCGGCGCGACCGGTTCCTGCGCACCTCCCTGCTGTGGATCGCGCTCATGGGCCCGATCTTCGTGGCCGCCCTGGGCGGACGCTTCTTCAGCCGGCCGCTCCTCTTCGTGCTCGTCCCGATCTCGCTGGCCGCGGCGTGGCTCGTCGGGCGGACCTTGCTTCGTCCCAGCAACCTCGCGTGGCTCTCCCTGGGGTTCGCGTTGCTCGTGGTCGTCGGCACGGTCTCGACGGGCTACGTGGAGAGCTACGACCGCGTGACCACCAGCGAGCTCCAGGCCTACTCCTACGCGTACGCGAACGAGCGCTCCGTCTACACGCCCGCCCTCCGGCTCCCGTTCAAGGCCGACGGCTCGCCCCTGCCGCACGGCGACGAGACGGTGGGTCCCGCGCGCGGCTACAACACCACGCTCGCCACGCTTTACACGATCCACATCGTGACGCCACAGAGCCTCGCCTACGCAGCGCTTGAGCAGGGCACGCCGTGGCCCGTCAACGCGACCCGCATCGCCGAGGCCGAGCCGCTCTCGGGCGTGATCTACGCCAACCACGACTCGCTCGTGCTTCTCAACGTCCGGGACCGACCTCTTCTCACCAAGGGGCCGACCTGACGATGGCCGCGCCCCTGTCCAAGCGGCTCCTCGGCACGGCCGTCTCGCTCGCGGCGGGAACGTTCGTCGGCTCCGCGATGGGCTTCCTCTTCTGGACGCTGCTTGCGCGCCATTATCCGCCCGAGGTGGTCGGGCTCGCCTCTGCGGCGATCGGCGTCCTCGGATTTTTCTCGACGGTGGGGAAGTGGGGGTTCGACATCGCGATCCTCCGCTACGGGCACAAGGATCTGCCCGAGCTCCTCAACGCCAGCCTCGCGTGGGCCACGCTCATCTCGGGGCTCGGGGCCGGCGCGTTCCTCGTCCTGGTCCCGTGGATCACGCCCTCGCTCGTGCCACTCCAGCGCAGCTTCCTTGCGGCAGCGAGCTTCGTCCTCGCGGTCGTGCTCACCTCGTGGGTCCCGATCATCTCCAGCGCGTTCCTGGCTGTCCACAAGCCCTTCGCCTCGTTCGTCCAGACGAGCGCTGCGGCGACGCTCCGCGTCCTCCTGCTGCTCGCGCTCCTCTCGCTCGCTCTCGAAGGCGCCGTCATGAGCTGGGCGTTGGCCGCCGCGGCCGCGACGCTGATCTCGCTCCTCGTCACGCTGCCCCGCGTGCTCCCGGGTTACAAGGTCGCGCTACGCATGCGCTTCCCCGCGTCGAAGGAAATCATGACCTTCGCATTCTGGAACAACCTCGTCGCGGTCGCGGAGGCTTCTCCCGTCCTCGTGCTGCCCCCGGTCCTCGCCGACACCGTGGGCCCCGCCGAGTCAGGCTTCTTCTACGTGGGGCTCATGATCGCGAACCTGGTCTGGGTGGTGCCGACGGCCTCCGCCACCGCGGTCCTCAACCAAGGCGCGCGCGGTGAGGGCTCGCGCCGCGTGTTCGCGCGCCTCCTGGTGGGGATCATCGCCCTCCTCGCGGTCGGCATGGCCGCGCTCGCGCTCCTTGGCCGCGTCGGGCTGCGCTTCTTCGGCGTGGCGTACGCGGACCATGCGTACGTGCCGCTCCTGATCTTGAGCGCGTCATCGCTGCCCCTCACCGCCATCCGCCTCTTCGGCGCGCGCTGCCGCATCCGCAACGACACTCCCGCCCTGCTCGCGGTGAACGGCGTCTCGTCGGGCTTGGGCGTCGCCGTCGCGGGGGTCGCGTCGCTGCGCTGGGGGATCGTCGGCGCCGCGTGGGGCTGGCTCGCCGTCCAGACGATCACGGCGGCGTTCCTCGTCCTGACCCGTGATATCCTTCCGGACGACGCCACGCCGCCGGCGGATTACGCGGAGCAGGTCACGATCGAGGCTCAGGCCGACATGGCGCCGCGCTGAGCTTCTTCGTACACCGCCAGCACGTCCTCGACGGTCCGGTCCCACCCGAACCGCTCGTGGACGTAGGCGCGACCGCGCTCGCGCATCCGCTCGCGCTCCGCGGGATCCGCCAAGAGCCGGCAGAGGGCATCGGCGAACGCGGGCGATCCCGGGTCGCGCAGGAGGGCGACGTCCGAGAACCAATCCTGGATCGCCGGCAGGTCCGAGGCGACCATCGGAAGCCCCAGGTGCAGCGACTCCAGCATCACGGTGGGCAGCCCCTCCGACTTCGACGTCACGGCGAGGACGTTGGCTGCGTGGAAGGCCGCGTAGAGATCGCGCTCGGAGACGCGCCCCGTGAAGATCGCGTGTCGCTCCAGACCCATTTCGCGCGCGCGGGCCCTCATCTTGTCGAGATCCGCGCCGCCGCCCACGAGCACGGCGACGACATTCGGCCGCTCCGCGAGAATCCGCGGCAATTGCGCGAGCAACAAGTCGGGCGCCTTGCGCGCGAGGATCGGCCCCACGAAGAGGATGACCTCCTTGCCGGCGAGGCCGTGCTTCTTGCGGAACTCCTCCACGTCCACGGGGCTCGGCTGCGGCGGGAACTCGATCGCATTGGGCACGACGCGGATCTTCCCGGGCGCGACGCCGAGGCCGTCCAGGTACTTCGCGTCCGTGGGCGAGAGGGCGATGACGCGCGCCATGCGCTTGAGCGTCCACGCCCCCAGCGATCGGCTGTAGCCCCGCTCGAACGCATCGGCGAGCGGGCTGAGGAACTTGAGCTGCCCGTGACAGGTCAGCACCATCGGACGCTTGACGCGGGGTCCAAGGTACGCGGCGAGGTTCGCGCTCAGGCCATGCTCGTTGTGCACGTGCACGACGTCCGCCCACGCGAAGAGATCCTTGTGGCGCGCGAACCCGGGCGCGATCGGATTGCGGAGAATGCGCCCATAGACTGGGACGCGGACGACGCGGATCCCCTCGATTGTCTCCTCGGGCGCCGACTTCGGATAGTTCGAGGTGAGCACGACGACCTCGTGCCCGCGCTCCTTGAGCTTGCGCGCGAGCGTCTGCACGTGGCGCTCCTGGCCGCCGAGGTAGGGCGCGTAGTACGGATTGACCTGGAGGATCTTCATGCGAATCCCACCACCGGGCACGCGAGGCTCCACTCGTGGAGGAGGAACGTCAGGGTCGACTCCTTCGCGTAGGGCGGCGGCGTCGGCGCCTCCTTCTGGAGCCCCGCGAGGTGGCGCGCCTCCGCGTACGCGAGGACCTGGATCACGCCGGGCGACATCCGCCGGCCCAGGCTTCCCAGGTCGCGGCGACCCAGGAGACGCAGCGCGCGGTACTGGCCGTCGCGGCGCGCCGACCTCCGCTCGCGCAGCGCCTGCGCCGTCTCCACGCCCGGCGCGAGAATGCGGGCCGATTCTTCCACCGCGAGGACGAGAAGGCGCAGCGCGGCGGCGAGCGCGTCCGCAAGGGGGCCGGGGCCCGCGGGCGCTCCGTCGCGCGTCGCGAGGGCCCGTTCGAGGAGGTCGGCGCCTCCCGCGGTCCTCGTGGCGGGGAACGTCGCGGCGAGCCGGCCGCGCGCCGCGTGGGCGCGGTCGCGCAAGGTGCCCGCGAACGCGCCCTCCAGCACGAGCGCGGCGTCGCCGATCGCGAGGAGGGCCCGGGCGAGCCGGCGCGCGTCGGCGTGGGTCAGCGGCGCGGCGAGGTCGGCCTCCGATCGCTCCGCGCGCAGGCGAAGCAGGTCCGCGACGTAGTTGAGCAGGATGTCGAGCGCGTCGTCGCGGCGGATGTCGCGCGGGTCCGACCACGGGATGCGCGCGAGCAGATCGGGACCCCAGATTGTCTTCGCCTGGACGCGCAGCTCGTGGTAGAACGTCGTGGGAGGCGCGCGGGAAAGGGCCGGCGCGAGCAGGGGCGCCAGCGTCGCCTTCGTCCCGGTCCGGCCGGAGACGAGCGCTGCGATGGCCGGGAAGCGCGACATCGCCCTGGGCGCGTCGCGCAGCCTCACCACCGCGAGGAGATCGAGGTCACTCAGGAGCCGCGGCGGGTCTCCGTCGATCATGGCGTCGCCGCGCGCGCAGCTGCCGCTCACGACGATCGAGAGCGCGGAGGGGAACTCGCGGCGGACGACCTCGACGGCTGCGCCCAGCTCGCGCGCGATCACCTGGTCGCGGACCGTGGCGGGCAGCGCGCTCACTTGAGGGCCCTTCCGTCGATGGTCTTCGGAAGCTCCAGGCCCAGCGAGGCAAGCATCGTGGGCGCGATGTCCGTCATGTGGATGCGGCCGGGCGTCTCGCGCGCGTCGCCGTCCCACCAGATGAACGTGCCATCCTGCGAAGGATGATCGCAGGAGAAGCCGTGCATGCCCGTGGGCTTCAGCCACGAGACGTACGCGGGGAAGAAGACGGTGTCCGGCTCCAGGAGGAAGATCTCCTGGCCGTATTCCGCGCTGGGGAAGTCGACGCCGAAGCGGCGCTCGTCGTCCTTGGTGAGCCAGCGGCCGGCGCGGACCTGCGCCATCGCGCGGTGCGCCTCGTCGCGGCCGGCTTCGTTACGATACCAGAAGCGCGCCATCGTGGAGTCGATGAAGGCGAGGTAGTCCTTCTGGAAGCCGGGGCTGGTGCGCTTGAGCAGCTTGCCGAGGTTCACGTGGCTCGTGACCGTGGACATGCCGTGGTCCGAGAACACGAAGACCTGGTGGTCGCTGCCCCACGCCGCGCTCGCCCGCGCGCGCACCTTGGCGAGGAACTCGTTGACGTAGCGCTTCGGTCCGCGGAACCGATCCGACTCGACGCCCCACCAGTGGCCGGCGGCGTCGAGGTTGTAGAGGTAGATGACGACGACGTCGTTCTCGCTCAGGCTCTTCTCGATCTGCCGGAGATGGGTCTCGGTGAGGCGAAGCGGGAGGCTGAGATATGCGAACGGCACGCGTTGCTCGCGGAACATCTCGAAGATGGTGGGCGCATTGCCCTTCTCCTTGGTGATATCTTCCTCCGTGAAGTCGAAGTTGGGGAGGAGGTCCATCGGGACGTTCTCGAAGCTGAGCTGCCCGTACCCCTTCTTGCGCCCCTGCGCCTTCAGGATCGTCCGCGAGCAGGCGAACCGCGCGCAGCGCTGCGGGAATGAGCCTGGGATGAGGTCGATCGCCTTGTAGGCGCCCAGGCTCTTGAACGGCGAGCGCTCCGGGTCGTACTTGAACTTCGACCACTTGCCGTGCGTGCGCGGGTTCGCGCCGGTGAAGATGGTGTTGCGGATCGCGTTGCTGTAGCCTAGGATCGTCTCGACGCGCGAGGCGCCCCGCGGCCCCGCCAGCTCGTCAAGCACGGGGAGGTCGCGGCTTTCCAGGTAGGCCGGGTGGAGGTTGTCGAGGAAGAGCACCAGGGTCTTCTTGCGCGCCTGGTGGCCTTGGCCGGCGACCTTCTGGAACCCGTCGTCCTCGCCGTGTTCGTGCGCCTGGTCGTGCGCGTGGTCGTGGGTCATCGTGGGCTCACTTCACGGCCTTCTTGATGCGGCGTTCCATGTGCGTCATCATCTTCAGCATGATCGCCACGAGGATTCCCATCGCGCCGAGGATGGCAAGTGTCGCGCTGCCCAGCGCATAGGCGACGGCGAAGAAGTGCGTCTGGTTGTAGAGCTGGAGCGTGTGGATGCCCATCCAGACCGCGCCCACGAGGAGCACCGCGCTCGGGAACGCGATAAACCGCATCGGGTGCTTCGACGTCATCATGTCGAAGATGGAGGTCAGCACGCCCACGGCATGCTCCACCGGCCCTTTCGTGGAGCCGTCGATGCCTTCGTACTTGCAGTGGATCTCGACGTTCTCGAAGGATAGCCCGGCGTCTTTCATGACGACGAGCTGTTCGGATTCGATCGAGAAGCCGTCGCCGGACAATTTCTCGTTCATCTCGGCGATGGCGCGTTTGCCGAAGGCGCGGTAGCCGCATTGGCTGTCGGTGACGATGCCGGCGCCGCCGGCGGCGGTGGCGTAGTCGAGGACGCGTTTGCCCACGCGGCGCCAGGCTGGCATTTCGGTCTTGTCGCCGGCGCGGAAGCCGAGGGCGACTTCCTTGTCGGCTTGGAGGATGGGGGCGAGGAGGAGGGGGATCTCGTCGGGGTCGTGCTGGCCGTCGCCGTCGATGAGGACGAGGGCGTCGAAGCCTCCGTCGTGGGCGTGCTGGAAGGCGCGGCGGACGCCGTATCCTTTGCCTTTGTTGCCGGGGTTCTTGGTGACGGTGGCGCCGGCCATGGTGGCGACTTCGACGGTCTGGTCCTTGCTGCCGTCGTCGATGACGAGGACCTCTTCGGCGTGGCGCTTGCTGCGGAGGACGACGCCGGCGATGGCGAGCTCCTCGTTGTAGCAGGGGATGGCCACCAGGACGCGGGGTCCGGTGCGGACGTTCACGGGCACTTTGCCTTTCGCATCGATGCGTTCCATCGGTGTCCTTCCGGGAGCAGGGCCGACTCTGGGGCGAGGGCTATGAATCTCGCGGAGTTTCCACTCCTGCGCGCCGCCCCGCGGGGCCCGATGGGTCGGGGCTTGGCGAAGGGGTATGAAAAGGGTTCGGGATCGCGCCTTCACCAGCAGGGCTCTAGAGGTGCGCTCTAGGGCAACGTGGGGGCGAGGGTCTGCCGGTCGTAGAGGTAGCCGTCGTCGGCGGCGCGCAGCTCCCAGGTGACGAGGCCGCCCGCGAGTGAGCCCGCGGCGGGGAGCGTCCAGGCGCCGCCGGATTCCAGGGCGGCGTCGTTGGTCAGGTTGGCGACCTCGGCGCCGTTCTGCGTGGCGAGGGCGCGCAGGCTCTTGGCGGGCGCGGCGAAGGTGCCGGCGTTGCGCGCGACGAGGCGCGTGGGCGGCGTGTCGGGCGAGAGCGAGAGCGGGAGGGTGAGGTGCCCCTTCTCGACGCTGGCGCGCGCGGTGGCGTAGGCGTGGTGCGTGCGGGCGTGGACGATGGAGACGGTGATGGCGCCGAGGCTCCGCGCGTCGCCGGTGAGGGGCGCGTCGACGACCCACGCGCCGCCCGGGTCGAGGCGGGGGTTCTCCGCGGTGGCGACGAGGGTCCCGCCCGCCCGCGCTTCGAGGCGCAGCGCGCCCGCGCCGAAGCCCGTGCCGGCCAGGTCGTGGACGACGGCGAGGATGGCGCCTTCCGGGAGGCGGAGGCGCGGCGCTTCGAGGCTGAGGTCGGCGTCGGGCCACGCCGGCGCCTGGATGATGGCGCCTGCGACGCCCGCCGCGGGGACGACGAGGAGCCACGCGCCCGCGAGCGCGATGGTGGGCCGGAGGCGCCGCCCCTCGGCGACCCAGAGCGTGAGCGCGGTCATGCCCACGAGCACGACGAGGAGGATCGTGATGGTGCTGTACGTCGCGGGCGAGAGCGAGTCGAGCGGGCTGTAGTCGATGGTGTACTTCGCGAGGCTCACCGGGTAGAACAGCGTGACGCTGCCCACGCCGCCGAGCGGATCGAGCGGGAGCATGTCCAGGAGCAGGTGGCTGGCGAGGATCAGCGGCGCGGCGAGGGCGAAGCGCTGCCACGTCGGCCACAGGTCGCGCCAGCGCATCCACGCGGCCAGGGCGACGGGGATCAGCAGGCAGGTGAAGACGTTCGTGAGCGTTCCGCGCGCGATGAGGTAGGGCGCCAGCGCCGGGATGAACAGCCCGGCGTGGTCGAGGTCGGGCAGGAGCGCCAGGCCGGCGGCCAGCGGCAGCTCCCGGCCGCGCAGGCGCAGGGCCAGGCCCAGCAGCAGGCCCATGGCCGCATGGGTCAGCGCCGCGCTCACGCGCCCCCTTGGTCCGCGCCGCTATATGGGCTTGCCCCGACCGGACGAGCGGACGAATCGCACAGGGACTCACGAAAGCCGTCATGCGGCGCCGACGCGCTGCCAGGCCGGGACCCGCGGTCCAGCCGCGGGCTTTGGAGCTGCTTGAGATGAGAAGCGTCATCACGTTCACCTGCGTCGCGCTCTGCGCGGTGCTTTGCCTCCCCGCCGGCCTGGCCGGTTGGGGCTCCTACGGCGGCGCGGAGCCGGACACGAAGTTCGACCGCGACCAGGGCCTCATGTGGACCAGCGGTCCGGACACGGCCACGGACCACGTCTACTTCAACGGCTTCGTCAACGAGGGCTCGGGCGGCGCGGTCGCCATCAACAGCCCGACGCTGGGCAGCCGCATCCTGGGCGTGGGCGAGGGCGCGTACCGCGCGATCCTCGGCGTCTGGGCCGACTGCAACCACGACGGCTTCATCGGCATGGGCGACGGCGCGCTCATCGAGTACCGCGCCGAGGTCAGCGGCGCCGCGAACCTGCCCGTGGACCCCGCGATCTGCCCCGACCTCCCCGACTCCGCGGCCAACGCGGGGAAGATCCACAACCACGGCGGCTGGATCACCGAGCTGATCCCCATCGGGTCCGAGACGCCCACGGGCGCCAACGCGCGCGCCGCGGCGAACGTCTCGAACTACCGTCTCCTCTTCGACCCCGACCTCAAGATCTGGGCCGACAAGGAGTCCAAGCCCGAGACGCCCGCGACGCCCTTCGTGCCCAACGACCACTGCTCCTCCGCGGTCCTCACCCCGGCCACGGACGGCGACAAGGCGTCCCACACGGGCGGCGTCATCCAGCAGGTCGTGTGCGACGAGTCGCGCCAGGGCCCCACGCCCAACGACCTCTACGACAACGCGTACGGCGGCGCGCCCAGCGTCGTGGGCATGCTCCCGCGCCCCTCCACGCTCTACCAGGACGGCGGCCCGCTCGACAAGCCCTACCCCGGCACGGAGCAGGCCTGCAAGGGCGACCCGGCGAGCCCGCCCAAGGAGCCCTGCGACAGCAACGCCTTCGTCTATGGCGAGACCGACTGCGGCGGCAACGCCCAGACCACGCGCGAGCACGTCGAGGACCCCACCGGCGGCAACGTGGGCGACGTCTTCGTCAACGTCACCACCTACCCCGTGGGCAGCCCGCGCGTGAACCCCGCGGGCACGGGCCCCGCCACCGTCAACGAGACGCTCAGCGAGACGCCGCAGGTCGAGACGAGCCTGACGGGCGACGGCGACGCGGCCGACAGCCTCTACCTGGGCGGCGGCACCAAGTGCGACGCCGAGAGCCAGCACTCCAACTGGATCTACGCGTACCCCATCTCCACGGGCGGCGCGCCCGGCGACGTGCTCGCGGGCAACAAGAAGACGCCCGACATGGTCTTCTCGTGGGAAGGCCCCGGCAGCCGCGGCACGTGCGACGCGCAGACGCTCTGGGACGCCTTCGGCACGGGCGGCCCCGACCCGATCCCCAACGACCCCAACGCCGTCCCCGCCCTCAACTGCGGCCAGCCCGGCAGCCGCGGCCTGGGCGTGAACTACGGCGAGGGATGGTTCGGCGCGACCAACTGGGTCAACATGCACCCCGCGGTCGCCGCCCCCTCGGCGGACCGCAGCGGCGCGCTCCCCGCCGTCCAGCCCGACACGACCCCGGCCTACTACGTCTCGTTCTACGCGACGGTCGGCCTCAGCGGCGTCGCCACGCCCGGCAACGCGGGCACGTACGGCGCCGAGATGTGCCTGAGCGGCATCGGCACCGGCGCGCCCAACGTCTACGGCTGGAACTGCGACCCCGCGAGCTGGAACGTGGACGCCTCGGGCGTGCAGAGCAGCGCCCCGAAGGTCGGCGACGCTTACAACGTGCGCGACGTCGACTGTTACGACACCACCGTCGTCTCCGCCTCCTCGAGCGCGAACCCGACCGGCAAGGACATCGGCACGCGCACCGCGGACGTCGCCAACGACCCCAGCCACGCGTGCGAGTAACCCGTCTCCACCCAGGGTGACGTCCGTCACCCTTAGGTGGGGCACGGGGCTGCGGAGCCGAGGCTTCACGATGACCGCTCCGCGCCCCAGCGCGCTCCTTGTCCTTCTTTTGCTGGCCAACCTTCCCCTGGTGGGCCTCGCGCGCGGCGACGCCGTGGCGGGCGACTCGACCAGCGGCGCGCGCGACGTCGCGGACGCGACGACGGTCCTGACCGTGGGCAACCCCATCCGCGTGCTGCACTGGAATTCGTCGACGGCCGACGCGGCGGTGGCGTACCCCGAGAACGCCTCCCTCTCCTACAACAGCACCCTCGACCTCACGATGACGGCCATCGACAACGCGCGCGGCGCCACCGCGGTCGATCTCGCCGCGGGGACGACCTACCAGCTCGCGGCCCCCTCGGGCGCGAGGGTGGGCAGCGCCGTGAGCCCCCAGGCCGACCTGGAGCACTGCGGCTGGAGCGCGCAGAAGGTCGCGGCCTACGACGCGACGACGACCAGCGCCGCGGAGCAGTCGGCCCTCGCGGCCTACATGGCGCCCTGCGAGCCGGCCGCGTTCGCCAACCTGACCTTCGTCCATGCCGTGCTCAACGAGAGCGGCGCGTGGACCGTCGTGAACGCCACGAGCGGCGCCAGCGTCGCGCGCTTCCAGGTCGCGCCGAAGATCGGCGAGACGACCGTCGCGCTCAGCCGGACCTCGGCCACGTACGCGCCCACGGTCCCGGGCGGCTTCTTCTTCACCATCACCGCGGAGGACGCCGCGGGCGCGCCGCGCTCGGGCGCCACGGTCACCATCTTCCCGCCCATCAGCGGCCTCGCCAACGGCGCCACGACCGACGCCAGCGGCACGGCCACCATCCTCCAGGGCGGCACGCCCCCGGCCGGCACGTACCTCGTGAACGTCAGCGCGAACGTCGCGGGCTCCGGCGCCGCGGACGTCAAGGGCCAGGCCAACCTGACCATCGACGCGGCGCCGCTGAGCATGGCGTGGAACGAGAGCGCGGCGGATCCGGGCTCCCAGACCGTCGTCTCGTTCACGCCGCTCCTGCCGCCCGACGCGGCGAACGTCGTCACGCCCGTCTTCCAGGCCGGCTCGTCCTTCCTGAGCAGCCCGCAGCACGCGTTCAACCTCTCGGTGACGTACCCAGATGGCTCGATCGCGTGGGCTGCGTCGACCGCCACCACCGGCAACCAGTCGTTCGCCTCCGCGCTCTCGGGCTGCTACAATGCGTCGAGCCGGCTCTGGTACGGCGCGAACTGGCTCTACGGCGGCCCCGGCTCGGGCGGCAGCTCCTGCCCCTTGAACGTCTCGGGGCGCCTCGTGAGCCAGCTCACCGTCGGCGTCGGCCAAGACGCGCGCGTGAGCTTCGCGCCCGGCACGAACGCCTGGTTCGGCGGCACGTACACCTTCGGCCTGACGCTGGATGCCGTCGCGACCTCGCCCGATAACAGGGCGAGCGAGTACGCGGGCGCGACGGGCTTCGCGCCCGCGCGCTCGGGCAACTCGTGCACGACCGTCGACACGGAGTCGTGGACGTGCGGCTTCTCCTGCATCCCGGGCGACACGATCTACGTCTGGGCGAACGACACCGCCGGCAATCCCGGCGACTATCCGAGCGTCGAGGGAACCTGCGGCGGCGCGGACGCGGGCTGCCAGGCCAACCTCCAATGCAGCGCGACGAGCGGCACCACGGCGTCCTCCAGCGCGATGGGCACGTGCTCCCTGCTCACCTCGGCGACGTCGGGCACCTGCATCGCGACGCAGCCCCCTCCGTCCTGCGGCGCGCCCTACGCGGTCCTGTCGCCCTTCTCGCAGCGTGGCGAGGCGCCCTACGCGGCTGGCTTCTCGCTCCGGGGATTCGCCGACTCGATGTGCGGCCTGGCGTCGTGGTCGCTCGACTTCGGCGACGGGAGCGGCCCGGCCTCCGGCACCGACTTGCCCCCCTCGTTCCTGAGGCACACGTACGGCGCCGGCCCCCACGTCGCGACGTTGAGCGTGGCGCAGAGCGACGGGCAGAGCGCGCAGGCAAGCGCCTCGGTGGACGTATCGTACACCTGGGTGCGCCTCGCCCTGACGGAGAACGGCGGGGCCGCTGGCTCGCTCGCGGTGCTCCCCACGGCGCAGAACGCGCTCCAGACCCACACGCTCGCGCTCAACGTCACCGGCTCCAGCGTCTTCTCGCACCCGCTCTGCGAGAGCGATGCGGATGGCGGCCAGGCGCTCGCGCGGAGCGACTGCCGGAACCTGAACGCCGGCGGCGCGGCCCCGACGACGACGGACGAATCCAACTACGTCGAGAACGTCACGGTCAGCGGCGCGGTGCTCACCGGCGCCAACCCGGGCCTCGTCGGCACGCCCGCGGGCAACACCCGGGGCGCTTACAACTACATGACGTACGACGCGACGGCCGGCATCGTGACCATCTACAACGTGGTCCCGACCGGCAGCGGCAACGTCGTCTTCGACGTGGATTGGCCCGGCGTGGGCTGGGGGAACGTCACGGTCCCCACGAGCGGCGGCGCGGCGCTCGCGCTCTCGACGCCCGCGATCCCGCAGGACGAGGCGGCGCTCTTCACGGCGAGCGTAGAGGACCCGTTCGGCAACCTCGTGACGACCGCGCAGGTCACCTGCATCTACGAGGACGGCACGACCTCGCTGTCGAACCTTGCGGGCAGCGCGTGCCTGGGCGCCGGCATCCACGGCACGGGCGCCCCCGGCCTCGGCCAGGGCGGCGTCTACGACCTGAACGTCACGTCCCAAGCCATGCAGAGCGTGATCCTCCAGGCGCGCGTACAGCCCCCCGGTGGCGGCCAGGCCTCGTACGCGCTCGCGCGCCTCCAGGTGACGTCCCCCCGCCTCGCGGTCACGCCATCCGCCGCGCAGGTCACCGTGGGCGACCCGGTCACCATCCACGTCGCGCAGGTGGGCCAGCCCGTCGCGGGCGCGTCCGTCGCCATCATGCAGGGCGCGACGACCGTCGCGAGCCTCGTCACCGACGCGGAGGGGAACGTCGTCGTCTCCGGCCTTCCCGCGGGCTCCTACCAGGTCGTCGCGACGCTGGGCGACCTGCAAAGCAGCGCGAGTTTCGACGTCGTGCCGCCGTTCGTCGACCGCGCGCCCACGGTCGTGATCGTCTCGCCCGCCTCCGGCAGCATCGTGCGCGGCGTCGCGACGATCGCGGGCAACGCCTCCGACCCCGACGGCCAGCCCGTCGCGGTGCGCGTGCGCGTCGACGGCGGCGCGTGGCAGGGCGCGAACGGCGCGGAGGGCTGGACGTTCCTTCTCGACACGACCACGCTCCGCGATGGCGCGCACGAGATCGAGGCGCAGGCCACCGACGGCGAGCTCGGCTCCACGATCGACGCGATCCAGGTCGTCGCGCGCAACGCGCCGCCCGCGATCGCGATCACCTCGCCCGCGGCGGGCGAGAGCGTGCAGGGACGCTTCCTCGTGGGCGGCGAAGCCTCGCAGGCCGAGGGGAGCATCGCGTCCGTCGAGATCAGCCTCGACGCGGGCGCGTGGCGGGCCGCGAACGGCACGGGCCCGTGGTCCACGGCGCTCGACGTCTCCGGCCTGCGGAACGGCGAGCACACGCTCGCGGCGCGCGCGACCGACGACGCGGGCAACCGCGCCACGACGCAGGAGACGATCCTCGTCGCGAACGCGCCCCGCGTGTCGATCCTCGCGCCCGGCTTCCTCGCGGTGGAGGCGGGCGTCGTCCTCGTCGAGGGCGCGGCGCAGGGCTCCGGCAGCGGGCCGCTCGTGGTCGAGCTGCGCGCGGACGAGGGCGCTTGGCAGCCCGTCTCGGGCGATGCGTCGTGGCTCCGCTACGTGGACACCGCCGCGCTCGCGGACGGCGTGCACGACCTCGCGGCGCGCGCCACGCAGGACGGCCTCGTCTCGCCGGTCGCGCTCGTGCAGGTCCGCACGGCGAACGGCGCGCCCCCCGCCCTCGCGATCGACGCGCCCGGCAACCGCTCGACGGTGGGCGGGCTCGTCGCGGTCTCGGGCCGCGCGTTCGCGCCGCAGGGCCACGTCGCGCGCGTCGAGTGGTCCTCGGGCGGCGCGATGCAGACCGCGTTCGGCCTGGAGAGCTGGAGCTTCACCTACGACGCGCGGGCAGCCGGTCCGCGCGGCGCGGCCACCCTTTTCGTGCGCGCGACCGACGACGCAGGCCGGCAGACCGGCGCGCTCCTCGCGCTCACGATCGACAACCGCGCGGACGCCGCGATCGCGCCCGCCGATATCACGGTGGAGCGCGCGCCGATCGAGACGGACTTCGGCAGCGTGCCCAACTGCGTCACGGAGCACCGGCTCGTCCACGTCGTCGTCCACAACCTGGGCGCCTCGGCGACGACCGCGGGCTCGGTGATGCTCACGATGCGCGCCGGGTCCACGACGCGGCTCGTGGGCGACGCGGCGCTCCCCGCACTGGCGCCGGGCGGCTCGGCCGAGGTGGTGATCGTCTGGGACACGACGGGGACGGTGGGCGACGTGACGCTCACCGCGCGCGCCTTCGTCCCCGACGCGCAGCGCAGCCTCGCCAACGACGCGGCGGACGTCGCGCAGCACGTCCTCGTGGGCGGCCTCGGCTTCGGCGTCACGACCTGAGCGCAGGCCGCACCCGGGCCCACACGCCCGGATGCGCCTGCGTGAAGTTCTGGTTCTCCACGTGCCGGTCCGTCACGATCAGCGTGACGTTGAGCCGCTGGAGCGTGCGCTCGTCGCTCGCGTTCTTCTCCAGGAGGCGCAGCGCGGCCGTGGCGCTCCCGTAGGGCGCGCTCCGCAGGCCGCCCGAGTCGACGCCCAGGGGCTGCGCGGCGACGACGTGGATGCCGGCGACCGTGCTCCACGCGTCGCCCTGCCAGGGATCGACGAGCGCGCGCTGCCCCTCGGGCGGGACGTGGTCGCGCACCCACAGCGCGGTCGCGTAGTCGTCCGGTGATAGCACGTGGTAGCCCTCCGCCTCGCGCGCGGCCTGCGCGGGGACCGCGAGCCCCACGACGAGGAGCGCGGCCAGGAGCGCGACGCCGGCGCGCGTGAGCGTCGGCAGCGGCAGCCGCGCGCGCAGCAGGTGGAGCGCGTAGCCGCCGGTCATGCTCATGGTCAGCATGCCGTGCATCCACGCGCGGTCGAAGAGGTTGCTCTGGCCCACGTGGAAGAGAAGGAAGAGGACGATCAGGAGCAGGTGCGCGAAGCTCGTGGCGACCCACGCGAGGCGCTCGGAGCTTGGCGCGAGGAACGTGGCGAACGCGCCCGCGAGGAAGAGCAGCATGGGCGCCCAGCCGAAGAGCGAGAGGAACTCCGGCACGGGGAGGTTGCTCGTGGCCTGGAGCACGTCGTCGCTGCCCGTGATCTTGGGGAAGAGGAGCGTGCCCGCGACGAACGGGAAGAGCGCGAGCGCCAGCAGCGCGGCCGCGCGCCAGGGGCGCGCCCTCGCAGTGAGCACCGCATACGTGCCCATGAGGATGCCCGCGGCGGCGGCGCTCTGCGGGTGCGCGAAGAAGAGGAAGACCATCATCAGCGCGACCATCGGCATCGCGCGGCGCGGATGGGGGCCCGCGAAGAGGAGGAACGTCGCGGGGATGAAGACGAGGCCCAGCGCGAGCGGCACGACGTACTGCGGGCCCAGCACGCGCAGGCTCGTCGGGAGCAGCGCGACGAGCAGCGCCGCCTCGACGCCGTACCCCTCGCGCTCGCCGGCGCAGAAGGCGGTGACGACGAGGAGCGCCATGACCATCGCGGGCCATGATAGCATCAGCGCGATCCAGCCCGCGCCGGTGGCGAGCTGCGAGATCGCGAGCGCGACGTGGAAGGCGACCTCGGCGTCCTGCGGCACGACCCAGAGGCCATAGTGCGGGTCGAGGATCCGGACGCGCGCCTGGTCGACCATCGCCTTGGCGGCGGAGAGGTGCCCCCACTCGTCCTGGTGCAGCGGCAGCGCGTAGCCCCAGTGCGGCCTCGTGACGAGGAGCGTCGCGCTCACCAGGATCAGCGCGAGGGCCGCGTGGCGCCAGCGGAGGCGCGGCCGCGCGAGGGGCATCCACGCGCGCCGGCCCGCCCACGCGGCCGCGGCGCCGGCGAGCGTCGCGAGCGCCCACGCGCCCCACGCGAGGCGCGCGTCGAGCGGCAGGCCCAGGAGCGCGTTGCCGCCCCAGGCCAGGAGGACGACCTCGGCCATGCCCAGGGCGACGCCCACGGCGGCGCGCGGGAGCCAGCCCCAGCCCGGCGTGAGCGGCAGCAGGGCGAGCAGGCCGGGCAGGCCGAAGAAGAGCGGGAGGATCGCCACCGCGAGGTCCCCGAGCACGGGGGCGCGAGGGGGGCCTTGGCTCTTGAACGCCGGGGTTCGTTCCAGAAAAAGGGAGCGGGGAACGCCCCTGGGGAGGATCCGTGGGCCTTCAGGCCCGAGAAGGGAACCCCGTGCGCATGTGCCCTGTCTGCGGCCACGACGTCGTGCTCCAGAGCGCCACGCATGCGTTCGTGGAGTCCTCGTGCGCGCGGTGCGGGCGCCTGCTGGGCCGGATCGCGGCGCACGCGCGCGTGGGCGTCGAGGCCTAGAAGCTGTTTCGCGTTTCACCACCCTCGATCGTGGGGACGTGGAGCGAGGCCCATTCCGCCGCGGTGAGCATGGGCCCTTTTCGCCGCGCTTCGCTTGCCGCCAGCACGCCAGGACGCCAACACGCCAAGTCGCCCGGCGGCGTCCGGACGCGACACGACAGCGTGCTGGCGTGTTGGCGTCCTGGCGGCCAGCGAAGCGATGGGGGCGAGGCTCTGAACCGCGCTCTATGCCGGCTCGAAGCCCAGCTCAAAGAGATCGGCGAGCCGCTCCGTCATGTGGTCGGAGGCCTCCAGCATCGCGTCGAGGGCGTACGTCGCGCCCTCCTCGTCGCGCAGCGTGAGCAGGCGGATGCGCAGGCGCACGAGCGCGCCCGCGATGGCGCGGATGTCCTCCTGGACCGTCATGAGGCCATCCATCCTCACACCCTCGTGGTCATGACGACCTCGCCGGGCATCGTGCTATCCCCGGCGGGGAGCATGACCCCGAGGTTCAGCGTCGTGTTGATGCCGGTGTGCACGTCGTCGCCCAGGACGACGCCGAGCTTCCGGCGGCCCGTCTCGACGCGCTCGCCCAGGTGCGTGACCTTGATGGGCTTGCCGTCGTGGCGCAGGTTCGCGACGAGCGTCCCCGCGCCGAGGTTCGCGCGCTCGCCCAGCACGCTATCGCCCACGTAGGAGAGGTGCGCCGCGTGCGCGCCCGCCATGAGGAGGCTCGCCTTGATCTCGCAGGCGTTGCCCACCTTCGCGCCCTCCAGGAGGACGGTGTTGGGCCGCAGGTAACAGTTCGGACCGACCGTGGCGTTGGGCCCGACGTAGACCGGGCCCTCGACGTACGCGCCGGCCTTGATGGTGGCGCCCGGGGCGACGATGACCTTGCCGTGCAGCGTGGCGCCCGCTTCGATCGTGCCCTCGCGCGTCTCGGGCCACTCGGCGAGCGCGCGCTCGGCGGCGGCGAGCAGGTCCCACGGGCGACCCACGTCGAGCCAGTCCTGCACCTCGACGACCTTCCAGGGGCGCTCCTCGAAGCTGGCCTGGAGCGCGTCGGTCAGCTCCAGCTCGCCGCGCGGCGAGGGCGAGAGCGCCTCGACGAGGCGCGCGAAGCCGGCGGGCGCATGGTAGACGCCCGCGTTCGCGAGGTTCGTGGGCGGCGCCGCGCTCTTCTCCACGACGCGGACCGCGCGCCCCTCGCGCAGCTCCAGGACGCCGTAGGCCTGCGGGCGCTCCACGTGCGCCGCGGCGAGGCTGCCGGGCCCGCTCTCGACGACGCGCCTGACGTCGGCGTCGCGCAGGAACACGTCGCCGTTGAGGATGAGGAAGGGCTCGTCGTGCGGGGGCTTCGCGGCCGCGACCGCGTGCCCCGTGCCGCGCGCGGCGCCCTGGTCCGCGTACTGCACGGAGGCGCCCCAGCGGCTCCCGTCGCCCACGCTGGCCCGCACCTGCTCGGCCTTGTGGTGCGTGACGACGACGAGATCACGGACGCCCGCCGCCGCGAGCTGGCGGATCAGCCGGTGGAGCAGCGGCTCGGGGCCCGCGGGGAGCAGGACCTTGGGGCGGTTCGCCGTCAGGGGGCGCATGCGCTTGCCCTCGCCCGCGGCGAGCACGATGGCGTTGGGCACGACCCTTTGGATGGGGGGCGACCGCATGAAGATAGGGGCACGATCGAAGGGCGGTGGCCGAGTCGACTGAATCGTGCGTGGCCTCACGAGAACGATCATATCTGGGGCGCCGCCTGCGGACGCGGAGAGCTAACAAATGCCCCAGGGCTTGCGTGGACGGAGCTCATCGCTCCTGCTCGTGGTCTCTCTCGTGGCCTCGTGCTGGATCGGCCTGGCGCCGGCCCGGGCCGCGTCCACCCTCGCGGAGCACGTCGTCACAGGCGCGCATCATGCTTGCGCGCGGCTCGCGGACGGGACGGTGGACTGCTGGGGCGACGGCTCGCATGGCATCCAAGGCGACGCCTCCGTGGGCTACAAGACGCGGCCGGGCCCCGTCACGGGGATGACGGACGCAGTGCAGATCGTGGCCGGGTACTACCATACGTGCGCGCTCCATGCCGACGGTACGGTCTCGTGCTGGGGCCGCAACCTGGAAGGAGAGCTCGGAGACGGCACGACGATGGATCGCTCGACCCCCGTCCCCGTCCAAGGGCTCTCCGGCGTCAAGCTGCTCAGCGCGGGCTTTGAGAGCACGTGCGCCCTGCTCCAGGACCAGACGGCGCGCTGCTGGGGACGCAACGCGTTGGGCGAGCTGGGCGACGGGACGCAGACCATGCGCACGACGCCCGTTCTCCTCCAGGGCGTCGGGCCCATCGCCGACCTCAGCGTGGGGCTCTTCCACGCCTGCGCGCTGCTCCAGGACGGGACCGCCGCGTGCTGGGGGGACAACGGCTACGGCGACCTGGGTGACGACACAACCGGCAAGCCTCGCGGCCCCGTCGCCGTCGCGGGCCTCGCCTCGCTCCGCCAGATCCATGCCGGCTACCAGTGGACGTGCGCGGTGCTCGCCGACGCCACCGTCGATTGCTGGGGCAACGACGAGGAGGGGGAGATGGGCGACGGGACCACGAGCACGGCCGCGCGCCCCACGCCCGCGCCGGTGCCGGGCCTCGCCCACGTCGCTTCGATCGGATCGCTGGGCCTCTACGTCTGCGCGCTGCTCCAGGACGGCTCTGCGACCTGCTGGGGCGACAACCTCTTCGGGAACCTTGGCGACGGGACCACGACGCGCCGGCTCACGCCCGTCCCCGTCGCGGGCCTCGCGGGCGCGACCAGCCTCTCATCTTCCATCTATACCTCGTGCGCCACCCTTCGAGACGGCAGCGCGCGCTGCTGGGGAAGCAACGACGCCGGGCAGATCGGCGACGGCACCACGACGACACGCGCGACGCCCGTGCCCGTGCTGGGGCTCGGGCCGCCCGCGCCGGCCACGATCCGCGTCGCCGAGGACGCGGAGCTGGGCGAGAGCGTCTTCACCTACGCCCTCTCGCCGGGCGGCGCCACCTGCTCCATCGACACCTCGCGGGCGACCACGTGCGACTTCGCCGATCTCGACCCGTCGCAGACGTACTCCGTCACGGAGATCAGCCAGGTCGGATGGCGCTCGTCGGGCCCAGGGTGCAGCGGCGTGCGCCTCTCGCCGGGCGCCACGCTCACCTGCGCATTCCGCGACGTGAAGTTCGACTTCAAGCAGAACCGGAACCTCGCGGGGGAGGCCGCGCCCAGCGCATGGCCGGGCGACGCGCTCGCGCAGACGCAGGGCTGCGGCACGATCGCCGCGTACGGATGCGCGCTCACCTCGCTGACGGACGTGCTCGCGTGGCACGGCGTGACGAGACTGGGCTTCGCCGATGGGACCTCGGCGCCGCTGGACCCCGGGACCCTCGACCGCCGCCTCGCGGAGCGCCACGCCTTTGACGTGTACCAGGAGCCAGACGGCGAGATGGTGTGCAACCTCTACTGGACCGTCGCTGCGAAGGACCTCGGATTCTCTCTCACGTACGACGCCGCGAGCGCGCCACTGGCGAAGCGCCTTGCCGACGTCGACGCGGCCTTGGCGCGCGGCTCGCCCGCGATCGTCAAGATCCTCGAGCCGCTCCGGGACGCCGCCGGGCGCCTGCCCTACGCCGCGTCCTGGCAGCCCACGTACGGCGCGCACTGGATCGTGCTCACGGCGAAGGGTCCCGACGCGGCCGACGGCTCGCCGGACTACGTGATCCTAGACCCCAACGAGCACGCCGCGAACCCAAGCTACGCGTCCCCGCCGGGCTGGGGCGACCCGCGGGACCGCAGCGGCATGCTCTTCTCGCAAGCCTATCCGGGCGAGACGATCGCGGGGCTGGCGGGCACGCTCGTCGTGGTGATCCTCGACGAGGGGGCGGCGACGGGAAGCGCGTGGACGGTGAGCGCCCACTCGCCCGTCCAGTTCCTCGTCACGGACCCCAACGGCGCTCGGACGGGCGTGGACCCCGCGACGGGCGACCTCCTCGACGAGATCCCCGGCGCGTCGTACGGCCTCGACGCGGGCATCGGGGACGAGTCGGGCGAGCGGCCCCCGATGCCGGACGTGACGACGTTCGCGCTCCCCGCGCTCCAGGACGGAGACTACCAGGTCCAGGTCGTCGGGACCGGGCAGGGCGCCTACGGGCTCACGTTCGCGGCCATCGACGCCTCGGGCGCGACGAGCGAGACGGCGTGGAGCGGCGCGACGACGCTGGGCCAAAGCGCGGGCTTCGCGCTCCACGTCGAGGAG
>JAXDQU010000116.1:0-16512 GCA_034667685.1 Thermoplasmata archaeon | reverse complement strand
GCCCGCGGGCCTGGCCTCCATGATCCCCGCCGCGCCGCCGCTTCCGGGCGCGCCCGCCGCCCCCTCGGGGCCCAGCTCGCTCCCGCCCGCGCCGCCCACCACGCCGCCCAGCGCCCCGCCGCCCACGCCCCCGCCGGCGCCCACGCCGCCCGCGGCCGGCCCGCCCGTCCCGGTCCCCGCGGGCCCGCCCTCCCCCTCGCCCACGAGCGCCGCGCCCCCCGCGCCGCCCACGCCCCCCTCGCCGCCCCCGACGCCCGCGTTCATGTCGACGCTCGTGGAGCGCGTGCGCACGACGATCGACTCCACGACCTACAAGGTCTGCTGGAACTCGACGGCGGTCCCCCTCACCTGCTCGCCTGACATCGCGATGGGCACGTCCTACGACTCGGACGTGACGGGCGACGGCGTCACCGACGTGCGCTCCACGCTGACGCCCGTCCTCAACCCCGCCTACCCGCAGGGCTTCACCGGCCAGTTCAGCACCGTGCGCCTCGCGGGCGCCACCGGCACCCTCGCCGCGCACGTCTACGCGGTCTACGAGGTCCCCGGCACCACGCTGCGCATGACCACGGGCTTCGACGCCTCGGAGTCCAGCCTCAGCTCCAGCTCGAAGGTCACCGCGGTCCTCACCGACGTCACGAAGGTCGTCGCCAACGACGTGCAGGTCCTCGTGAACCTCACCTACGTCTCGCCCGCCTCGCCCCAGTCCGTGACGTTCTCGACGCGCAGCCTCGTCCCCTCGTGCGCTTCGTGCACCACCTTCGACGAGATCAACCCCATCCTGGGCGCGATCCGCTTCGACGCGACGCCCTCGTGGATGAGCGGCAGCCTCCACTTCCGCCAGGACGGATCGGGCGGCACGGTCAACGACTTCACCACGAGCCTGCCCGCCGCGACCGGCGTCGAGGTGAGCCTCAACGTCTCGCAGACCAGCACGCAGGCGCGCACGCTCTTCATGGCGCGCGCCGCGAGCCTGCCCGTCGCCGCGAACCTCACGCTCGCGCGCGCGGCCAACGGCACGACCACCGCGGCGTACGCCGCCTCGGCCGCGATCGCGCAGGTCAACGCCTACGTGAACCGCACGGACAACATGACGCACGCGGAGAACTACACGCGCTTCCTCGTGGAGGCGCGCGACGTGCCCGCGACGGTCAACGTCACGATGGCGCCGCAGGCCAACCTGACCTACGCCGCCAGCGCGTCGATGACCTCGCTCAACGTCACCTACGAGGACGTGAAGTCCAACGCGCCCGTCACGCGCGTGGGCGCCAACGTCACGGGCCTTCCGACGAGCATCCTGTTCAATGCCACGACGTCCCCGGGCGTCGCGACGATCGTCTACGACGCCAACGCGGCCACCTCCTACGTCAACCTCTCGTACGCCAGCTTCGCCACGCCTACCACCGTCGCGCTCGTGGACGTCACGGGCCTCTCGACGCACCTGGATCTCGTGGCGTACGGCACGAGCTACGTCTCGGCCAACGCGACGCCCGCGATCACGCAGATCCTGGGCAACCTCTCCATCGGCGGCCAGCCCATCGACGTGCTGCCCGGCGACCACTTCACGATCAACGCGACCGCGAGCGGGATGAGCATGGGCTGGCGCGTGGGCAGCTTCAGCCAGCTGATCCTCGACCAGGCCACGGCCGGGCGCCTCTACGCCAAGGTCAAGGCGGGCGCGGGCCAGGCGTTCAACGCCTCCGTCAAGACGCCCACCGTGCTGGGCACGGCCTACGTCTCGAACCTCCCCACGAGCATCGAGATCACCGAGCTGGCGACGAGCCTGCACTACGTGGGCAGCGGCGCCGTCTCGGAGGTCTACGCGCACGTGGAGATCTCGGGCTACGTGCTCGACGTCGACCTCGTCAACCTCCCCGCCGACATCCTCGTGACGTGGAGCACCGGGACCTCCGGCGTCATCACGTACACGGCCAGCGCGTCGATCACGCGCGTCACGGCGCGGCTGCGCAAGACGACGCTCGACGCCGGCCTTGACATCATCACCGTGCCCACGAGCCTGACGCTCACCTACGACGCGAGCGCGCCCGCCCTCAAGGTGGTCGCCTCGCCCGCGGTGGGCACGCTCTCGGGCGCCGTCAACGTCTCGGGCGGCAACGCCGACCCCGTGCCGGGCATGGACCACTTCGTGCTCGTGCAGAACGGCTCGCAGCTCGGCATCCGGTTCAACGTCTCCAACGTCACGCTCGTGGAGGGCAACGCCTCCGCGGGCGGCCGGTTCGCGCTGGGCCTCTCGCCCGGCGGCCAGCCCTTCCAGGGCCTGCTCTTCCTCCAGCCCAGCAAGGTGGGCTCGCTCTACGTGTCGAGCCTGCCCGCGAGCCTCGTGGCCGACCTCCAGCCCGCCACGCGCACGTTCAGCTACGCGGGCGTGGCGACGGGCGCGTACGTGCGCGCGACGTGGGACGACAACGCGACGGGCCAGAAGGCGGTGCTCGACCTCGTCGGCCTCCCCTCGGCGCTGAGCCTGACGTGGACCGCCGCGTACCCGATCGTCGCGACCTACTCGGCCTCCGGCCCGCTGGGCTCGCTGATGGCCTACTCCCGCGACGCGACCGGCGGGAAGGCGTTCAACCTGACCGTCACGAGCATCCCCGCGTGGATGCAGGCCACGTTCGACCAGGACTACGCGAGCTTCGACGCGCGCGTCGGCGCCACCGCCGCGCCCGCGAGCGGCTCCGTGGGCTCGATCCTGGCGCGCTACGCGGACGACGACGCGTTCCTCACCACCGTCCCGCCGGAGGACCACGCCGTCCTCGTGCAGGACGCCGGCGTGACGCGCGCGGAGATCCTCTACACGGGCCTGCGCCAGGTGGTCGCGGACTCGCGCTCGCACCAGCTCCACGTCCTCGTGAAGAACACCGCGGCGCGCGTCTTCGTCGCCCGCGCCGACACGCCCAGTATGCTCGCGGGCGTGCACGTGGACGCCGTGCCCTCGACCGCGCAGGTGGACTACGTCAACAACACCGTCTGGTACAACGGCTCCTCGAACGTCTCGCGCGTGGACGTCGGCTTCGACAACAAGACCGGCACGCTCCTCAACGCGACGCTCCTGGGCCTGCCCACGAACATGACGCTCCAGTGGGGCGCGCAGAACGTGACGTACCAGGGCAGCGGGCCCATCGTCTCGATCGCCGCGAAGGTCGCCATCAACAACGGCACCGCGCCCACGGACGCGATCGACCACGTCTACCTCGTCAAGAACGGGACGTCGCTGGGCATCGACGTGCTGCTCCACGGCCTCGTGGCGCTCACCGTCGATCCCACCAACGGCGGCCTCTACAAGCTCCAGCTCTCGCCGGGCGGCCAGCCCTTCTACGGCTACGCCAGCCTCGACGCGGACGTCGTGGCGACGCTCTGGGTGAGCAACCTGCCCACGCTGATCTCGGCCGACCTGCGCGCGCCCACGAAGGCGTTCGTCTACACCGGCACGCAGAGCGCCAACGTGACGGCGACGTACCGCAAGCTCTCGACGGGCGACGTCGCGCGCCTCGACCTCCAGGGGCTCCCCGCCGCGATGCGCGTCGACTGGACGATGACGCCCACGGCGCTGATCACCTACAACGCCTCGGCGATCGCCGGCGCCGCGATGGTGTTCTACCACGAGGGATCGAGCGGCGCCTCGTACAACCTCACCGTGACGTCGATCCCCGCGTGGATGAAGGCGCAGGTCGCGCCCAGCCTCGTCACGTTCGACGCGCGCACGGCCTGGAACGCCGCGCCGGCCACCGGCTCCGTGGGCCAGATCCTGCTGCGCTACGGGTCGGACGGCAACTTCCTGACCAACACGCCCAGCGACGACCACGCGGTCTACAAGGAGAACGGCACGGGCAAGTGGGCCGAGCTGAAATACTCGGGCCTCCGCTCGCTGACGGTCCAGGGCGGCTCCGGCTCGTTCTTCGTCAACGTGAAGAACAGCGCGGCGCGCGTCTTCGTCCTCGCGGCCGACACGCCCCTCGTGCTGTTCAACGGGCGCATCGACGCGGTGCCTGACGACGTGACCGTGAACTACGCGGGCTCGTCGATCCACTACGCGGCCTCCTCCGCGATCAGCCGCATGGACTACGCCCTCGACAACCGCGCGGGCCTCCTGGCGAACCTGACGATCCTCGGCCTCCCCACCGGCTGGGACCTCACGTGGGCGCCCGGCGGCGGCACGGGCGTCAGCTTCATCGCCACGGGCGGCGCGGTGGGCCAGATCCTGGCCCGCCTGAGCATGCACGGCGTCTACGCCGCGACGGGCGGCACGGACCACCTGCACGTGATCAAGCGCGGCGCGGACGTCGGCGTCGACCTCCAGCTCAGCGGCCTCGTCGAGATCACCGCCACGACGGACCCGACCAACGGCGCCTACGCGCGCCTGCGGCTATCCCCCGGCGGACAGACCTTCAACGCCACCGCGGACCTGGACAGCGACACCTACGCGACGCTCCAGATCGCGGCGCTGCCCAACGACGTGACGCTGAGCATGCGCCCGGGCAGCGGCTCGTTCTCGTACGCCGGCGCGGCGTCGGGCACCTCGCTCACGGCGCGGCTCTGGCGCGTCTCGACGGGCCTCATCGGCGCCGTCGACCTGCCCAGCCTGCCCGCCTCGCTCTCGCTGACGTGGGCGATGGGCCCGCCGTTCACCGCGACGTACGACGCGAGCGCGCCGCTGACGGGCCTCAATGCGTTCGTGCGCGCGGCCTCGGCCGGCCCGACGGCGAACCTCGCCATCAGCTCGCTCCCGCAGCACATCGACGTCCTGGCCGGCGACGGGCAGGTCGTGTTCGACGCGAAGACCAGCGCGGGCGCGGCGAGCGGCTCGGGCGCCCTGGGCACGGTGCGCCTCCAGTTCGCCACCAACACCGTGTTCCTCGGCGGCGTCCCCGCCATCGACCACGCGTGGGTCAAGAAGACGGCGGCCGGCACGTGGGCCGACGTCCAGCACACGGGCCTCAAGCAGGTCCGCATCGACACGCGCAGCCAGAAGTTCAGCGCGCTCGTCCAGGACGCCAGCGCCCGGCCGTTCAACGCGACGGTCGACACGCCCACGGCCTTCTTCGCGCTGGGCATCGCCAACGTGCCCGCCAACGTGCAGGTGACGTGGGACGGCGTGACGGCGAGGTACCTCGCCTCGAGCGTCGTGGGCCAGGTCACCGCGTACTACTCGCCGCTCGACGGCACGTACTACTCGGCCGACGTGCGCAACATCCCCGCCTCGATCACGCTCGCGCTCGACATGACGGGCCAGGCGATCACGTGGACCTCCTCGTCGTCCGTCACCTCGGTGACCCTGGCGGCGCGGCAGCGCGCGTTGGGCCGTACGTGGAGCGCCACGCTGGGCCTGACGTCGATCCCGACGGCGTGGAACCTCAAGTGGCCCTCGGGCGGCGCGAACCTGACCGTCACGAGCGGCTCGATCGGCAGCGTCGACGCGACGCTCACCGACACGAGCAACGTGTGGCGGCTGGGCGGCGACCACGTGGCGGTCTACTACCGCGACGTGACCAACGACCTCACCGCCTCGCTCCACGTCTCCAACGTCGCGGGCGCGGGCTTCGGCAAGACGACGAACGGCTTCCAGAGCGAGCTGAAGGTCGGCTCGGGCGGCACGCTCAGCGCGGGCTTCGACGCGGTGCTGAGCGGCAACGCGGCCAACGCGAGCGCGACGCTGATCGGCTTCCCGACGCTCGTCCAGCTCAGCCAGACCGCCGACAAGTGGACGTACGCGGCGAGCGCCAACTTCGAGCTCTACCTGCGCGCGGACGTCGGCCACGCGGCGAGCATGTCCTCGGTGCCCACGCCGCCGTGGCTCGGGCAGGGCGTCGCCGTGCGCGACGGCGCGTGCAACGGCTGCCCCGCGGCCTACAAGTCGACGCTCCACCTCGTGGGCCTGCCCACGCGGCTCGTCTTCGACGGCTCGGGCCGGACGCTGAGCGTGACCAGCTACAACCCCGGCTCCTCCGCCCGGATCCAGGCGGACGCCGACCTGCGCCACACGATCGCCAACTCCGCGGTGAGGTTCCTCTTCACGCAGAGCGGCATCAGCGGCCCCATCAGCTACAAGTTCGGTCCGTTCTCGGCGAGCGGGCACACCGTCTCGGCCTCGTACACGTCCTCCGCGGCGATGGGCCAGCTCGACCTCCAGGCGTGGATGTACAACGGCAACCTGTGGGCGGGCGGCTACCTGACGCTCTCCGGCATCCCGACGAGCCTGACGTACCAGAGCACGTTTGGCAACCCGATCTCGACGGTCGACATCACGATGTCGAGCGCGATGACGTCCCTCCGGGCGGGCGCCTACCTCGATTCGTTCTCGGGACCGGGCGCCCTGTCCGTGGGCGCGAGCGTCAGCCTGACCGACATCCCTTCCACCGTGCACCTGACGTTCGGCCGGGTGCAGCAGACGTCGGGCTCCGACCAGGCCGCGGCGCCGGGCTTCACGTACAGCGCCAACGCCGACACGCTCGACGTCACGCTCTGGGTGGGCGCGACGCTCTTCGGCGGCGACCTGCACGCGGTGGCGACGCTCTACGCGACCAACATCGGGCGCTCCACGACCGGCACGCTCTCGGGCATGACGCTGAGCATCGCGTCGAGCCCGGCGACCTCGAGCCTGGAGGCGCACGTCTACGGCGACATGCACCTCTCGTCGAGCGCGAGCGGCTGCTGGCCCAGCTGCAGCAACTGGATCCGCCTGGAGGCCAGCGAGCACGGCACGTTCACGCCCAACATCCAGGACCTGCGCGTGAGCCTCTCCGGGTTCACGAGCGCGACGCTGAAGATCGGCCTCGCCTCGCAGCTCTCGGGCAGCTTCTCGGCGTTCCAGTTCGGCTGGGGCAGCGTGAGCATCGGCGTGGACTTCCACGCGGCCGCCTACGTGAAGCTCAAGGTCGCCTCCACGACGCTCTCGTGGACGCTGGCGAGCTACGACACCACGACGACGCTCAACCCGCGCATCGACTTCCACGTGTCGGGCGCGCACTGGGCCCCGTACTGGAGCGTCAACACCTACTTCCCGTGCAGCTGGACGTACAACAAGTACCACATCAACCTGAACTTCAACCCGCACCCGCACGGGCGGCAGACGAACGGCTTCAGCGTGGGCGCGCCGGGCACGGAGAACATGTGGGTCGTGACGCCCAACCCCGGCCCCATCTTCCCGGACGTCGCGGTGGACGTGGCGAACCTCTTCCTGGGCCCGTCGGGGTCGGGCGCGTCGATCTCGGCGCCCTGCTACTGAGGCGAGCCGGAGTCGCGCGCGGCGCGCAGCTCGCGGCCCGCCTGGTGGAGCGCGTCGCGGGCGCGCCGCAGGGCCGCGAGCGCGCCGGCCTTCTCCTCGTCCGAGGCGCCGTTGAGGTGGGCGGAGGCTGCGTCGTACGCGGCCTGCGCCTCCACGAGGCGGCGCCTCGCCTTCTGCTCCGCGGTCGGCTCGGGCTCGAAGAGGGCGTCGCCGAGGTGGCCGTCGGGGAGCGTGAGGAAGACGTTCAACGAGGGGAGGGGGACCGACCCGCCCAGCCGGGGTTTGACGCGATCATGCAAGGAGAGGACGCTCCGCTCGTCGGGGGCATGCGCGTTTCGGAGGCTTAAGGCACCATGCGAGGCCGGAAAGCGCCGCCCGGCGGACCCTAGATGATCTCGAAGTAACGGCGCAGCTCCCAGTCCGTTACCGCGTCCTGGTACTGGCGCCACTCCCATTCGCGCGTCCTGACGAAGTGGTCGACGAACTCCGCGCCGAAGAGCTCGCGGGCCAGCTTGCTGTCGGCCATCCGGGCCGTGGCCTCCTGGAGGTTGCGCGGCAGGCGCGCCGCCGTCTTGTCGAGGTAGGCGCTCCCGACCACCGGCGCGTCGCGCAATTCCAGGCGCTTCTCGACGCCGTGCAGGCCCGAGGCGAGCGCGGCGGCGATGCCCAGGTACGGGTTGACGTCCGCGCCGGGCACGCGCGTCTCCAGGCGCGTCGACTTGGCGCTGCCGGGGATCGCGCGCAAGGCGGTGGTCCGGTTGTCCACGCCCCACGTGGGCTTCGTGGGCGCCCAGAAGCCGTCCACGAGACGCTTGTACGAGTTGACGGTGGGCGCGAACATGGGCAGGATCTCGGGGAGCGCCGCGAGCTGGCCCGCCATGTAGTGGCGCATCGTGTCGCTGATGCCCTCGCCCCCCTCGGCGTGGAAGAGGTTCTTGTCCCCCTTCCAGAGCGACTGGTGGACGTGGCCGCTGCACCCGGGCAGCTTGTCGTTCCACTTCGCCATGAACGAGGGCATGACGCCGAAGCGCTGCGTGATATCACGAGCCGCCATCTTGAAGAGCGCCGCCCGGTCCGCCGACTCGACGGGATCGCCGGGCGCGAGCGCGGCCTCCAGCACGCCGGGCCCGGTCTCGGTATGCAGGCCCTCGACCGGCACGCCGAACGCCCGCGTCTCGTCCATCAGCGCGGCGAAGAGCGGCTGGTTCTGCCCGCTGCGCAGGATCGAATAGCCGAACATGCCCGGCGTGATCGGCTCGGGCGCGCGGTGCCCCTTCGCGGCGAGGCTCTGCGGCGTCTCGCGGAAGTTGAACCACTCGAACTCCATGCCGAAGACGGAATGATGGCCCGCCCGCGCCGCGCGCTCGACGATCGTCTTGAGCAGCGTGCGGGGGCAGGGGCCCTGGGCAAAATCGCCGAGGAAGAACGGCGTGCCGCCCTCCCACGGGATGCTGCGCCGCGTCCCCAGGTCGATGCGCGCCGTGGCGTCCGGATAGCCCGTGTGCCAGCCGGTGTACGTCGCGTTGTCGTAGCAGACGTCGCCGCTGTCCCAGCCGAACACGACGTTGCAGAACCCGAAGCCCGACTTGGCCGCGGAGAGGAACTTCTCCTTGTCCATGTACTTCCCGCGCAGCACGCCGTCGACGTCGGTGACGGCGACCTTCACGCGCGTGGCGGGCGAGGCGCGCAGCTCGTCGAGGACCTGCTGGGGATCGGGCATGGCTCACAAGGCGCTCCGGCGAGGGAAAATCGTTTCGTCATCGCGCGGGTCCGAGGGCCGATGCATCCGACGTCTCGTCTTGCTGGTTCTGGGCCGCCTCCGGCGGGGAAGGACGGAATCTCCGAATCTCGGAATCTCCGTGCGTGACCGTGGCAGAAACCCGAGAACCCGCAGACCCGAGAACCCGATCTCCGATTCGGGTCTGCGGGTTCTCGGGTTTCTGCCACGGTCACGCACGGAGATTCCGAGATTCGGAGATTCGGTGGTTTCCCGCGCGGAGCGCGCCGACGAGCCCAAGGTCAGCTTCGGAGGCCTCGGCCATCAGCCCTCGTGGCCTAGAGGACTTGCGACACCGACACGCGCCGCTCCGGCGTCACGGTCACGAGCGCGCCATCGGGCACGGGCGTCCAGCCGGCGATGCCGAGGATCTCGTGCTCCTGCGAGACGACCACGGAGCCGTCGGGGAGCGTCGCGTGGCCCAGCGTGTAGTAGTCCTGTGGGCAGGCATCCTCCGCGCAGGCCACCGGGTCGTTGCCGACGCTACGGAAGCCCCAGAGGGAGCGGCCGTCCGTGAGCAGGAACGTCAGCGAGGTGTACGTGCAGCGCGCGTCCACGTCGCGGGCGAGCGTGGCGATGGCCTCCGCCGGCGCGGCGCCCTTGCGGATCTCGGCGAGGAGACGCGCGAAGAGGGCGCGCGAGTCGCTCTCTCCTGGCGCCGCGACGCCGCGCACCGTACCGTTGTGGCAGAAGGCGAAGCCGTCCTCCACGAACGGGTGCGTGTTCTCCGGCGTCTTGGCGCCCAGCGTGGACTTGCGGAAGTGGACGAGGGCGGGCGTGCCCGTGACGCGCGCCGCGGCCTCGGGGTACGCTGGATCCCGCGCCGCGTCGAGCGTGGAGCGCCCCGCGTGGCGCAGGCCGTCGTCCACGTGGACGATGCCCCAGCCGTCGCGGTGACCCGGCGCCATGCCCTGGCCGACGCGGCCCTGGCTCGCCTCGACGCGGAAGCGCGCGATCAGGTCCCGCGCCGCGGCGGGCGTGCCCACGACGCCGAGCATCCGGCACATGGGTCGCCATCGGACGTGCGCGCGGAAAAGCGTTGGCTCACGGGACGATCCAGAAGGGCGTCCTGGGCACGCGCGGGTACTCGACGCGCGTCAGCTTGCCCGCCTTCTCGGCCTTCGCGAGGCGCGCCTTCGCGTCGGTCGCCTTCAGGCCGAAGACCTTCTGGAATTCCACGAGCGGCGTGGGGCCGTGCGCCTTCGCGTAGCCCACGAGGTCGACCTTGATGGGCTTCGGCTTCGCCTTGCCGCCGCTCACGTACTGGATCGCCGCCTCGACGCGCGCCGGGTCGTAGGCGTACGGGATCGAGACGGTGAGGCCGCTCGCGTCGCGCACGAGCAGCGAGTAGAAGTTCGCGCCGTGGCCGCCGCGCCCACCGTCGTCGCCCAGCGCGTTGCCCGGCGCGTCGGTCTGCGCGACCTTCGCCATCTTCGCGTTGTCGAGCCCCACCGACGCGACGACGTCCTGGAGCACCTTGTCGTCCGACGTGTCGAGCCCCTCGACGAACGCGGCGAACATCAGCGCGCGGTTGAGCTGCGCCTCCTCCTCGGGGCCGTAGGCGATGCCCGCGGTCTTCATCGCGATGGCCTGCGGCAGCGTCGAGGCGGGCATGTCGAACCACGAGCGCGGCAGCGAGACCGGCATGCCGATGCGCGGCAGGATCTCGTCCTTCGCCCACTGGATCGCCTCGGTCTCCGTCATCTCGTAGTCCTTCAGCCACTCCTGGCGGTCCGTGTACGGGAGGCCGACGCCCACGAAGAGGTCGATCTGCTTGCCGTAGCGCATCTTCAGCCGGTTGATGACCGGCTCGTAGCCCCACGACCAGTGGCAGACGGGGCTCGTCATGTGGACGACTTCGACCTTGGGCATGGTGGCGGCGAGGGGCGGTGCGGTGCTTCAAGGGCGGGGGTGGGCCCACGGGCTCCGCATGCGGAGGCGCGGGGCGGCGCGGAGGCCGCGGAGCGAAAGAGCGCCGCGTTCACCGCGACCTCCGCGTCTCCGCATGCGGAGCAAGTTGGGCCGCTCACCGCCTCGGATTCGGCACGCTCGCCATCTGCGCGATGACGCCCGTGAGCGCGTGCGTCGTCGTCCGCGCGAGCGCTTCCGGCGCGGGGTCGCCGAACTTGCGCACGACGATGCTGCTGCGCGCGAGCATGAATCGCCCAAGCTCGTCGGGGTAGCCCTCGTCGTAGACGACCTCGCTGATGCGCGCGGCCATGATCATCTTGGCGCACGTGACGCACGGGAAGGTGGTCGTGTAGAGCGTGGCGCCCGCGATGGCGACGCCGGTCGTGGCGGCCTGGATGATCGCATTCTGCTCGGCGTGGAGGCCGGTGCAGAGCTCGTGGTGCGCGCCGCTGGGGACGTTGAGCATCTCGCGGATGCAGCCCATCGTGGCGCAGTGCTCGAACTCGGGCGGGTTGCCGTTGTAGCCCGTGGTGAGCACGCGGCGGTCCTTGACGAGCACGGCGCCGACGGCGCGCCGGTGGCACGAGGAGCGACGGCTCGCGAGGCGCGCCATGTCCATGAAGTACGTCTCCCAGTCGGGACGCTGCTCCATCATCTCCACTGGGGTTGGCATGCGCCCTGGTCAGGCGGCAGGCAAGAAGGAGTTTTCACCTTGGGTTCCGCTGGAGCGGGGCGCTCACTTGGCGAAGTCGGTGAGCGGCGGGCCCGCGGGGAGCGCGTCGGCCTTGGCGAGCTGGCCTGCGTGGTCGCAGAGCTTGCCGCAGGAGGTGAACTCGCCCACCGCGGCGGCCAAGGCGCCGGCGGCCGTGGCGATGTCGCCCGCCTTCGCGGAACCAGGGAACGTGGCGGCCGCGGTCTTGGCGGCGTTGAGCTGCGCGCTCGCGTTGGTCGCGTCCGCGGCGGAGAAGGTCCCGCCCTGGATGGCGTTGTAGAGCTTGGTCAGGTTGTCGTGGTGCTCCGCGAGCGCGGCCACGGCCGGGTCGGGAGGAGCCGCCGCGGAGGCCGCGCCGCCGCGCGCGAGCCCGTGGCCGCCCGCGAACGCGAGGCCCACGAGCGCGAGGACGAGGACGACGCTGACGAGGTTGTTGGGGAGGTCGAAGAGCACCTGCTCGTACCCCTCCTCGGGGCGGTCGGCGCTCCAGAGGAAGAACGAGCCCAGGAATCCGACGAGGGCGAGGACCGAGGCGAGGATCGCGCCGGTCCACCAGCGCCAGCCGAGCCACCACGCGACGGCCGCGCCCAGGAGGCCCAGGACGATGCCGATCACGATGCGGACGACGTAGCGCACGCCGGCCGCTCTCCCCGCCCCGCTATATGAACCGTCGCCGCGTGTCCACACTGACCTCCGGCCAAGGACCCCTCCACAATGCTTATCCCCGCTTTCCGGGGCTGGCGATGCATCATGCGCTCTGCGATCGCCCTCGTCCTGCTGATGCTCCTCGCCGCCGGGTGCCTGGGGGCGGGCAAGGACGCCGGGTCCGAGTCCAAGGCCACCGCGCCCGCCAACGCCACGGCCAACGCGACCGGCCCCGTGGACACCGGCTCCAGCAAGGCCTCGATGGCCGGCACCGAGAGCGTCGCCCACTCGCACGACTACTGGCAGGGCAAGGAGCGCGTCACGCTCTTCGACGGCGACATCACGCCCGACGCGATGAACAGCACCTTCGCCACGGTCTTCCGCGGCACGACCGAGCAGGGCGTGTACGCGGGCGGCATGTTCTGGCAGCTCCCCGACGGCAAGCTCGTCTTCGAGGGCACGGGCAAGATGGAGCTGACCGCGAGCTGGAGCGACCCGCGCACGACGCAGGTCGGCTTCGAGTACCGCGCCGCCGACGGTGGCGACTTCAAGCCCGGCGGCGACCTCGCCAACGGCAAGGCGTTCGTGCTCCCGATCACGCCGCAGATGAGCGACATGCCGCACAGCAAGTCGAGCCGCTGGGGCTTCGGCTTCGGACCCACGCAGAGCCCCGGCGCGACGCTGGGCCCCTTCCACCTCAAGATCGACATCGTGAAGCTCAACCAGATCGAGCTCTTCCCGCCTCACCCCGACTTCTGGCAGGGCAACCACACGCTCACGCTCCTCGACGCCGACCACCACGGCCAGGTCGACAGCTACGCGGTGCGCCTCACCCAGCCCGCGACGCAGGGCGACTTCACCGAGGACATGGTCGCGCTGAAGAACCCCGTGCCCATGGAGACGCAGGCCATCCGCTTCGACGTGCAGATCAAGAGCGCGACCTCCACGCCCGGCGACGTGCCCTCCTTCGGCTTCTTCTACCACGGCGCCGACTCGCGCAACCCGTTCCGCTGCCCGATCAAGGAGCTCAACGGCACGCTGCCCACCACGCTCTCCTGGACCGTGCCCGCCACGATGGACGAGACGGACAGCCCCTACGCGAAGACCTCGCAGTGGCAGTTCCTCGTGGAGCCGCAGGCGGAACTCGCGCCCGGCACGCCCCAGATGGGCGGCATGACGCAGGTCACGTACGACTACCACGTCGTGGCCACCGCGCTCGACCACGCGCCCGAGAAGATGGACAAGTGCGAGACGGACCAGCAGGGCGGCTGAGGCTAGCGCACGAGCCTTCTCAGGCGCGCTTCCCAATCCGCCCACGTGGCGTGCTCGCGAGCAAGGCCTCCGACGTCCGAGGGTGATAGCAATCCCGCGTCGGTGGCGTACCCTCTGACGAGCGCCGCCTCGGTGCGGTCGAAGTAGATGTTGCGCACCTGCACGCCGCGCGGCGCGTCGGGCCACACCTCCGCGGGCGCCTTCTCCTCCAGCGGGATCGCGCTGGCGGGGCTGATCTTGAAGCGGTCCGCGACGCCGTAGAGCGGCGTGCCGGCGCGCTCGCAGGCGAAGGCGAGCAGGCGCGTCCCGACCTTGTTGACGAGCGCGCCCTCCGCGAGGATCGCGTCGGCGCCCACGAGCGCGACGTCCGCCTCGCGCGCGTGGAGCCCGAGCGCCGCGTCGACGACCAGGAGGACCTCGACGCCCTCCTCCGCGAGGCCGCGCGCCAGCTCGCGCCCCTCGAAGCCTGGGCGCCCCTCCGCGACGACGACGCGCGCGAGCGTGCCCGCCCGCTTCGCGGCGCGCAAGGCCTTCGTCACGGTCTCGCTCGCGGAGTGCGTCAGCACGGTCCCGCGCGCGAGCGCCGCCGCCGCGCGCGCCGCGCCCCCGCGCGCCTCCAGCGCCTGCGCCTGCGCGCCCGCCGCCGCGCGCTCGGCCCGCGCCAGCGCGACGCCCGCCTCCTCGGCGCCCGCGGCCTCGTGCATCGCGAGGTTCACGAGGTTGGCGATGGCCGGCATCGAGGGGCGCGCCGCGCGCAGCGCCCGCGCGAGGTCGCTCACCTGCGCGAGGCCGGCCTTGCCGCGCGGCGCCTCGGCCGCGGCCTGCTCCAGGAGGGCCAGCGCGTCGAGGGCGAGCAGCGAGGCGCCGCGCTCCCGGTCGGCGACGAGGGCGTCGACGCCGCGCGACCACGCCTCGGGCAGGGGCACGATAGCCTCATGCGAGGCCCCCGCTTGAAGGCTGCCGTGCTCCGCGTCACCGTGCGCGCGCCGGTCCGTCCCACCGAGGACCCCGAGAAGGTGCGCGCCGCGATCCTCTCGCTCTTCCCCGGCGCCACGGTGCGCGAGGTCTCGTGGGGGCTCGTGGCCGACGCGCCCCACCTCGATCGCCTGCGCGAGCTGATCCGCTCCACGCGCATCCCGGACTCCGCGCGCGGCGCGATGATGGCCGGGCTCTCGGAGGACGGGATGCGGGCGGCGTTCCTCCTGGGCAAGCAGGCCGCGGCCGGAGGTCGCGCGCACTTCGGCCCGCTGCGCAGCCCGCTGGGCGACCTGGAGGTCACGCTCGAAGGCGAGCAGCCCGACGAGGTCGCGCGCGCCATCTACCGCATCGCGCCCGACACGACCGTGCCCGAGGAGTGGGCCGAGATCCCCGCGCACCTGCGGCCTTCGCCAACGTAGGTCAGAACGGCCGCTCGCCCCACACCTTCTCGTGGCGGGCCAGCGCCTCCGCGAGCGTGGGCTGCCCGGCCTGCGCGCCGATCGTCTCGACGACGAAGGAGCCCACGACGTTGGCGAAGCGCGCGGCGTGGCCGAAGTCCGCGCCCTGCTCGATGGCGAAGAGGAAGCCCGCGCGGTGCGCGTCGCCGGCGCCCGTGGGGTCGACGACGCTCGCGGGCGCGGCCGGCGCGGCGTAGCGGCCGCCCGTGGTGTGGACGAGCGTGCCCTCCGCGCCGCGGCTCTCGACGACGGCCTCCGGTCCCGCGGCGAGGATGCTGGCGATGTCGTGCCCTTCGCGCTCCAGGCGATCGCGCTCGTGCCGGTTGAGGAAGAGGAGGTCCACGTCCGCGAAGCACGCGACGATCTGCGCGAGGTCGCGGTGGAAGACCTCCTGGCCCGGGTCGAACGAGACCCAGTCGGCCTGCCGCATCAGATCGGGATAGCGCGAGATCTCGCCCGCGCAGAAGTGGGCGCGGCCGGGGCGGAGCGCGGCGCCAGGGAACGATCGCGACGCGCCCGGATGGAAGAACGTGACCTGGCGCCCGGCGGCGTCGAAGGCGACGAACGCGCGCGAGGTGGGCGCGTCCACGGTGGAGAGCCCCGAGAGGTCGATCCCCGCGCGGCGCAGCGCGGACTCCACGGGCGAGCCGGCGAAGTCGGGCCCGACGCTGGAGACGAGGCGCGGCCGGCCGCCCAGGCGCGCGAAGGCCATCGCGACGTTGGCGCCGGTGCCGCCCGGAAGGTCCGCGTGCAGCTCCAGGACGCCGGCCGTCTCCTCCGGGGCGGGCAGCGCCTTGACGCGCGCGAGCGTGTCGAATGCGACGGTGCCGACGACCTGCACGGCGCGTGACTGGGCCGCCGAGCGCTTAAGTCTCTTCAATCGAGCCTTGTGCCAGGACCGTTATCCGGCTCGCGGCGCCCCATCCAGTCGGGACACCCCGTGAGCGTCAAACCCCCCGACGGCCTGGACGAGGTTCTCGATGCGGTGGACACCGCCACCCGCGAGCAGGTCTCGCGCGCCCCCGCGATGGAGATCGTCGAGGAGCCGAGCAGCTTCGTCCTCACCTGCGACATGCCCGGCGCAGATCGCGAGGACATCCGCGTCGACGTGAGCCCGCATCGCGTCGTCGTCGCCGCCCTGCCGCGCGGCAAGGAGGCGAAGCCCGCCAAGCAAGGCGCGCCCTACCAGTCGTTCGAGCGAGCGGTCCCTCTCCCCGGCGAGGTCGATCCCGAGTCCGCCGAGGCGCGCCTCAACAACGGCGTGCTGGAGGTCGTGCTCCCGAAGAAGCGCCTGGGCGGCAGCGGCGTCTACCGCCTGCCCGCGCTCTGAGCCCCTGGGGACCACCGGCCCCCGCGGCGACTGCTATCTCTTCTGCGCCCCACGATCCTCGTGGCGGTCGTCTTCGTTCCTTCCCCCGGCCGCCGACTCTTCTCCGACAGCCGGGGCTCTGGGCTCAGGACTCGGGACTCAGGGCTCCCGCATGCCTGCAACCGGAGAGCCCTGAGTCCAGAGTCTTGA
>JAXDQU010000115.1:0-12813 GCA_034667685.1 Thermoplasmata archaeon | reverse complement strand
GCTCGCTCGCCGGAGAGCTGGCCAAGCTGCGGCAGAAGAGCCAGCCCTAGGACCGCTATTTGCGCAGCGAGCGCCATGGACGGGCGTGATCTTCCGCGGCAAGGTCCTCGTCTCGCGCGCCCTGACGCCCAGCACGCACATGATCCGCGTCGAGAAGGCGCCAGGCTTCGCGTTCCGTCCCGTGCAGTTCTGCGGCCTCGAGATCATGACGAGCGAGGGGGGCGAGGAGTATCCGATGAGCCTCGCCTGCTCGCCCACGAAGCCCTACCTCGAGTTCGGCGCGCGCCTCTCCGACTCGCCCTGGAAGCAGGCCTTCGCGGCGCTGCGCCCCGGCGACGAGGTCGAGGTGGACGGCGCCTACGGCCACTTCGTGCTCGACGAGTCGCGCGACGCGGTCTTCGTCGCGGGCGCTCGACGAACGCCGCAGTTATTCAAGCGTTCGTCGGCGCCGCGACGTGCCGCCGGCAGTCGTCCAAGGCGGCACGTCGCTGGGCGGCATCGGCATCACGCCGCTCAAGGGCATGGCCGAGTACCTGGCCGACGCGGGCTCGCTCCGGCGCGCCGTCCTGGTCTACAGCAACCGCTCGCGGGGCGAGATTGCCTACCGCGACGAGCTCGCGGCGCTCGAAGCGCAGAACCCGCGCTTCCGCGTCGTGCACACGCTCACGCGCGAGCCGGCCACGAGCGATTGGGCCGGACGCCGCGGGCGCGTCGACGCGAAGCTCCTCCAGGAAGCCGCCGCGGGTCTCGCCGATCCCGCGTACTACCTGTGCGGCAAGGGCGAGATGGTCATGGGCGCGGGCCAGCAGCTCCTCGACCTGGGCGTCCGCCGCGAGCGCATCGTGTTCGAGGTCTTCCGAGGCTACGGGTGATATCACGGCTCGGAAGGGGGCGCCTGCGGCGCGAAGAGCGGCACCTCGGCCCACTCGACGCGCCCCGCGCGCACCTGGTCGCGCACGCGCTCCTGCTCGGGCGTGAGGGCGCCGCGCGGGAACGCGACGAGCACCACGCGGTCCTCCTCGAGCTGCACGGCGTCGAAGGGCGCGCCCGCGACGTGGCGCATGTTGCGCGGGTCGTAGGGGTAGCGTGACAGCACGGGGCCCCACTGCGCGGCGAGACGCGCCTGCATGGCCTCCAGGTCGCGGCGCGCGCCCTGCTGCTCGCGAAGCTGGTCGCGCAGCCGGCCGACCTGGTCCGCGTACGTCCGGATCGTGATGACGAGCGCGAGCACCGCGAGGACGAGGCCGACGCTCACCGCGAGGAGGGGGTCCACGCGGCCGCATCCGGGCCCCTCCTCTTGGCGCTTACGCGCTGCGCGTGGAAGAGGAGCTGCTGCGCGAGGCCCGCGTCCTCGCCCCAGCGGGCGCGGGCGAACGCCTCGGCCTCGCGCGGCTTGACCGGCTCGCCCTCGAAGAACGAATCGGACACCGCGCGCAGCACCCAGCGGTCGACGGGGAACGCGCCGCGGGCGTCGAGCGCGAAGAGAGCGATGCAGCCGGCGACCTTGGGCCCCACGCCGGGGAGCGCGAGCAGCGCCTCGCGGATCTCGGGAAAGGGCGCGCCCACGAGCGGATCGAGGTCCACCTCGCCCGCCGCGACGGCCCGCGCGGTGGCGCGCAGGAACGGCGCGCGGTAGCCCAGCCCCATCGCGCGAAGCTGGCGCTCCGGCACGCGCGCCAGGGTCGCGGCGTCGGGGAACGCATGCAGGGCGCCCCAGGGCGAGCCGACCTCCGGGCCCTTCGCCGCGAGCCGGCGCAGGATGCCCTCGATCCGGAGGACGTGGTTGTTCGCGCTCACGAGGAACGCGACCGTCGTCTCCCAGGGCTCCTGGCGCAGGATGCGCAGCCCCGGATGCGCGGCGATGGCCGGCGCGAGGACGGGGTCGCGCGCCAGCCGCGCCAGCGCCGCGTCGTCCTCCGCCGTCGCGCCGAGATATCGTTCGTGCCAGGCCCTCGACGCGCGCGGCCAGGCCTCCGCGTGGACCGCGAGCCCGCGCCCCGGCTGGTAGCGCACGGCGCGCGCGCCCACCGTCGAGACGAACGCGCCCTCCGCGTCCTGCTCCCAGCGGAACGCCTGGCCCCCGCGCAGCGTGGCGACGAGGTCGACCGGGCCGGCGAGGCGCATGCGCTGCGCAGGGACGGCCGGGTCAAGAAGGTGCGCTCAGTACGTGCACCAGACTTCCCAGTCGCTCAGGCTGTTGCGGAAGTCGTCGTGGGCGGCGCACGTGATGACGTCGGCGCTGCCCTGGTCGGCCTTCCCGACGACGCCGTTCGCGTCCGGCCACGGGTTGCGGTAGCCGTGCCCCGTCGCGCTGATCGCGGTGCTGCCGCAGCCCAGCGTGCCGGTGACCGTCGTCACGTCCGTCTCCGGATGGGCGGCCATGTTCGTGTTCACGCACTCCCAGTGGCCCGTGGGCGGCGCGTGCTGCGCCGTGCAGGTGACGAGGACGTCATACGTGGTGGCGGGCGGGTACGTCGTCGCGCACGAGTACGCACCGGCGTTGTACACGTCCACGAGCGCGGGGCCGAGGAAGCTCTGGAGGTGGATGGAGATGGGCGGCGTGACGCAGCCCGGGCAGGGGTTGCCGCCCGAGGAGCTGAAGCCGTCCGCGTAGTTCCAGTTCACCTTCTCGGCGTGCTCGAGGCGGCTGCCGGCCAGGACCACCGAGGCGCTTCCGTCGACGCACACGTGGCGCACGTCGTCGGTGGGCGCGCGGGTCACGGCGCACGCGGCCACGTCGGCGCTTCCGTCGGTCTGCGGCCCACCCTCACCGCCGGGGGAGGACGCGGCGAGCGCGCAGCCGGAGGCCCCGCCGGCCAAGGTCGGGAGGTCCGGGAGCGCCAACGCCTCGCACGAGCCGCCGGCCACGGTGAGCGGCAGCGCCAGGGGCAGCAGAAGGAATGGCGTCAGGAGCAGGATGCTTCGCGTCATGCGAGGGACGCTACCGACGTCGGGGACATCTCGGTTGGCAGGATCGATCTTGCAAAGCTCGCGCGGCGTCCGCGGCGGCGCCAGTCTTATTCGCGTGGCCCCGGCTGCCCCTCCGATGGCGTTCCGGGCCTTCGTGGCCGTCCCCCTGCCGCGGGCGCCGGAGTCTGAGGCGCTCCTGGCCAGCCTCGCGCGGACGGGCGCCGACCTCAAGATGGCACCCGAGAGCCAACATCATCTCACGCTGTCGTTCCTGGGCGACGTCGCCGAAGACCAGGCCGCGCGCATGGGGGCATTGCTCGACGAGGCCGCGCGCGGCATCGCGCCGTTCGACCTCCCGCTGCACGGCGTGGGCGCGTTCCCGAATCCCCGCGCGCCGCGCGTCATCTGGCTCGGGTCGATGCCGTGCCCGCCGCTGGAGACGCTGGCGGCCCGCGTGCGCGAGCGCCTGCCGCCCGACGACGCGAAGCCCTTCGCCGCGCACGTGACCCTGGCGCGCGTGCAGGAGCGCGGGCGCGTCGGCGCGCTGCCCCAGTGGCTCGCGGAGCACGCCGCGTTCGAGCACCCGCCCGCGCGCGTCCATGCCGTCCGCCTCTACCGCAGCACGCTGGCCCGCGGCGGCGCGCTGCACGACGTGCTCCACGAGTCGCCCCTGGAGGCCTGAGCCGTGGACCTCCCGCTCTGGCTCGTGGTGCTGCTCGTCAACCTCCTGCTGGTCGGGGCCGGGCTGATCCTCTTCCTGCCGGAGACGCCCACGTGGCCCGGCCGCAAGGACGCGCAGCGCCTTCTCGACAAGTACGGCAAGTTCCTGCTCGCGGCCATCGCGGTGCTGCTCCTGCACCTCCTGCTCGTGCAGGTGGACCAGGCCGTCACGCCGCGCCTGCCCTACCACGACCTCGCGCCGCAGGTCGACGCGCTCGAACGCGGCGCGGTGCCCAGCCTCCAGCACCTCTGGGGCTCGCCGCTCGACTGGCTCTTCAGCATCGTCTACATCGCGGTGCAGCCGTGGATGCTCTACTTCCCGATCCTGCTCTACCTGCTCAGCGACGAGGAGCGCCCCGCGAAGGCGTACCTGCTGATGTTCCCGCTGGCGTACCTGCTCGCGCTCCCGTTCTATCTCCTAGTGCCGATCACGAACGTCTACCTCTTCCACCACGTGCAGAGCCCGGTGTTCGGCCTCTTCCCGCAGCTCGCCGACCTCTACTACTCGTTCACCACCACGAACAACACGTTCCCCTCGCTCCAGGTCGCCTTCGCCGCGCTCACGGCCAACGCCGCGCGCTACTCGCGCAACCGCGGCTTCCGGATCTTCGCCTACAGCTACGCCATCCTTCTCGTGGCGGCGACGCTCTACCTCAACATCCACTGGATCGTGGACGTGCTGGGCGGCCTCGTGGTGGCGGGCGTCGTCGCGATCTTCACGGGGCGCTTCATCAGCACCGAGCGCCTCGCCCTCCAGCGCGTGAAGCCGACTCCGGAAGAGGCGCAGCGCACCGTGGAGCGCGCGGAGCGTCTGCTGGCGCGGCTGCACGAAGCGCTCGCGGCGCGCGGCATCGCGGGGAAGCCCATGCTCGTGGGCAGCGTCGCCAAGGACACGTACCTCAAGCAGGCGGTGGACCTCGACTGCTTCGTCCTCTTCGCGCCCGACGTGCCGCGCGAGAAGCTGGAGCAGTGGGGCCTCGAATTGGGCCGCGACGTGCTCGACGACCCCGAGGAGAAGTACGCCGAGCACCCCTACATCCACGGGCTCTTCGAGGGCGTGCGCGCGGACGTCGTGCCCGCCTACGAGATCTCCGACGTGAGCCAGCGCATGACGGCCGTGGACCGCACGCCGTTCCACACGCGCCTCGTGCTATCACGGATGAGCCGCGAGCAGCGCGACCAGGCGCGCCTCCTCAAGGCGTTCATGAAGGGCGTGGGCGTCTACGGCGCCGAGGCGCAGACGCGCGGCTTCAGCGGCTACCTCTGCGAGCTGCTGGTCCTCAAGTACGGCTCGTTCCGCGGCGTGCTGCGCGCGGCGCAGGGCTGGAAGCCGGGCACGTTCCTCGTGCTGGACCGCCTCGAAGGCACGCCGCGCTTCGGCGACCCGCTCACCTTCCTCGATCCGGTGGACACGAAGCGCAACGCCGCGAGCGCGGTGAGCGCGGACACGCTCGCGCACTTCGCCGAAAGCTGCCGCGCATACCTGCGGCGCGAGGGCTTGCAGTTCTTCTTCCCGCGCCAGCTCGTGCCGCGCGCGCCCGACGAATTGGAGCTGGCCGTGCGGCGCCGGCGCAGCGACTTCCTCCTGGTCCGGACCAAGGCGCCCGACGTGCTCGCCGACCACCTGCACGACCAGATGCGCAAGAGCGTCGAGTCGATCCGCAAGCTGCTCGAGCGCCACGAGTTCGACCTCAAGCGCGCGACGTACGAGGTGGGCGACCGCGAGCTTCGCATCCTCCTGGAGCTTCCGCGCCTGCGCCTTCCCGACACCGTCACGCACGCCGGCCCGCCCGTGCGCAGCCGCGAGCACGCGGAGCGCTTCCGCAAGGCGTGGACGGGGCACCGCGACGCGCGCTCCCCCGTGTACGAGGAGGAGGGGCGCCTCAAGGTCGAACGCGCGCGCGACTACCGCCGCGCCGACGAGCTGATCCGCGACAAGCTCCTGGAGTACGACCTCGGCAAGCACGTCAACGCCGCGCTGCGCGAAGGGTTTGCTGTGGAGTCAGGTCTGGATGTCGTGCAGGAAGAGACGGCGCGCTTGCTGACGCGCCACCTGAACCGGAAGAAGAGCTGGGAGTTCTAGCTTCCCTCACGGGGGCGAGGAAGGTCGTTTGCCGGGGCTCCCTCGCCTCGCCCTCCGAAGCAAGCCCCAAGTCCCAAGACGTGGATGGGGGGCCCGTTGCCATTCGAGTTCGTTTGTGAGACGTGCGGCTGGGAAGGAACCGATCCCACCCTGGATGCACATCTCAACGCCTTCTGCCCGCGCTGCGGCCGCATGGCCGAGTTCAAGGAGGTCGTCGCCCGGAGGAAGACGCGCGAGCGCCCCCCGCGGTGACATGACGAGAGCATATGGTGCGACGACGCGCGTTCGAATCAGAAGCGTTATCGTCGCACCTCGCGCTGGCGCTGCTCGGCCATGGACGCGGTCATCGCGCAGACGGGCGTCGTCGAGGACGTGCTCGTCGCCTACCGCGACCTCGTCGGCGTCGAAGCGCGCCTCGCCGAGAAGCTGGGACGCCAGGGCGTGCGCATCGGCGCGAGCGTCGCGGACCAGTGGCCCCTCGTGCACGACTTCCTCCAGCTCTACGCCCGCGGCCTCGCCCGCGCCGGCGCCCTCGTCCTCGCAGGCTCCCCCGACGCCGGCTCGCGGGCGACGGGCATCCCCTTCACCGGCCCCCGCGAAGCGCGCGAACGCCTCGGCCTTCAGATCGAAGGGGAGACGTCGAGCCCCTCCGCGCGCTGGTGGGACGCCGCGGCCGCCGCGCCCCCGGCCGCGCTCTTCAGCGTCGCGCATCTCGCGCACGCCAACCCCTTCGACCTCGCCCCGATGCCCGCCGTCCGCGACGCCGCCGCCACCCACCTCACGCGCCTGCTGAGCCTCCTGCGGCCCCAAGCCGTCGTCACGGTGGGCGCCGAAGCGCTCGCGGCCCTCGGCCACGCGCTGGGACAACGCGACCTCGTCGACCTCGCCCGCGCCCCCGAGGACGCCTGGCTCGCGCGCTGGCCCCCCGCCACGCCGCTCCTTCGCCACCCCCTCGCCGAAGTCGCGCAGCGGCCGCCATTCCGCGTCCGCGTCGTGCCCGTCCCAGCCCTCGACGGGCCGAACGGACACGCGGCCGAGGCGTCGCTGCGCAGCCTCGTCGCCTACCTCGCCGGCTAGCCTGCCGCCGTCCGGCGCACCTATTTCCCGAAGGACTGCCGCAGCACGGGCGGATGCACGGCGAAGGGGACCGTGAGCTTCGCAAGACGCTGGAGGCGTTCGAGGAAGCCTGCCGCGAGCTCGTCGAAGCCCTCGCCGCCAACCCCGACGCCCTCGACGGCCAGTTCGAAAGGGCCCAGGCGCGCCTCCGCGAGGCCCAGCAAGCCCTCGAAGCCGCGCGGCTCCGGAACCGTCAAACGCGCTCGTAGGCTTGGGCGGCGGCGTCGATCGGCCGCGCCGAAGCCGGACGTGTCGGCCTGCCCGCCCCCATATGTTTTGATGAGGAGGGCCCCATGATAGCACGGCGCCGGCATGACGATGGAGGGAGCGAGTGGGCCGTGACGACCAGGAGCCGGAGGACGACGAGGCCGTCGGCCAGGCCGCCCGACGTCTCGAACAAGCCCTCGACCGCCTCCGCGCCGCCATGCGCGGCGGCACCATCGACCTCGACGAAGCCCGGCGCGCGCTCGAGGACGCCGAACGCGAGCTCGAAGAGGCGCGACGCCGGCTGCACAAAAAGAAGTAGACCAAAGGTTCAATCGTCCCCAAACAGGTGCAGCCGACGTGACGGGTCAGGAGCGCACGCGCCATGCGATCCGGGCCGCCCGCGAGCTGTCGCACTGCGCGACCTCCCTCGCCTCCGAGGCGGCCAACCTCACGCGAGCCCTCGAACCCTACCACAGCGCGGAGTCCACCATCGCCGCCTCCAAGGCGTCCCTCGACTCCGCCCTCGCCTCCTTCGCCATCGACGACATGGCCGCCGCCGGCTCCCCCGACCTCGACGCCGTCCTCGCCCGCGCCGACGCCTCCGTCGAAGCCGCCCTCGTCGCCATCCAAGCCGCCAAGCGCGCCCTGGCCGACGCGCGGGTCAACGCGGCGCGCCGCGGCGGGTCGTCCACGGCGGCGGGCTAGGGACACCTGCGCACGCACATGCCCCTGAGGTCATCTGCGCGCGCAGATGCTCCTAAGGCGCGAGGTCCCGGTGCGCCTTCTCGATGGCCTTCACGAGCGCGTCCACGTTCCGGTAGCGCCGGTCGGGGATGCCTTCGAGGTATTGCGCGAGCGGGTGGAAGTGCGCGCCGGTGACGGGAACGCGCCAGGCGCCCGCGCGCTCCAGGACGTCCCGCGCCGTGAGCGGGAAGGGAAGGTCGCGCAGCATGACGTGGATCGCGCGCGTGCCCAGGAGGTCGTCGCGGGGAGCGATCTCGTAGGGGGAGCGCTCGGGCGGTCCGCGGGGCGCGTCGTCCTGGCGCGTCGGCGTCCGCGCGTCGGTCGTGAGCGGCCCGCCGGTCGTCTCTTCGGGCATGGGGAAGCCCTCTGCCGCGGGGCGATTCGCGGTTCTGGCTGCGCCGTCGATGCGGTTGGGAGGGCAAGGTCAAGGGCAGTGGCAAGGCAAGTTCCTATCCGATGGCTGTCTTGGTGGCGCTCCTTTCCTGACGCCGCGCATCCGAGGCATCCGCGGATTCCGGGATTCTCGGTGTTTGGAAAAGGAGCGCCGGCAAACGACGTGGGGATGAGAACTTGCCCTTGCCCCTGCCCTTGACCTTGCCCTCCGTCAACGCAAACCGTTAAGCTGGAATCCCGGGTCTGTCGGCCCAATCCCGAATTCCGGTGAATCCTCATGTCTCGCACCGAAGTGAGCATCCGCATCGGGGGCGCGGCCGGCGACGGCGTCGCGTCCACCGGCGAGATCTTCGGCAAGACGCTCTCGCGCAGCGCGCAGCACGTCTACGCCTACAACTCCTACCAGTCCGTCATCCGCGGCGGCCACGTGTGGTTCCAGATCCGCGGCGGCAAGGATCCCGTGCTCTACGTGGGCCAGCGGGCGGACATCCTGATCGCGCTCAACAAGCAGACCGTGGACGTCCACAAGGACACGCTCTCGGCGGGCGCGCGCGTCATCTTCGATCCCACGAAGGTCAAGATCACGGAGGCCGACGTGCCCAAGGGCGTCACGCTCTGTCCGATGCCGCTCTACGAGCTGGCGAAGGAGTTCAGCCCGAACCCGATCATGGCCAACACGGTGGCGGTGGGCGCGGCGATGGCGTTCATCAAGGCGCCGGTGGACAAGTTCAAGAGCGTGCTCGAGGACCAGTTCGGCCACAAGAAGGCCGACGTCGTCGAGGCGAACCTGAAGGCCGCGCAGGCGGGCATCAACTACGCGACCGAGAAGTGGGGCGCGATGGACTTCGCGCTTCCCTACGCGGACCGCAAGCGCATCTTCCTCACCGGCAACCAGGCCATCGCGCTGGGCGCCATGGCGGCCGGGTGCCACTTCTATTCCTTCTATCCGATGACGCCCGCGACCAGCGTGGGCCAGTTCCTCGCGGACCACGGCCCCGAGCTGGGCATCGTGGTCAAGCAGTGCGAGGACGAGATCGCCGTCATCAACATGGCCATCGGCGCGGCCTACGCGGGCGCGCGCAGCATGTGCAGCACCTCGGGTGGCGGCTTCGCGCTGATGGTCGAGGCGATGGGCATGGCCGGCATCACCGAGACGCCGCTCGTGGTCATGGTCTCGCAGCGCAGCGGTCCCTCGACGGGCCTTCCGACGAAGACGGAGCAGGGCGACCTCAACATGGTCATGGGCGCGGGCCAGGGCGACTACCCGCGCATCGTGCTCGCGCCGCGCACCGTGCCCGAGGCGTACGAGGCGACGCTCCGCGCGCACAACCTCGCGGAGAAGTGGCAGACGCCCGTGCTCGTGCTCAGCGACCTCCTCCTCTCGGAGCACTTCGAGACGAGCGAGGAGTTCCCGATGGAGTCCGCGCGCCTCGACCGCGGCAAGATGTGGGACGGCCAGGGCGCGCCGATGCGCTACAAGCTCACCGACGACGGCGTGAGCCCCCGCATCGTGCCCGGCACGAAGGACGCCGCGTACATCGCCGGCTCCGACGAGCACGACGAGGACGGCACGCTGATCTCGGACGTGCGCGCGGGCCTGCCCGACGCCGTCGAGATGCGCAAGCGCCAGATGGACAAGCGCTGGAAGAAGCTCGACGGCGCGCGCCATGACCTCCGGATGCCGGAGCGCGTCGGGCCCGCCAACGCGCCGGTCACGCTCGTCTCCTGGGGCTCCACGCACGGCGCGGTGCGCGAGGCGATGGCGACGCTCAAGCAGCAGGGCGTCGAGGTCGCGTCGATCGAGTTCACCGACCTCTACCCGCTCGACCACGAGAAGCTCAAGGCGATGCTCGCGAAGGAGAAGTTCACGCTCATGATCGAAGGCAACCAGACCGGCCAGCTCGAGCGGCTCATCCGCGCGGAGATCGGCTGGTTCCCGACGGACACGCTCCGCAAATACGACGGCGAGCCCTTCTGGCCCGACGACATCGTCGCCAAGGTGCAGGCCGTCCTCAAGTCCGGCGGCAAGCAGGCGGTGATGCACTAATGGCGGCGATCACGGTGCAACTGGCGGACTACAAGGTCAACACGAAGCCCACGTGGTGCCCCGGCTGCGGCGACTACGCCGTCCTCACGGGCGTCACGCGCGCGCTCGTGGGCGCCGGCAAGCAGCCGCACGAGGTCGCGGTCGTCTCCGGCATCGGGTGCAGCAGCAACCTGCCCCACTTCCTGAAGGCGTACGGCATCCACTCGCTGCACGGCCGCGCGCTCCCCGTCGCCCAAGGCATCAAGCTCGCCAACCCCGACCTCACCGTCATCGCCACCGGCGGCGACGGCGATGGCTACGGCATCGGCTCGGGCCACTTCCTGCACGCGATGCGGCGCAACATGGACATCACGTACGTGGTCATGAACAACGAGATCTACGGCCTCACCACGGGCCAGACCTCGCCCACGTCGCTGATCGGCCACAAGACGAAGAGCACGCCGTTCGGCAACATCGAGCAGCCCATCAACCCCGTCGGCCTCGCGCTCATGGCGGGCGCGTCGTTCGTGGCGCGCGGCTTCTCGGGCGACGCGAAGGGCCTCGCCGAGCTGATCCAGAAGGGCGTGGAGCACAAGGGCTTCTCGTTCATCGACGTGCAGAGCCCGTGCGTGACGTACAACAAGCTCAACACGTACGACTGGTTCCGCGAGCGCGTCTACAACCTCCAGGAGAAGGGGCACGACAAGGAGGACTTCAGCGCGGCCGTCGCGCGCGCCGTCGAGTGGCCCACGCTGGGCCCGGAGGACAAGGTGCCCGTGGGCGTCTTCTACGAGACGCAGAAGCCCACGTACGAAGAGGGCGAGCGCGCCTACGCCGTGGGCAATCCCGCCAAGCGCAAGCTCGGGATCACCGCGGACCAGCGCAAGGCGCTCATGGCCGAGCTGTACTGAGCGCTACTCCTCCCTGCCCCCGTCCAGCTCGTCGCCCTGGTGGACGCGCGTGCTGTGGGGCGGCACGTACCCCTCGACGCGGTGCGTGCCGTTCTTCCCCTCCTTGGATCGTCCGAAGAGACGCGCCAGGAAGGTGCGGAGGCGCGGTCGGGGATCGTCTTCGCCGTCGGCCATGCTCGGGCCAACCTGGAGAGCGGGGCCTGAGTCGCTTCCGGGACAAATGGCGAAGACTCAGGCGGCCTTCAGCGCTCGTTCGAGCGCCGCCTGCAACTGTTCAGGGTGGAACGGCTTCTCCAGCACGTCGTCCACCGCCACGCGGCCCCCGATCTCCTCGAGGTCCATCGAGGCCGAGAAGAGCACGATCGGGATGCCGGCGGTCGCCTTCTGGGCGCGCAGCGCCCGGACGAGCCGCTCGATGTCGAGGCCGGGCATGCGCACGTCCTGGAGGATCACGTCGGGAGCGAGCTGCCGCGCCGCCTCGGCGACGCCCTCGTGCTCGCCCAGCGCGTGGACCCGGAAGCCCAGGTCCTCCAGCAGCAGTCCCGTGCTCCGCAGGATCGAAGGCTCGTCGTCCACGAGCAAGACCAGGGGGCGGCGCGACATGACGCCAAGCCAGCACGGCGAGGGGGACTTCAACGTGTCGTCTATGGAGAGTATTCAGGTCCGCGCGGCGCTGCCCCCGTCATGAAGACGCCGGTGCGCGTGAAGCCCGGATGGCTCCAGCCCGAGCTCGCCGACCAGTTCCCGTGGCGCTGCGCGGAGCACCACGCCGCGGGCGAGGAGCAATGCGTCAAGCGCTGCTGCGGCGCCTGCTACTTCCTCACGCCGGGCTCCGGCTGCCAGCTCGGCCCCATGCGGCCCGTCCGCTGCAAGACGTACCCGCTGGTGCCGATGAAGGACAAGGTGATCCTGCACGACCGGTGCCCCGACGCGCAGCACTACCTCCAGCGGCTCAACGCCAAGGACCCGCGCGCCCTCGCGCTGCTCGACGTCGCGGTCGCGATGTCCGACCTGGCGAACGACCCGGAGGCCGACGACAACAGCGAGGAGGTCCGCTGGATGGTGGGCTACGTCGAGGGCGGGTTCCGTGGGACGACGCTGTGGAAGCGGAAGCCGACCCCTTAGCCTCAGCCTCAGCCCTAGCCTCCAATCCGCAGCGTCGCATTCCGGGGGACAAATGCCAAGTCAACGTGCGCGACCCTGTCTACGATGGGCAAGCCACCGCACGACAAGCTGCATGCGTACAAGGCCGCTCTCGGAGCCGTCCGACTCCTCCGAGACGTCCGCAACCGGCTCGGGACCGCGCACGGCGAGCTTCGCGACCAGATGACTCGCGCCTCGTACTCCATGGTGCTCAACCTTGCGGAGGGAGCCGCCGAGTTCAGCGCGGCCGAGAAGGCGCGGTTCTACCGCATGTCACGTCGCTCCTCGGCAGAGTGCATCGCGGCGCTCGATCTCGTTCTCATCGAGGCCCCGGAAGCCACGGGTATCGACGCGGCTCAAGAGGGGCTGGAGCAGGTCATGGCGATGGTCACGACACTGATCCACGCCATGGAGAGACGGCGCGGTGGGAACCGAAGTGGGATCGAAGGCTGAGGCTGAGGCTGAGGCTGAGGCTGAGGCTGAGGCTGAGGCTGAGGCTGAGGCTGAGGCTGAGGCTGAGGCTGAGGCTGAGGCTGAGGCTGAGGCTGAGGCTGAGGCTG
>JAXDQU010000114.1:0-5969 GCA_034667685.1 Thermoplasmata archaeon | reverse complement strand
GAAGTGGCTCCCGACGGTCCGCGCAGCGGGGATGCACACGCGAGTCATGACCATCGTTCTCGCCGCGCTGCTCGCCGCGTCGAGCGGCTGCATCGCGAACATGGCCGACCTGAAGACCGACCTCGGGATCGTCCCGGCCGCGCTGCCGGCGCCCGTGTTCGCGCCGCCCATCGCGAAGGTCGTCGCCAACGCCACCGCGGTCAAGGTCGACGCGCCGGTCCTCTTCGCCGCCGAGGGGAGCCGCGATCCGCAGGACCTTCCCCTGTCGTACGGCTGGACGTTCGCGGACGGCGCCGTCGCCACCGGCGCGCAGGTCACGCACGTCTACCAGAAGCCGGGCGACTACAAGGTCACCCTCACCGTCACCAACCCGAAGGGGCTCGCCGACACGGCCAGCCTGGTCGTCCAGGTCGCGGGCCTGAACCACCCGCCCGTCGCGGCGCTCTCCGCCACCGACGCGGCGCCCGGCGCGCTCAGCCTCGCGGCGGACGACGGCGCCACGCACGCGATGGCCGGCGACAAGGTCGCCTTCGACGCCACCAGGAGCAGCGACCCCGACGCCGATCCGCTCCTGGCCGCGTGGGACTTCGGCGACGGCGGCACCGCCGTGGGCGCGCAGGTCGCGCACGTCTATGCCGCGCCCGGCCGGTACGTGGCGGCGCTCACCGTCACCGACCCCAGCGGCGCGAGCAGCCGCCTCACGCGCGACGTCGCCGTCTCGTGGAGCCACGCGGACCAGGGACGCTTCGGCCTGGGCGACGCGGCCACGAAGGACTTCGCTCTCCCGCTCGCCGCCGGCGCGCGCAGCCTCACCGTCACGATCACCTACGACCCCTCGGTCGCGAACGATCTCTCGGTCGCGCTGAAGGACGCGGCGGGCAAGGTCGCCTGCGCGAGCGAGTCGGGCCTTCCGCAGCCGGGCGCCACCGGCTCCGTCACGCGCGGATGCACGCTCGACGCCGCGAAGCTCGCCAGCCTGGCGCCGGGCGCGTGGACCGCGGAGGTCACGCTCAGCCACGGCGTGCAGGTCGACTACGCGATCTCGCTCCAGGAAACCGTTTAAGCGAAGCGTCCCGTTCGCGCCGACGATGGCGAAGGAGAAGCGCTCGGCCGCGGACCTCGACGCCGAGCTGGCCGCGCTCGAAGCGGAGCTCGCGGCGCTGGAGGGCAAGGCCAAGGCGAAGCCCAAGCCGAAGGCGGCAGAACCCCAGCCTCAGCCTGAGCCCCAGCCCGCGGCGGCGCCCGAGAAGAAGTCGCGCTTCGGGATGCCCAAGGTCCCCGCGTTCGGCAAGAAGAAGGCCACGCCGGAGCCCCAGGCGCCCGCGCCGGTGGAGATGCCCCCGGAACCCCAGCCTCAGCCTCAGCCTCAGCCTCAGCCTCAGCCTCAGCCTCAGCCTCAGCCCCCGCCCGCGCCCGCCGCGGCCTACGACCTGAGCGCGTGGCGCCACGAGGAGGGCGCGTGGGTCCGCACGAACGCGCGGCCCGTGCCCGCGGTCCGCCGCATCCTCGACGAGGAGGACAAGGTGGTGCGCGAGGAGCCCGCGCCGCCCGCCGAGATCGAGTCCAACGAGACGGTGAAGGCCGAGCGCGGCGCGCGCCGCCTCTTCGGGAGGAAGCGCGATGGCTGACAAGTTCGAGCGGCCGCGGGGCACGCGCGACTTCGGGCCCGCCGACATGGCGGAGCGCCGCTGGCTGGAAGGCGTGTTCCGCGACGCGTTCCGCCGCTGGGGCTACCGCGAGATCCAGACGCCGACCTTCGAGCACACGGCGCTCTTCGAGGCCAAGAGCGGGCCCAACGTCGTCAACGAGATCTACACGTTCAAGGACAAGGGCGACCGCGACATCTGCCTGCGCCCCGAGCTGACGGCGCCCGTGATGCGCTACTACGTGAACGAGCTGTCGCATGAGCCCAAGCCGCTGAAGCTGTTCTACCACGGGTCGTGCTTCCGCTACGAAGAGCCGCAGGAGGGACGATATCGCGAGTTCTGGCAGTTCGGGCTGGAGCTGCTCGGCCCCGAGGGGCCCAACGCCGACGCGGAGGTCATCGCGGTGGCGCACGACGCGCTGCGCGCCGCGGGGCTCAGGAAGTTCATCCTCCACGTGGGGCACATCGGCGTGCTCCGCGCGCTCGTGCACGCGCTGCCGGGCACCGACGCGCAGAAGGCGCAGGTGTTCCGCCTCATCGACAAGGACGACGCCGCGCTGCCCGACTTCCTCGAAGGCCTGGGCGCCGAGGGCAAGCTGCGCAGCGCGCTGCTCTCGATCGCCAAGCACCAGCGCGCCCTCGACCTCGCGGACGAGCCCGCCATCGGGGAATACTTCGCGCAGGCGCGCGCCGCCGTGTCGCCCGCGCCGCTGCCCGACGCGACGAAGGCCGCCGTCGAGACGGCGCTCCAGCAGCTCCAGGAGACGATCCTCCTGCTGCGCGCGCACGGCCTGCCCAGCGTGGACGTGGACCTCGGCGTCGCGCGCGGCCTGGACTACTACACCGGCATGGTGTTCGAATTGGAGGCGCCCGAGCTTGGCGCGCAGAAGCAGATCGGCGGCGGCGGCGCGTACACGCTGGCCGAATTGTTCGGCGGCGAGCACGTCGGCTCCGCGGGCTTCGGCCTCGGCTTCGACCGCATCCTGCTCGCGCTCAAGAAGGAGAACGCGGTCCCGGCGCTCGCGCCCGCGGCCGACGTGTTCGTCGCGATCCTGGGCAACGCGCGCGCGCCGGCGCTCGGGATCGCCCGGGACCTGCGCGCCGCGGGCGTGGGCGTCGACGTCGACACGATGGGCCGCGCGCTGGGCAAGACGCTCCAGCACGCCGCCAAGGTGGGCGCGCGCCTCGTGCTGATCGCCGGCGAGAAGGACCTCGCCAACGGCACGGTCACGCTGCGCAACATGACGAGCGGCGCGCAGGACGCGGTCAAGCTCGCGGACGTCGTGGGCGCAGTGAAGGCGCGGCTCTAGAGCTTCTGCCGCATCACGAGCCAGCGCGTGCCGTCCGGCATCGTCTCGACGCCGCGCTCCACGAAGCCGTGCCGCGCGTAGAACGCGGGCAGCCACGGGTGGTCGCCCTGCGTGTCGAGCTCGACGAAGCCGAAGCGGTCCGCGCGGGCGCGCGCCAGGGCGGCCTCGACCATCGCGGCGCCCAGCCCCTCTCCTTTTCGCTCGGGGTGGACGGCGATCCGGCGCAGGTTCGCGATCGAGCGCAGGTGCGCGGACGCGACGATCCCTTCGCTCGACTCCGCCACGAGGACCTTGCCCTCCCGGAGGTAGCCGCGCACGTCGTCCAACGTGTCGGCGAGCGGCTTCTTCCGGAACGGGTCCTCGTGGGGCGCGTACGCCGCGCGGTAGAGCGCGAGGAGCGCCTCGGCGTCCGCGCTCGTCGCGTCGCGCAGCCGCACGCCGTGGGGCAGGGGGGACACCATCGGAGGCGCCCCACGGCGCGCGGCGGCTTCAAGACTCGTTCAGAGGAAGTCGCCCGAGATGGTGATCTCGAGCCGGCCGCCCGCCGCGACGAGCCACTGCACGGTGGCGGTGGCGTGGTAGCCCCACGTGGCGAACTTCTGGGCGGGCGGGACGCCGGCCGCGCCGCCCCATTCCGCGTACGTGCCGTTGCTGGCGACCACGACCGTCGCCTCGGCGGGGCCCGCGGACGCGATCGTCACCGTGGCGTTGACCGCCTGGGGCAGGGTGACCGGCTCGCCGTCGAGCGACACGCCCAGGTTCGACGTCACGACGCGGTCGTACACGGTCGCGTGGATGGGCTCGACGTCGAAGGTCGTGGTCGCGGTCGCCTTGCCGTCCAGGTCGTCCTGCGCGGTCGCGAAGATCGTGACGTTGCCCACGGCGAGCGCGCCGTAGAGGCTGGCCTCGAACGTGCCGTTGACGACCTTGGGCGAGACGGTGTGCGCGCCCACGCCCACGAGCAGAGACCTGACGTACCCGTCCGGGTCGCTCGCGGTCCCCTCGACGACGAGGTGGCCGCCGATCTCGTGGCGCACCGACGTGATGGCGACCTGCGGCGCGTGGCCGGGGATCCAGACGAAGCCCGAGAAGGTCGCGCTCTTGACGCCATCGTCGGCGCGCACCGTGAAGCTCGCCGAGCCGGGGCGCAGCGGCGTGACCAGCGAGAGGTCGAACGGACCCGGCTCGGCTGAGACCTCGACGGAGGCGTTGCCCACCGAGAAGGTCAACGTGAGCGAGGCGCTGTCGTTGTCCGCCGCGACGCCGCGCACGTGGACCGTGGTCGGGTCCAGCGTCGCCGAGACGTTGGCGACGCGGAGCGACGGGGGCGCGTCGTAGGCCTCCACGTCGACCGTGACGGGGCCCGCGTCCACGGCCGCGTCCGCGTCGGTCCACGCCGAGGCGTCGAGCGCGTGCGGGCCCTCCGCGATGCCGGCGAGGTCCACCGTGACGCTTACGAAGGTCCGCGTCTGGTCGGAGGAGACGACGAACGTCCCCACGCGCTGCCCGTCGAGCCGCACCTCGCCCGCCACGCGGCCCGGCGGGCCCGCGGGATGGTCGTACGCGAGCGTCACGTCCTGGCCGGGCTCGAGCCGCTCCCCGTCCGAGGGGCTCAGGATGGCCAGCGCCGGAGGCGCCGTCGTGTTGTTCCCGCCCCCGCCCCCGCCCGCGAACGCGAAGCCGATGGGCGTCGCGAAGGTCGCGCTCGGAGGGACCAGAAGGAGCGAAATGGCTGCCGCTGTTGCAAGGGTCTGAAGCCTCATGTTATCCACATCTCCCAATGCGGTGGCCGACCCGCGCGTCCTCCCCCCTTAGATTTTGTGTCACTTCGTCGCGTGAGGGGGGCGCGCCACGGTGGATAGGTCACGATGTGTAGAAGGTGGTGGCAAGTTCCCGTACCGTGTCGGTCTTGGTGGCGCTTCGTTCCCGACACCGAGAATCCCGGAATCCGCGGATGCCTCGGATGCGCGGTGTTGGGAAGGGAGCGCCACGAGACAGACAAGGGGACAGGGGCTCGCCTTGGCCCTCGTAGGAAAAGCATGGGGGGCCCGCCGGCAAGCGGACCCCCCGGGGTGGGGAGCCACCGTTCAGCGGAAGTCGGGGAGCCGGCGCGCGTCGAGCAGCCGGAAGTCGTGCACGCCCATCTCGCTGAGCTTGTCCTCGGGCAGCGCGGCGTACAGGCGCTTCATCACGCCGTGGTCGACGAAGGGCGTCTGGAGCGGCTGGATGGCCCAGGCGTAGCGCGTGGCGCCGTCCATGACGAAGGTGTACTCGGTCTCGTAGCCCACCTCGCCCGTGGGCGTTTGATAGCGGACGAAGTTCCCGTCGGGCGCGAAGTGGACGTCCATGCCCGCGCTCGGGACGGGGCTGGGGATCGCGACGAGCGTGGCGTTCTCCAGGCATTGGAAGGTGGTCGAGTGGACGCGGTACGGGATGCCGGGACCCCAGTAGTCGACGCCGGTCTCGAACGCGCAGTCGAGGGCCGCGGTGAGGTCGATGGTGCCCGTGTCGTTCACGGGCTTGGACTGGAGCGTGATGACCGCGAAGGTCGTGTGCCCCTCGACGAGCCGCTCGGGGACGACCGTCGAGTTCGGATCGCCGACGCGCTGCTGGGGCGGATCGAAGAGCGTGATGTCGCTCACGTTGGCGTACTGCGCCGCGCCCCCCTCGACGACCAGCGTGGAGGGATCGTTCGGATCGGGCCAGAGGCCGGGCAGCGCGTAGGCCGCGGCGGGCAGGAGGATCGCGAGAGCTGACGCTATTCCGAGCATGCGGACGTTGACCATGGGTGGTTCCCCTGGGCGAGCCGTTCCCGGTTGCCCGGTCAACCCCGCGTTGCCGCGCGGGAGTTGTGACTCACCGTGGTGACACACATCGCGGAGGGGGATAGTCTCTCTGGGGAGACCGTGTTGTCACCTTGGGTGACAACGGGCGGGGCGGGGATATGTCCGCGTGCCGAAGGGAAGAGGGGAAGAAGGGAAGCGAGGGAAGAAGGGGGGCCACGCAGGGCGCCC
>JAXDQU010000113.1:0-19530 GCA_034667685.1 Thermoplasmata archaeon | reverse complement strand
GGAGCCCTGAGCCCAGAGTCCAGAGCCCCGAGACCCCGAATCCGGAATACCGGCAAATCTTGCCGCATTTCCACTCCAGCCAGGCAGCCCTTACCCCAGCCAGCGCCTATATGTGGGGGACAAATCTACCTCGATCCCAGACCCGCATGGCCCTGCCCATCGTGGAGACCCGGGCGTCCCGGCAGTCGCGCTACGAGGCGACGCTGTGGCGCCACATGAGCGCGCTGGCCGAGCTTCCGGCCGAGTACCAGACGCTGGACGACGCCGCGGTCGCGCGCCGGACCGTCGCGGCCAAGCGCGCGCTCGGCGAGGACTTGTGCCTGCTCGTCCACAACTACCAGCGCGACGAGATCGCGCGCTTCGCCGACGCGATGGGCGACAGCTTCCAGCTCTCGGTCTTCGCCAAGAAGACCAAGGCGCGCAACATCGTCTTCGCGGGCGTCACGTTCATGGCCGAGACGGCGGACCTCGTCACCGACGGCCAGCGCAACGTCGTCATGCCCAGCATGGAGGCCTCGTGCCCCATGGCCGGCATGAGCGAGATGGTGCAGGTGGCCCGCGCGTGGGACCGCATCGGCCAGTGGACCGACGCCTCGCGCGTCGTCCCCGTGACGTACATGAACAGCTACGCCGACCTCAAGGCCTTCACGGGCGAGAACGGCGGCCTCGTGTGCACGTCGGCCAACTCCATCAAGGCCATGCAGTGGGCCTTCGCGCGCGGAGACAAGGTCCTCTTCACGCCCGACCAGTACCTCGGCCTCAACACCGCGACGTGGCTGGGCATCCCGGACGACCAGATCGTCAGGTGGAACCCGTGGGACCCCAAGGGCAACGGCGGCGGGCTCACGCAGGATGATATCAGGCGCGCCAAGGTCATCCTCTGGCAGGGCTTCTGCCAGGTCCACGAGCGCTTCAAGGTGGAGCACGTCGCGCAGATGCGCGCGGACCACCCCGACGTGAGGATCATCGTCCACCCCGAGTGCCGCCGCGAGGTCGTGCAGGCCGCGGACGCCTGGGGCAGCACAGCGGTCATCGAGAAGTGGGTCGCCGAGCAGCCCGCGGGCAGCACGCTGGCCATCGGCACCGAGATCCACATGGTCAAGCGCCTCGCCGCGCAGCACCCCGACAAGACGATCGTGCAGCTCTGCGGCGAGCTCTGCCTCGACTGCAACGCCATGCGCCAGATCGACCCGCGCTACATGCTCTGGACGCTCGAGGAGCTGGAGGCCGGCAACGTGGTCAACCGCATCCAGGTCGACGACGCGGACCGCGCCGGTGGCAAGCTCGCCATCGAGCGCATGCTGGCGCTCTGAGACCCGAGCCCGCTTTCGAGCCCGAGCCCGAGCCCTGTGCGCGTGAGCAAGCAGGGCTCGGGCTAGGGCTCGAAAGCGGGCTCGGGCTCGGGGGTGGCAACCGCGCGACTACGCAACCCATGACCGGGCCCATCGTTCGGCGCGCTGCATGAAGACCATTCTCGCCATCGGCTCGCTCCTCCTCGCGCTCGTCGCGTTCGTCCCCGCCGCGTCCGCGGAGGTCTGCGACAACATCCACGTCCCAGGAAGCTGCGCGGTCCAATGCACGCTCACGGGGGGCAGCCCGACCTGCGGCTCGCCGCTCTACGAGATCGACGAGCAGCACTGCCAGCCCGGCGAGATCCTGCCCGGCTACACCGTCTACGTCCTGGGCACCGAGGTCATCCAGACCCTCTGCACGAAGCTGGCGCCATAGGCGCGCTTGGCAACCGGCCGCCTAGGGAATCCAAGCGCGGCCGTCCTCTTCTCGTCGCTGCATGAAGACCAGCATCCTCCTGCTCGCGCTGCTCGTCAGCGTCCCGCTCCTGGCGGGGACCGCTGCGGCCATCCCCACACCCCCGGCCCCGCAGGCCGACGCGGGCGACCGCACCTGCTTCGGCGTGGGCCACCAGCAGTACGCCGACGTCGACTGGGACTACCTCGCCGTCCACGTCCACAAGCACTACGAGAGCCTCTGCGAGGAATGAGCCGGATGCGCCCGATCCTTCTCGCCGCGCTCCTGCTCGCGGTCGTCGTCCTGCCGCATTCCGCCTCGGCGGGCACGTGCGACATGGTCATCCCGAGCTGCTCCGAGGGCGCGCACGTCTACACCGAGCACTGCCCGCCCGACGAGCTCGCGCCCGGCCACCAGGTCTGGGTCTTCGGCAACGAGGTCGCCGAGACGAAGTGCCTCAAGCTCGCGCCCTAGGCGGCGAACGCTTCGCAGCCGACGGAGCTTTGCTCCCCAGGCGCATCGGGCGGCCGATGACGCCCACCGCAAGCCCGAGCGCCGCCCAGGCCCGGATGTACCCGACCCGCCACGGTCTCGACGAGGACACGCGCCGCAGCGTCGTCGTCCTGCTCAACCAGCGGCTCGCCGACGCGGCGGACCTCTACAGCCAGACGAAGCACGCGCACTGGAACGTCAAGGGCCCCAACTTCTTCCAGCTCCACCTTCTCTTCGACCAGCTCGCCGAGATCGTCGAGGCGCACGTCGACCTCATCGCCGAGCGCGCGACCTCGCTGGGCGGCACCGCGCTGGGCACCACGCGCATGGCCGCGGCGGGCTCCAGCCTCCCCGAGTTCCCCACGGACCTGCCGCGCGACCTCGCGTTCGTGGAGACGCTCGCCGACCGCTTCGCGCGCCACGCCAAGCGCATCGGCGAGAGCATCGACCGCGCCGAGGAGGCGGGCGACCGCGCGACCTCGGACCTGCTCACCCAGATCGCGCGCGACCTGGACAAGGCGCTCTACTTCCTGGAAGCGCACCTGCAAGGCCCGTGAGCCGGGGCCTCGTTCCCACGGGACCTTCCCTCGGGGTTGATGCTGCCCCCCGGGACGATAACAGCCCGCATGAGCGCCCGCGTCCCGCTGCTCATCCTCGCTTGCTGCATGGCCCTCGCCGCCCTCGTCGTGGGCGCCCAGCTTCCCGCGCGGCTCGCGTGCTCTCGGGACGCTTCGCTCCATGGTTGCCACGACGCCTACGGCACCGGCTCGGACGCGCAACGGGCCTTCCTCGCGCGGCTCGCGGCGAGCGCCGGGCTTCTCCTCGGCGCGGCCCTCGGCGCGGTCGTCGGGCTCCTCCAGCCCAAGCCCACCGAGCCGATGGGCGCAAGCCTCGCCCGCGTGGCGCGCCGGGCGCGGGAGGCGTGGCGCCGCGCCGAGGCCCGACGCCGGGCCCGCCGCGCGCGCGAGGCCGCCGCCCGCCCCCCGCCGCCTGCGCCAGGGCCGGAGGACCCGCTGCAGGCGCTCAAGATGCGCTTCGCGAAAGGAGAGATCGGCGAGGAGGAGTACGCGCGCCGCGCGCGCATGCTCGGCCCCGCGACGCCCAGCCGCCGATCCTCGCCGGCCCTTGCCCTCGGAGCCGCCGGCTTCCTGGTGGGCGGTCTCCTGGGCGTCCTCTTCCGGCCCTCGTTCCTCGGCGTCAAGATCCCGGCGGCCTGGGTGCTTACCGCGGGCGCGACCCTCGGGCCGGGCGACGAGCTCGGGAGGACCTTGGCCCAGGACGGGTTCGCGGTCATGGTCGCGTGCGCCGTGGGCGGCGCGGTCGCGGGCGCGCTCATCGGGCATTTTGCCCTGCGGCGCGAGGCTCCCGAGTAGGAGGACGAACCTTCATCCCGGGTCGCCGCTTCGGTCCCTTGATGGTCCTCGAGACCGGCGTCATCGTCGCGGGCACGGGCTACGCGGGCAGCGCGGTGGCGCGGGAGCTTGCGCGCGACCCCGCCGAGAACGCGCCCTACGTCCTGCTCGACAAGGAGCATGGCGAGATGGTGCTTGATATCATCCTCTCCGAGTCGGGCGACGTGGCCGGCGCGCTCGTGGCGCGCGAGGGGCGCGTCGAGCCGCTCAAGGCGCCCGTGGTGGTGCTCGCCACGGGCAACGTTTCCGGCCTCTTCCCGGGCGGCGACTGGAAGGCCAGCGGCGACGGGTTCGTCGTCGCGCACCGCGCCGGGCTCGCGCTGGCGCGCCCGCTCGTCGTCGAGCACGAGGGGCGCAAGGAGCTGCGCGCGGGCGTGCCGTGCAAGGCCGACGGCGCGACCGCGCTCGCGGGGCTCTACGTGGCGGGCAGCGTCGGGAGCGACCGGCCCGATCCCGCGAGGCTCGCGCGCGCCGCGATCCGCTACAGCCGGAAGGGCGTGGACCCGATGGGCCCCTACCGCCAGCAGCCCACCATCGACAGCCCGCTCCCGGAGGGGTTCGCGGACGTGAAGTTCGAGCGCCTGCGCGGCATCATGGCGCGCGCCCTTTCCGCCGAGTGGGACGCGGCGCGGACCAAGGCCGAGCTGCACCGCCTGAAGGGGGAGGCCGACGAGTTCGCCCGCGCGCGGGTCGACCTGCCGCTCTTCTCCCTGCAGAACGCCTGCGAGGCTGCCCTCCTGCTCCTGAAGGACGCGTAGGACAACCGACACGCCCAAATGCGGAGGCCGCGAAGCTCTCCTCATGTCCGAGGAGAAGATCGGCATTGCCGCAGCGAGCGGAGCGAGCGAGGACCAAGCCGATTTCGTGAAAATCGGCGTGGTCGGCCACGTCTGGAAGCGCAGCGGCAGCGTGTCGATCGACCTCCTGGGCGGCTCGCTCCGCGTGGGCGACCGCATCCGGATCCGCGGCCGCGGCCACGACTTCGAGCAGGTCGTCGAGTCGATGGAGGTGGACCACGTCGCGCGCGAGGAGGGGCGTCCCGGCCAGCTCGTCGCCATCGAGGTCCACGGGCCCGCCCACGAGTCCGACGAGGTCTACCGCGTCCGCTGACCGAGCCGCGCCCTCGCGTCGGCGTCGCGGATCGCGGCCGCCAGGTCCGCCACCGCGCGTCCTCTCGCCGTCAGGCGCAGGCGGATGAACGGGATCTTGCTCTCGTAGCCTTCCTCGACGGTGACAAGGCCGCGCGCCGCGAGGTAACGCCGCAGCCGGGCCCCGTGGCGGATCGTGTAGCCCAGCTTCCGGGCGAAGTCGCCCGCGCCCAGACAGCCGGCCGGCGCCTCCCGCAGCGCGACGAGCCCCTGGAGCGCTCTGGCGCGCAGCAGGATGGGCACGTCGGAATCGTCCTCGTCCAAGCGTCACCGACCTACGCGCGCACCCGTTCGGCCGCGGCCTCCATGGCGGCGCGGACCGCCTCGCGATCGAGCAGCGCGCGGAACTCCTCCTCCAGCGTGATCAGCGTGAGCACGTCGGCGTGGACCCGGGGCCGGTCGAGCGCGCGCAGGAGCAGCGTCTCCGCGTGGTCCTCGTGGCCCAGGCGGATCGCGCAGTCGGCGGCCCACACCTCCGCCTCGCCGTCCTGGAGCCCTTCGGCCGCGCGCTCGAAGAGCGTCATCGCGTCCGCGTAGCGCGTCTGCATGAAGCGCGCGACGCCCGCCTCCAGCTGCCAGATGGCGGCGCAGGCCGGCTCGCGCGCGACGGCCCGCTCGTAGAACGTCGCCGCGAGGTCCCACTGCTCGTGGTCCGCGAACGCGAGCCCGCGCCGCGCCAGGTCTCGCGCTGCGCGCCGGGCGCCCAGGGGTCCGCGCCGCCGCAGCGCGAGGAAGCCCGCGCCTCCCACGATGGCGACGCCTCCCACGACGAGGAGCCAGGGCATGGCCGCGCCACGCGTGGGCTCCGCCGCGAGAGCGGCCAGCGGCCCCAGCGTCAAGGCGTCGCCCTGCACGTCCACGCGCAGCGCGTCGCCCGCGGGCGTGGGGGCGAGGCTCGCGGCGAAGACGCCTTCCAGCTGCGCGGGCGCGCGGGGATCGAGCGCGTACGTGACGCCGCGCTCCACGAGCGTTCCGTTCGCGGAGGGCGCGTCCAGCCCCGACGCGGAGGGGGCGCGGACGTCGCGCGCGGCGAGCGCGAAGGAGGGCCCGTTGCTCACCAGCCGCACGGTCCCCGCGTCGAACGCGACGACGAGCCACGCGTCCTGCTCGGCGCCCAGCATCGCGCCGCCCGCGAGCTGGCGCCCCGTGCGGTACTCGGTGACGTTCTGCGCGGAGGCCACGACGACGTCGAGCCCCATGATCTTCAGCGCGCCTCCGCCCTCGTAGTCGAGCGAGCCGGAGGAGGAGGTCGTGACGAGCGGGCCGGGCACGTTGCGCGAGAAGGCGGGGACGTCGTCGGGCGCGTCGGGCTGGCGCGGCCGGGGCGCGTCGGAGAGGAACGCGCCGGCGCCGGGCGAGAGCGACCAGGGGGCGCCGCCCGCGAGCGCCGCGTCGCCGCCGCGCGCCGCGAGGCCGATCCATCCCGCGGGGCTCGACGCGCCCAGCGAGATCGACACGTCCGTCTCGCGCGAGCAGCCCGACGAAGGGGCGAGGTCGAGCCACTGCTGCGCCGCGTGCTCGCGCGCGACCTGGTACCAGCAGAGGTCCGCCTGGCCCGCCAGGAAGGAGAAGCCGGCGAGGCCGCTCGCGTCGCGCAGCACCGCGCCTTCGAGGGTCGCATGCGCCGACCCGGCCCGGAGCGCGACCGGCTCCGCGCTGGAGAAGCTTCCCACGATGCCCACCGCCGCCGCGCTCGGCGCCAGCAGCAGGATAACAAGCGCGCACGCGGCGCAGGCCGACCCTCGGATGCCCATGCCGCCCGGATGGCCCGGAGTGGTTTTACTCTTCGCCACGTCCGGGCGGCTTCACAAGAATCGTCGCGTCCGCTTGTGCGGCGGCCATCGGTTGGCGAGGCGGCGTGTGAAATCCGGAGCGCAAGCATGATCCGCCGCAAGCCCATGTCGTGCCGATGCTCCGACTCGCTGCCGCCTCCCTGCCCCTCCTCCTGCTCGCGATCGTGGGCGCCGCCGCCGCGCTCCCCGCTCCCGACCCGACGACGCCGCTCGCCTCCGTCGCGATCGCCGTGAACGGCCAGACGCTCGTGGCCTGGACGCCCGGCGCCGTCGCGCCCGACAGCTATCAGGTCTACGGCGAGGACGGCGGCGTCTCGCAGCTCCTCGCCTCCGTCCCGGCGGGCCAGGAGAGCGCGCTCGTCGCGGCCGGCTTCCCCGCCTACGAGGTCGTCGCGATCACGGCCGGCCACGCCAGCCCCGCGGCGGCCGCGGCGACGGCCGTCCTGCCCTGCTTCGGCGTGCAGCCGCTCCCGCCCCCGCCCTACGTCGAGGTCGACTGGTGCGACTACGGCGTGGGCTTCCTCGGGCTGGGCCACGAGGTCGTCGTCGGCCTGCCGCACCCGTAGGCTAGTCTCAGTCTCGCAACATTTCCGCGGGTGAATCATCCCGCCGTTTCCGACGCGCCGCAGCGCGTCGGCAAGAGGGGGGTTTCAGGGGGCGCAGCCCCCTGACGTCGCGTCCAGAAATGAGGCAGACGTTGGGGGCCGCGCCCCCAAACCCCCCTTTAGCGCGCCACGTTGTAGAGCAGGATCAGCAGCGCCACGGCCTCGCCCGCGTTCGCGAGGAGCGTGAGCCATGGGAAGCGCCCCGCCCTGTCGAGCGCCTGCACGAGGGCGAGCACCTCGCGCAGCAGCAGCACGCCCGCGAAGAGCGAGAGACCCAACGAGAACGCGCTCTTCGTCTGGCGCCACATCTTGAGGAAGACGAGCAGCAGCGCGAGCAGCAGCCCGAAGTTCAGGATCGTCAGCAGCAGCTCAAGCCGGGGGAAGCCGATCGCCATCGCCGCTCACCTGCCGCATGATGTCGAGGAAGTCCGCGTAGCCCTGCTCCATCGCGGTCGAGAGGAAGTACATCGCGCCATAGTTGTCCTTGCCCTGCGCCACGACGACGTTGTTCTCCGAGAGGATCTTCAGGTGATGGCGCACCGTCTTGTAGTCGAGGCCGAGCGCCTCGGAGAGCTGGTGCGCATTGTACGGGCGCTCGTGGAGCGTCCGGATGATCTGCGCCCGGTTGACGCCGCCCCGCGAACCCGCGAGGAGCCACCAGAGCAGCCGCTTCATGGACGGTCACGTCACCCGCGTCCTGGGGGAATAAGCGTGCTGGGTCGCGTTGAGGCTATGCCAGAATCCGGCCCCTCTCGCGGGTGAAACCCCCCGCGATGGAACGGACGGCAAGATCGCCGCCGTGTACGAGAGCAACCTCTTCCGGAGAAGCACGCGCAGAAGATGCTGGAAGCGGCTCGCGCGCTCGCGTCAGGCGCGCGCCCGGCGGCGTCCCGAGCGTCGTCCGCCGCCACCACGCGTCACCCAGAAATGGTACGGCACGATCGGCGCGGTGAAGGTCGCGCCGCAGACCGCGCCCATCGCAGCGTCGTAGCCGCGGCTGCCGGCCGGGATCCCGGACACGGCGACGAGGATCGAGCCCAACACGAACGTCGGCAGGGCGCCACCGACCCACCAGAGCGCGATGATCCACCCCGAGGGCTCGGAGACGTTGGGCGACAAGAGCGACCCCGCGCGGCGTCGGTTGATGAGCGCGACGAGCGAAAGGAAGACGCCCGCCGCGAGGAGGAAGCCACCGAGCAGCGGCCAGTTCAAGGGTTCGCCGGAGCCCATGACCGCGAGGTCCACGCCTGCCACGCGGGGGTTCGCTGCGATGTTCTTCCTGGTGCGTCGCTCGAACCGCGCGCGTGCGCTCGCGCCCGTGACCGCGCTCGGTTGCCTCCAGGCGGTTGTGCACGGCGGCCTTGCTGATGCCGAAGATGGAGCTCGTGCTTCTCGACGATCGGGAGGGAGAGGGTAGGACTTCTCGTGCCCGGTCACGGTCCCGGACACGGTCACGAGCCCGACGGATCAAGGACCCGTCCCGGAACGCCCATGATCCTTCCCCGGCCGATCCACCGCGCTGATATCGGGCGGAGCGAACGGGCGGCGCGGGTGAACAGCAACTTGCGAATCATAGCATCCGTGCTCGTGCTCCTGGTCTTCGCCTCGGGCGTCGCGGCGGCCTCGCCGTGCCCCCGGTGCGACCCGGGCTCGGGCGACAACTGGTGGTCGCACGTCAACGTCGGCGCGACCGGCAACGCCACCGGTCCTGTCAGGCACAACCTCGACTCGGGCGCCGTGGAGAACACGGGCCTGGGCGTCGCGCACCGCGGCGACCACAAGGGATTCTGGGCGTTCATGACGATCTGCTTCGACGCGTGGGCCGACAAGCTCTCGCGCATGACGCACCTGAACCTCGCGCTCCACGGCAAGGCGAGCGTCTACGCCGACTCGCACGTCGTGGACGCCAAGGCCAACGTCGCGGGCGTGGACACGACCAAGCTCGTGCGCGTCAACGACACGACGTGGAAGGCCGAGGCGACGGCGCGCGGCCAACTGGCGGCGCACGGCGTCGTCGTGCCCGACGTGCCCGCGGTGGTCCCGACGGAGAACCTGCCGCAGCCCAGCGGGGACGTGTGCGTGCAAGCGAAGGTCACGGTCGGCTGCGCGTGATCAGGTCCCGACCTGGATCGGCGCGACGAACCGTCGGATGAGCGCCAACGCGGCCAACGAGGCAAGATAGCTCGACGCCGGGTTCTCCGGCGAGGGCACGTTCTCCACCTTGCACGTCATCTCGCCGAAGGCGCCGCGCGCCACGATGGTGTGCGTGTTGGCCTTCAGCGCTGGATCCGCGACGATGCGGACCTGCGTCTTCTCGAAGCCGAGCCCCGCGAGCGAGAGCGCCGCCGCGACGTTGACGTTCTTGGGGAACTTCGCCACGGCCTCGCGCGCCGGGCCTTCGTAGAGCACGCGCGCCTCCTTGACGTCGTGGAGGCCGAATCCTTCGGGCGGCTTGGCGGTGACGAGCGTGACCTCGGTGAGCCCCGCCTCGGCCGCGGCGCGCAGCGCGTCGAGCCCACCCACCGCGCCGCTGGGCACCATGAGGCGCGTCTTCTTCTCGCGCGCGAGGCGCGTCACGGCGTCGAGGAACGCCGCATCGCCCAGCGCGCCCACGCTGAGCGCGATGAGCGGGAGCCCCTTGCCGAGCACCTTGGGCGCGAGGTCCTTGAGCGCCTGCTGGCTCGCGGCCTCGACCACGACGTCCGCCATGCCCATCCCTTCCTCGACGGACTTGACGACGGGGGCGAGCGTCTCGCGGGCGACCTTCACGGCCTTGGCGTGGTCGACGTCGAAGACCACGAGCGAGGCGCCGCTCATCTTCGTGACGCCGCGCGCGATGGAGGATCCGAGGGCGCCGCAGCCGACCAGGAACACACGCATGGGGCCCCCAGCCTCAGCCTCAGCCTTAGCCTTAGCCTCAGCCTTAGCCTCCCACGAAGGAGAGGCTAGGGCTAAGGCTGAGGCTGAGGCTGGGGGCGCGTGGATCCGGACCTGCTGCGCTACCTCCAGGAGGACGTCGGCGCGGGTGATATCACCACGATGGCGCTCGCGGGCCACGAGCGCGCGGAGGCGGACGTCGTCGCGAAGGCCGCGGGCGTCGTCTGCGGGCTCGCCGAGGCCGCGCAGGTCTTCGCGCACCTGGGCGCCCGCGCGGAGGCGCGGACCCACGAGGGCGCGCGCGTGAAGCCCGACGAGGTCGTCCTGCGCGTCGAGGGGCCGGCCGCGGCGGTGCTCACGGGCGAGCGGCTCGCGCTCAATCTTCTCATGCGCATGAGCGGGATCGCGACGGCGACCGCGGCGATACAGGCGAAGATCGCGGCCGTGAACCCGCTCTGCCGCGTCGCGGCCACGCGGAAGACCACGCCTGGCTTCCGGAAGCTCGAGAAGCGCGCCGTCGAGGTGGGCGGGGGCGATCCGCACCGCTTCGGGCTCTTCGACGCCTTCCTCGTCAAGGACAACCACCTCCTAGTCGAGCCAGACGTTGCCCGCGCCGTGCAGCGCTGCCGCGCCGCCAAGCCGGGCGCGTTCCTCCAGGTCGAGGCCGACCGGCCGGAGCAGGCGCTCGCCGCCGCGGAGGCCGGCGCGGACGGGGTGCTGCTGGACAACTTCACGCCGCAGCAGGCGCTCGATGCGTACCGCGTCCTCAAGGGGCGCTGGCCCCGGCTCCTCGTCGAGGTGTCGGGGGGCGTCACGCCGGAGAACGTGGCCGCGTACGCCCAGGCTGCCGACCGCGTCAGCATGGGGTGGATCACCCACAGCGCCCCGGCCCTGGACTTCGGCCTGGACGTCACCCGCGTCGGGAACCTTCGAAGTCCGCAACAAACGTGATTTATAAGCAGCATCCCGGATCGAGGCCTGAACCCCATGCGCGCCTTCCTCCCGATCCTGCTGGTGGCCGGTCTGGTGGCCGCGTCCCTCCCCGTCCTGGCCGATGGCGGCCGTGGCGAAGAGCGCTCCACCCGCGCCTCGACCGAGGAGGGGCGGGGCAACGCCAACGCGAGCCATGGCCCCGTGGGCCGGTTCGCGGTCCAGGCGACCTCGCACGCGGTCGCCGGCGACTACGTCTCGTTCTCCTACGACGCGGCGGGCATCCGCGGCTTCGCGGCCGACGGCGTGCCGGTCTTCGACCTCGCGATCACCGGCGCGCAGCCCGGCTCTGCCGACGTCCGCGCGGAGGGCGCCATGATCCAGGTGCGCGCCCCCGGCTACCGCTTCACGGCGCACGACAACCCCGTCGCCGTCGCCAGGCTCGAGGCCGACCGCGGCGCCACGATCACCTTCGCCTCCGGCGTGACGCTGACGCCCCGGGGCGACAAGCAGGTCGGCTTCACCGCCGGCAGCCTCTCCGGCGTCCTGCGCGCGGACGACCTCTCCTTCAACGGCCTGGTCGCGCGCGTGGGCGACGAGGCGCTGATCTACCTCGACGAGCCGCAGGGCGCGTTCGACCAGCACCGCGGCGACATCACCGACGCGATCGGCGAGGGGCACGTGGGCGCCGAGGCGACGTTCAACAAGACGGGCGACGACCTGCGCCAGGACGTCGTCTCGTACGGCAACGTCACCATGACGACGATGCGCGCCGAGAGGGGCAACCTCACCATCCAGATCCAGGGCAACGGCACCGAGGGCCGCGTGCTCGTCTTCAACGTCGAGAGCAACGTCATCGGCGCCCAGCGCGCGGAGGACCTCGCCGTGAAGCTGGACAACCAGACGCTCACGCGCGCGGACGACCTCTCCGACGCGCTCAACCCCGACAACGACGGCTTCCAGCCCGAGTACTACGTGGTCTTCGATCCGCAGGCGCACGCCTTCCAGATGATCGTGACCGTGCCCCACTACTCGGTCCACACGCTCAGCGTCGCCACCGCGATCGAGGAGATTCCGCCCTCCGTGCTCGTGGGCGCGGTGCTTGGCATCGTGATCCTCGTGCCCAGCGCGTTCGTTCTGTTCCGCCGGCCCAAGGCGTGATCCCCGCCCCGCGCTGCGCGCTCCGCATGCGACGATGCGACGGACGCGACGCGCGCGACGTCTTTCTGCAGCCGTCGCATCGTCGCGCTCGTCGCCGCGTCGCATGCGAAGCCGCGAAGCGCACACGTCAAAAGGCTGGAACCGCGACGCGCACGATCGCCTGCAGCACCATCATCAGTCCGCCGCCGGGAGGCGGGCCGCCCATCCCGTCCGCGGGCGCGCGGGGCTCCAGCGTCTCCCACACGGCGGCGAAGCGGTCCACGACGTCGTCGAAGAAGCTCTCGCGGTGCTGGATCAGGACGCGCGCGACGAGCTCGGGCTCGATGACGCGGTAGAGGTTCTCGCGGCCGCTCTTCTCCTGCGCGACGATGCCGTTCGTCACGAGCTTCTTGAGATGGAACGAGAGCGTGCTGGCGCTGAGCGCGAACTGCGTGAGGATCTGGCCGTGGCTCGCGGCGGGGTTGAGCAGCAGGAACGCCGCGATCTGGCGGGGCACCTTCTGGCGCAGCACGGCGAGCACGTCCTTCTCGCGGCGAGACAGCTCACCCGTCGCGAAATATCTCGTGTAACGCGCGTCCATGCGCGTCGTGAGCAGGTCCGCCTTGACGAGGTAGTGCAGGTGGTACTCCAGCGTCCCCATCGGGATCTCCAGCTCGCGCCCGATCTCGCGCATGTGCGCGCCGGGGAACTTCTGGAGGTGCTGGTAGATGCGGCGCCGCGTGTCAAGCTGCAGCGGGTCCTCGTCGGCCATCGCGCTTCACCGCTTGGCGACGGCGAGGTAGAGGAAGCCCAGCACGAGGAACGAGAGGACGAGGTTGGGAAGGTCGGTGACGCGCTCCGCGATGCCGCGCCACGTCCAGAGCGCGCCCTCGATGGCGAGCACGAGGAACGCGCCGCCCGCGAAGAGGAGCTTCGCGCTGCGCAGCCGGACGTACGAGACGAGGCTGACGAGCAGCAGCATCGCCGCGATGCCCAGCGTCGCGATGGCGAGCAGGACGCCGAGGTTCAGGCTCAGCGCGTCGGTCACAGCGGGGCCACGCGCAGACCCTGATATAAGGGACGCGCGTTGTCAGCCGCGTGGCCGCGCGCCGCCTTCTCACGCGGAGCCTCTACGACCAGGGCGAGCTTCGCCCCGTCGCGGGCCTCGACACGTGGATCGTGCGCGCCGGCCCGCAGCGCGGCACGCCCATCGTCTTCCTGCACGGCACGCCCACGAGCGCGTACGAGTGGCGCGGCGTCATCGAGGCGATGCACGAGCAGGCGGACTGCGTCGCGTTCGACTGGCCCGGCTTCGGCATGTCGGCCAAGCCGCGCAAGGGCGACTACACGCACGCCGCGCGCGCCGCCCACCTGCGCGCGACGCTCGACGTGCTGGGCCTCGCGCAGGTCGACCTCGTGGCGCACGACATCGGCGGCCCGGCCGCGCTGCTCTTCGCGACGGAGAGCCCCGAGCGCGTGCGCCGCCTCGCGCTGCTGAACACCACCGTCTACCGCAAGGACTTCCGTCCGCCGTTGCCCGCCCTCACGCAGCTCGTGCCGATCGTGCGCGGCTTCGCCAAGCCGTTCCTCAACCAGCCCGCGTTCGAGATCTTCTTCAAGCAGGGCCTCGCGCGGCCCGAAAGGATGTCCCGCGAGACGCTCGACGCCCACTGGCGCCTGGCAACGCGCGAAGGGGGCAAGGAGAGCGTGCTCGCGACGTGGGCGCAGCTCCCCGAGGGCATGGCGGCGCTGGAGGCCGCGCGCGAGAAGCTCGCCTCGCTCAAGCTCCCCACGCTCGTCCTCTTCGGCGCCGAGGACCCGTGGCTTCCGCCGCCCATCGCCGAGCGGCTCGTGAAGGCGATCCCGGGCGCGCAGCTTCAGCTCCTCCCCGGCGCGGGGCATTTCGTGGCCGAGGACGCGCCCGAGGAAGTGGCGGAGCGGCTGCTATCGTTCTTCCAGCAGGAAATGCCGTAGCGCCGCGTTGGCCGCGCGCGAGCCCGCCCGGCCGTCCGCGAAGAAGGCGTGGTCGCCCGGCGCGTGCACCACCTGCACGGGCGCGTCGATGCGCTCGACCCACGCCTCGAAGTCGGTGCGGGTGAGGATCTCGTCGTCGTTCGCCTGCACCACGAGCGCGCGAGGCGGGGCGAGGCGCTCCGGATAATGCTCGCCGCTCGTCTGCGCGAAGTAGGCGAAGAGGTGCCGGCCCAGCTCGCGCCAGTAGGGCTCGCCGTGCCAGAGCGCGCTCAGGCGTTGCGTGCCCACGGGAAGCGTCTCGGGCGTGATGGTGGCGAAGTAGTGCCGTCGCTTCGCGCTTGGCGTCCCGCTCGTGGAGAGGAGGGCCAGGCTCGCCACCCGCGAAGGCCGGCGCGCCGCGCACCACGCGGCGAGGATGCCGCCCATGCTCACGCCCACCAGGTGCAGGGGCGCATCGGGTGATAGCAGGTCCATGAGCGCCTCGACGTCGCGCGTCATCGTGTCGAGGTTCAGCGTGTCCCATTGGTCGCGCGCCAGGTGTGGGCTCTTGCCGTGGCCGCGCAGGTCTGGGGCTGCGAGGCGGAAATGATCGCGCAGGGCGACGCGCTGGCTGCGGAAGGCGGCGCCGGTGGCGAGCGCGCCGTGCAGCATCAGGACGGGCGGCGCGTCCTCCGGCCCATCCGTCTCGACGTGGAGCTTCACGCGCCCTCCCAGAACGATAGCAGGCGCGCGGCGAGCCAATCCGGCTTCTCGCGCGGCAGGTCGTGCCCCGCGTCCTCGACCCGCTCGAAGCCGGCGTAGGGGAGGAACACGCGCCAGAAGAGCGTGGACGTCGGCCCGTAGAATGGATCGCGCGACGCCTCGACGACCAGCGCGGGGCCGCGCCAGCGCCGGAGCGCTTCGGCGGGGAACGCCTCGTCGGGGATCGTGGAAAGATAGCGCAGCGCCTCGGCCTCGCGCGCGTCGCGCGGCGCCCGTTGGCGGAAGCGCGCGCGGAACGCCTCGCTGGCCTGCGGCGGCGAGCAGACCACCGCGAGGCTTCGCACGAGGGTGGGCTCCGTCGCCGCGATCCACGAGGCGGCCGTCGCGCCGCGGCTGTGCCCGACGAGGTGCGCGGGCTCGCCCAGCGCCCGCAGCAGGCGCTCCACGTCGCGCGCCTCGGCTTCGGGCGACCAATCGTGCCCCGCGCGCCAGGGCTCGCTCGCGCCGTGCCCGCGCGCGTCGGGCAGGAGCACGCGCCGGCCCGCGAGGCGGTCGGCCACGGCGCGCCAGAGCGAGGCGTCGTCGAGGACGCCGTGCAGCAGCACGATGGGCGGCCCCCGGCCGGCGCGCTCCTCCCAGCGGAGCGTCGCGCCGTCGGGCAGGCGCAGGTCGGGCACGGCGCGCGCATGGCGCGGCCGGGTAGAAAAGGGAGGCCCCCCTCGTCAACAGCGTGAGATTGGATTTGAGCTTGGGCTTGCGGATGAGTGCGTCGCCGCGGGGGGTTGAGCCATCGAGGGAGGATCGCCGTGTCCTACTTTTTGGCGAGGTCGTTGAATTTTACGACGTCACCAACCCGGACCATGCCTTCGCGCAGCACGCGCGCGTAGGTCCGGCTCCAGCCGGGGGCGGAGCGCTGGTCGTAGCGCGTCAGGTCGCCGCTGACGTAGGGCGCGGTCGTGCGGCACGGCTGCGCGTACGTGGTGATCTCGACCTCCGCCTCGCCGAAAGCCAGGCGCACGCCGGGCGTGACGAGGTCCCAGTCGAGCCCCGCCGTGGTGACGTTCTCGCCGATGGCGCCCGGGAAGATCGAATGCCCTTCGGCGCGCAGCGCGTCGATGCGCTCCAGCGCGTAGAGGCAGACCGCGCGCTCCGGCCCGCCGTGGATGCGCGGCAGCGCGACCTTGTCGCCCTCGAACCCGAGCGTGCCGAGGCGCGCCTCCGGGATCGGGAGCTTGGGCACGCCGCCTTGGCCGACGTGGAGCGCGTGGACGCGGCCCGTGGTCACGCGGGCGCCAGGGCGCGCATGCGAGAAAAGCGTGCGTCTCAGGGGAGCGCGCCGTCGACGAAGGCCACGCACTGCGCGACGAGGTAGAGCGGAGGGACGTAGCCGCAGGGCTGCGACGCCAGCGCGGTCTGCTCGGCCCAGAGCTCGTCCGCCAAGGCCTCCGCGACGAGCCCGAGGGCAATGGGGGCCGCGGTCTGCAACGCCCACACCGCCTCGCCCTGCGCCTGGCCCAGGACGGTCGACTCGATCACGTAGCTCTCGTAGATGGCGTCGTTGGCCTTCTGCGTGACCTCGTCGACCGCCCCCTTGTCGTCGATGGCGCTCGCGACCGGGAGGAGCGCAAGGAGAAGGCAGGCGGCGGTCAGGGCGTGGGGGAGCATCGTCCGCATGGTCGCACCGCGCCATCGTGGGTCGGTGGAGGTTTGACGATTGCGCTCAGCGCGCAACGCGCGTGTTGCCATCTCAGGCGTCGGCATCCTTCTCCTTCGCGCGCAGCGGCCGCGCCGGCACGCCGCCCCAAAGCTCGCCCGGTGGCACGTCGCGGTTGACGAGCGACATCGCGGAGACCGTCGCCCCCTCGCCGACGATCACGCCGGGAAGGAGCGTGCAGTTCGCGCCGATGGTCGCGCGGCGTCGGATGACGACGGGCCCGACGCGGTACCAGTCCGCGCTGTACTCGTGGCAGAGGATCGTGGTGTTGAACCCGACCACCGCGTCGGCCTCGACGGTGATCATGCTGGGGTAGAAGATGTCGAGCGTGACCTCGAGCCCGACCGCCGCGTGCTTGTCGACGTTCGCACGGAGCAGCGCGCGGTACATCCAGTTCTTCAGCCGGAAGCCCGGCACGCGGCGCGCGAGCCAGATGACGAAGAAGCGCCACGCGGTGCGGACGTACCCGACGTGCTTGCCCCAGTACCACAGCGAGGCGCGCGGGCCGTCGCTGGGCTTCGTGACGCAACGGTCCTTCCTGTCCGTCACGCCTCCGGCCTCCCCACGTACTGCGTGCGGAGGATCGCGTGCACGTTCCGCGCGATGGTCGGGCCCACGCCCTCGACCTCCATCAATTCCTCCACCGACGCGTTCACGAGGGCGTGCATCGTGCCGAACCGCTCAAGAAGCCTTCGTGATAGCACGGCGCTGACGCCCGGCAGCCCTTCGGCGAGGAAGCGCAGCCGCTCGTCGTCGCTCATCGCCCCCTTCTCGCCACGGATCGCGAGCGCGCGGTGCTCGCCGAGCTGCTCGCGCCTGGCGATGGCGGCCAGCATGCGCGCCGACTCCACGGCGTCCTTCGTCTGCAGGATCGTCAGGTGGAAGCCGGTCGTGAGCGCGGCGATCGCGCCGTAGATCGCGTCCGCCGTGAAGCCCGGCGCGAGGATGCCCTCGCCCTCGATGAGCAGGATCGGCGCGGAGTAGCTGTCGCGCAGCGCGCGCGCTTGGGCGAAGAGGCGCCCGTCCGCGAGCGAGCGCGCGAAGTCCTGCGCCTCCTTCCGCTCGACGGCCACGCGGTCGCTGAGCACGTAGTCGCCCGCCACGAGCGTCTCGGGCTTCACGATGACGCCGAGCTTGGACAGCTCGCGCACGACGCCGCCCGCGAACTCGCGGTGGTCGGCCACGATGCTGATCTTCGCGGGCTCCGTGGATTCGGTGGCGAAGGCGTCGAGGCGCTTCTCCGCGGGCGGGCGGCCGGCGACGAACGCCTCCTTCCAGCCGTCGCTTTCCTCGGAGGCGTTCACCTTCTTCAAGAACTGCTTGAGCGCCACGATCTCCTTGCGCATCTTGCCCTCGCGGATGCCGGATAGCTTCTGCGAGAGCTCGTCGCGCGTGTCCTTGGTGATGAGGATGACGACGCGGCCCGCGCGGCGGCGGCCCGTCCTGCCGCGGCGCTGGATGGCGCGGATCTCGCTGGGCACGGGCTCGTAGAAGATGACGAGGTCCACCTGCGGGATGTCGAGCCCTTCCTCGGCGACGCTCGTGGCGACGAGGACGTTGTGCTGGCCGTCCTTGAACGCCTGCACCATCTCGACCTGCTTCTTCTGGCTCATGCCCTTGTCCGTCTCGCTGCGGCTGGCCTGGCCCACGAAGCGCGCGGGGCGCACGCCCTCGACCAGGGAAAGCTGCTGCGTGAGCGCCTCCGCCGTGTCGCGGAAGTTGGTGAAGACGAGGATGCGCGCGTCGGGCTTCTCCTTGAGCTGCTGGCGCAGGAGGATCGCCACCTGGCGCATCTTGGGGTGGTCGCCCTTGGCGTCGGCGAGCAGCGATTGGACGTGGGCCATGCGCGGATCGGCGAGCAGGAGCTTCGCGGCCTTGCTCTCGTCGGACGACAGCTTCTCCAGGTACGTCAGCAGCGCCTGCACGCCCTGCGTCTCGGCCAGCTCCAGCGCGTGGCCCACCTTGAGCGCGCCCGCCTGCGCCGAGAGCGCCTTGAACAGCAGCGGGTTCGACTCGCCCTCGCCCTGGCGCACGCGCGCCTGGAGCCGCACGCCCGCGTCGAGCAGGACCTTCTTGCCCACGAAGCGCACGTGGCTGGGCAGCGCGCCCGCGACCCGCAGCAGCCCGATGCGCTCGTCCTCCATCTCGCGCAGCAGCGCCGCGACGCGCTTCAACGACTCGGGGACGGCGACCTCCTTCCATTCCACGTCCGTGTCCTGCACGTAGGGCGCGGTGTCCGGGTCGCTCTCGGTGCGCACCTCGACGCCCTCGATGCCCAGCGCGTCGCAGACGTCCTTGATCTTCTGCGCGTTGGCGCCGGGGCTGGCCGTCATCGCGAGCACGCGCCCCTCCAGGCGTTGGCGCCGGTACGCGTCCGCGAGGAAGACGTAGGCGTAGTTGCCCACCGCCCTGTGCGCTTCGTCGAAGAGGAGCAGCGTGACGTGCTTCAGGTCGATGCGCCCGGACACGACGTCGTTCTGCACGACCTGCGGCGTGGAGCAGATCACGTCCGCCTGGCGCCAGGCGTACTCGCGCTCCTCCGGGGAGGTCTCCCCCGTGAACGCCTCGACGCGCGCTCCCACGAGCGCCTCGGCGAAGAACTTGGCGTGCTGCTCGACCAGGGGCTTGGTCGGGGCGAGGAGCAACACCTTGCCGGGCCGGGTCGCCAGGCGCTCCGCGATGACGAGCAGCGCCACGACCGTCTTGCCCATGCCCGTGGGGAGGATCACCAGCGTGTTGCGCTGGACGGCCTCGTGCGCGATGGCGACCTGGTAGTCGCGGCGCGTGATCCGCCCCGGCGCGATGCGCGGATGCTGGAGGAACGTCTCCTGCACGCCCGGCCCAGCGTGGCCTTCTCTCATAGGCGTTGGCCCGAGGTCGGTCTTCAGGTCGGCCATGTTCGCGATGCAGCCGCTCGACGCGGCGAGCAGCGCGGCGAGAACGATGGTCATGACTCGCGTGTGCATCCCCGCTGCGCGGACCGTCGGGAGCCACTTC
>JAXDQU010000112.1:0-10337 GCA_034667685.1 Thermoplasmata archaeon | reverse complement strand
TCGCTGCTCCTGACGCTCACGCTCGCACCTGCGGTGCTCGCGCTGGGCGACCGCTCCGACGCGACGCTCCAGCGCGGCCGCCGCGAGTCGCACGCCCCCTCGCGCCTGATGCCGCCCATCGCGGTGGGCGTCTCCCGCGGGCGCTGGTTCGTCGCCGCCGCGCTGATCCTTCTCGCGAGCGTCGCCCTCTCCGGCGCCATGGCGATCCCGGAGGACGCGCGCATCGACCCGCCGCGCAGCTGGGCCGCCACCGACCCGCTCCGCGTCGAGAACGACAAGGCCATCGAGGGCTTCTACGCCGCCGGCTCGCCTGATATCAAGGCGAACGTCCTCGTCTTCGAGGGCGACCTGACGCAACCCGCCGCGCACGCCTACATCCGCGCCGTCTCCGACACGCTGCGGCAGGGCGCGCAGAACAGGTCCTCGCACGTCGTGGCCGACACGCTGCGCGACCTTCCCTTCGTCCTCGACACGTGGGTCCACGTGCACGACGGCGCGGGCGGCCTCGTGCAGAACCAGGTCATCCCCGGCGCCGCGCCCACGCCGCGCACCGACGCGTACCCGCAGACGCAGGCCGAGATCAAGGCCGACCTCGACGCGGCCTCCGCCTCGCCCCTCGGGCCGCTGGGCGCGCTCATCGTGGACCACGGCTACGACACGGCCGTCACGATCTTCTCGGTGAAGGGCGGCACGCCCGCCGACGACGCCGCCGCGACCCGCGAGGTGCAGGCCGCGCTCGCGAAGAACGCCGCGCAGAAGCCCGCCGACCTGCGCGTCAGCTACGTGGGCCAGTCCGCCGCCGAGCGCCAGCTCGCCGCGCAGCAGCAGCCCTGGATCAATGCCATGGCCGACGCCGCTGCGATCACCGCCGTCGCGGGCGCGCTGCTCCTGACGCGCTCGCTTCGCGTGACGCTCGCCGTCCTCGCGCTCGTCGCGATCGCCGGCGTGGTCTGGCTCGCGGCGCTCCCCTACGCGGGCGTGGGCCTCTCGATCGCGCTCGCGCTGCCGGTCGTCGTGCTGGGCGCCGTGGGCACCGCGCACGTGGCGCACCTCGCCCTGCGCGCGAAGCGGAGCGGCGACACGCGCGGCGCGTACGAGGGCGCGGGCAAGGGCGTGCTCTACGGCTTCGTCATCGTCGCCGCCTCGTTCCTCGTGCTCACGCGCGTCTCGGACGTCGAGGCGCGCCGCGCAATGCTCGCCACCGCCGTCGCGCTCGCGGTCGCCTTCGTGGTCGCGGTCCTCGTGGTCCCGGTCGTCTACCCGGCGCGCCGCGAGCCGCGCGACGAGGAGCGCCACCGCAACGTGCCCGTCGTCGAGACGCGCGCGGAGGCGAAGACCCAGGAGCGGCGCGCGTGAGACGCCTCGACGTCGCCGCGCTCCTCCTGGCCGCCGCGTCGCTGGCCGGCGTCGGGCTGGCGCTGGGCGGCGCCGAGGCGCTCGTGGCGGGCACGCTCGCCCTGGGCGGCGGCGTCCTGGCGGCGGGCATGGGCGGCGTGGCGCTCTTCGGCTCGCACGGGCGCATCGCGATGGGCGCGGGGCTCGTGGGGCTGCTCGGCGCGTTCCTCTTCCTGGCCTGGGCCGTCGGGTTGGCGTGAGGCTCTTATCCTCCCGGGGCGTTGCCGCGACCGGAGGTTCTGGATGAACACCGTCACCACGCTGCTGATCGCGCTCTCGCTGGCGACCTTCGGGATCACGCTGCTCGCGGGCGCCGCCGAGGCCTCGAAGCCGCTCCCGTGCGTCATCGGCCACTCGTACTACTCGGGCTGCCTCATCTGCGTCCCGCCGCCCAACACGTACTGCGCCTGCGCCCCGGAGTGCCCGCCGCCCCCGGAGATGGGCTGATGCGCGCGCTCGCCCTCGTGGCCGTCGCGGGGCTCATGCTCCTCCCGGGGCTGGCGGACTCGTTCGTCCCGCCCAGCGAGGTGTGCCTCTCGTACTGGTACTGCATCCCGCGCTGCTGGCAGCCCGCGCCTCCGGACGACAACTGCTGGTGCCGCCCCGAATGCGCGCCCGCCGCGAGCGGGAACGAGCCCGGCCTGCCCAACGTGAACAGCTGGGTCGGCCTGCCGTAAGCCGGACGACGGGCTCCGGGCTCTGGACTCCGGACTCAGGGCTCCGGAGTCCAGAGCCCGGAGCCCCTAGCCCTTTTTCGTCAGACCCGCGTTGCGGCGCCCATGCTCCTTGGCCTCGTGGGCAAGCCCAACGTCGGCAAGTCCACCTTCTTCACGGCGTCCACCCGCGCCCCCGCGGAGATCGCCAACTATCCCTTCACCACGATCGCCCCCAACCGCGGCGTGGCCTACCTGCGCGCCACGTGCCCGCACCCGGCGCTCGGGCTGGAGGCGTGCACGCCGCGCACCGGCAAGTGCGTCCAGGGCACGCGCTGGATCCCCGCCGAGGTGCTCGACGTCGCGGGCCTCGTCCCCGATGCGCACAGCGGCAAGGGCATGGGCAACAAGTTCCTCGACGACCTCCGCAGCGCGGACGTGATGGTCCACGTCGTCGACGCCAGCGGCGCGACGGACGCCGAGGGCAACCCGGTCCCCGCGCACTCGCACGACCCGGCGCAGGACGTCGCGTTCCTGGAGCGCGAGCTGGACGCGTGGATCGGCGGCATCATCGGCAAGGACTTCGCGGCCACCGCGCGCGGCATCACGATGAAGAACGAGAAGCCCGAGACGGTGCTCGCCCAGCGCCTCACGGGCCTGGGCATCAAGGAGCACGACCTCGCCAAGGCCATCGCGAAGTCGGACATGCCGCCCGTCGTCACGAAGTGGGGCGAGGAGGACCTCATCCGCCTGGGCGGCGAGATCCGCCGGCAGAGCAAGCCGATCCTGCTCGCGCTCAACAAGGCCGACAGCGCGGACCCGGCCACCGTGCAGCGCCTCGCCAAGATGGGCGCCACCGCCATCCCCACGAGCGCGAACGCCGAGATGGCCCTGCGCAAGGCGGCCGAGGCGGGCATCGTGCGCTACGAGCCGGGCGACGCGGACTTCACGCTCGTGGACGAGGGCAAGCTCAACGCGGCGCAGAAGAAGGGCCTCGAGCAGATCCGCGAGAAGGTCATGCGCCCCTACGGCGGCACCGGCGTCCAGAAGCTGCTCGAAGAGGCCGTGTACCGCTTCCTCGACCGTATCGTCGTCTACCCCGTCGAGGACGAGACGCACTTCACCGACAAGGAGGGGCGCGTGCTCCCCGACGCGCACCTGATGCGCAAGGGCGCCACCGCGCGCGACCTCGCCTACAAGGTCCACACGGACCTCGGCGAGAACTTCATCCGCGGCGTGAACGGCCGCACGAAGCGCGTCGTCGGGGCGGACTACGCGCTCGAGAACGGGGACGTGCTCCGGATCGTCGCAGGCAAGTGACCCTGGCGGAAAACCCGAGGACCGACGACCCGAGAACCCGGGCGGGTCTTCGGGTCCACGGGTTCTCGGGTTTCGGCCCGGGTCACAGCGACGGGATTCGGGAAACCGGACATTTCCCCCGCACGGCATCGGCCGCGTCGTGCGCCTCGTCCCAATCCTCGTCCTCCGCTCCGCTCGCCCATGGCAGCGGTGGCGCCACCACCACGGTCCACGTCCACGGCTTCGCCTTCGCGCCGGGCACCGTCACGCCACGATGCTGGGGCGCGTGCTGGTGCGCGACCCGACGCTCCCCGACCTCATGGTCGACGGCATCGCGGCGCGGGACGCGCCCCTGGCCGCCGGCGCCACCGACCCGGAGGCGAAGGAGGTCACGGTCCTCGTCGCCAACCACGGCGGCGCCGCGCCCGCGCTGCGGCTGAGCTTCTCCGACTCGGCGGGGGCGCACGCGCTGAGCGACCTGGTGGTCCCGTCGCTGGCCGCCGGCGCGAGCTTCCCCGCCACGTTCCGTTGGGACGGGACCGGCATCGTCGGGACCGTCACGCTCCACGCGGAATCCGACGCGACCGGCCTGGCGACCGAGGGCCCGGGCGAGGCGAACAACGATGCGAGCGTCCCGGTCAGCTTCCTCCTGGCCGCCAGCACCGGCGTGGCCCTGCTCCATGACGCCTGAGGCCCCGTATTCCCGGCCCGGTGACCCACAAGTAGTTAAAGGATGCCGTCTTGGCAATGCTTGATCCGAGTTCGTCACCTGACCCTCGCAAGGGGCCAAGTCGTCAGAATCCAGGGTCAGGAAAGTAGAATCCGATGTACGGTAACAACCGTGGCCCCTCCGGCCCCCGCGAGATGCACAACGCCGTCTGCAGCGACTGCGGCAAGCAGACCCAGGTCCCCTTCAAGCCGACCGAGGGCCGCCCCGTGTACTGCCGCGACTGCTTCCAGAAGCACGCGCCCCCCCGCGACTCCCGCGGCCCGCGCCGCTTCTACGCGCGCCATAGGCGCGCTGGAAGCGGCGCGCTCGCACGTTTCGCCTCCGGGCGAAACGCGCTCGCCCCGCCGCTTCTAAGCGAGCATCTCGGGCCGGCTTCCGCCGGCCCTCGTTTTTTTCATTCATTTTCCCTGAGCGCCAGCTCCGCGTGGAGCGCCCGCAGCGCCTCGCGCGCCGCGCGCTTCCCCTCCTTCCACGCGCCCCACGTCGTGCCTGGAAGCTCCTGGCTCGTGGCGTCTCCCGCGAAGTGCAGGCGTCCCTCGGCCTCGCCCATCGTCGCGTAGTCCTGGCCCGTGGCGCCCGGCGGCGTGTGCACGTAGCTGCCGCGCGCGTAGGGATCGCGCGCCCAGCGCGTCACGATGGCGTGGGTCGGGTCCGGCGCGTCGGGGATCATCCGGCGCAGGAGACGCATCGCCTCGTTCACGGCCTGGTGGTCGGTGCGCGCCTCGTCCATCTCCGCGCGCGTCGTCTTCGTCAGGAGTGCCACCAGCGGGACCCCGGCGTCCCGCGCGAGGTCGACGAACTCGGCCTTGGGCTCGTCCACGATGCCGAAGCGCCGCGTCGGGGGCCAGAAGACGCGCGGGAAGCGGAGGACGACCCGGTCCATGACACTCACGCCGAGGCGCTTCGCGGCGTCGAGCTTGCGCGCGGAGAGCGGAGGCTCGAACGCGACCGCGGAGGCGCGCAGCACGCCCAGCGGGAGCGTGACGATCGCCCGGCGCGCGCGGAACGTCCCGTGGTCCGTCTCGGCCTCGACGCCCTCGTCCGTCTGGCGCACGCGCGACACGCGGTGCGCGAGCCGCACGTCGAGCCCTTCGGCCAGCGTCACGGCCCACGCGCCCAACCCGGTGGGAACGGAGCGGTCGTCGCCGGGCATGTCCTCCTCCGCGCCGTAGGCGTTGACGCTCAGCGTGCGCAGGTCCGCGCCCTGGAACATGCCAAGCTGCATCGACGCCCACCAGCGCACCGCCGCGCGGCGCCCGGGCGCGAGGGGCATCGCGTCGAGGAGCGCGTCCACCGCCTGCGCCTGGTCGTGCTCGGGGAGGCCGCGCGACTTGCGCGATTCGAGGAGCCGCACGACCTCGTCGAAGACGTCGCGCACGCGGGCCACCTCGTCCTCCGGCATCGCGTGGCCCTCGGCGTCGAAGAGCGTCGTGCTCGACCAGTCCCACGCGCGCGTGCGGCCGCCCGCGGACGCGACGAGGTCCACGAGCGGGTTCTCCGACGCGGAGCCCAGCCACGCGGCGCCCAGGTCCACCGGCGCGCCGAGAGTATGGTCCGTCACGCACCGGCCGCCCACGCGGTCGCGCGCCTCCAGCACCACGACGCGCTGCCCCGCGTCCGCGAGGAGGCGCGCCGCCGAGAGCCCCGCGACGCCGGCGCCGATGACGAGAACGTCCGCATCCATCGTCACGCTGGGGCGCGTCGCCATGCTTAAGGGCGCTTCCTGGGCTCGCGCTCCGTGAGCCTCACCTTCGTCGGCCTGGGCCTCTGGGACGAGAAGGACGTCCCGGTGCGCGGCCTGGAGATCGTGCGCGCGGCGGACGTCGTCTACGGCGAGTGGTACACGGCCCACCTGGGCGGCGCCTCGCCCGAGAAGCTCGTGGCGTTCTACGGCCGCGACGTCCACTGGCTCACGCGCGACCCGCTGGAGAAGGGCGACGAGCTGATCGAGGCCGCGCGCACGAAGGAGGTCGTGCTGCTCGCCGTGGGCGATAGCATGACCGCGACGACGCACGTGGACCTGCGCGTGCGGGCGGCGCGCGAGGGCATCCCGACGCGCGTCGTCCACGGCGCGAGCATCGCCACGGCGGCGGCGGGCCTCCTGGGCCTGATGAGCTACAAGTTCGGCCGCGCGACGACCGTGGTCTTCCCCGACGGGAGCTACTTCCCCACGAGCCCGTACGACGTGATCCGCGACAACCGCGCGCGCGGCCTGCACACGCTGACGCTGCTCGACCTGCGCGCGGCGGAGGGGCGCTACATGACCGCCTCGGAGGGCGCGGCATTGCTATCACGCATGGAGCGCGAGCGCGGCGAGGGGGCGCTGCCGCCGGAGCTGGAGGTCTACGCGCTGGCGCGCGCCGGCAGCCCCGAGCCGGGCGTCTGGCGCGGCACGCTGGAGGCGCTGGCGAAGCGCGACTTCGGGCCGCCGCTGCATACGCTGGTCGTGCCCGGCAACCTGCACTTCGTCGAGGAGGACGCGGTGCGCGAGCTGGCGAAGAATGTGACTTAAGTCACGTGGAAACAGAAACCCTCAAGTGCCTTAAGTCCTCATGGGGGAACGTGCCCACGCGACCCGGCTTCGACCTCGTCTCGCTGCGCAAGGAGACCAAGGCTCGCCTGGCAGAGCTGAAGGGGTCCGGCAGCTTCGACGACGTGGTGAGCGATCTGCTCGCAGCGCGCGACGCGGCCTCGGGCGCCGCCCACGAGCGCCCCTGGTCCCCGGAGAAGCAGGTCGCGCTCGCCGAGCTGGCGGCCCGCCGCTGGGCCCTTGCGCGCGAGCGCGGCCGGATCGAGGAGCTTGGCCCGCGGCTCGTCGTGCTCCGCACCGGCCTCGCGCGACGAGGAGGGTTGCGTGTCACGTTCCCCTGAGGGCGCCGCCGCGCTGCTCGCGAAGGCGCGCGCCGCGGGCGACGACCTGGAGGCGCGCCTCCTCGTGGCGGCCGCCGTCTCCGAAGCCGGGCGCGAAGTGGGGGCACGCGTCGTCGTCACGGGCGGCACCGCCGCGGATTTCTACGCGACCAGCGCGGTCGGGACGAGCGCGGCCTACCCCGCGCTCTGGCGGCCCAGCGGCGACATCGACGTGATCGTGCTCGCCATCGGGACGTGGACGCCCGCGCGCGAGGCGCTGGTCGCCCGGCTCCGCGAGCTTGGCATGGTGCCCCGCGGCGCCCGCGCGCTCGACGTTCCCGGCGTGCCCTTCTACGTCGAGATCGTGGCCGACGAGCTGGGCTCCCGCGCCCGCGAGGAGCGCACCATGACCGTCCTCCTCGACGGCACGACGCCGCTGGAGCTGCGCAGCCCCGAGAACGTGATCCTCGCCTACGCGGAGTCCGGCTGGCACCTGCGCCACACGGGCGACTGGACGCGCGCGCTCGCCGTCTTCGCCGCCATGAAGGAGCGGCTCGACCTGGCCTGGATGCGCAACGAGGCCGAGCGGCGGGGGCAGACGGAGGCGCTGGAGCGCGTGCTGGCGATGAAGCCGCTGCGGGGGGCGCCATGACCCAAGCCCCCGCCCTGCGCGTGCCGCTGCGCGAGGCCGAGCGCGTGCGCCGCGCGCTGCTGGAGGAGGGCGTCGTGCGCCACGACCTGAAGGTGCGGCGCGAGTCGGGCGAGCTGCTCATCCCGCTCGTGGACGGCGAGCCGCGCATGGGCTTCCCGGTGGCGATGGCGGAGTTCGAGCCCGCCGAGGAGCAGGTGCGCAGCTACACGGAGCGGCTTCGTGATATCACGCCCGCCGAGGCGGCGCTCCTTCCGAGCAGCTTCGACGTCGTGGGCCACGTCCTCATCGTGAAGATCCCCGAGGCGCTCCGCCACCGCGAGCGCGAGATCGCGGAGGCGCTCCTGGAGACGACGCCGCGCGTGCGGACCGTGTGCGACGACGAGGGCGTGTCGGGCGAGCTTCGCGTCCGCGCGCTGCGCGTGATCGTGGGCGACCCGGACACGCGCACCGAGCACGCGGAGAACGGCGTGCGCATCCGCGTCGATCCGGCGCGCGTCTACTTCTCGCCGCGCCTGGCGACGGAGCGGATGCGCGTCGCGCGGCTCGTCTCGCCCGGCGAGCGCGTCGTGGACCTCATGGCCGGCGTCGCGCCCTTCGCGCTCGTCATCGCGAAGCACGCGAAGCCCGCGCGCGTCGACGCGATCGACCTCAACCCCGACGCGGTCGCCTTCGCGCGCGAGAACGTCGCGCTCAACAAGGCGGCCTCGGTCGTCTTCCCCGAGCACGCCGACGCGCGCGCGTGGAGCGCCGCGCACGCGGGCGTCGCGGACCGCGTCATCACGAACCTGCCGCACGCCGCGCACGCGTTCCTGGAGGACGCGCTGCGGACGCTCAAGCCCGAGGGCGCGTGGCACTACCACTGCATCCAGCCCGAGGACGCGCTGGGCCGCCACCTCGCGGAGCTGGCCGCGCGGGCGCGCGACGCGGGCCGGGGCCTGCGCGTGAGCGCGACGCGCGTCGTGCGCGCCTACTCGCCGCGCGAGCGCCACTTCGCGGTGGACTTCGCGGTCGGGCCTCCGGGCTCATCCGACGACGATCTCGCCCTCTAGCCGGTAGGGCTGGTCCACGGGGTTCGCCTTCGCCCAGCCGCCCACGCCCACGGGGAGCCAGCCGTCCTGCTCCTGCGGGAAGAGCCCCACGACGAACGTCTGGCCCGGAGGCAGCGCGAGGCTCGGCATCGTCAGCTTGAGCGGCGACTTGCCCTGGACCGTGCCGAAGCTCGCGAAGCCACCGTTCGCGTCGTACGAGTACGCGGTGAGCAGCATCGTCTCCTGCGCGGGCGTCGCGGCGCTCCACGTCGCGGTCACGACGCCCGAGCGCGGCGGGCCCGGCAGCGCGGGCTCGTCCACGAGGCGCGAGAAGTCGCCCACGGGCGTGTACGGGCATGCGGTCGTCAGCGGCGACCAGACGCACGCCTGCGCGTAGGCGGGGATCCGGCCCTCGAAGTCGAGCGGCACGGCGCGCGGGCCGGTGGCGTTGGCCTTCGTGACGGGCGCGGGCTGGGGACTTGGCTGGGGCTGAGGCTGAGGCTGAGGCTGGGGCTGAGGCCCTGGCTGAGGCTGGGGATTGGCGTGCTCCAGGCAGCCCGCGAAGGGAAGGAGCAGCGCGAGGGCGAGGACGAGCGGACGCACGGACCGCCCGACCCCGCGCCGGGCCATCCGGCGTTCGGCGGATGCGGCTAGCCCGCGACGCTCCACGAGCCCTGGATGGTGAAGGGCTGGTCCAGCGGGCTCGCGGCGAGCGACGCGGGCACGGGCGAGGGCTGCGGCGGGACGTAGGCGCGCACGACGAGCGTCATGCCCGCGGGCAGGATGACCTTCGGGACGTCGAGCTTGAGCGGGCTCTCGCCCTCCGCATGGCCGATCGTGAAGACGCGCGTGCTGTTGACGACGGCCACGTCGAACGCCATCGTCCCGGTGGTGGGCGACTGGACGTCCCACGCCATCACGAGCGAGCCGGAGAGCGGCCGCGCGCCGACCTTGGGCTGGTCCTCGGTCCACGCCGTCGCGTTCGGGAAGCTCGCGCACCCCGCGGAGAACGCGCAGCCGCGCGCGGACGCGGGCACGATGCCTTCGAGCTTGTAGGAGAGGATGCGCGTGGCCGTGGGCTGCGCGAGCGCGCGCACCGCGCCCTCCAGGGAGAACGCGACGTCCGCGGGGCTCGCGCGCGCGAACGCGGGGCCCGGCGAAGGAAGGAGGTCGGGCATCACGGCGCCCACGCTGAGGCGCAGGATCTCGTCGGGGCCCACGTCGAAGGCGGGCAGCGCGAGCGCGACGGGCGAGAGGCCCTCCTTGGCCGCGACCAGCCGCGTCGTCGAGGGGCCCACGACGAGCGCGGAGACGGCGAGCGCCTGCCCGCCCGTCGCGTCGTAGGCCAACGTCAGGTCGCCGCCGGTGACGCGCCCCGTGACGGGCACGTCGACGTCGGAGGACATGGGCGTCGCGAGCAGCGACCCGACGCCTTCGCACGCGCCCTGGCCGTAGGCGTGGACGCACGCGTCGGCGGCGGCCGGGACCGTCCCCTTCGACGCGACGGCCAGCACGAGCGGCGCGAGCGCCGAGGAGCCGTTGGCCGCCTCGGTCGGATGCGCGGAGCTTGGGGCCGGCGCGGCGCCGCCTTCGTTCCCGCCGCCTGGCTGCGGGGGCGGGCTGCTCGCGGGCGTGGGCGCGGCGGCGGACGCGGCGGCGCCGGTCGCGGCCGTCTCCGGCACGGTGGGCGAGGGGAGCGCGGCCGGGGTAACGGGCTCGGGGGCGCGGCC
>JAXDQU010000111.1:0-23499 GCA_034667685.1 Thermoplasmata archaeon | reverse complement strand
GCCAACACGCGGCGTGTTGGCGTCTTGGCGTGATGGCGGAAAGCGAAGCCGCGGCCCGAGCAGGGCACACCTCGCCGCGTTCGTCGTGGATCGGGCGAGCCAGCCAATCGCGAGCGGGTGCGCCTGGCTCCAAGACGTCCAGCCGCCGGACGACCTGCTCCTCGCGCCTACGTGCTCTCCTCGACACCGAGCCGGAGCACGACGGGCGCGGCGCGGAGCGTGAAGGAGACGATCAGGTGGTCGCGCGCTCGGGGCTATCAAAAGATGGTGTTGCACGCGCCGATGGGACGCAGGCTCGACGCGCGGCTCGGCTTCGAGCGGACCTGGGAGACGCGGCTCGACCTCAGCCGCCCGACATCGAGGCCGTCCAGGACGTGTTCAGGTTCTCGATGAGGTAGCCGAACTGCTCGTTGCACGCCTCGCTCGCCTGCACGTGCTCCAGGAGCGCCAGGTTCTCGGGCTCGACGTCAGGCAGCTCGGAGTGGCAGAACTCGCAATCCATGCGGAGAGGGGGGCGGCGACCCTCCATAAGCGTGCTGCCTGCCCCGGGTGCGCGCGTGACGCCCGGCGTCACCCTCAAGAGCGGGGGCCTCTCTCGCCGCCCGTGGTCAAGCGCGCGAACGTGCTCGACGTCGAGGTGGACGCCGAGGCGGAGATCCCCTACGCGGAGACGCGCATCGCCCGCGCCGCGCCCGCCGCCCGCCGCCGCCTCGCTGGCCTGCTCGCGATCGGCGCGCTGCTGATGGCCGTGAACGCGGTCGCCGACCGCAGCGTCGGGTGGGGCCTGGGCGCCGCGGCCGCGCTCGCGTGCGCGTGGGGCGTCCGCGCGCAGCGGCTGGGCGCGGTCGTCGCCGCGGCGCTGGTCGCGCTGCTCGCGATCCTCGTGCCGCTGCGCCTGCTCTTCGTCGCGGAGCGCGACCTCGCGACGTACGTCACGCTGGCGCTTGGCATCGTGCTGGGCGCGGCGTGCCTGCCTGATATCATCCTGCTCTTCCGCGACGCGGAGCTGCAGAACGCCTACGGGCTCTGGGCGCGGCGCGGTGGCTAGCTGGGCGGCAGCCCGAGGTTCCGCGCGATCACCAATTGCTGGATCTCGCTGGTGCCCTCGTAGATCGTCGTGATCTTGGCGTCGCGCATGTAGCGCTCGACGGGATAGTCCGTCGTGTAGCCGTTGCCGCCGTGGATCTGCACGGCCTCGATGGCGGCCCACTGCGCAAGCTCGGTGCAGAACCACTTCGCCTGCGCGGCCTCCTTGGTGAACGGCAGGCCCGCGTCCTTCAGCTCGGCGGCGCGCGCGATGAGCAGGCGCCCCGCCTCGATGCGCGTCGCCATGTCGGCGAGCTTCCACTGCACGGCCTGGAACGAGCCGATCTTCCTGCCGAACTGCTCGCGCTCGTTGGCGTACGCGAGGCTCGCCTCGTAGGCGGCGCGCGCGATGCCCAGGCCCTGCGCGCCGATGCCGATGCGCGAGGGGTCGAGCGCCTTCATCGCGAGCTTGAAGCCGTCGCCCTCCGCGCCGATGCGCGCGGTGGCCGGGACCCACATGTCCTCCAGGTGGAACGTGCTCGTGACGCTGCCGCGGATGCCCATCTTGTGCTCCTTGGCGCCGAGCTTGAAACCCTTGGGGAACGGGTCGGTGAGCAGGAACGCGCTCAGGCCGCGGTTGCCGGCCGCCGGGTCGGTGCGCGCGATGAGGATGACGTGGCCCGCCTCGTGGCCGTTCGTGACCCACACCTTCGTGCCGTTGATGCGGTAGCCGTCCCCGTCCTTCACGGCAGTGGCCTGGAGGCCCCCCGGGTCGGAGCCGGCGCTTGGCTCTGATAGCGAAAAGCACCCGATGCGCTCGCCGGCCGCGAGCTTGGGCAGCGCCTCGGCCTTCTGCGCCTCGGAGCCCTTCTCCAGCAGCGGGTAGACCGCGACGCTGGCGTGCACGCCGTACGTCACCGCGACCGCCGCGTCCCAGCGCGCCAGCTCCTCCATGATGAGCACGAACGTGCGCGTGGGGAGGTTGGCGCCGCCGTACGCCTCGGGGATGTTCGCGCCCAGGAGGCCGAGCTTCGCCATCTCGTCCATCTCCTTGCGCGGGAAGATCATCTTCTCGTCGCGCTCCTTCGCGCGCGGGCCCAGCGTGGACTCGCCGTACTCGCGGACCGTCTTGAGGATCAGGCGGTCGTCCTCGGGGAGGTCGAACGAGGGCATGGCGGCGCGAGGCGACAGGAGGCATTTCAGCGTTTGCCGTCGCCCACCGGCGCGACAAACTTCTGCCATCCTGCTTATGACGCGCCATGGGCTTCGCGGCGCTGGAGGCTTCCATCTGTTCCGTACCATCCTGGCGCTCCTTGTGCTCAGCGCCGCCCTTCTCCCCCCCGCCGCCATCGCCGAGGCGCCCTGGCTTACCGCGCAGATCAACTCGCCCGCGCCCGGCGAAACGTGGTCCTACACGCAGGACGAGATCCGCTTCATGGGCAACGCGCCCGGCGCCGACTGCAACGTCCAGGCGTGGGGCTGGGACGTCACGGGCACGCTCGCCGACGGCTCGCCCTTCCGCCTCCACGTCGACGGCCAGGACTTCGCCCGGCATTTCGAGATGGGCAGCTACGACGCGACGTTCTCCGTCTCGGGCGCGTGCGGCATCTCCGACTCCCAGACCGCGCGCTTCGACGTCGTCAACTACGCGCCCTGGGCCACGTTCGCCTACCAGCAGCTCATCGCGGGCGTCGCCACCACGCTGGACGGGAGCGGCTCGACGGACGACGGCGGGATCGTCGCGTACCACTGGACGCTCGACGGCGCGCCGGCCGGCGACGGGCCCACGCTCACGATCAACGACACGCACGCCAACGACGTGCACGCCGTCGCGCTCACGGTCACGGACGCGCTGGGCTCCTCGACGACCGACACGCAGCACCTCGGCGTGTATCCGGGGCCCGTCGCGTCGGTGCACGTCATGCCGGACTGGTACGACCGGCTCACGGTCGGGACCACGGTCCAGCTTGGCGCGTGGGGCTACGACGCGTGGGGCAACCTCGCGACGTTCGAGGGGTACGCGCTCGCCGTGAGCTGCGGCACGCTGGACGGAGCGTCCTGGACGCTGCCCACGACGACGCAGGACTGCACCGTGACGGCCGACGGCAACGGCCTCCACGCGGAGAGCGTCTACCACGTCGTCGCGGGCCCGGTCACAAACACCACCATCACGGGCCCCGACAGCGTCGTCGCGGGCGAGCCGATCACCTTCCACGTCGACAACTTCGACGCCTACGGCAACGTCGCGTACGCGAACGACTTCACGTACACGTTCACGCAGGCGCCGCGCGACCTCCGCTTCTGCAGCGGCGACCTGTGCCACCCCTTCACGGTGGTCCCCGCGCCGCTCGAGCGGATCGAGCTGCTGGCCCCGCCCGGGACCAGCGTCCCCGCCGGCCACGACCTCGCGCTTCGCGCCTGGGGCCGCGACGCCTACGGCAACGTCGTGTTCGACGACCTCGTCTCGTGGACCGCGCCGACCCTCGCGGGCCCCGCGACCATGACCTACACGCGCGACGGCGTGACCGGATCGCTCGACGTCCAGGTCGTGCCCGACGCGGCGACCGTGCTCCGCCTCGACGGGCCCGACACGGTCCAGGCGGGCGGGCGCGCGACGTACGAGGTCGTCGCGCTCGACCAGTACGAGAATCTCGTGCCCACGAGCCCGTCCACCTGGAGCGTGTACCTCACGCGCCCCGGGCCGCAGACGATCCATGCGCGCGTCTACGCGCAGGGCGCGTACCACGACCTCGCGCGCGACGTCACGGTCACGCCCGGCCCGATCGCCTCGCTCGCGGTGAGCCCCGCGCGCTCGCCGGTGAACCTTGGGCGCCCGGTCGCGTTCCGCGCGCAGGGCCACGACGCGTTCGGCAACGACGTGGACGCCGGCCCGATCACGTGGTCCCCGGTGTACGGCGGCGCCGTCAACGCCACGGGCGTCTTCGTCGGGAGCCAGGTGGGCACGCAGGCGGTCTACGCGACCGACGGCGCGGTCGGCGGCTACGGCTTCGTCGACGTGCGCGACGCGTTCCCCGTCTCGATGACGATGGACGCCGGCATGCCCGCGCTGGGCCACGGCCCGAAGGGGACGCTCGTCGCGACCTACCTCGATGGCGCGCCCGTCGCCGGCGCCACGGTGACGATCGCGTTCCAGCGGAACGCGCCGCTCCTTCCGCCCCAGACGGTCACGGGCACGACGGACGCGGCGGGCGTGCTCCGCTTCGAGCTGCCCCTCGACGCCGCGCTCGCGCACGGCTGGACCGCGGCGGCGCACGTGGGCGACGGCGCGAACCACGGCGACGCGCGCGTGGCGGGGTGATCCCAAAAGGCCGCTGCGGGGGCGATAAGCCCATCACTCGATCTCGAGGAGCACGTCCTTCCCTTCGACGTTCTGTCCGGGCTTGACGTGGATCTTCTTGATCGTGCCCGCGGAGGGCGCAACGATCTCGTTCAGACATCGGCTGGCGCGCCAGCCGGCAACGCGCCCTACACGCCCCGCTCCGCGGCGCTGAAGCGCCGCTGCGGGGGCGATAAGCCGATCACTCGATCTCGAGGAGCACGTCCTTGCCTTCGACGTTCTGTCCGGGCTTGACGTGGATCTTCTTGATCGTTCCCGCAGAAGGAGCCACGATCTCGTTCTGCATCTTCATCGCTTCGAGGATGAGCAGGACGTGGCCGGCGGCGACCTCCTGGCCCTCCTGCACGGCGACGTTGACGATCTTGCCGGGCATGGGGGGGCGGATGCGGGCTCCGCGCGCGCCGCCCTTCTCGCCCGCGCCGCCCGCGCGCAGGTCGGCGATGCGGAAGCGCACGTCCTGGCCGTCGATGCGGGCGTCCTTCTCGCGCAGCTCGACCACGTGGCGCTTGCCGCCCAACGTGACCTGGCCGCCCTCGCCGAGCTTGACCTCGAAGGGCGTGCCGCCGACGTCGACCTTGACGACCTCGCCCTCGCGCTGGAGCACGCACTCGTACTCCTCGCCTTCGATTTCAATGAGGACGCGCATGATATCAGATCCTCCTGTGGCGCATCGCCCAGGCAGGGGTCGCCGCCTCGGGGCCCGCGAGCGGCTTCGGCGCCGTCTGTCGGTGGTGGACGCCGCGGATCCCCCCGCCCGGCGCGCGGGTGAGGGCCGCGACGAGCACGGCGGCGCGCTCCGCGCGGGCGCGGGCCGCGACCTTGGCCTCGGCCTCCAGCGCCTCCATGATCTTCTGCTTCGCGATGAAGCCCGTGTCGAGCTGGCCGGCGACGAACGCCTTGTTGTGGAGCACCATCCGGTGGAAGGGGACGTTGGTCTTGAGCTGGCCTTCCAGGACGAGCTCGTTGAGCGCGCGGTCCATCCGCTCCAGGTTGTCGTGGCGCGTCTCGGCGTGCGTGATGAGCTTCATCACCATGCTATCATACGTGCTGGGGATGGTGAAGCCCTCCGCGATGCCGTCGTCCACGCGCACGCCCGGGCCCGCGGGGCGCACGAGCTTCGTGACGAGGCCGGGCGCGGGCGCGAAGCCGTTGTAGGCGTCCTCGGCGTTGATGCGCAGCTCCAGCGCGTGGCCGCGCATCTTGACGTCATCCTGCTTGATGGTGAGCTTCTCGCCGCTCGCGACGCGGAGCTGCCACTTCACGAGGTCCACGCCGGTGACGAGCTCCGTGACCGGGTGCTCGACCTGGAGGCGCGTGTTCATCTCCATGAAGTAGAACTGGCCGTCCTTGTAGAGGAACTCCATCGTGCCGGCGCACGAGTAGCCGACGCTCTTCGCGAGCTTCACGCAGCGGTCCCCGATCTCCTTGCGCTGCTCCGGCGTGATGGAAGGCGAGGGCGCCTCCTCGAGGAGCTTCTGGTTGCGGCGCTGGATGCTGCACTCGCGCTCGCCCAGGTAGATCACGTGGCCGTGCTCGTCGCCCAGGATCTGGAACTCGATGTGGTGCGGGTCCTCGATGAACTTCTCGATGAAGACCTCTTCGCTGCCGAAGGCGCTCGCGGCCTGCGCGCTCGCGTCGCGGACGGCCTTGTCGAGCTCGTCCATGCTGCGCACGACGCGCATGCCCATGCCGCCGCCGCCGTGCACCGCCTTGACGATGACCGGGAGGCCGATCTTCTCGACGACCTTCTTCGCGTCGCCCGCGTGCACCGCGCCGTCGGACGCGGGCGCCACGGGCACGCCGGCCTTGATCGCGTTGCGCTTGGCCGACACCTTGTCGCCCATCGCATCCATCGCCTTCGAGGTGGGGCCGATGAACTTGATCCCGGCCTTCTCGCAGAGGCGCACGAAGTCGCTCTTCTCGGAGAGGAAGCCGTAGCCCGGGTGGATGGCGTCGGCGCCCGTGTCCTGCGCGGCCTTGATGATCTTCTCCTTGACCAGGTAGCTCTGGAGCGAAGGCGCGGGGCCCAGCAGCACGGCCTCGTCGGCCATCTTGACGTGGGGCGCGTCGGCGTCCGCCTCGGAGTAGACCGCGACGGTCTTGATCCCCATCTCGCGGCAGGCGCGGAACACCCGCACCGCGATCTCGCCGCGGTTCGCCACGAGGACCTTCTTGAACATGGGTCGGCGCAGCCGGGCGGTGGGGGATAAAGATTGGGGGCTTCTGCATGGAGGGCGAGGGTGTGCCGCCGACCATGCTCGTCGTCGTGGCGCTCCTTTCCTGACACCTCGTATCCGAGGCATCCGCGGATTCCGGGATTCTCGGTGTTGGGAAGGGAGCGCCGGCAAACGTCCTCGCGATCGCGCCGCGCCCTCTTCCTCGCCCTCGCCCTCCGGCACCACCCCGAAACCCTCTTCTACGCCCCCCAGCTTGCGCGACCCATCCCCATGTCGAAGTCGAAGCGCGAAGAGGCCGAGCCGGGCGAAGCGGGCTACGAGTTCCAGCTCCCCGAGTTCGACGAGGGCGCCTTCGTCCGCCGCGAGGTGCTCGGGGCGCGCGCGGCCTTCGTGGCGCTCGGCCTCGGGGCGGTGGGCGGCGCGCTGGCCGCGGTGCTCTGGCTCGTGATGGGCGGCGCCAACTGGGCGCTGGGCTGGATCCCGATCCTGGCCGCGGTCCTGGGCTTCCGCCCCGTGCTCCAGGCGCTCAAATATCCCGAGGACGTCACCTCGGTGCGCGCGACCTTCGGCTCGCTGTTCATGATCCTCTTCACGGGCCTGGCGGTCTGGATCGTCGGCATCAACCTCTGAGGTCCCCGATGGAAGGCGACACGCGGCGGACGCTCTCGCTGGTCGTGCTCGGCCTTTCCGCGCTCGTCCTCGTCGCGGGCGTCGCGCTCTTCGCGCTGCGCGGCGGCCAGGACCGCAACGCCTTCCTCGGCCTGATCGTGGTCGTCCTGCTGCTGGGCACGGCCGAGGCGTACCTGGTCTTCGGGGGTCGCGCCGCGCGGCCCGGGCGCGAGACGGAGGAGTACCTGCTCGCGGACGAGGCGCCGGTGCTCGACGAGGACGTCTACGAGATCCGGTGCGGGACCTGCGGCACGCAGTTCCGCGTCGCCGACACGCTCGTCCGCCCGCTGATGGCCCACTGCCCGGTCTGCGGCGCGGAGGGGATCGTGCCGCTGGCGGCGCCAGCCGCCAGCCCCCAGCCTCAGCCCAAGCCCCAACCCGTCCGGATTGTCAAGCTCCGGTGCCCCCGTTGCCAGACGGTGAACGCGGTCGAGGACACCGGCCAGCGCCCCCTCCGCACCCGATGCACCGGCTGCAACGCGCCGCTGGGTCTGCGCTAAGGTTCAACGTCCAGATTCAGCCGCGCACCACAAAACGACGGCGTTGTCTCGACGCAACGTGAGAAACACTTATTGTCGGACGGTCGTTGGAGTGTTCTAGAGCGGACCTCCATGTTGGGCGGAAAGCGAAGCGACGTGGCCATCACCCTCGACATCCTCCGCCTGGTCCGGAAGGGCGAGAAGAAGACCCGCATCATGTACGGCGCCAACCTGTCGTACGAGATGCTGACCCGGTACCTGGACTTCCTCCTGGAGCGCAGCTTCATCGAGGCCGACGCGGTCCGCGGCGGCTACAAGATCACCGAGCGCGGCGGCATGCTGGTCGCCGACCTGGAGCGTGTCCACCGCCACTTCGACCCGGCGGAGCGCGAAGAGCCCGTCCTCAACGTGCGCATGTAGCGCCCCCGGCCAAGGCGCGTACCCCAACTCCCGATATCCATGCCCCCCCAGGACGCTCCCGGGATCCGAATGGTCACGACGACCCAGTTCGACGTGGTGGGGGTCAAGGACCAGCGCCCGCTGGCGTCCATGACGGTCCTGGGCCGCAGCAAGGCGCCGACGCTCGAAGGCCGCCTCGCCCAGACGCCCTTCTCCCGCACCTGGCCCACCATCGCCGTCATCTTCGCGGTGATCGCCTGCGGCGAGGTCAGCCAGGTCCTCCCGCTCGCCCTCCCCTTCCTGCGCCTCTCGATGTCCGCGCACACGGCCGCGGGCCTCTCCATCGGGTTCCATGGCCTCGCGCTCGTGGTCCTGGGCACCCACGCGCCGCTCGTGCGCCGCCTCAACGCGCCCCTCGCGCGCCTGGAGGTGGCGATGCTGCCCGTTCCGCTGATCCGCATCGTCTCGCTCACGAGCCCGCTCGCGGAGTTCTCCTACATCCAGTGGTTCTCCATCCTGGCGATCATCCTGTACGCCGGCATCGTGGCGTCGATCCGTCTACTGAAGCCCGAGCTGAAGAGCCTCGGCCTCCGCCTTCCGGAGCGCCGCCACTGGCCCCTGGAGGCCGGCATCGCGCTCTTCGGCTTCGTCCTGGGCTACGCCGAGTGGCACATCCTCCACCCGGGCGCGCTGGTCCAGCAGCTCGGGCTGCGCAGCCTCGCGGCGCCCATCGTGATCCTGTTCGTCTCCACCGGCCTCATGGAGGAGCTGCTCTTCCGCGGCATGCTCCAGCGCTACGCCGGCGAGGCGATGGGCTGGCTCCCGGGCATCGTCTTCGTCAGCCTCCTCTTCGCCGTGCTCCACACCGGCTGGGAGAGCTGGCTCGACGTCCTCTTCGTCGGCTCCGTCGGCTTCCTCTACAGCTTCACCGTCCGCCGGACGGGAAGCCTGGTGGGCGTCTCCATCAGCCACGGCATCACGAACTCGATGCTGTTCCTCGTGATGCCCCTGTTGGCGGCGCGCTTCCACGTCTGAAGCTGTCCTCCAGAACGCTTATCATGGCTGAGTGGGTCGACCGGCCCGTAGAGGCTGGAGCATGGCCCAGGTTCCCACCAAGACTTTCGCGCTCGCCACGACCGCCACCGCGGCGCTGGCGTTCCTTCTCATCGTGCCCACCATCCTGGTCGCGAGCGGCGTGCTCGGCCAGGTCGGCGGCGCCGGGACCGGCTACACCATCCAGGTGCCCAGCACGCCCGTCTCCGGCCCCGTCACCGTCACCCTCCCCGTGGGCAACGTCCACCAGGGCCAGCCCGTGACGCTGAACTTCGACACCCCCAGCTCCACGCCCCTCGAGACCGCGTCGGTCATCCCCGACAGCGTCGTGGCGAACCTGGTCAGCGACCACGCGTCCCTCAGCGCCGCGCTCAGCGACCCCACGCAGCTCCAGCAGCTCGCCTCGGCCCCCGCAGCCCTCAACACCCTGCTCGCGGACGCCAGCAGCCGCGCCGCGATCCTGGGCAACCCGACCGCGCTCAACGCCATCCTCTCCTCCGGCCTCGGCGCCGGCGCTGCGCTCTCCAACGCGGACGTCCGCGCGGCCGTCACGAGCCAGATGGGCAGCGACAACGCGTTCGCGGCGACCATCGCGTCCAACCCGACCGCCGTCACCAGCATGCTCCAGGAGAGCGGCAGCGCCACCGCGCTGATCAACGCCGTCGTCAACAACCCGAGCGTCCTCGACGCGATGTCGCACAACGCGGCCGCCATGGGCAACCTGCTCCAGAACGACCAGGCCCGCCAGGCGATCACCTCGAACCCGCAGCTCCTCAACACGGTGCTCGCGAACGCCGAGGCGCAGCGCCACGTCGGCTCCGTCAGCATCGTCCCCGGCGCGGACGGCAGCAACGTCCAGGTCAGCGTCCAGGAGTACCTGCCCACCGACGCGACCCAGAGCGCCATCAACGTCCCCGAGGGCTCGCAGCTCTCGCAGATCACGCTCCAGGTCACCACCCCCTCGTCCAGCGGCGCCACGAGCTTCAACGCGCTCAAGATCCTCCAGATCTCGACGAGCCTCGGCGCCGGCGGCGTCCAGAGCGCCACCGTCACCTTCCACGTGACGCAGGCCGAGCTCCTCGCCATGGGCAAGAGCGCCTCGGACATCACGCTGCTCCACCAGGTCAACGGCCAGTGGGTCCCCATCACGACGACGCTCGTGGGCGGCCCCGACGCCAACGGCCTGTACACGTTCAGCGCCCAGACGCCCAGCTTCTCCTACTTCGCCATCGCGGCCGCCCAGCCCGTCCAGTCGACGAGCACGGGCTTCGCGGGCCTCGGCATCGCGCTCCTGATCCTCGGCGTCCTCGCCGTGATCGCGATCGCGGTCGTGGTCGTGATGAAGAAGAAGCAGGCGTGAGGCCGCAGCCGAACGCCTGCCGCTTCTTCATGAGAGGCCGAACCGCAGTTCGGCCGAATGATGAAGAAGAAGCAGGCGTAATCCGCCCGCTCGAACCACGTCGGCGCGGATGCTCCGCGCCGGCGCGGCAATCCCTTTTCTTGCATCCGTTTCTGGCGCGGGCGGAGCCTTGGCTCTCGGCAGGCGCCGGGGCGGGGCCGTGGTGCAGGTGACTAGACACCTTGTCGGAGCACGGCGGGTCAGGTGACTAGACAGGTGACGTGGCGTCGGATTCCCAGGTGTCTAGTCACCTGACCGCGACCAGCCCAGCATGGTCAACGTCAGGGGCCGCAGCCCGCCGCGCAAGGGCGCGGCGAGGCCGAACCGGAGTTCGGCCGGACCTGGCGGAGTGCGCCAAGAAAAGTCATCCCGGGCGGGAAAACGGGATGGGGGGTGGGAGGCGACCCGCCCGGGGTTGTGGAGGCAACGGCTCCAAGAGGGCCGGCTTCCCGGCCGCTCTTCGGGCTCCAGCCGATTCGGACTGGTATAAAGAGTCTGGAGCGGCTTTGGACGGTTATTTGGCGTTTCCGCGGGCTGGCCGGGGCGATGCGGGTCGCCGTGGTCGGAGCGGGCGTCATGGGGACGTCGGTGGCGTACCACCTCGCCAAGGGCGGCGCGGAGGTCGTGCTCGTGGAGGAGCGCTCCGCCGGGTCCGGCACGAGCAGCCGCGGGGCGGGGCTCGTGTGCGAGGGGATGTGGCACGCCGGGAGCCTGGCGCTGGTGCGCCGCAGCATGGCCCTGCTCGACGAGCTGGAGCGCGAGACGAAGGAGGCGGGCTGGGCGTACGACGTCCACCACGTGGGCTCGACGACGCTCGTGCCGGAGCGTCTCGCCGGCGCCGCGGAGCGCATGGCGGCCTTCCAGCGCGCGCATGGCGCCGACGCGCGGGTGATGACGCCGGAGGACGTCGCGAAGCTTCCGCGTCATCAAGGGGTGCGGCTCGACGACGTGGCGCTCGCGGTCCACTATCCGCGCGACCTGTGGGCGCTGCCGCGGATGTACTGCGAGATCCGCGCGATGACGCTGGAGATGATGGGCCGCGAGCAGGTCGCGCGCCCCGCGCGTCTCGTCCGGAGCGCGGGGCGCGTCGCGCTCGATGGGGTGGACGCCGACGCGGTCGTGCTCGCGGCGGGCGTCTGGACGCGCGCGCTGCTCCGCGAGGTCGGGCTCGACGCGCCGCTCCAGGCGTACCGCACGCAGGCGCAGCGCTTCGCGGCGCCGGCCGCGCACGAGGTCCCGATCCTCCACGACGCCGTGCAGGGCTTCTACCTCCGGCCGCACTGGCCCGGCCAGCTCCTCGTGGGCGACGGCACGACGACGACGCCCGAGGACCCGGATCGATATCAGCAGGACGCGGACGCCACGTTCGTGGCTGCGTCGCGCCGCCGCCTCGCGCGCCGGCTGCCCGCGTTCGCCGAGGCGAAGGCGACCGACGCATGGGCCGGCGTGGACGCCGCGACGCCCGATCGCCTCCTGCTCGCGGGCCCGCACCCGGATGCGCCCGAGGTCTGGCTGCTCGCGGGCGGCAACGGCCACGGCTTCATGCGAGCGCCGGCGGCGGGCGAAGCGCTGGCGGCGAAGCTCCTGCGCAAGCAGCCGCTCGTTGATATCAGCGCGTTCGATCCGGGCCGTTTCGCGGGCCGGATGTCCACCGACTTCCCGATCCGCGAGGGGTACACGCTGGAGCCATAGTTCGCGCGGCGTAGCGCAGCGGCTAAGTAGCGGGCCCCGCCCTCCCCGCTCGTGGAGACGAGCCCCGCCCGCCCGGCGCGCGCCGCCTGGGTGGGCTATCTCCCGCACGCGCTCTCGCTGCTGCGCGTGGCCTTCGTCATCGTCACCTACGGCGCCGCGATCAAGCGCGACGCGCCGCTCTTCGCGATCCTCGTCCTGCTCGCCGTCCTGACGGACATCCTCGACGGCCCGCTCGCGCGCCACCTGGGCACTGCGTCGCGCTTCGGCGCCAACGTCGACAGCGCGGCCGACCTGCTCTTCTACGCGAGCCTGCCGATCTGGGCGTGGCTCTTCCGCCCCGATCTGGTGCTCGCGTACCTCCCGCTCATCCTCACGTTCGGCATCCTCTACGTCGCGGCGAACTTCACTTCGCAGAAGGTCTTCGGCGCGCTGGGCGTGCACAACCGCCTCTCGCGCACGTCGGGGACCGTGGGCGTCGTCGTCACGTTCTACGGCATCCTCTGGGGCCCGAACGTGTGGCTCTTCGTCCTCGCGTTCGTGGTGCTCTCGGCGGACCTCGCGCAGCGCTATGCCGCGATCCTCCGCCACATGCGGGCTCAGCGCCAAGTCACCTGATGGCCCACGAGCGTCCCCTGGGCCATCATCGGCTCGGCGGCGAGGATCGTCGCGCCGGGGTGCTGCGCCTTCCAAGCCTTGAGCAGCGCGTCGGGCGTGCCGGCCGCGTAGCCGAGCTTGGGGTCGAACGTCGCGGCCGCGTAGCCCACATAGTCTGTGTGGCTTCCGTCGCCGTTCGCCTGCGTGCTCGCGAAGGCGGCGTTGGCATGCGGCGCGGAGGAGCCGTGCGAGAGCCAGACGCTCCCGGCGACCACGGCCACGATGCCCGCGACGATGACGAGCGCGCCCACGAACTTGATCGACCAGTTGGGCGCCTCGGGGTCGTTGATCAGCCGGTAGGTCTTGACGAGCTCGCCGATCTTCACCCGCCTTCGTCTCCCGGCGGAGCGACAAATACCTTTGTGGAGGGACCTGCCATCGTGCCTTGATGCGCATCGCGGAGCGCGTGGAGACGCACGGCGGGGTGGAGCGCCACCACGTCGCGCGCGTCGTCCCCGGCAAGCTCCAGACGTGGGTCTCCGCCTATCGCATCGGTGACGTGATCATCGACACCTCGATGCCCCTGGCGCGCGCCGCGTTCGCGCGCTGGCTCGCCCGCGCGCCGGTCCGCGCGTGCCTCACGACGCACGAGCACGAGGACCACGTCGGCAACCACGAGCTGCTGCCGCGCGCCGCGGTCGTCTACGCGCCCCCGATCGCGGCGCGCCTGCTCGCCTCCGGCACGCCGCCCTTTCCGCTCTACCGCCAGTTCTTCTGGGGCTACCCGCGCGCCAAGGCCATCGAGGCGAAGCCCGCGAAGGGGATCGTCGAGGGCTTCCGCGTCGTGCCCACGCCGGGCCACAGCGCGGACCACGTCGCGTACCACGACGAGGCCACGGGCGCGCTCTTCAGCGGCGACGCGTACATGGGCAAGTTCCGCGCCGCACGCCTCGCAGAGGACGTCGTGACCGAGGTCGCCTCCCTGCGCCGCATGGCCGACCTCGATCCGGCGGTGCTCTATCCTGCGCACGGCCCGATCGTGGAGCGGCCGCGCAAGCGCCTCCTGGAGACGGCGGACCACTTCGACGACCTGCGCCGCCGCGCCCTTGCCCTGCGCGAGAAGGGGCTGCGCGTGCGCCGCATCGCGCGCGAGCTGCTCGGCCCCGAGGCCGGTCTCACGTGGATCAGCCTCGGGGAGTTCAGCCACGCCAACATGGTGCGCAACCTGCTGCGTTAGCGGGGCTTCGACGCGGTCGCGCGCCGCAGCATCATCGCCGCGATCAGCACGAGGATCGCGTCGAAGACCACGATGACCGCGAGGTCGAACGCGAGGCTGTGCGTCACGAGGTGGCCCGTGCCGCCGCCGGGCAGCGGGATGCCGGAGTCGAGCGCGCTCTGCGGCAGCATCAGGTGGCGCGCGGCCTCGATGCCGTAGTTCACCGGGTTGATGCTGGAGATGAACTTCAGCCAGCCGGGCAGCACGTCGGGGGGCGCGAAGGCGCCGGACGCGAAGAGCAGCGGGAGCAGGATGAAGTTCCCGATGATGATCGTCGCCTCGGTGCTCTTCGTCGCCAGCGCGATGATGTTCGAGAGCCCCGCGAAGCCGAGGCTGAACAGGATGCCGATGGCGATGACGCCCAGCGCCCCGAGCACGCCCGTGGGCGCCGAGGCGCCCTTCGTGACGATCGCCGCGAGGATCTCGATGAGCAGCACCTGCACCGCGACCGTCGCCGCGCCGGCGAGCGTCTTGCCCACGAACATCGCGCTGCGGTCCATCGGCGTCGCCAGGAGCTTGTTGAACACGCCGATGCGCATGTCCTCCACGAGGCCGATGCCGCTGCCGTTGCCCGCGAAGAGCGCGGTCTGGATCGCCACCACCGGCGCGAACCACACCACGTAGTCGAGCGGGAGGCTCGACGCGCCCTTCATCGCGTTCGGGAAGAGCAGCAGCCAGATGATGGGCTGGATCAGGCCGAAGCCGATCACGAACGGGTTGCGCACCGTCTTGATCATCCATCGCTTGAAGTTGTACCAGACTTCCGCCGCGTAGCTGCTCATGATATCACCGACCTCCCCGGCCGCGCCGCATCGGGGGCTGCGCCGCCTTCGCCTTCTCCTGCGCCTCTTCGAGCGTGGCGCCCGTGAGCTTGAGGAACACGTCGTCGAGCGTGGGCGAGCGCACGTTGAACGACACGACGGTCATGCCGGCCTGCTTGAGCGCGAGCATGAGGTCGGGGCCGATGCGCTTGGCGCGCGGGCTCGTGATCGTGATGACGTCGCCCACGACGCCGAGGACGTCGCCCGCCTGGAGGATGCCCGACTTCTGGAGCGCCGCCTTCGCGCGCTCGCCCACGTCGGGCGTGGTCTTCTCCAGGTGCAGGTCGAGCGCGTCGCCGCCCACCTGCGCCTTCAGCTCCTGGGGGCTGCCCACCGCGACGATCTGCCCGTCGTTGACGATGGCGATGCGCTCGCAGAGCTGGTCCGCCTCCTCGAGGTATTGCGTCGTGAGGAAGATGGTCGTGCCGCGCTTGTTCAGCTCGCGGAAGTAGGCCCACAGGCTCAGGCGCGCCTTCGGGTCGAGGCCCGTCGTGGGCTCGTCGAGGAAGAGCAGCGGCGGGCCGTGCACGAGGCACGTCGCGATGTCGAGCCGCTTCTTCATGCCGCCGGAGAACGTGCTCGCGCGCTTGTCCGCGACGTCCACGAGGTCCACGAGCCCGAGAAGCTCGTCGATGCGCGCCTCGCGCTCCGCCCGCGGGACGCCGTACGCCTCGCACGCGAAGCGGACGTTCTCGCGCGCCGTCAGCTCCTCGTCGACGCTCGTGTCCTGCGCCGTGTAGCCGATGCTGCGCCGCACCGCGACGGGCTCCTTCACCGCGTCGTGGCCGTTGACGACGAGCGTCCCCTCGTTGGGGCGCAGCAGCGTCGCGAGCATCTTGATCGTGGTCGACTTGCCTGCGCCGTTGGGCCCCAGGAAGCCGAAGAACTCCCCTTCGCGCACCTGGAACGTCACGCCCTTGACGGCCTCCTTGCCGCCGGGGTACGTGAGGCGCAGGCCGCGCGCGTCGATCGTGTGGTCCATGATGTCATTCCTCTGTTACTCAGGCTCGACGCTGATGCGCGCCGCGCCGCCGCTGATCTTGACGTCGTAGCCGTCGCCCGCGTCGCTCCAGCCCGGCGAGGCGAGCGTGAGCCCGCCCCCCACCGCGCCGAGGCGCTGCTCGCCAAGCTCGACGTGCGCCGCGCCGCCGCTCACGCGCAGCCGCGCCGCCACGCCGCGAGGGTGGGTCACGCGCACGCGCGCCGCGCCGCCCGAGACGCGCAGCGGCACGATGCCCGTGGGCGCCCCGAGCCGCACCTCGACCTTCGCGACGCCGCCGCCGATCTCGATGCGCTGGAGCGCCGCTCCCCGCAGGTCGAAGTCCGCCTTCGCCACGCCGCCGCGCACGTCGATCTCCCACGCGACGGCGTCGTTGAGCTCCAGCGTCCCGGGCGGGTAACGCCCCAGGAAGAAGAAGCGGAAGAAGCCGTGGTAGTCGATGGCGAGGTCGTCGCCGCGCATCTCCACGCGGGGCGCCGGGTCGGGGAAGCTCGCGCGCGCGAGGACGTCGCCCAACGGCGCGCTGCGCACCTCCAGCCGCGGCGCGACGCCCGACGCGAACGCGAGCCGCGCCTTCGCGCGCCCTTCGCGGGGGAACGTGTGCGTCCACCCCGTCGTCGCGTCCACGTGCGCCTTCAACGGGCGCGCAGGCTTGAGCCCACCCCGCGCACTGGTTGAAATAGCGGCGTCTTGATAAGCGCGGCGGATGGACGAACGGGATTGCCGGCTCCTCGTCGAGCTGACGCGCGCGCCGTTCGACTCCTACGAGGCGCTGGGGCGCCGGCTTGATATCACCGGGACGGCCGTCAAGAAGCGCCTCGACCGCCTGGAGGCGGAGGGCATCTGGCTGGGCCTCGCGTGCGGTCCATCGCCGAAGGCGCTCGGCCGCGAAGGCCGCCTCGTCGTCTGGGGCGCGCCCGCTCCCCGCGCCGGGCCGCGCGACCTGCTCGCCGCTCCCGAGGTCGCGTGGGCCGCCAGCGCGTACCCGACCGCGACGGTCGCGATGCTCTACCGCGAGGACCCGAAGGCGCCGCTCCCCGAGGAGCTGGGCCGCCTGGCGGGACGCGCGCCCGAGGCCGTCGTCGTGCCCCACGACCCGCGCGAGGTCGCGGCGCGCGAAGTGCTATCACCGCTGGATTGGCGCGTCATGCGCGCGGTCGCCCGCGAGCCCCGCGCCAGCGTCCGCGCGCTCGCCGAGGCGTGCGGGCTCTCCGCGCGCGTGGTGCGCGAGCGCCGAGACGCCATGTTCGCGCGCGGCGACCTCATGGCCTTCCCCTCCGTCGACGCGACGCGCGAGGAAGGCGCCATCCTCTACAACGCCTACGTGGGCGCGCAGGACGCGGAGGCGATCAAGGGCTTCCGCTTCGGCAACGCGCACCGCATCGTGACGCACCACGACCCGCCGGGCACGTTCCTCGTGGGCTACGTGCGGACCTACGCGGAGGCCCACGTCGCCGAGGAGCGCCTGCGCGCGATGCCCGGCGTGCGCGACGTCACCTTCTCCGTGCCGCAGGGCACCCTCGTCGCACGCGACCGCCTCGAAGGCTGGGTCGACGCCGAGATCGCGCGCTGGGAGAAGGCGCGCCGCGGCGCTCACTCGGCGTTGCCCTCGTCCACGCGGCGGTAGCCCGAGGGCCGGCCGCGCCCTTCGAGCAGCCGGAGGAAGTGCGGCAGCACGCGCGGCAGGGCGGCGACCTGGGCCTCGGTGATCTCCGGACCTTCGAGCCACAGGCACGGCTCCAGGTCGCGCCACCCCTCCTGGAGGTCGAGCGTCGAGGCGTCGTGCGGATCGACCGGCCTCGCGTGGCGGAACGAGATCGTCGCGATCGCGGCCGGGATCTCCCGCGCCAGCTCGCCGCGCGTCCACGCCGCGAGGCGGTCGTTGAGCGCGTCCGCGTCCAGGTGCAGCATGTCGCGGCGCACGAAGAGCAGCAGGTGCCCCAGGTCGTCCTCCTCGGCGTGGACGCCCGCGGGCAGCAGCGGACGCAGACGCGCGAGCGCTTCGCTCACCTTCACACGGAACGCTCATGCCTCGGCGCCGCTTCCAACCTTCGATGCCCGAAGAGGAGGACGTCGACCTGCGCGAGGGAATGCCCGTGACCAACGAGGCCGGCGAGTCGCTGGGCACGCTCGCGGCGCTGCTCGTCGCGGACGACGAGGAGGAGGCCGAGTTCCTGCTGCTCAAGGCGGGCAGCGCGGACCGCCTCGTGCCCTTCGAGGCCGTGCTCGGCGTGGGCGACGGCGACCTGATCCTCGACGTGCCGCTCGCCGCGGTGGAGAAGTTCCCGGCGATCAAGACCGACGCGGAGCCCACCGAGGCGGAGATGGACAGGGCCTACGACGTGTTCGACGAGAACGCGGAGTACGAGCCGGACGAGTAGGAAGGAGCGAGCGAAGCGAGCGGGTGCGAGGGCGCGGTGTCGCAGCAAGGCCCGAAGGGCCGCAGCGAAGACCGCGAGCGAAGCTCGCGTTTCGCGCCGCGCGCTCGCCGCCCCGAGCGAGGAGCGCATCAGCGCGACGCAGCGAGAGGAGCGGCGCTAGCCCTTCGCCTTCTCCTTCTTCTGCTTCTCGAACTCCTTGCGCTCCATGACGATCGCGCCGGGCCGCATCTGCTTCAGCTTGGCCGTGCAGACGTCGCAGATGGCGAGCGGGTGCGGGTCGTTGGGCTCGTCCAGGAAGACGAACTGCGCCACGCGCTTGTTGCGGTGCGTCGTGGGCTCGAACTCGCAGTACTTGATCGCCATGCTTGGCGCACGTCCGGCTTCAGGCTTGAGCGTTTCCGGTTTTTCGGTCCCAGCCACAGAGGACACAGAGCTCACGGGGCGGTTCTCACAGCCGTCCTCCGTGACCTCTGTGTCCTCTGTGGCTGGAGGCAAGGGGCGCTCCACTGGAAACGATACCTACGCGCCGCGACAAATCCATAGCATGGAACCGGAGTCCGGCGCGCATGGCCGACATGGAGCCTGCAAGCTGGAAGAAAGGCGTCGCCGAGCTGATCGGGACGTTCGCGCTCATCTACATCGGCGTGCTCGTCATCCTTGGTGGCTTCGGCAGCAAGGGCGACCTCGTGGCCATCGCCCTGGCGCACGGCCTCATCCTGGCTTGCCTCGTCTCCGCGACGATGAGCATCTCGGGCGGCCAGCTCAACCCGGCCGTCACCGTGGGCCTCCTCGTGGGCCGCAAGATCGGCGTCATGCAGGCGCTCGTCAACATCGTCTGCCAGATCCTGGGCGGCGTGCTGGCCGGCTTCCTCGCGAAGGCGAGCCTCGGTGGCGCGAGCATCGCGGGCGGCATCCCCAACCTGCCCGCGGACGGCTCCGTGAGCATGGGCACGGGCATCCTCATCGAGGCCATCGCGACGTTCCTGCTCGTCTCGGTCGTCTTCGGCACGGGCGTCGACCCGCGCTTCGGCGGCCGCCTGGGCGGCCTCGCCATCGGCTTCACGGTCGCGGCCGACATCATGGCCGTGGGCCCCCTCACGGGCGCCGCGATGAACACCGCGCGCTGGCTGGGCCCCGCGATCGCCGAGGGCGCTTACGGCAACGCCGCCGTCTACCTCATCGGCCCCGTGCTGGGCGCCATCGTCGCCGGCGCGCTGTGGGCCTACGTCCTCTTGGAGGACCGCCCGCACCCGGAGCCGCAGGCCCAGATGCGGGCGAAGGGGAACCCCTGAGCGCGGCTCACGGGGCGGTGATGGTGCCCGAGATCGGCGTGCTCTGGAGGACGCCTCCCCCCATGTCGACGGGCCCGAAGTCGAGCGCAGCCCACGCGCTGCCGTCGACGCCCTGGCACTCGCCGCCGTTGGGGTCCCCGCGGGCGGAGCCGGTCGGGATCGCGCCGTAGAGCGCGGCCCACGGGTCCGGGTCCGTCGTCGAGCCCGTGTGCGGGTTGACGTTGGGCTCCAGCGTGGCGGACGTGGCGGTCGCGACGAGATACACTCCGATGGCGCCCTGGCCGCAGTCGAAGGGATCGACGTCGTAGCTGTCCGAGATGACGTGGTTCCCCGTGCAGGGCGAGGTGACCACATCGACGCCCGGCTGCTGGCCGTCGGTGCCCGCCACGTAGACCACGGGGAGGGCCAGCGTGTTGCTCTGGACGGTGACCGTCGCGCCCGGGCCGCCGTTGTGGTGGCCGGTGGGCGAGTCGCACGCCGTGCCCTGCGGATACTCGGGGAACTCGGCGCCGCCGTAGGCGGTCTCGCGATCGCCGTCGCCCGCCAGGCAGCCGCTCGTGTCGAACGACGTCACGATCAGGCCGCGGTTGCGCGCGGAGGTCGCCCCGTGGGCGAAGACGTGGACCGCCTGCTGCGGGACGTAGTTCGGGTTGGTGGCGACGTCGCACAAGCCGCCGGCGAGGTTGGGGCCGTGCGCCGGCAGGATCAGGCGCGAGGCGCTGTGAGGCTCGTCCGCGTTCGGGCCCTTGCCGGGGACGAAGTCGCCCGCGGTCGATCCCCCGGCGATGACGCAGTGGTGCTCGGCGAGCCACATCGCGGCGAGCTTCGGGTCGCTGGTGTGGCAGAAGGCCCGGACGGGGTCGCCGCCCGCCTCGCGCTCCCAGGGCGCGGCGGTCGCCGTGATCGGGCCGGTGGAGCTGGACGTGAAGATCGGGCCGTCCTGCCCGTCGCGCAGGTCGTAGTTCACGACCAGCGTCGAGGTGAACGTGCCCGAGTCGCCGGATTCGAACGTGACCTCCATCTCGCCGCCGCTGGGGGCGCCCGCGCCGAAGAGCTCGCCGTCCGCGGGGATGCGCTCGCTCTGGAGGCTCAGGTAGACCGTGCCGTGGCCCGGGATGCCGTTCGTGAACATGCAGAGGTGCGTCATCGAGAGGCGCGTCTGGCCCACCGAGGGGACGCCCTCGACGCCGGGCACGCCGACGACGTCGTCGAGGCGCGAGACGACCGTGTCGCCTCCCCCGCAGCCCACGAAGACGACGGCGGCCTCGGTCGAGCCGTCCGCGCTGACGCCGATGTCCGCGCTCGTGGTGTTCAGCGTGTCCGTCCCCGCGGAGATGCGGTAGCTTGGATCCGCCGACGCGAGCGGAGATAGCAGGACGGTGAGAAGCAGCGCGGCGATGCCGATGACTCGCACGTTCATGATTGGAACTCCCGGCTTCGAAAGCCAGCAGCGCCGAGGCCCCGCGGATGGGAACCACTTTGTGGAGGAATGAAGCCACGTCTCGCGTGGAAGGGTAACAAGAAAAGAAGGAAAGGGCCCCCACGCGGGGGCCCCGGCTCGGAGAGCCTACGGGTAGTGGATCGCGCACGCGGACGCCGCGTTGCTCCAGAGCGACTGGACCGCGAACGTGCCCGTGCTCAGGACGATGTTCTGGGCGGTGGCGCCGGGGCCGCTGTTCCAGGCGCACTTGTCGCCGTTCTCCTGGCCCGAGGTGTCGGCCCAGCCCGTCGTGGGGATGGGGTCGGTGACGGCCTCGGCGTACTCGTGGCCGCCCACGATGGTCACGCCGTCGAGGTTGCCCGCGGCGCCCGCGTTCACGAAGTTCTGGCCGCAGGTGCCCAGCTGCGCGTCGGGAATGTAGGGGAGGTCGGTGTACGCGACCTGCTTGCCCGCGGAGTCCGCGATGTTGCTGTGCCAGGCGCAGTACTGGGCGCCGAACTCGGCGTCGTTGTGCAGGTGAGGCGTCGCGATGATGTAGTCCGCGTTCGCATTGTACCCGAAGTGGGCCTCCGCGCGCAGCGCCTCGTTGCCGACGTAGAGGTCGGGGATGGTCTGGAAGCCGCTGCTGTTGTCCCACCAGGTGCCCGCGAGCTGGCCCGAGGGGTTGCCGATGCTGGAGTACTGGGTCTGGATGTTGGCCCAGCTCGAGCCGCCGACGCCCGCGAAGAACTTCGCGAGGACGGGCGCCTCGCCCGAGGGGTCGCCCGAGGTCCAGCCCCAGAAGACGAGGTAGACCTTGGGGGCGGTCTGGACGGGGCCGCCGCCGTAGACCATGTTGCTCACGGCGGGCGACGCGGAGCCGAGGGGCTGGGGCGCGTTGAGCTGCGTGGGCATGAAGTGCTTCACCGGCGCGGACGTGGCGCCCACGAGGCCCGCCGAGGCGGCGGCGGTTCCGAGCAATGCAAGCAGGACGATTCCGATTGACAGGGTGATGGACCGAGCCATGCGCGGGCCCGAACGGACGTGCGATGCATCATCTTACTCTAGATGGAAAGTTTCGCAATCATCTCGACTCGCGGAGCGCGCGCACCTGCGAGGCGATGCCCAGCACAGCCAGGCCCAATGCCCCGAGAAGGAACGCGAGGTCCGCCTTGGGGAACGCGACGCCCATGCGCCCGAGAAGGTAGACGCCGCCCGCGGAGGCGATGGAGGCGCCGATGGCCGCGGTGGCGACGATCAGCACGACCTTGTTCGCCATCAGACCGATCACGCCCGCGACGAGGGCGACGAGGATCACGGCCCACACGGGCAGGCCGAGCGCGAGCGCCAGGGAGACGCCCAGCATGGCCGCGAGCAGCCCGCCCACGAGACGGAACGCCATGACGAAGAGGATCGCGAAGGCGATGCCGGCGATCACGCCCACGACGAGCGCGCCCACGGGCCCGGCCAGCAGGGCGCCCAGGAGCAGCCCCACCGCGAAGCCGGAGAGGAAGCCCGCGAGGCCCGCGAGCCCCTGCGCGAGGCGGAAGCCCGAGAACGTGACGACCAATCCGACGAGAAGGAAGAGGACCGCCGACGGAATGCCCGTGGGGCCGTTCGTGAAGTCGATCATGCGCGCTTCACCATCGTCACCGAGGCCTGGGCCGTGGGCGTGAGCACGACGTCCTGGACGTTGACGTGCGGCGGGCGCTCGACGCACCACGCGATCGTCTCGGCGACGTCCTGGGGCGTCAGCGGCTCCAGCCCCTTGTAGACCGTCCGCGCGCGCTCGTGGTCGCCCCGAAAGCGCACGTCGCTGAACTCGGTGCCGGTGACGAGCCCCGGGTCGACGCTCGTGACGCGCACGCCGCTCCCGTGCAGGTCCATCCGCAGGCCTTCGGTGATCGCCTTCACGGCGTGCTTGCTGGCGCAGTAGACCGCGCCGCCGGGGTAGACCCAGTGGCCCGCCGTGCTGCCCAGCATGACCACGTGGCCGCGGCCGCGCTTGACCATGTGCGGCACGGCCAGCCGCGTCACACGCAGGAGCGCCTTGACGTTGGTGTCGATGACCTCGTCCCACTCGTCCGGGTTGCCCTCGTGGAGCGGCTCGGTGCCGCGGGCGAGGCCGGCGTTGTTGACCAGCACGTCCACCTCCCCGAAGAGGTCGGGGTGCGAGGCGTCCAGCAGGCGCAGCGCGGCGGCGTCCCGGATGTCCAGGGGCACGACCTGCGTCTTGGCGCCCGCGAGGCTGTCCGCGAGCGCGTCGAGCCGTTCCCCGCGCCGGGCGACGAGCTTGAGCGCGTACCCCCGGGCCGCCAGGGCGCGCGCCGTCGCCTCGCCGATGCCGCTGGACGCGCCCGTGATCATGGCCCACTTGGTCATGGGCGCGGCAGCCGGCGCGGGAGGGAAGAGGATTTTGCCCGCCCCGCCGGGCTCGGGGCTCTGGACTCCGGACTCAGGGCT
>JAXDQU010000110.1:0-21637 GCA_034667685.1 Thermoplasmata archaeon | reverse complement strand
TGATGTTCCCCGTCTTGACGCCGACGAGCGTCTGGATCTTCTTGTCAAGCGCGATGTCGATGAGGCGCTGCGTCACGACGCCGTCGAAGACGACGTGCGCGACGCCCGGGGTGTCCTTCTTCAGCGTGTCGGCGAGGTCGCGCACGGCCACCTTGTCGCCGACGCGCTCGAACGTCTCGGTCAGCAGCACGGCCTGGAGCTTGCCGGAGAGCTCCTCCAGGATCGCGAGGAACTTGCCCTCGCGGTCGCCCGTCGGGCGCGCGGGCGCGGCGGGCTCGGACTCCATCGCAGGCTCGGCCTGGGTCGGCGCCTCGTCGGCGTCCATCCGGGGCGCGCGCTCCTGGCGGTCGCCACGGCGCTCGCGGCGCTCCTCGCGCGGGGCGCGTTCCTCGCGCATCTCGCGGGGCGCACGCTCTTCGCGCGGCTGGCGCTCCTCGCGCATCTCGCGCGCCCGGCCGAACTGCGGCTCGGCCTCGCCCTCGGCCTGCGGCCTGCGGGCCTCGCCACGGACCTCGCGGGGCTCGCGCTCCTCACGGGGCTCGCGCATCTCGCGGGGTTCGCGCTCCTCGCGCGGCTCACGGGCCTCGCGGGGCTGGCGCTCCTCGCGGGGCTCGCGCTCGCGGCGGTCCTCGCCGCGGGGGCCGCGGCGCTCGTCGCCACGGCGGTCGTCACGGCGCTGCGGCTCAACGCCCATGCGGGCGTCGGCCTCCTCGGCTCGCCTGCGGTCGCGGCGCTCGTCGCGGCGGACCTCGGAGCGCTGCGGGACCATCGGCGTCATGTCGACGCCCTCGATGGGGCTGGTGAGGTCGACGTCCTCGTCCTCGTCCTCCTCGGCCATCGCGGGGCCACGGCCGCGGCTGCCGCGGCGGTCGCCGGCGCGCGGGTTGTCGCGCTGCGGGCGGTTGCCGCCCTCGAGGCTGTAGAGCTCGATGAACTGGTCGGCGGGGATCTTGTTGCGCAGCGCCTTGATGAGCTGCTTCTGGGTCAGCTCCTCGACCTCGTGCGCGCGGGGCGCGCGGGCGATGAAGTCGAGCTCCGCGACCTGGAGCAGCTCCTTGAGGATCAGCTCGCCGCCGCGGTCGCCGTCGACGAACGCGATCGCGCTCTTGTCCTTGCAGAGCTGCACGATCGTCTGCGGGACGTTGGTGCCCTCGACCGCGATGGCGTTCTTGATGCCGTGGCGCAGGAGGTTGGCGACGTCGTTGCGCCCCTCGACCACGATGATGCTGTCGGACTTGGAGACGTTGGGGCCCGCGGGGAGGCGGTCGGGGCCGTAGCTGACCATGTCCTCGACGCGCACGGAGTCGCGCACGGCCTCCATGATGGAGGCGCTCTCGCCCACGCCGGCCTCGCCCATCATGCCCAGCAGCTCGCGGGCGCGGCTGATGACCATGTCGCGCTTCACGCTGCGGACGTCCTCGATGCCGCGCACCTTGATCTCGGCCTTGGCGGGGCCGACGCGGTCGATGCTCTCCAGCGCCGCCGCCAGGATCGCGGTCTCGACCTTGTCGAGCGACGAGGGCAGGTGGATGTCGCCGGTGGACTTGCCCTTCTTGGAGTCGATGATGACCTCGATGCGCCCGATGCGGCCGCTCTTCTGGAGGTCGCGCAGGTCGAGGTCCTCGCCGAGCAGGCCTTCGGTCTGGCCGAAGATGGCGCCGACGACGTCGGGCTTCTCGATGACGCCTTCCGCCGCGATGCTCGCGCGGATCAGGTACTTCGTGGTCGTGGGGTCGATGTTGAGGTTGGAGCCGGACATGCCGTGCTGTTCTCCTGGGAACCGGGAGCCGCGGGATCGGGCTCACGTACATCATGCGGCTGCTGCCCACGAGGGGCGCGACGCGGACGGCGATGGCGCGTCCGAGGGATGGTGAATGTGAAGGGAAGACGCGAGGTCTCCCGGTTCACCCGAGCCAACCCGGCGCCCCTACGAATACCTTTGCCAAGCGGCCGGGGCTCCTCAGAACCCGTTTCACGCCCTCGTTTCGCCGGTCCGGCCGATGAGGGGCCGCCTGCTTCGTTGCGCGACCGCTCGAAAGCGCGCTGCGATTCCTTCGGGATCGCGCGCCTCGCATCCGACCCCTCCTCGACCGGACCGCTCCGAAACGAGGGCGTGAAACGGGTTCTAGATCAGCTCGGCGACCCTTGCCGCGAGCCGGTCGCGCCTGGCCTCGGCGGAGGCGCGGGGCGGCGCGGAGCCGTACGCGCGCAGCACGCCGAACGCGGCGAGGACGATCAGGCCGCGGCCGAGCGCCTGCACGTCGAGCCGGTCGCCCAGGCCCGGGAAGGAGGTGACGCCCGCCCCGGCGAGCCAGAGCGCCAGCGAGAGGCTCACGAGCCGGATGCGCGCGCAGGCCGCGGCGGGCGCCCTCCGCAGCAGGCTGGCGTAGGCCACGACGCTCGCGAGCGTGGGGATCAGGAGCAGCGCGGCGGTCAGCGCGGGCGGCGGGCCGAACGAGGCCGCGCGGATCGGAACGGGGCGCCACGCGGTCAACGCGTAGCCCGTCGCGGGGTTGGCGAGGCCGTCGACGACCGACCAGGCCACGAGCGCCGCGAAGCCCGCCGCGACCGGGACGAGCAGCCGGTGCGAGCCGCGGTAGAGGTAGTCCAGGTAGGTGACGAAGCCCACGAGCGCCGCGGCGTAGGCGGCGAGGCTGGCCAGGTTGACCGCGTCGAGGTGCCGCGGGTCGGCGTCCCGGCTCGCCAGCATGCTCGCGAGCGCGGCGCCGACGCCCGCCAGCGCGATGCCGAACCACCAGACCCTGAAGAGGCGCGCGGCGAGGCGTCCCTCTCCGCTCTGGGGGCGACGCGCGAAGGCGAGGCCCACGTAGGCGAACGCGCCGGCCACCGCGAGGTCGGTCGCGCCCAGGAGGAGCAGCGCGGTCTGGCTCTCCACGAACGGGAGATGGGGTCCACCGCGTCCTTCACCCTGCCGATTGTCCCAGCCGCGAGGCAGCCTCTTGCGGGGCGAGCCCCTCGACGAGGATCGTCTTGCGCCGGCTCGTGGCGCCCGCGCCGACGCGGACCCGCGCGGGGGGGACGTCCAGCGCCGCGGCCACGAGGTCCACCAGCTCCGCGTTGGCCTGGCCGTCTTCCGGCGGCGCGCGGACCTTGGCCTCGATCCGGCCGCGCCACGGGTTGAAGCCCGCGGGGAAGCGCGACGTCCGCGCGCCCGGCACCACCTCGACCTCCAGCGCGCAGCCGCCCCGCGCGGGCTTGATCGCGGCGGCGAGGTCCACGGCGCGCGAGAGGCTGCCGCGCAAGAAAGGTTATGGCCCGCCGCGGGCGGTGCGGCGCCCATGCGCGTCCTCCTTGCCGCCGCCCTGCTCGCCCTCGTCCTGGCGGGGTGCGTCTCGCCCTCGAACCTGACGCCCGCGGCGACCACCTCGACCGCGGAGCTTCCGAAGCTCCTGGCGTACGACGCGCTGGGCAACGCGACCGCGCTCCCCACGGAGTTCGCCTCGCTCAACTTCACCGAGGTCATGATGAAGAGCCGCGGCGGCGAGCCCAACATCGGCGTCACGCCCAAGGGCAACGTCTTCGAGATCGCCGGCGCCAACACGATGCGCAGCAAGGACCACGGCAAGACGTGGGAGATCGTGTTCAACCTGACCGCCGCGTTCCCCGCGCAGGTGCAGTCCACGCCGCTCTCGGGCTACACGCGCAGCAGCGACCCGATGCTCTGGGTCGATCCGGACACGGGCCGCGTCTTCGCCGACCACATGACGAGCACGCTCTGCTCCAACATGATCTGGAGCGACGACGAAGGCGCGACGTGGACGATGAAGCCCATGACGTGCGGCATCCCGAGCAACGACCACCAGAAGGTCATGACGGCCCACTGGCACGGCCCCGCGCCCAAGCCCGCGGACATGGTGTACCCCAACGTGGTCTACTATTGTTACAACAAGGACGTCGCCACCGACTGCGCGGTGAGCCTGGACGGCGGCATGGACTTCGCGTACGACCGCCCCGTCGCCATCGCCCCGGTGGACGGCTGCGGCGGCATCAACGGCCACCCGGCCGCGGCGCCCGACGGCACCGTCTTCGTCCCGATCAACCTGGGCTGCGACGGCCCGGTGGTCGGCGTCAGCGAGGACAACGGCCTGACGTGGACCGTGCAGCACGGCCCGAAGGTCCACGGCGCCGAGGAGATCGACCCTGATATCACCGTGACGCCCGACGGCACGGCCTACATGCTCTACCGCGGCGGCGACCACATCCCCTACCTGGTGCGCAGCAAGGACCACTTCCAGACGTGGGAAGGGCCGTGGCGCGTCGCGCCCGCTGATGTCAAGAGCAGCGTGTTCACGGTCATCACGAGCGGCGACAACGGCCGCATCGCGATGGCGTACCTCGCCAACCGCGACACGACCGAGACGCCCAGCAAGGCACCCAACGCGACGCGCTGGCAGATGTTCGTGACCTACAGCTTCGACGCCGCGGCGAAGGACCCGACGTTCGTCACGACGCAGGCCACGCCCGACGCCGACCCCGTGCAGATCGGCTGCGTCTGGCTCGACGGCGGCAGCAACCCGTGCCGCAACATGCTCGATTTCATCGACATGGCGCACGACGCCGACGGGCGGGTGTTCGTCGCGTTCACCGACGGCTGCACCGAGGGCTGCGCGGACAACCCGGCCGCCACCAACGACACGTCGCACCACCGCGACGGCGCCGTCCTGGTGCTGGATGCCGGGCCGTCGCTCTTCGCTGCCAAGCCGCCGCTCGCTCGTGTTACCGGGTAGACTTCGGCCTCCTCGTGTCGTGCAGCGTGGCGCTCCCCTCCAGCCACGGAGGACACGGAGGTCACGGAGGCGGGTTTTCTCGCTCCTCTGTGACCTCTGTGTCCTCTGTGGCTGGAGGGATGGAGGCTGAGGCTAGGGGCTGAGGCTGAGGCCGAGGCTGAGGCTGAGGCTGAGGCTAGGGGCTGACTTCGAACACCTCGACCTTGCCCCAGCCGTTGCGGTACTCCGCGACGAGCTTGCCGTGGTGCTGGTTGATCAGGTCGTCGATGTACTGGTCGTCGAACGCGAGGCCGATGTAGTTGTCCTTGACGACGTACTTGAGGTGGCCCGAGGCGATCTGGCTCTCGACGAACGTGTGGTCCACGTACCAGTGGTAGGCGGGCTGCTCGTCGTACCAGTAGAGCGTGAAGCGGCCCAGGAGCGTGCCGTACTGGATGGCGCTCGGGTCGTGCGCGTGGATGTAGATCGCGGCGTCCTTCGTGCCTTCGCCCAGGTACTTCTCGTTGGTCTCGCCCAGCGCGTACATGTGATAGCTGTCGTTGGCCGCGGCGTAGGCGGGCATGACGATCATCAGCGCAGCGAGGCCCATCGCAACGGGCGCGAGACGCGGCGCGCTCTCCCGCGTGAGGCGGACGTTGGCCCACTTCAGCAGGTCCCAGAGCGCGGCGCCCGCGAGGCCCAGGCCCACCGCGAGCATCGGCGCGAAGGGCAGCAGGTAGAACCCTTCCTTGCGGTCGCTCCAGAGGAAGAACGCGGCCGTGACGAGGAACGCCAGGGGCACGACCATGTGCTCCATCTTGCGCACCGGCTGGCGCAGGTACGTGAAGAGCCCGACGGCCAGGCCGAGGAGACCCAGCACGAGAACGGGCCGGCCGAACTCGGCGAGGAAGCTGAACTGCGGGTCGGTGAAGTACCAGCTCCAGGGGCGCGTCTGCTGCGCGAGGTCGCGGAACTGGGCGGAGGCGGTGTTGACGCGGCCCGCCTGCCAGACCATCTTCACCCAGAGGTTCGTCAAGGCCTGGAGCTTGAGCATCAGCAGGATATAGAGCAGGCCGCCCGCGGCGACGGGCGCGGCGCCCAGGCCGCCCTGGATCAGCGTCTCGCGCACGTTCGCCTTCTTCGCGAGCGCGATGCCCACCGCGACGAGGAACGCCGCGACCGCGACGGGGATGACGAGCACGCCAGGCAGCTTCGCCAGCGCGCAGCACGCCGCCGCGACGCCCGTGGCGACCGCCGAGCCGCGCGTGCGCGTCTGGATCCAGCGCACCAGGAAGTAGAGCGTCAGCGCGACGAAGAACACGTAGCCCGAGTCGAGCATCGCGCGCCGGCTCATCTGGATGTGGAACGGCAGCACCGCGAGCACGAGCGCGGCGCTGAGGCCCACGAAGCGCCCGCCGAGGCGGTTGCCCAGGAAGTAGACCGTCGCGACGGTGCCCACGCCGAAGAGGATCGGGGGCAGGAGCGCCGCCATGTCGGTGGGGCCCATGACGCGCATGAACGCCGCCGTGACGTAGAGCAGCAGCGGCGGCTGCGAGACGAAGGGCGCCGTGCTGAACGGATCGATGCCCGGGTAGGAGAGGTAGAGCCAGTCGCGCGAAAGATAGCGCGCGACGATGGCGTACTCGGCCTCGTCGCCGTACAGGTGGTGGCTGGCGATGCCCGCCATGCGCAGCCAGAGCGCCACGGCCAGGATCGGCAGCAGCCAGGCGTGCCGCAGCAGCGCGCTCCAGCGGATCTCCTTCCACGCGGCGAGGCGTTGCGCGCCGGACTTCTTCTGCGACACGGCGGTCATGGACGTCGCGCCGAGCGGTCGCTTGCGCGGGGTTCTCGCTTCTGGATCAATGCGCGAAGACCCGGGGCTTACGCCCGCGACTCTTCCTCCTCGTCCGGCTTCGGCTCCTGGATGATGGCGCCGGCCAGCGAGCCGCCCAGCACGCCGATGAAGCCCACGCCGCAGACCTCCAGGGCGCCGGCGATGACGCGCCCGCCGGGCGTCGTGGGCTGGAAGTCGACGTACGCGACGTTGTCGAACACGTTGAGCGCCCACCACATGGCGTTGCCCAGGCTGGCGAAGGCGGGGGTGGCGTCGGACTCCAGCGCGAAGGCGAGCATGCCGCCCACGAGGACGACGACGGCGCCGGCCGCGAGGATCGGGCCGAGGTTCGCGCGCCGGGCGACGCGGCCCGCGTAGCGCGTGACGCGACGGAGGCGCACCGTGAGCCCGACGATGCGCAGCAGGCGGAGCACGCGCACGAGCCGCACGAGCCGGATGCCCCGCACGAGCGCGAGGCCGGGCACGCCGGAGACGAAGACGCCGCCCACCGGGATCAGGCTGGGCACCTCCCACCAGTGGCGGCGCAGGTACGCCCTCCAGTCGCCGCACTTGCGCATCTGCCAGAGGAAGTCCGCGATGAACACGGCGACGATCGCCAGGTCCACGACGTCGAGCCACGAGAAGCCTGGATGCTCGCTCTCGTGCGTGAGCTGCCAGACCCCGATGAGGACGCTCACGATGGCGAGCCCGACGATGAGCAGGTCGCGCCGCAGCTGCCCGGGCGTGTCGCCAAGCTCGTCGCGGGCCACGCCGTGAGCCGGGCGACGGCAGGCGCAAAAGGGTGGCGGCTGGCGCACCGCCCGCAGGGCTCGGAATCGGGCTCGAAAGCGGGCCCGGGACCCTAGCCCTCTTTCGAGCCCGATTCCGAGCCCTGCGGCTCACAATGATAGCTCAGCCTGCGGTGCCCCTTCCCCTTGTTCTCGGCCTTGCCCATCACCACGCGCCCGACCTCGCGCGTGTCGCGGACGTGCGTGCCCCCGTCGGCCTGCACGTCGAGCCCCACGATGTCGGTGAGCCGGATCGCGCGCAGGCTCGGATCCACGAGGTTCTCGGCGGTGCGCAGCAGGTCGCGCCTGGCGAACTCGTCGGGGCTGATCTCCTCGTGGCGCACCGGGTAGCCCTTCGCGATCTCGGCGTTGACGACCGCTTCGAGGCGCTTGGGAAGCTCCGGGTCCCAGTCGTCGAATTGGACGTCGAGACGCGCGCGGTCGGGGTAGAGCTGGCCGCCGGTGAACTTGGCCTTGAAGTCGCGGTAGACGACGGCCGCGATGACGTGCGCCGCGGTGTGGTGGCGCATCAGGCCGTAGCGGCGCGGCCAGTCGACTTCGACGCGCACGCGCGCGCCCGCGGGCGGGACCGGGCCTTCGACCTTGTGCGTGATATCACCGACGTGCCCACCGGCCTCGACCTGCGAGTCGACGAGCTTCGCGCTGCCCCCGTCCCACGCGAGCGTGCCGTGGTCGGCCGCCTGGCCGCCGCTCTCCGCGTACAGCACGGTGCGGTCGAGGACCACGAGGTCGCCCTGCGCGCGCGCGACGGTGGCCTCGCAGGCGCGCAGGTAGGCGTCGGCCAGGTAGAGGCGCTCGGTCACGCGCGGCGCATGTCAGCCCGCGCGCGTCAACCTTGCGCGGAGCGCCCGCCGCGTGCCCCAGCGCATCGCGCGCGTCTCGGGCGTGATATCACCCTCAAGGTCGGGGAAGAGCGCGCGAAGCTCCTGCGCCTCGAAGTGGTGCGTCACGATGCCCTCGCGCGCCCACGTCGCGGGCTCGACCTCGCGCCCCTCGCCCTCGCGCGCGTCGCCGCGGGCGAACACCTCGACGACCAGCGCGCCGCCGGGGCGCAGGACGCGGGCGATCTCCCGCGCGGCGGCCTGGCGGGCGGGGGCCAGGAGGTGCCCCAGGACGTGGATCGCGACAAGCGCGTCCAGGCTCGCGTCGCGGAAGGGGAGCGCGGCCACGTCGCCGACCACCCGCGGCCGGGAGGCGTCCCGGAGCCCCTCGGGCGCCCAGTCGAGCGCCACCGCGCCGGCGGGCAGCGCCGCGCCCACCTTGCCCCCGCCGGCGCCCAGCTCGACGACGCGCCCCGCCAGGCCGGCCAACAGGGGCGCCGAGTGGACCGGGCCGCGCCAGGGGGCGGGCTGCGCCGCGTGCTTGCGCCGCCAGGCGTCCCAGGCCTCGGAGGTCACGGGGTCCCAAGGGACCTCCCGGTGGCCTCAAGCCTTCGGAGGTGTGAGGCCCGGGCATGGGCGCGGTCCTGCTCACCCCCGATGCTTCGATGGGTGTATCCCCGACGTTGGCGGTGCCGTTAAGCCAACCGCGCGACCAAGGGAGCGCGATGCACGCCAACGCCCGCGCCCCGTCCCGCTTCGCCGTCTGGCGCACCCTGGAGAGCCGCGCCGACGCGCTGGCGAGCTGGGGCGCGCTCGCCGTGGGCTTGCTGGCGGCCGTCGCCTACGTGCTCGTCTAAGCCGCTACCAGCGCCCGAGGGCGACGCCGCCCCATTCCTCCGGCGCCACGTCCCGCACCGTCTGCGTCAGCTCCCAGCGGTGTCCGGCCAGGTCCTCCACCGTGCACGACCGCTCGCCGTATTCGTGCGTCCGGATCTCCTGCACGACGCGCGCGCCGGCCTTGTGGGCCCGGGCGAACGCCGCGTCGACGTCGGGCACGCGGAGCTTGACCAGGTGGCCGCCGACGGGCTCGCCGCGCGACTCGGTGACGACCATCGCGCCGTCCACGCCCACGCGCATCTGGGCGCGGTGCGACTCGCCGATGCGCACGCGCTCCTCGAAGCCGAACGCCTCGTGGAGCCACGCGACCGCCGCGCGCACGTCGGGATAGTGGAGCACGGGCGTGACCGTGGCGGGCGGCGCGGAGCGGTTCGTCAACATCTGCCTACACGACCTGGACGACGCCGACCATGCTGGCCCCCACGTGGTACGCGCAGAAATAGTAGTACGTGCCAGGCTCGTCGAACGTGTGCGTCACGGGCGCGTTGGGCGCGAGCGTCTGCGAGAACGTGTCGGGGCTCCCGTCCCGGTCGAGCGGATCGTTGGCGACGCCGGCGCGCGCGTCGTCGAGGCTGCTCGCGGTCGTCACCGTGTGCACGATCGCGGGCGAGGTCCACGTGACGCTCGTCCCGGCGGGCACCACGACCGCGGCGGGCGCGAACTGCGTGCCCACGGCCGCGATCGTGACGGTCGGCGCGGGCGCCGAGGGGACCGCGACGGGCGAGACGCGCAGGATCGCGCCGGCGTCCGCGACGTAGAGCGCGCCGTCGGGCCCGAAGCGCGCGTCGGTGGGCAGCGCGAGGCCCGTGAGGAAGTCCTCGACCGCGACCGCGTCTCCGTTCGCGTCGAGCGTCACGCGCGTGACCTTGTGGCCGGTGTCGCTGCGGCTCACGCCGTGGTCCTGCGGGTCCGGGAAGAACGGCCCGCACTCGGCGACGAACGCGGCGTTCCCGAACGCGCTGCCCGCGGGCGCGACGTCGAGGCCCGTGGCGCAGACGTGCCACCCCAGGAGCGCCGTCGCGTGCGGGATGCCCGCGCAATCGGCGGCGGGGAAGAGCGGGTTGTTGGCGGTCGTGATATCCGTCCCCGCGTCGCTGCCCCGGTTGAAGCAGAACGGATAGCGGTAGTCGGCGCCCGGCGCGATCTTGAAGAGCGCGTCCTGCGCGTCCTGCGGGAACGTGTCGGGGCCGTTCATCGCCGTGTACGCGACGCCCGCGGGGCTCCACGCCACGCCGTAGACGTTGCGGAAGCCGTGCGCGATGACCTGCACCTTCTGCGCGAAGTCCGCGTCCCCGAGCTTGGCGGGCGAGGCGCTCACCTGCGCGGCGTCGACGCTGAGGATCGCGCCGCTGTACGGGAAGATATCCGGCGCGCCGCCGTTGACGCCGTCGTCGTTGCTGTTGCCGTTCGCGATGTCGAGCCGCCCGTCGGGCCCGAAGCGCAGGTGGTTCGTGTTGTGGCGCCCGTTGGGCAGGCCGTCGACCACGACGCGCGTGCCGGCGAGGTCCACGCGCGCGACGTAGCCGTCGGTGCGCCCCGTGGCCGCGTTGGCGTGCGAGTCGCTGACGTACATCGCGCCGTCGGGGCCGAACGCGACCCCGAGCGGCTGCGCGAAGCCCGACGCGACCGTGGTGGGCTGGCCGGAGGCGACCGGGCCCGCGGGCGTCCACGTCAGCGGCACGCGGATGATATCACCGGCGAGGCTCGCGTAGTAGAGGTCCGGCGCGCCCGGGCCGAAGGCGAGCGCGGTGGGACCGGCGGCGGGCGCCAAGGTCGTGACGACGAAGCCGGGCGCCACGGCGGGCACGGGCTGCGGGAGCGGACCCACGGCGACGACCGCGGGAAGGGCGAGGAGCAGGGCGAGGACGAAGGCGCGCACGCGGGCGGAGCCCCGCGGGGGGCGGATAAGCGGATGCCCGGCGCATTCCCCAATCTCGTGTCCGGGCTGCCCTCAGACGTACAATCCGCCGTTCACGTGCAGCACCTGCCCCGTGAGGTACGATGCATCGGGCCCCAGCAGGAAGCTCACGACGCCGCTGATCTCGTGCGGCGCGCCCACGCGGCCCAGCGGGATCGTCTTCTCCCGCGCGCCGCGCTGCTCGGCCGTGTCCTGTCCGATCATGTCGGTGTCGATGGCGCCCGGCGCGATGCAGTTGACGAGGATGCCCTTGGGGCCCAGCTCCTTCGCGAGCGACTTCGTGAGCGCGATGACGCCCCCCTTGCTCGCCGCGTAGTGCGCGCCGTGCCGCGAGCCCGAGGCGCCCAGGACGCTCGCGAGGTTCACGACGCGCGCCCCCTCGCGCAGGTGCGGCAGCGCGGCCTTCGTCACGTAGTACGTGCCCGTGAGATTGATATCGAGCGTCTCGTGCCAGTCCTCCGGCTCCAGCGCGTCGAGCGTCGCGCGCCGGTAGACGCCCGCGTTGTTGACGACGGCGTCGAGCGATCCGAGCTCCTCGATCGTCTGCGCGACCATCGCCTTCACCTCGTCCCAGCGCGAGACGTCGGCCTTCGCCACGAGCGCCCGCTGGCCCATCGCCTCCACCGTGGTGCGCACGCTCTCCGCGCCCTCGGCCGTATGGCGGTAGTTGACGACGACGTCCCAGCCGTCCTGCGCCAGGCGCTCCGCGGTCGCGGCGCCCAGCCCGCGCCCCGCGCCCGTCACGAGAACCACGCGACCCATGTCCGGCGCGAACGCTCCGGGTGGGAAATGCCTTATGGGGTCGCGCCGGTGCCGGCGCGTGGACCCGCGCTGGCATCCGACCGTCCTCATGGTCCTGGGCGCCGCGATCACGCTGGTCGCGTACTTCACGAGCGTGCACTATCCGCTCCTCGCCGTCGTGACCGGCATGGTCATCGGCGGCCTCACGCTGGCCGCGGGCATCACGCTGGCCTACATCCACACGTTCCGCCGGCCACGCGAGACGGGCCCGCAGCAGCCCTGGACGTGGCGCCGCCGATAGATTGCCGCGTCGCGCGCCCTCAAGGACGCGAGGCCGTACTCACGGGCATGCCCCGCCTCGACCCCCGCGCGCCCCGGTTCAACCAGGGCGTCGTGGGCGCGCTCGCCCTCACCGCGTTCGTCCTCCAGGCCTGGCTCGTCCTGCCCTTCCTCGCGCTCGCCCTGGCCGCCGGCGCGTTCCTCGGCCCCCAGGCGAACCCGATGGCGATCCTCTGGCGCAAGGGCGTCGTGCCGCTGCTGAAGCTCGGCCCGCCCGCGCGCCTCAAGGACGCCGCGCCCGTCCGCTTCGCGCAGGCCGTCGGCTTCGTCTTCCTCGCAGGCGCCACCGTCGCGTTCGTCGTGGGCGCGCCCCTCCTGGGCTGGGTGCTCGCGCTGATCGTCGCCGCCCTCGCCCTCCTCGCCGCCGTCACGGACGTCTGCGTGGGCTGCGAGATCTACGCGCTCCTCCTGAAGGCGCGGGGCCGGAGCGTCGAGGCGTGATCGCGCGCGTCGGCGTCGCGCTGGGCCTCCTCGCCCTCGTCGCGCTCGCCGCCTGGGCGCGCGCCCGCCGCCGCGCCGGCTTCCAGCCGCGCCTCGCCCGCGTGCCCGAGGACCTCGTGCCGCCCGGCGCGCCCCTCGCCGTCCTCTACTTCACCAGCCGCCTGTGCAGCGAATGCGCCGAGACGCCGCACGTCGTCCGCGAAGCCGCCCCCGAAGTCCCCGCCATCGCCGTGTCGGTCCACGAGCGGGCCCGCCTCGCGCGCGACCTGGGCGTCACCGAGACGCCCACGCTCCTCCTGGTCGACGCCGAAGGGCGCATCCGCTACGCCCAGGCCGGAAACCCCACCCCCGCCCAACTCTGGACCTACGTCCGCGAAGCCTGGGACTCGCTCGACGCCGAAGGCCAGCTGGCGAGGGATGCAGCAAATTAGCTGCCTTCGTTGATATACGGCCTGCCGGCTGGTGTCTTGCGAGGAGGCTTGCCGGGCCGCGGGGCCGTTGTGCCCAAAAAAAACCCCGCGGCCCCAGGCCCCCTTACTCGGCTGGCGTACCAGCCGGCAATACTCCCTACCGCTCGCCGAGCTGCGGCTCGGCCGCGCCTCGCGGCAAGCCGCTTCGGTCGCCCCGCTCCGCCGCGCTGAAGCGCGGCTTCGGGGGCGATAAGCCGGACCCGCGCCACGGCGCTGCGCGCCGGGCGCTCCCGTTCTCTCAGCGCTTGCCCTTCTTGGCCTTGGGCTTCGCGGCCTTGGCCTTCTTGGCGGCGCGGTTGACGCCCTTCCCGGTGGTCTTGGCGGGCTTGGCCTGGGCCTTGCGCGGCGCGGCCTTCTTCGTCGGGGCCTTCGCGGCGCCCAGCTTGGGCTTGATCGGCGTGGGCCGGCCCTCGATGTTGGCGACGATGCACGCGCCGAACTCGCTGGCCTTGATGGGCTCGAGGTCCATCTCGCGGGCGAAGTCGTAGGTGACGAGGCCCTGGCCGACGGTCGTCTTGAATGCGTCCTTGACGAGGTCGGCGGCCTCGGTCCAGCCCATGTATTCGAGCATCATGACGCCCGAGAGAAGGACGCTGCCGGGGTTGACCTTGTCTTGTCCCGCGTACTTCGGCGCGGTGCCGTGCGTGGCCTCGAAGACTGCGAAGCCGTGGCCGATGTTGCCGCCCGGCGCGATGCCCAGGCCGCCGATCTGACCGGCGGCGGCGTCGCTGAGGTAGTCGCCGTTGAGGTTGCCCGTCGCGAGCACGCTGTACTGGTCGGTGCGCGTGAGGAGCTGCTGGAACATGTTGTCGGTGATGACGTCCTGCACGAGGATCTTGCCGGCGGGGACCTTGCCGCCGTGCTTCTCCTGGACCTCGGCCCACGTGACGCAGTGGCTGCGGAACTCCTGCGTGGCGACCTCGTAGCCCCACTGCATGAAGGCGCCCTCGGTGAACTTCATGATGTTGCCCTTGTGGACGAGGGTGACGCTGGGGAGCTTGTGGTCGATGGCGTACTGGATGGCCTTGCGCACGAGGCGCTTGGAGCCCTCCTCGCTGATCGGCTTGATGCCGAGGCCGACGGTGGCGCCGCGGAACTTCTTGGCGCTGACGCCCAGCTCGTTGATGAGGAACTCCTGGAGCTTCTTCTCCTCGGGGCTGCCGGCGGCGAACTCGACGCCAGAGTAGACGTCCTCCGTGTTCTCGCGGAAGATGACGATGTTCATCGCGTCGGGCTCCTTGACGGGCGCGGGGACGCCGGGCACGTGGTAGACGGGGCGGACGCAGGCGTAGAGGTCGAGCTCCTGGCGCAGCGCGACGTTGAGGCTGCGGATGCCCTTGCCGATGGGCGTGGTGAGCGGGCCCTTGATGCCCACGACGTACTCGCGGAACGCGGTGAGCGTGTCGACGGGGAGCCATTCGCCGTACTTCTTGTTGGCCTCCTCGCCGGCGTACACCTGGAACCAGACGATGCCGCGGCGGCCGCCGTAGGCCTTCTTGACGGCCGCGTCGAGGACGGGCTGGGCGGCGCGCCAGATGTCGGGGCCGGTGCCGTCGCCCATGATGAAGGGGATGACCGGGTGGTCGGGGACCTGCACGGTGCCGTCGAGCTTCACCGTGATCTTCTGGCCGGCCTTGGGCGGCGTGAGGTTCTGGTAGAGCGCCAGGGGGATCGCCTCTCTGGGGCGCGCCAACCGGGTGTCCGATATTAGGATTTCGGGACTCACGGGGCTCCGGGCTCTGGGCTCAGGACTCTGGGCTCTGGAATCGGAATTGGAATCGGAATCGGAAGCGGAGAAACAGCGTAGCTCCGATTCCTCTTCCCCTTCTCTTCCGATTCCAATTCCGATTCCAGAGCCTTGAGCCCAGAGTCCTGAGCCCAGAGCCTTGAGCCCAGAGTCCGGAGCCCGCGTCGGCGAGCCCCAGGGCAAACCTTCATGTTCGGAGGCTGCTCATCGGATCGCAGGAGCGCCCCCGGGCGCCCACTTTTCCCCCGGCGTCCGTCGGGGTCGAGTCGAGCATCATGTCCTCGAACACGATGAAACGCAAGATCGGCGCGGAGGAGGCCGAAGAAGGGTTCCTCCTCGTCGAGAAGGCTTGGCTTCCCAAGCTGCCCACGCCGGGCGCGCCCTTCCAGCTCACCGTGGGCAAGAGCACGCTGAAGACGAAGATCGTCGAGAGCGCGCCCTGCCACTGCCGCGAGCCGGAGCACGTCCACTACCGCATCGCGCTGCCGCTGATGAACCCCGAGCAGGGGCGCACGGCGAGCCTGCGCGTCGTGAAGGACGACAAGATCGTGCTCGAGTACGAGTAAGATGAACGGGTCGTTTCTGCCACCCGTCCCCGCGAGCCGCTTTTCAAGCCTCGTGGGCGGTATGCCAGCCTGATGGCCGACGCCGACGCGTGGGAGAGCCCCGCCTTCCGCGCCCTCGTCAGGCTGCTGGAGAAGGAGCCCCTGAACATGCGCCGCTTCGGCGTCGCGTGCGGCGCCTCGCCCGAGCGGGCCCGCCGCGTCCTCGACGCGCTGGAGGAAGCAGGCCTCGTCACGGTGGCGCGGCGCGACCAGGGGCGCATCCAGGTGCTCGCCATCACGCTCACCGCCGCGGGACGCGAGGTCGCGACCCACCTGGCGGCGGCGCGTCGCGCGCTCGACCGCCGTCGCGCGCCTTCATGAGGGGCCCCTGGCTTCCCCGCGCATGCGCGCCGCGGAGCGGATCATCCTCGCCAAGGCGGAGAGCGACCTCGACGCGGGGCTCTCGCACCTCCGCGAGCGTCTCGCCAGGGAGGCGCACGGCCCCCTCGCCTTCCTCGCGCGCGGACTGGAAGCCGCCGTCATGGGCGGCCTGGCCGCGCTGGAGCTGCGCCCCCGGCTGCGCGACGACGTCGTGTTCCTCATGGACCTCGCCAAGCGCGTGCACGCAGGCGAGGACCCGGCGCCGCTGGCCCGCGAGCACCTGCCGCGCGTCCTGCGCGTGCGCGAGCTGAACCTCGTCGTCAAGGTCAAGGACCCGCGCTTCGCGCCCGTGCTCGCCCGCTGCGAAGCCGAGATGGCGCTGCGCCTGCCGGACCTCGCCCGCATGGTGATGGTCGAGGAGCCGAAGGACTACGACGAGCTCCTCCTCGCCGCGTTCCCCACCCGCGAGATCCCAGACCACATCGTCGCGGAGAACACGCAGCTCATGGACTGGATCTTCGGCTACGCCGAGCAGCATCCCGACCTGCTCCGCCTGCCCCGAAGCGTCGTGCCCAAGCTCGCCACGATCGGCCGCGACGTCACGGCCTGGCAGACCGCGCGCGTCGTGCGCGGGCTCGACGAAGCCTACGCCAAGCCGCCACCGGACTCTCCGACGCCTTCTTGAACGCGCACCACCAAGAAAGCGACATGCCCTCCCCCGCCACCAAGCACAGCTTCGCCGACGCCCGCATCGCCGAGAAGATCGCCCCCCTCCCCCACAAGCCGCGCGAAGGCCTCGCCCGCGTCAACGCCGAAATGCGCGCCGCCGGCGTCGCGCCCACCACGCGCCTCCACCTCCTCAGCGCCGTGCTCGACCTCGGCCGGCTCGCCGACTCAACACGCCCCGACCGCGTCGCCCGCGCCAGCCCCATCGCCCGGCGCGAAGTCGCCTGGCCCCACGAACCCGACTTCCTGGATTAGATGCCTTCGATCGCCGGCTTCTTCCCGAGCCTGACGCCCAACTCGTTGCGCAACGCGGTCATGCCATAGGAGAAAAGCTCCATGCAGCGCGCCTCGCCCCTCAGATGCGCAATGAACGCCAGGTTGAACGCCTCCTCGATCGGATCCACGAGCGGCTTCCCGCAGAACTCGCACGCCAGGACGACCACGCACGGCACGTAGCGCCTCCCCTCGTCAACCTGTCGGCGCCGCACCACGCCCAAGGACCCACAAAAGAAACCGACGCTGCTGCCGACCCACGCAATCCGCACGCACCCCCTCACGAGCCGCAACTCACCGAACCGAAGACCAAAACACACATGCGCAGCGCCCAACCCAAACGTCCAACATGACGAACGACACCGGCACCGCAGACAAGATCAAGGGCAAGACCAACGAAACCGTCGGCAAGCTGACCGGCAACAAGTCACAAGAGATGAAAGGTAAGATCCAGAGCGGCGTGGGCGAAGGCAAGAATGCCGTCGACGACGTCAAGAAGTCGCTCAACAAGTAGCCATCTTGGCCCTCTGCGCTCCACGGCCACTCCGGGAGCGCAGGTATCCCCGCCTTCTACGCCGTGGAAGAAATCGCCGGGATCCACGCAATCCCCGCGCTTCCGGGCCGCCCGTGGAGCGTGAGGGGCGCGCGAGTGAGGCGACCTCCGGATTCGCTTCATATCATCCTGTGCTCTCTTTGGCTGCATGGCTTCTCGGCGTCCCGTCCGGCCGTTTTCGATCTTGGAGAAGGATCCTGACCGTGATCCTTCGTTGGTGAGCGCGGCGCCGGCGCTTGAGTTGGTGCCGGATGGTCCGGTGCTTCCGAATTTGAGCAGTGTGAAGATTCGGCGGGATGACAAGGTGGAGTTCGATCGGTTGAAGGCGTGGTGGTCGGTGGAGGCGGGGCGTGAGCTGTCGCAGTGGGAGGCGTTTACGCTTCTGTTGGCGGCGGCGTTCGAGTCGGACGCGACGCGGATTCCGCGGTTGCGGCGTTAGTGCTTCGTTGCGCGGACAAGGGTCTCGCCGAAGCCGCGGCTTCGGCGGCCACCCTTAGTGCTTGGCTGCGCGCAGCACGTTCAGGGCGCTGCCGGCCTTGAACCAGTGGACTTGCTCTGCGTTGAACGTGTGCGTGACCTGGAACGTGTCCTTCGTTCCGTCTGCGTGGTGGGCGATGACGGTGAGCGGTTTGCCCGGTGCGAGGTCGTAGAGGCCGAGGACGTCGAGGCGGTCGCCTTCGCGGATCTTTTCGTAGTCTGCCTTGTCGGCGAACTTGAGCGGGAGGAGGCCTTGCTTCTTGAGGTTGGTCTCGTGGATGCGCGCGAAGCTGCGTGCGAGGATGGCGGCGCCGCCGAGGTAGCGTGGCTCCATGGCGGCGTGCTCGCGGCTGCTTCCTTCGCCGTAGTTCTCGTCGCCCACCACGACCCACTTGAGCCCCTTGGCCTTGTAGTCGCGCGCGATGGCGGGGAAGGCGGCCGTTTCGCCGGTGAGGGCGTTCTTGCCCTTGCCGGCTTCGCCGCTGAAGGCGTTGATGGCGCCGAGGAACATGTTGTCGCTGATGTTGTTGATGTGGCCGCGGAAGCGGAGCCAGGGGCCGGCGGGGCTGATGTGGTCCGTGGTGCACTTGCCCTTGGCCTTCAGGAGCAGCGGCGCGCCCGTGATATCATGGCCGTCCCACGGGGTGAAGGGCTCGAGGAGCTGGAGGCGCTTGCTTTCGGGGGCGATGGCGACCTTGATGGCGGGGGCGTCCTTGGCGGGCGCCTGGTAGCCGTGCTCGTCCTTGACGAAGCCCTTCGCGGGGATCTCGGGGGCGGGGGCGGGCGCGTGGAGCTTGAACTTCTTGCCGTCGGGGCCCGTCAGCTCGTCGGTGAGCGGGTTGAAGTCGAGGCGGCCCGCGAGGCCCAGCGCCATGACAATCTCGGGCGAGCCGATGAAGTTCAGCGTGCCCGCGTTTCCGTCGTTGCGCTTGGGGAAGTTGCGGTTGTAGGAGGTGACGATGACGTTCTCCTCGCCGGGCTTGATCTCGGGGCGGCTCCATTGGCCGATGCAGGGGCCGCAGGCGTTGGCGAGGACGTTGGCGCCCAGCTTCTCGAGCGTCTGCATCTGGCCGTCGCGCTGGATCGTGAGGTGGATCTGCTCGCTGCCGGGAGTAACAAGGAGCGGGCTGGCCATCTTCGCGCCGTGGGCCTGCGCCTGCTGCGCGACGTCGGCGACGCGGCTGATGTCCTCGTAGCTGCTGTTGGTGCAGCTTCCGATGAGAGCGACGCTGATCTTGTTGGGGTACTTCTCGGTGCGCACGGCCTCGGCGACCTTGCTGATCGGGCGGGCGAGGTCGGGCGTGTGGGGGCCCACGAGGTGGGGCTCCAGCGTCGAGAGGTCGATCTCGATGACCTGGTCGTAGTGCGCCTCGCTGCCTGCGTCCGCGGCGAGGAGGTGCTTGTGGCGGTCCGCGACGTCGGCGAGCGCCTTGCGCTCGGTGGCGGCGAGGTACGTCTTCATGCGCTCGTCGTACGGGAAGACCGAGCACGTCGCGCCGATCTCGGCGCCCATGTTGCAGATGGTGGCCTTGCCGGTGCACGAGATGCTCGCGGTGCCGGGGCCGAAGTATTCGATGATCGCGTTCGTGCCGCCGGCCACGGTGAGGATGCCGGCGAGCTTGAGGATCACGTCCTTGGGCGCGGTCCAGCCTGATAGCTTTCCGGTGAGTTTGACGCCGATGATCTTGGGCTGGAGGACCTCCCAGGGGAAGCCGGCCATGACGTCCACCGCGTCGGCGCCGCCGACGCCCACGGCGACCATGCCGAGGCCGCCCGCGTTGGGCGTGTGCGAGTCGGTGCCGATGATCATGCCGCCGGGGAACGCGTACTGCTCCAGCACGACCTGGTGGATGATGCCGCTGCCGGGCTTCCAGAACCCGATGCCGTACTTCGCGGCGGCGCTCGCCATGAAGTCGTACACCTCGTGGTTCTCCTGGAGGGCGACGGGCATGTCCTTCGTCGCGCCGTCCTTGGCGACGATGAGGTGGTCGCAGTGGATCGTCGTGGGCACGGCCACGCTGGGGCGCCCCGCGGTCATGAACTGGAGGAGCGCCATCTGCGCGGTGGCGTCCTGCATCGCGACGCGGTCCGGGTGCAGCAGCAGGTAGGCCTTGCCGCCCGCGATCTCTTGGCCGGCGGGGTCGTGCAGGTGGCCCAGGACGATCTTCTCGGCGAGGGTCAGCGGCCGGTTGAGCCGCGCGCGCACGACCTCGAGGCGCTTCTCCATCTTCTTGTAGGCGTCCTCGACGAAGGCGGGCGTGGACTCGATGGCGGGCAACCGGTCAGTCCTCCAGGATTCTGCGGCGGCATTCCACGGATCGGGTATATGCCGGTTTCCGCAGAAGACGCAGAAGGCTGAAGCCTTCGTCTCGCGCGGGCGCAAGGACCATGCCGACTTCGCGGGCGGGCGCACAGGGCATCCCGGTCCGTGGCGTTCGCGCGTTGCCGCCTCGCGCGGCGACGTGAATCCCATGCTGAAGATTCGAATCGTGATGACCGCCGTCGCGCTGCTCTGCCTCTCCCTGCCGATCCCCGCCGCCTCCGCGGGAAGCGCGTGCCACCCGCACACCTCGGGCGCAGGGAGCGGCGAGGTCTGGTTCTCGAACGACAACGGGTTCGACGCGCACGGCTTCTGGGTCGACGGCTGCGGCGGCAACAAGTGCGACGACCACGTCGAAGGCAGCTATGGGCACGGCGGGTCGTTCTCCATCACGGAGATCGCCGGCAAGAACGACGATTGCACCGTGCGCTGCGTCGTCGACGGCAACGCCCACGACATGTGGGGCTACGTGATCCCTGAGGGGTCCACCGTGAGCTTCGGCTGCGATCGGTGGCTCGCTGGCTACCTCGACCTGGACCCGCAGGCCGTGACGGCCTACATCATGTACGGCGGGCTCGTCTGAAGCCCCCGCTCTTGCGCTCGACCTGCTGGCCGTGAGCCCGCCCGCCAGCACGGTCCCGGCCCTATTTCGTGCTTTGAACCAGAGTGCCCTTCAAGCACGTGGGGCCAATCGGTGCCCGGTCGACGTCGTGCAGAACGAGCTCTCCCCCACGCTGGGCAGGACCCTCAACGAGCTGCGGACCATCCAGTACTTGGAGGAGACCGTCGGCCCGGCAGGCTTGCGCCGGCTCGCCGACGCCCTCCCCGACGAGACGCAACGCGCGATGGTGCAGGCCTTGCGCCGACGCGCCGCGAGCGCCTCGCTGGAGCTCGAAGGCATCCTGGAGGACTGGACCGCGCACGTCTCGCAGGTGCCGCGCAAGCCGAAGCCCCTGGCCCCCGGCGGGCTCGACGCGGCCGAGATCGTGGAGAGCTTCGTCGAGGTCAAGCGCGCCAGCGCCGAGCTGCTGCGCCGCGCGGCCCGCGACGCGCCCACGCCCAGCCTCCAGGAGCGCCTCATCGCGCTCGCCCTCGAGGAGGAGGGCGCCGCGGAGAAGCTCGCGGTCCTCTCGCAGCAGCTTCCCAGGCAGGAGTAGGCTTTCGGTTCGTCTGAACCGACCCCGGGCGATGGCACATGACGCGCGCCGACCCAGCCTTGGACGTGCCGCGCGCGCACGTCCTCCTCGTCGACGACGACCCGGTCCAGCTTGCCGCCATGCGCGAGGCGCTCGCCCACGCGTGCCCCCAGGCGCGCATCCGGGTCGCGCGCACCGCGCAGGAGGCGATGCCGCACCTGCGCCGCGGCGCCGTCGCGCTCGTCGTCGCCGACCTCGGCCTGCTGCGCGTCGCCCGCGAATTGCAGCCCGGCGCCGCGCGCTGGCTCTTCACCGGCGAGCCGCTGCTCGATCTCCCCTCGGCCGACCTCGCGGAAGCTAAGCCGCACGGCCTCGTCGCGAAGTCGGAGGGCTTGATGGGGCTCGCGCGGGCGTTCGCGGGGCTTGCGGAAGCGTAGGGAAGACGGGAAGAGGGGAAGACGGGAAACGCGGGGGCCGAAGGG
>JAXDQU010000109.1:0-27419 GCA_034667685.1 Thermoplasmata archaeon | reverse complement strand
ATGCGACTCCCCCGGCAACAGAACATGAACTGTGGTCTTCCTACAAAGGGATCCCATATCCGATCGTGGAGGTCGACTCCGCCAACGGGACCTTTTACGTGCAGTCGGTCTTTGAATGGCATTTCGGAGGCGCCGTTGAATACACGTGGCTACCGGCCAATCTGACCGGGACCGATTTCTCCATTGGATACGCTGCCTACGAGATCGCAAGCGCCAACCTCGCGCTCACAAAAGTGCCCTCAGGTCTACCTAGTACAGCTGTAGCGTGCGGAACGTGAACCTCGAAGATCGTCATCTGATGGGATTTCGGAAGCACGGGTAGCCCAGCGGGCAACCGGAAAGAGGGAATGGATTTCGTCTCGGAGTGAATCTCTGACCTGCTACGATACGCTGAGTCACAGCACGGGTCGATCGGACTCGCATCTATTTGGCAAGGCGTTCGACGAGTGTGAGGACACTCCCGAAACGCAATTCCTCTGAACGGCGGCGGATGAGGGTTGATATCCGATCGTTCACGGCTCGTCAGATCATGGCGAGTAGCCTCCTCAAGTGATCCCAAGTCCGCCGCCATTGATACTTAGCGTCGGGGATTCGCGAGACATCCTCCCTGGCGCGGCGCTTCGCTGCCCGCGTCCCGGGGTCTGCCCTCCATGCTCAGCCAACAGTCATGCGTGCTCGCCGTGCTCACGATCTTTCTCGCGCTCGCCGGCTGTGTCGCCCCAGCGCATCCGGACCAAACCAAGAGCGCCCCTCAAGCGATTGAGAACGGCGCGCGGGCGAATGTTTAATCGGTCGGCATTCGCGCTAACGAAACTCCCGTCTCGTACGACGCCGCGATCCCATTCGCGGCCGGAGCCTGCCTCCAAGGAACATCCTGCGTTGCCACCTACGGACATGGATACGACCTCCACGAGCTTCCCCACGGAACTTTCGCCCGCGTCCGGTTCAACGTCTCGTGGACGCCTACCACGCCGGCTGACAATTTTGTTGCGGTTTACCTCTACAATCACACGACCGAGAAGAATGGGACCCTGACGTGGCACGTCCTTGGCTTCACGCGCGGAGCCGGCCCGCTCTATCTCGACGACGACTTGATCCCCTACAACAGCGCGAACGCGACACTCTACCTCGAAGTGGCGATAGCCAATCGCGTGCCCTCGCCCGTAGCGGCCGGGGCTACCTCCGGCCTGCACTTCCACGCCGAAGGCGCCATGACGCAAGCAGAGCCACCGACGGCGAGACAAGGCGACGGGAGGCCGGTCACGTGAGCAGGTCCAGTGCGCGGGGACTCGTGCGCGACGTGGCCGGCTGCGCCGTCCTCTTCGGAGCTTCGCTCGCCGTTCTCTTGCCCTTGGGCCAAGGCTTCGTCGAGAGTCTCAATCCCGAAGACCGCATCCTCATGGCGTTGGGCGCCCTCGTCTGCCTCGCGGTGGGCGCCATGATCCTTGTCAACGCCCTGGTTCTCCTCCGCACCATCCCGTGGGACGAGAAAGCGCCATAGTCCCGGTGGCAATCCATGAGCGCTCCGGAACGCCTGCGCTTGGTAGGCTTCACCCACGCCCAAGCCGCATGGCTCCTCGACCTCGCGAAGGCCGAGCTCAAGCGCCTGCAAGAGGGACCGGGCCACTATCACGACTTCGACGCGCACATGGTCAGCAACCTGCTCGGCAAGCTGCACGACCTGGCCTCCGAACTCGCCGTGGGCCCGCGCCTCCTCGACGCAAACGACATCGAGATCGTCGTACGCCTCGACCGCGAAAGCGCCCCGGCCCTCGCTCGCGTCCTGATCTCCGCCGACGCGCTCCGCGCCGACGATCTAGACCACATCATCACCGAACTGGCCCGCTCGGCAAGCACGCTCCGCCCAGGCGCCCCAGCTCGCCCCCGCGGCCGACCCCGCGGCAAGACCAACCAAGAGAAGGCAGCCCACAGGAGAGCCCGCGAATACGACATCATGGGCCCCCTGCCGGGCACGCAGGATGAGCGCGTATGGCAAGCCGTCCGACACGGCGCGCAGGACACCGCCACGATTAGCCGCATGGCCCGAATCCCGAGAACCCATGTTCAGCCGATCCTCAACCGGCTGCGCGAGCGGGGCAACATCGAGGGTCTGGTGGGCTCCCTGCGCGCGGTGAAGCCTCCGAAGCGACTTCGAAGGACTCACCACGGGGGAGGAGCCTGAGCGATCCGATCATTGTTTGACAGTCTGAGCCGACTCGATCGACGCCCACGCCTCAAGCGCCCACGCGAGCAAGCGCCCGTGCTCAAAAGCCGCCTATCTTGACCTCTTTTGAGACGGGCAAGGAAACCTCTCTGGCAGGGATCGGCGGGGAGGAGCCCTCGGGACCCGGTTGTTCCCGGAATACACTACGCCGTAGTTTACGGAGGCCAGTAGTGTATTCTGAAGAACAATCGGAAGGCCCGAGGAGGCGCCCCTGTCCGCAAGATCACCTGGTCAAGGGATCGTGCCCTGCCTCTTTCAATCTCAAATCTCAATTTCAAAAAAATCTCATTTTCATTAACTCAACGGAACAACAACGACGCGACGACACGACACGCGCACCGCGCGCCGTCACCGTGACGACTCCTGCCTCCATGTGCGCCCACGCGCCCACGAGACGATGCCACGCGAAGAAGAAGCCCACGCAGCGCCGCCAGGCTCGCCATGCGCGAAAACTTCGCCTACTGGCTCGCTCAGGTCCAGAAGTACGTCACGCCCGACCGCCTCGCGCTCGTCCGCACCTACTACCCGCCAGTCCTGGCGGCGAAGATCATCGCCTGCTGCGAAGCGCAACTGCGCGGCGAGTTCCGCCGCTGCTGCCGCGACCGCTACTGCCCCGCATGCAGCATGAACGAGTCACGCAAGATCGCGCGCAAGCAGTACCGCCACTTCGAGGCCTGCACGCCCACGGCCGCCAAGATGCGCCTCGCGCACGACGTGTTCACGCTCCCGCCCGAGCTCCGCGCCCGCCTCGTCAGCGTCGCCGGCTGGCACAGCTTCCGCCTTGCGGTCCTCGACACGCTGCGCGAGGTCCACGGCGCCGACGTGGCCGGCGTCATGAATTTCCACGCCCACGGCGACGACGACATTCGCAAGTTCCACCCCCATTGGGACGTGGTGACGAACGGCTACCTCGTCACCGCGACGGGCAAGACCAAGCAGCACCGCCCGCCCTTCGTCCACCACGACGACGTGCGCGAAATCTACCGGCGCAACCTCACGCGCCACTTCGGCCTCGCCGCGCACGAGGAGCCCGAAAAGGTCGACTGGTGGTGCGACACGCGCAACCACCGCGTCTTCAACCTCCCCTGGAAGGTCCGCCACGTCATCCGATACAGCGCCCGCAACGTCTACCAGCCGCACCTCGCGTGGCTCGTGGACAACGGCCCCGAAGGCGACTGGTACTACATGCCCAACGAGAAGAAGGGCGAGGTCTGCATCTACGAGGGCAGCGAGGTCATCCACAACTTCCAGCGCATCGAGCACATGCTCTACCGCAAGCGCCGCCGCGTCTGGTTCGGCTACATGCAGGACCGCAGCTTCGCCAAGAGCGCCGCGGCCTTCGGCCAGAAGATCGCGCAGGCCGAGCAAAGCGAGGACGAATGAACCTCCGCGGCAGCGACCAGCTCACCGCGCTCCTCTCGGGCCGGCTCGACAACGTCACGCCCGAGGACATGCAGCTGCTCCTCCTCACCCTGGGCGGCGAGCTCGCCGACAAGATGGTCGACGCGCACCTCGGCGAAGGCGTCGAGCTCAGCCCCCTCCAGGAGCTCTACGTCCGCGAGCGCCTGCGCGTCTTCAGCGAAGCGCCCGAAGCCAGCGAGACCATTCGCCTCTTCCGCGCGCTGGAGACGAACATTACACCCGTCGTCCGCGAGCACCACGCCTGGCGCCACGAGCGGCAGGGCAACGTCGCATGGCAGTTTTCCGGCGGCACGGGCACAGGCAAGAGCAGCGCGATGCTCTGGCTCTTGGAGACCTTCAACCATGTCCGACCTGACGATCTACGCAAGCACATCACCATCGACGTGCCCCACCTCCCCCAGCTTCTGCCGCAACTCGAACGTGGCAGCGGCGTGGCAGTCGATGAGCAGTCGAAGGCCACGGGCGAAGGGGCGCTTACGCAGGCCAAGGTGATATCGAATATTGAGGACCAAATTAGATTCTCCGAAATTGATATCCTGTGGGCAAGCCCCGAGGGCGAGGAGCACACCACGAGCCAAGGAGAGTTTGTCGCATTGGGCGCCAACAGGCGCTACCGCTACACGCGCTTCATCGTGTACGTCCGCGAGTTGCCCCTGGGCTACGCGAACATCCCCTGGTGTAGCGACGCGATGTGGGCGGCGTACCTCCCGATCAAGAAGGAGAACGTCGAGCGCGCGCTGCGCGCCGCGTTCAAAGACACGGAGTGGCTGGATGAAGTCGTTCGCCGCCTCTTCGACCAGGAGGCCGTGCAGAAGGCGTGCGGCGTCCGCAAGCTCAAGACACCCGACTGGCGCCGCGTCCTGAAGCGCCACGCCTCCATGCTCAACGTCAGCCAAATCCAGACCGTCGCCGAAGAAATCGAGTTCATGCTCGACACCTTGCTCATCAAGCCCAACGACTTCGCCGCGATCTACGGCTGGGACCCCACGCCCAACATGCTCAAGGCCGCCGCGCTCAACGCCAAGAAGATCATGACCCGCAGAGAGGAATCCCATGACGACGAATCCACTTGATGCACCGATCCAGAACAGCCCCGTCCTCCAGCTCGCCGAGAAGGACGACGCGCTCTACCGCGCGCTGCGCGACACGATGAGCACGCAGCCCGACCCGAACCTCCTGCTTTCGAACCTCAACCCAGGAGAATCCGAGGAGGTGGCCTCCATGCTCGCCTTCTACCATGGCACGGGCAGCGAACACCTCGTCCGCTGGGGCAACGCCTACCTGCTCGCCCGCCGCGCCGAGCGCGGCAACTTCTTCAAGCAATTCATCGCCACAATCAAGAGCATCGGCCGCGCCGACCACGCGCCCAAGCCGGGCCTGTTTGGGCTAAGGAGGACCTGATGGCCGGTCGTTACCCCGCAATCTGCGACGCCTTTCCTCGCGGAGTGCAGTTACGGACGTTTGGAATCGTTCAGTATTCTCGATCTTTCGCAGGACTTCCCACGATTCCGAGCCGTCGACCTGTAGGATCGAGCGTATCGCTTCCTGCCTGCCTCCAAGAGGCCAGCCGAAGCATCGGAGGTTGCCTACCGGGCCGCCCTTGATGGGGGCCGGGTACTCGATCAGATGCGAACTAGAAGTCAGCCCATGAAGCTCCGCGACTCGGGCATCGAGTTGCGCGGGATCTTCGTCACGGAGCGCGTTGCCGAGTGCGGGATCAACGATTCCTCCGATCCAATCTTGGGATTGCTCAAGCTCGTAGGCGCGGTTCATCGCGGTCCCAAGGTAGGTGGAATGATGAAAATAGAATGACCCGGCCGCGAGGCCTCCTCGAAGCGGGAACCCCGCGGTTAGAAACTTCCGGATGAGGAAGTTGCTTGTCATGACGATCCCTTCGAGTTCGTCCGGGCCGATGCCTTTGGTGAAGAGTAGGATAGAATCGCTGAATTGTATCGAAAAGCAATCTGTGGCGGCGGCCATTTTTTCGGCCGACTCTCGGGCCTCGATCATTCGCTCGGCGAGGACTTCCGGCTCTCGGGAGTGTTTCGCGACAAGGTTCCGGAAACCGAGAATGTCGAAGAGAGCGACATAGCTCGGACGGTTTGGGTCACCCATTGACGCCGCGATGGAGAACGCGCGGTAAGTAGTCACGCGCGCCCACGCGCCCAACGCGGGCGTAGCAACGACCTCGGGAGTTGCTATCACCGCGCACGAGCACCATGTCTCGCCGCGTTGGATCGGCGCCCCGCGAAAAGCCTCCGCAACGCACCTCCCCCCTCCGGCAAAACTCGGGGCGCTGGTCCTGCGCGACAGGAACGCGCATGAAGGACAACCTGACCAAGAGAATCGCGCCGCGCGCCCTCCTGGGCCTCCTGGCCCTCGGAGCGCTGCTCGCGGTCGTCGGCACCGCCACCGCGGCGCCCAGCGTGAACGTGAGCAAGACCTTCGGCCTCGAACCCGGCGATTGGGTTCTCGTCCAGGCGACCGGCTTCGCCGCCAACGGCAACATCTCGATTGCCATCGACGGCGTCCTGGCCTTCTCGGGCAAGGCCGACAACAACGGCGCCGTCACGCAGAGCGTCCAGGTCCCCTACACCGCCAAGGCCGGGTACACGAAGCTGACCGTCACGGACAACGTCAACAGCGTTGACGCGAGCATCCAGGTCAAGGGCTCGATGGAGAGCTTCGTGGAGACGATGCAGAGCATGACGCCACTCGCCAAGATCGTGGTGTCGATCTTCATCATCTGCCTGCCCGTGCTCATCGGCGTGGGCATCTGGCATTGGTGCAAGACCTGAGCACCGACCCCTGGGGCCGCAAGGCCCCGCCTCCCCTTTCTCGCACAGAAGGTGCCCGCATGTCCTCGACCCCTCCCGCCTCCTCCAACGCACAGCTGCGCGCGCTCATCACGATCTGGACGATCCTCGCCACCAGCGCCGCGCTCGACGTGCTCATGACCATCCTCGCCGCCCAAAGCATCCCCGGCTTCCGCGAGGAGAACGCCATCGCCCGCATCGCGCTCCACGCTGGGCTGCTCCCCTTCCTGCTCCTGAAAGCCGCCGGCCTCGCCTTCAGCCTCCTCGCCGCGCTCTACCTCCTGCGCCACGGCTACGCGGTCAAGGTCGAGCGCCTGCTCACTGCGTGGTGCATCCTCTACGGCACGCTCAACGCCATGAGCGCCTTCGAGCTCCTCGGAGGCCTCTGATGCACGCACGCCGCGCGCTCCTCGTGCTCCTCCTGCTCCTGGTCCCCGGTCTCATGGGCCTCGACTGGATCACGAGGACCGCGCAGGCCGCCATCCCGTACAATGACGCCGATTACGAAATCTTCGGCCAACTGCAAGTCCCGGCTTCCAGCAGCGGCTTCTCAGGCGGTGCGTGCTGCCCCACCAGCAGCGGCGTGACGCTCACCAGCGGCACGACCTACTACTTCTACGTCGCGACAAACCAGGGTAACTCGATCAGCGCGTGCATCAGCAGCGCGAGCAACAGCGCGACGTGCGACGTCGTGAGCGCCAACGCCAACGGCGCCATCGTGACGGCCGGCGCGAAAGCCTCGAAGGCGGACCTCGTCTACAGCGTGAACGTCACCGCCTCGCCCTTCACGCACGACTACATGATCCTGAAGGTCACGATGGCGCAGAGCGTGACCTCGTACTTCCAGAGCGTCGGCAGCCCCAACAACAACTGGGGCAACGGCTGGGTCCTCCCGCCCGGAGCCGGCGGCTCGCAGAACGCCCGCACGGGCATCCTCAACTACGTCGGGGAGTGGTGCTACGGCGCGAGCAGCTGCCCCGCCACGACCGCCGGCTACGTGCTCCTCGCCTCGACACCCACCCAGCTCAGCGAGAACGGCATCCTCACGACCGAGACCACGAAGACGCCCAGCTCCTCCGAATTCCAGTGGAACCAGATCGCCGAAGGCGGCTCGCTCATCAGCAACTCCGGCACGACCTCGGGCAGCATGAGCAGCGTCGATTGGGCCGAGAGCTTCACCGCCGACGCCACGAAGGGCTCCTACCTGAGCATCACCTCCTGGCGAGAGACCTTCTCCAGCGCCTGCAGCGGGACCCTCAGCGTCACCGTCTCGAAGAACCTGACCAGCCCCTGGGACCCCACCGCCGAATTCGCCAACCTGACCGCGACGATCACCAGCACCGCCACGAGCTCGACCACCGCGCTCGTGACCATCGACTGGATCAACGGCCTGGTCAGCAGCGACAACTCGCAGCTGACCTTTGGCACGCCCTCGTACAGCATCGCCGGCCAGAGCGGCGCGAGCCTCGGCGCCCTCGCGCCCCCGGTCTTCACCGGCACGTACTATCTCCACGTCCGCGACACCAGCTGCGCGACCGCGCAAGTCGCCAGCCCGAGCTACTACTCCGGCGGCGACGTGTGGAAGCTCGTCAGCGGAACGTGGACCGAGAGCAGCACGCTCGACGTGCAAGCCCTGACGCTCAAGGTCTACGGCGGCACCACGACGATCTGGAGCCTCCCCGTCACGCCCGGCAACGTCGGCGGTGCCTTCTACGTCTACGTCAAGGAAATCCTGAAGGACACAGACCCGCAGAAGTACCTCTTCTCGACCAGCTGGGGCGGCGCAGCCCGCGGCACCAGCTGGCAAGAAGCCAGCTCGACGGGCACCAGCACCTTGGCCTGCTACGGCTACGCGAACACCTTCATTCAGGCCTGCAAGACGACCTCGACCTGGAACGGCTGTGCCACGAACGGGTGCTACGTCATCCAAGAATGGCGCCTCGGCTACCTCGCCTACCCGTGGAACCAGACGGCGACGCTCACCGTGACGCTCGACACGAGCCCCATCGGCAGGAACCTTCTCTACGCCGGCACGCTCGTGGGCACACAGCCCGCGCACCCGCACCTCAACGATCCCACGTTCACCGCCACCGGACAGAACGGCCTCAAGACGTACAGCCTCATCTCGACCAACGACTACTACACGAGCGCCGGCTTCACCGTCTACGAGTGCGCCGACGCCTCGTGCTCGACGTTCGGCGCCCCCGCACCCTCCGTCGCCTGGGCCGCGACGATCCAGAGCGTGTCAACGCGCAACCTCGCCGGCAGCGCCGACGCCAACGCGACGTTCACCGTCACCGGACAGGACCTCTCGGGCTCCACCGTGACGCTGACGCTCACCGGCAACGGCTACGAGCCAACCAGCTGGACGATCCGCCCCCCGAATCCGGGGCTCTACTCGTTCAAGCTCGGCATCGGCAAGCTGGGGCAAACCAGCGGCACGCTGCCCACGCTCAACCAGCCCACGATCACCTTCTCGGGCAACACGACGCGGATCATCCCCGACCGCATCTGGCTCAACCTCACGCGCAGCAGAAGCGCGAACCTCTTCGTCGGCGTCGACCACGCCGACCCCGTCACGGGCGGCTGGACGCCCAACGTCATCCCCGCGATCCCCTGGCTCGTGAGCGACACCAACCAGTTCCAGGTCCTCTACCCCAACCGCGCCAAGAGCGGCGTCGCCGACGAAGGCCTCTACCTCGTCTGGGTGATGAACGAGACCGGGACCATCATCGCCTACCAGAAGGCCTTCCTCGAACCCAGCGACGTTAACTGGACGCAAGACGACGTGTCGATCACGCCCGACGTGCTGCGCCGCATCAGCACGACCGGCTACCAGAGCGCCAGCGAGTCCTTCCAGGCCGACCTCCAGGCCAGCCTCCTCCAAGAACGCCGCACCACGCGCGATATGATCTACGAGGACTTCCAGAACGTGCACAACTACGGCTGGTGGTTCGTCGGCCTCCTCTTCGTCCTCGCCACGATCCGCGCGTTCCGGAGGTAAACCATGCGCGCCCACCTTCTCGCCCTCCTGCTCCTCGCGCTCCTCGTCGCGCCCACCGCGCGTGCCGACGACCTCGCCGGCAGCGCACACCTCGTCCACGTCACGGACACCGCGAAGCACAGCGCCGGCAAGGACACCGACGTGACCTACGGCGACTATCAGTTCACCTTCAGCGGCAACGCGCCCAACCCCAACGCCGAGAACCCGTCCGACCGCGTTGGTGGCGCCTGGATTCTCCTCGTCACGGGACACAAATACCACTCGGGCGGCTTCTTCAAGACCGGCGTGGACGAGGACAACGCCATCTCCTACACGTTCACGTACAACACCGTGACCGTCCTCTACCAGACCACGCTCCACCTCCATTCCCCCGACGTGGCGTGGTACGACGCCCTGGGCGACCTGAAGCGCCGCCCGACCATGACGATCCACTACGTCGTCTACGAGAACAACACGCGCGTCCTGGACGACTCCGAGGAGATTCGACTCCGCAACTACTTCTCCTGGGGCATCCCCGACACGCACTTCTGGCTCAAGCAGGAGAACACGACGTTCACCATTACGCCCGAGTTCGACTCGTGGAGCCTCCTCCCTGCGCGCTTCTTCGAGCACGAGCCCCCCGACAGCCCCGGCCGGATCGTCATCGAGAACCAGACGTACAACTGGCTGGAGATCCGGGTCAGCTCCCAGCTCACGTTGGACACGATGAGCCTCGCCTACGGCTTCGCCAAGACCGGCGAGACGCCGGGCTGGACGTTCTCAAGCTTCGTGTCCGACGCCGTCACGAGCATCCTCGGCCTCGTGGGCGGCTTCGTGAGCAAGATGCTGGACTTCGTCTTCAGCTTCGTCCCACAGGGCGACAAGATCATGCTCGTCAAGGACTTCGTCAGCGAGCTCGTCGGCGACGCCTGGGACGTTGGCGCGCAAGACCCGCTCCTCTTCTGGCACGTCCTCGTGATCGTGAGCATCAGCTACGGCCTCCTCCTCTTCATCGACCCCATGTTCAAGCACCTCTTCACCGGCCTCTGGATGCCCGTCCGCGCCGTCTGGTGGGTCCTCAAGGGCCTCTGGATGATCTTCTTCTGGCTCGCCCAATTCGCCATCAGTAAGCTCACCCCATAGGAGAACGCCATCATGCCCCGCCCTCTCGGTCTCGTGATCCTCTTGCTCCTCCTGGCCCTGTTCCTCGTGCCGCTGGCCGAGGCCTCCTGGAGCACGAGCGCCAGCGTGCCCGCGAGCTTCCGCCCCGGCCGCGCCGTGACGTTCTCATACACGGCGCAGAGCAGCAGCGGGACCGACCTCCCGCTCCAGTGGGGCGTGCGCCTCCTGACCTGCCGCGACACCACGGCGGACGGCCTCTGCACCGCGAGCGACGCGAGCTACACCGACCGCGGAGAGCAAACGCTCAGTCTGAGCGCCTCGCAGAGCGCCACGCTCACCTGGAGCGTCACTGAGCCCGGCCCCGAAGCGACCTACACGTACAACTTCAACACCCGCTGCACCTTGACGCCCTGCACCGGCCAACCCGCGGGCGGGAGCGCCGACAAGCGCAGCACGTACCTCGTCCAGTATACGAACACCTGGACGCGCACGCTCACCGTCCCGTCGACCGCGCCCACCGCCACCACGCAGACCGTCTCCTACCAGCTCACCAGCACCAGCGTGGACGACCTCGCCCTCGCCGGCACCGCCACGCTCTACAGCCGTCCCACCGGCACCGCGGAGACAGCCGAGACCGCGAAGCCCTACAGCGTCGCAGCCAACAGCCAAGTCACGCTCACCTGGAACGTCGCCTTCACGAGCCTGGGCCCGCAGCAAGAGCGGCTGAACGACACGTACCGCGCCGACCTCTTCGCCAACGCGACCGTCTTCGCGGTCCACCTCCACGTCCAACAACCGCGCGCCAGCTACGCGCCCAGCAGCATCTGGAGCCTCTACGTCACGCTCGAAGGCCACAACGGGGGCACGCTCGCCGCGCCCCTGAGCAGCCCCGTCACGATCTCCTTGAGGAACGGAACGTTCCCGCTGGGCACGACGATGCCCACCACCGACGCCAACGGCCAAGCCTACGTCTCGTTCGTCGGCGCGGCCGACAGCACGACGCTCAACTGGACCGCTAACTCGACCGGCTCCTGGCTCGGCTACACCTACGCCGTGACCGCCACGGGCACCGTCACCTTCCAGAACCAGACGACGACGCCCGACCTCTCGCGCAACGTGTCCGATCTCCAGCAGAGCGTCGACGACCTGGCCCTCCACGGCGTCCACCTCGACGACGTGGGCGAGCACAACCTCTTGCTCACGACCGCGAAGGCCGCGCTCGGCGCCGCCCTCTTCGTCGGCGTCGTCGCGCTCATCGTCGTGATCGGCGCGCGCGTCTAACATGTGGCTGGCGCAATCCCGGTGAGGAGGTTCCAAGGAGGGAAAGCGACATTCAGCACCGATGGATTGGAATGCATTCGTCGCGGCCACGAGACTGAGCGATTGGGTCATCGCCTTGGCGACCTTGGGAAGTTTCGCCGTCGCGGCCGTCGTCGCCGTATTCACATACCGGCTCATGCGGATTGAAGCGTCAAGGCAGACGCCCAAACTCAGAATCCATGAAGCCATCGTCTATGGGAACGGCGTGCGGGTCACAATCGACAATGCAGGGCACCATGCGACGGCCTTGGCCTCGATTAAGCTCATTCAGAATGGGCAAGCGTTTGGCATTCAGGAATCCGAACCCGGAAGGGATCAGCAGGGCAACCCCGCCACTTCGCCTACCGATCCCGTCGTGGAGCCTGGGAGACGTGTGACTCTCACGATCACCCACTTCATTCCGCCCCTCTGGAGCAACGCGGATGGGCGAGTCTTGCGGATTACGCCCGTTCTTGGCGACGCCGTTGAGGCCATCGTGGACGTTAACGAAGTCGCGCGTGCCCTCCGGCTCCGCCAGGAAGGCAAACGCTGACGCGCGCTATAGCAACGGCTCACCAATCGGGGTCGTGTCCTGCGCATTCGCTCGCTGCGCCGTTCTCGCTCTTGTCGGCGGCTAGGCGGCGTGCGCTAGCGATGCGTGGCGAGACGCACGCGCCATCGGTGACGATGATAGCGAGATGCAAGCATTGGCGCTAGCGCGCGACGTTCACCGATGGGCTCAAAAGTTAGGTCGCCCCCTACAGTCTCGTATGGTCGATTCCCGCGCATTTCCGACCTTCGGTGACCCCCGCCACAGATTCAATAGACAACGGCGAATTTTCCGGCTACACGGTCCCGCTGAGACGCCTGAGGGACGCTCCTATCAGGTCCAGCTCGTCCGTCTCCCGCGGGGAAACCCGCGTGTCCACCTAATGAACGAACCCCTTGCGCGGTAGAAGCGCAACCGGCCCCGGTGCCGGAGCACGCAAACAAGCACGGGTGCCCCAGCGGCAACCCTTCCAGCGAAGCAGACTCGCGCCCGACTGTCCCACCACCGGGGGTGGAGCATGGCGGGCGCTCAAGGAGTTGGCTTCATGCCGGAAGGCACCCCGCCCCCCCGCCAATTGGTCCCACGCCGCCCAGGAATTCCTGAGCAGACGCGCTCACTCGTTGCCGTGCTGGTCATTGTGCTGGGGTTCTCTGTGCTCGGCCTGGTGTGGCTCACGAAGGACACAGGTACGGCGGTCACACTTTCTGCGCTCCTTTCGACCCTATTCGGTAAGGTCGTCGAGCACTACTTTCCTGGCCGGTCGCGTCGCGGCGGTCCATAGACGCGCCCGGAATTGAAGGTGGGGCTGGCGCAATTCGGGGCGCCCTGCCCCCCTCATCCCGTTAGGGACGGTGTGAATCGCGGGTTTGATCCGTGCCCGCGCTGCCTGCCGTGTATGACTCAGGACCCCCCACGATCGGACCCGGTTCGGGCGCTGACATTTGGCCTCATGAGCACGGATATCTTGGTGGCGGCTCAGTTCGTGCAATACTCACCAGCGGTCGGGACACTGTCGTGGCCGCCTCAAGCGCCGTTCGACTCTTACCACGCGATTGCGCTACTCTTTGCCGCTTCCTCGCTGCCGCTGCTGGCGGCCTCGATTTACGGCGAGGAGTTATCCAGTCGCTTCCGTGTTCCTGAGCCCAGGCTATCTGAAGTTGCAAGGACCCTTGGTCAACTCTTCGGGTACTTCGCGATACTAGACATGCTTTGGTCGATCTGGCCCGTTGCGGCGGTGGTCTTCCTCGTCGGGTCCTTGCTCGGCTTCCGTGTAATGAAGCAGACTCACCGGCAGATTGACCGCCACCGTGCGACAGTGGGGATGCCGCTGAGGCACGAAGGAGACTGAGGCAGTATGGCTCGACTGAGGGAGGAAGCGGAGCACAGCGGATCAGCCAAGACACTGCGCGACGCTCTGTTAGGATCGGGCATGCCGTTGGAAGAATACGCGGGCCAAGTCTTCCAAAGCCTCGGCATTCTCGATGATGGAGCCCGATTCTTCCGTAGACAGGACGGCGAGAACGACGAGGAAATAGACCGGATTGGCGTACTTCCGGCCGCGGGCGGGGGCGTGATTCAGGCGTTTGGCGTGGAATGCAAGCACGCTCGCGGCCGATGGATTTTCCCCCCAGCCAGCCCCTATGCGTGGCAAACGTCGCGCGTCGCGACTTTCCAGTCGCATCCGCGGCATCCCTTCGACGGACTCGGGCCCGTCGAAGCAAGTCGCTTCTACGGCAAGGGAGTAGCTCTGTACCTCTCGCAACCCGGCGCATCGGCGTCAAAAGAGAAATGGGAAGTGGATACCAACAAGATTCCAAACGCCATCCGCCAGGCCGCGTTGGGAACAATGGACTACTTCGCGACCCGCCTAGCGAACTTCATTGTCAGCGGCCCTTCCAACATCCAGATGGCCTTTCACCCGATCGTGCTGACGACGGCTGACCTGTACGTCCTACCTCCCGGGACGACTCACCATGCCATAGAGGGTGCGACCGAGGACCTCAACGATGTCGCGCAAAAGGTCCCGAGTGTTGAATTGGCGTTCCGATCCCAGCCCTACATGCAGGCCGCTCTATGGCACAGCTTCAACCGCGAGCTTGCGGAGCAATCACAAGCGTTCAATTGGCGCCCCAAGGGATCGATACCCGATGCGGCGCGCACTCTCTTCCGCGAGCATTGCGCGGGGCAACCCTCCCGGTGCTCCGTCGTGCATGATACTGATTTCAAGCAGTTCCTCCAAGCGAAGATCGCTGAAGGGGCGGCCCTCTTCGCTCCCACGCACGTGCAGGGCGACTAGCCGGGAGGCTCCGAGATGAAGCGCACAAAGTCCTTCCCCAGCGGGGTGGTGAAGGAGCCGGGATCAGGACGGCGAAGGTCGAGCCACCGAAGGCTTACGCCGTTTCCGGCGTCCCGGCCTTCAAACACTGAATCCTCAACGAGTCCTTCGCGTGCCAACCGCTCCGCCATCCACCGCAGAAGCCCCTTGTGCGCGCCCAGCTCAGGTGCGATGGACAAAAAGGCTTCCTCCATCGTTGGGTGCTGCATCACGGAGCTGGTACGTCCCCTGAATCCAGGGTAGACGTGGAAGAGGAGCAGGAGCCGGACTTCTACGGGGGTCAGGTCGTCGACCAATCGGAGGAAGACCTGCCGCACGTCGTCGGAGGGAGCGCTGCGAAGCCCCGAATTGACCACGGCGTTTCGTAGCATCCAAAGCTTCTCCTCGCGGTGTGTCCGTTTAGCAACTTCTGTGGCGTGAGCCACGGCGGAGTAGAAGGCGGGATCATGGCGCAGGTTCTCGAATGCCTGGGCGTCCAGCCGCCCCTCCAGTTCGCGGACGGCGACTCGCAATTGCTCAAGCCACGCCTGTTGCCGCCGCTCGATTTCTGGACGGAAGAAGAGGTTGAACGCCTCCAGCATCGCGGCAGTACCGGGCACTGGAGACTGCCCAAGATCGCCCGGAAGAGTGCCTGGGCGCGGTCCTCGCCATCGGGCGCCGGGACCGGGGGAAGCTCGGCGGACATGGAGCCTGACACCATCGCGCACCCAAAAGAATAGTGGTGGCGGGACGTCGATGCCAACAGCCCACAAACGACGCGCCCGCATGGTGAACGCGCGGCGCCAGGCTCGGCGGAACTGTGACTAGATCACACCGAGGCCGGCTAGACTCGCGGGTCAGCGATACTCCATGCGACGCGAGGCAACAATCATCGGGAGCGACTCCCGCCTCCGTCTTTTCTTGGGTGGCGCTGGGCCGTGTTTCTCGCGCATCGCTTCGACAAAATCGGCGTCGGCATCACCCTGATATCCCCGGTCCGGGTCTGACATGTAGTCATCCAGCGCAGCGGCCTCCGCGGCCTGATACTCCCTGAAGCCAACCGGATCAAGGGCTTCCCATCGCGCCATCTCTTCCGCCTCGGCCCTCCTTGCAAGGGTAGCGCGAACGTTTGGGAAGAAGGGGAGAACGTCCCCCAGCTCCAGCCCGCAAGTCTTGACGACTTGCTCCAATTTTGCTTCTCCATGCTGTGAGGTCTTGGACAGAACCAAATGCCAGTCCGAGCCCAACTTGTCCCGAAGTCGCGCCTCAATCCGGTCTCGCTCGCGCGTATTGCGCTCAAATCTGACGCGCTCCTGCTCAACCTCTCGTTGCATCTTCTCCGTTCGGAAAACAGACCAAGCCGCCACGCCCGCCGTTGCAGCCGAGGTCATTAGGAGGGCCGCAGCTTGTGCCAGGTCTGCATAGAGCGCCGCCTCCGGGGCGGTCTGTGTGGACGAGAGCGCAGCGAAGGCAAGGCGGAGCGGAAGCACCACGAGACCCGCCGTCAACACAAGCCAGGCGCACGCCACTATCGCATACTTCGCGCGGGTCCGCTTTGCGCGCTTCTTTGCCTCCCACGATGTCATGGGGTTGAAAACCACGAAAGGCCAGGAATCGGCCTTGGATTTGAGCCTTGGCCGGGAACCTGGCTCCGCCCCGGGCCTTTAGCACAGGTTCGGCCCGCTCCGCCCGTGGTGGTCAGGACGGCCATGCGCCGATGGACCGGCATGCACGCCGCCGAGTTCGAGGCTCAGTCCGCGGCCGTCTCAATCCTCGCGCAGCCCGTGGCGCCGCTCTCGCCCGTGGCGGCGTTGGCGGGCTTGGAGCGCGGCAAGGTCGCGCTGCTCGTCGCGCCCTCCGGCTACCTGGCGCAGACCGAGGCCGCGCTCATCTTGGAGGCCGCGCGCCTCGGCCCGGTCCTCATCTTCAACGGCGGCGCCCCCTTCCACGCCTACGGGCTCTTGGCGCGCGCGAGCCGCGGGCATCTTTGAGGAAGTGGCTGATGGCGTCATCATCGCCCGCGCCTTCACGGTCCACCAGCTCGCCACCCTCCTTGAGACCGAGCTTCCCCATCAGGTTAAGGCGCGCGTACCCAACGCCAGCCTGGTTCTCGTGCCCGGTCTCCTCACCATGTTTGAGGACGACGAGATCGACGCCGCCGAAGCGCGCGCGATCCTCGGTCACGCGCTGCGCCACGTCACGGCCTGGGCCGAGGAGACCGGCGTCCCGGTCCTCGCGCTCGCGCCGCCCGGCCCCGACGTGCGAGGCCTGCGCGAGTTGACAGGACACCACGTCGCCCGTGTCATCGAGCCCACCTACCGCGTGGCCCTCCGCGTCCGCAGCCAGACCCAACTCGACGTTGGTTGAGCCCCGCGCGCCCACGCGCCCACGAGACGAACCTCGGGAGCGTTGAGGGCCCCCGGAGCCCACCGAGAACCGCATGCTCTCCATCACCGGCAAGCAGTTCTGCATCATCCTCACCCCCGAAGGGCCCCTGAAGTTCAAGTTCCTCGAAAAGGAGCACGGGCTCCTCCACGACAGGAAGGAGAAGAAGTCCTACGCCGTCGTCCGCGAGGCCCGCCCGACCAACTGGCCCCGCCGCTTCGCCAGCGTCTACCTCGTCCACGAGAGCAGCGCGCAGACCGTCGAGCTCGACGGCGCGCAGGTCACCATCCACGGCGCGACCGTCCGCGTCCTCGACCCACTGCGAATGGTCGCCAAGGTCCAGCTACCCCGCGAGCTCGGCGGCGACGGCGTCGAACGCGAAATCAACCTCACCGCCGAGGCCATCTTCGACCGGACCAAGAGCACGCAGCTCCGGCGTCTTTCGAACCGCCGCTTCCAGTGGTATCACGTCCTCCTCTTCGTGAGCCTCGGCTTCACCATCGGCGTTGGCCTCGTCACCGGCATCTTCCTGGCCGGCGGGGGCGGACACGCCGCGCCCCCCGCGACCGACCACCCGCCGATCTACGTCCCCGCGACGCCCCCCACGGGCGCGCAGAGCGGCCCCATCACGCCCACGCCCGCGACCCCGACCACGCCGACCCCAGCGCCCGCGGGGTGAGACGCGGATGGACGGAGCATGCCTTCGCCCGTGCTCAACGCGCCGGGCGCCGAGTCGACAGACGGCAACGCTGGATCACGTCTTCCGCCGCCGCGCGTAGCGCGGGCGTCGTCAAGAAGAGGGCGGGGAAGCCCGCGACGGTCGCCTCCATGAACACGCGCTCCACGTCGCCGAGGAATACCTCGCGCGGAGCTTTGCGCAGGATTCCCGCCGCCACGAAGCCCGGCCCCATCCGATCCCACGCCGCAACGTCGTCCGCTCGCTGGAGCATGAGGACCCGCCCCTCCAGGCAGGGCCCTGTCACGATCGGGTAGACGACCGGCTCCCCCATCTTACGCAGACGGGCCAAGACTTCCTCAATCCAGTCGGCCACCGCCTGATGGCATTGGACTTCGACGAGGGCTTCGTCCCTGCCGGCAGGCATCTGGCCCAAGTGGGCACGGTAACGAATAAGGAGTCCTGTACCGGCACATTCAACGACCCCGACTCAGGTTATAAAGGCCCGGTCGGCGTTACAATCCCGAGGAGAAGCCGCTCCCGACGATTTGCTCTCCAGGTGTGCCGGTACGGATCGGGTGATTCCCGGATAACGGTGATATCAACCTCGGCGCTCGTGGCGTCCGATGCGACGCTTCGTGCCCATCCTCGCGCTGCTGCTCCTGACGCCCCTCGCCCCCTTCGCCGCCGCCGGCTCCGCCACGCCCGCGCAGGCGCTCGGCCCCGACGCCAACGGGGGCTGGTCGCTCCTCTATGACGTCATGCGCGAGAGCGCCGGCCAAGCCACGGCCAGCCTCGACGTCACGGCCGAAGGCTTGCACGCGACGCGCGACCTGGGCACGCTCGACCTGCCCGCCGGCGCGACGCGGCTCAGCTTCGCGTTCCTGCCCGCCGAAGGGCCGGGCGACTACGCGGTCTCGCTCGTCCTCGACGGCGCCGCCAGCGCCCCGCTCTCCTTCCACGTCGAGGGGAGCGACGGCGGCTCCGCGACGCTCGCCTTCGACGTCCCCGACGAGCCGACGTACCTGAACCTGACCGGCGACTCGGTCAACGCCGACGGGAAGCTGAAGGCGCCCGGCGACGACGTCATCACGCGCGGGACGCTGCACGACGGCAACGGCCTCGCGGACCTCGACCCGGCGCTGCGCTTCACCGTCGAGGGCCCCGGCTACCACGCCGAGGGCGCGCTCCCCCTGCCCGCGACGCCCAACGCCACCGACGTCTCGCTGGAGCACCGCTGGCACGACAGCCCGCTCCCCAACGCCACGTTCCGCCTGACGCTGAGCGCCACGCGCCACGGGATCGCGCTGGCCAACCTCACGCGCACGTTCGTCGTCAAGGACGTCGCCCCGGCCCTCGCGCCGATCGCGCTCGCCAACGTCACGCCCGACGCCGACCTGACGATCCCCGTCGACGTCCTGCTCGCGGACCGCAACGGCGCGCCCGGCGCCGGCACGCTCGAAGCCAAGCTCTTCCGCGGGAGCGCCGCCGCGACGGGCCTCACCGCGACCTTCGCCAACGGCGCGTCCCTCGTCGACCTCGCGCAGGGCGCGCCGCGCGGCGTGACGTCGGAGGGCGCTGGCCTGACCGCGTATCCGCTGACGCTGCGCGTGCCGGCAGGCGCCGCGCCGGGCCCGGTGCGCCTCTCCCTCGTCCTCAACGGCGCGACGCTGGGCAGCGCGACGTTGAACCTGAGCGCGCTCCCCACGCTCGCGGCGCTCAACGCCACGCAGCAGGGCGGCGCGCTCGCCTTCGACGCCAACGGCACCGGAGACGGCATCCTGCGCCTGAGGCTGGGCAACGCGGCGCAGGACGTCCCCTTCGTCGGCGGCGCGGCGCACGCGAGCCTCGCCCCTCCCTCCGACGCCGCGAGCCTGCCCTGGAACGCCACGCTCCTGGCGCGCGCGGACGGACCCGCGCTCGCGTGGCGCGAAGGCGTCTGGACGCGCGCGACCCCGAACCTGACGCTCGCGCCGGCCCACGGCCTGCCCCGCTTGCCTGCGACGTGGAGCCTCGCCGCGCCCGGCTGGGACCTCGCGGGCGCGTCGGGCAACGTCACCGTCCTGCGCTGGGACGGCGCGCTGGAGCCCAACCTCACGGCGCGCGTGGAGGGCGGCAACGTCACCGTCGAGGGCCCCCCGACGCTGGCGCCCGGCCGTTACACGCTCGCGCTGCGCGTGACGTTCGCCAACGGCACCGTGGGCACGGTCAACACGACCTTCGACGCCGGTCCGTGGGTGCGCGTCGGGCTGGGCGCGCCCGTCCTCGCCGGACGCCAGGCGAGCCTTGCGCTCGCCAACGCGGGAGGGCTCGCCGTGCGGCGCGTCGTCGTGGAGACGCGGGACAACCTGACCGTGAGCCTCGTGGTGAACGGCACGACGCTGGCGCCGCGCGTCGCGTCCCCCGGCCGCCTCGTGTTCGACGTCACGCTCGCCCCCGGCGACCAGGCCACGCTCGTCGCGCGTCTCCCGGACGGCCCGCTCCCCTCGGGCACGCGCGCCACGGCGCTGCGCGTGCTCGCGCTCCCGGGTGCATCGTGATGCGCGCGCTGCTCCTCGCGGCGCTGCTCGTGGCGCCCTCGGCCCTCGCCCTCGACGCCTTCCCCACGGAGAGTCGCCTCGGCGCGACCGAGGCGCGCTTCCTCGTGCGCCTGCCGCAGGGCGGGATGCTCCACGTCGAGGCCGACGGCGCCGCGGTGCAGGTCGCGGTGGCGCCCGCCGAGGGCGAGCCCGGGGCCTTCGCCGCGGCGCCCGCGACGTTCGAGGTCGACGCGACGAGCGTCTGGCACGGCCTGCCTGGCACGGTCGCGCTGATCGCGCGCCGCGCGGACCCTGCCCGGCCCGTGACGCTGGACGTGGACGACGGCGCGGGCGGCGCGCAGCTCGAGTGGCCGGCCGCGCCAACGCCCGCGCGGGGGGTCCCGGGCCCCGGAGCCGCCGCGGTGGTGGGCATCGTGGTTGTAGCCACAACCGTGGCCCAAACGTGGCAACGTTCAAGGTCGCGGAGGCGCAATCCACCGTGATGGCCGAGAGGACGATCGTCCGCCGCGTCCGCCTCACGCGCGAGGAGGACGACCGGCTCGCGCGCCTCGCCAAGCGGCGTGGAGCGGACGTGAGCACGGTCATCCGTGATGCGCTGGATCTCGCCGAGCGTGAGGACCAGCGCCGCGCGGCGATCGACGACATGATCCGGATCGCGGAGGCCGAGCAGCGCAAGCTGAAAGGCCGGCGCCCGCCCAAGGAACGATGGTCCCTGAAGTGAGCGCATGAGGATCATCCTGGACACGAGCGCGCTCTACTACCCGCGCGCCGTCGCGACGATCGAGCGGACGGGGAGGACGATCGTCCTCCCGAGCATCGTCTTCCTGGAGCGCGCCCGTCAGCTCCAGCGCGATGGCCACGATGGCATCGCGCTGATGCGCCGGTTCGCGGAGGCCGAGGAGGCGCAGATCGAGCCCTATGGAATGGTCGAGACGCTGCGCACGCTCCGGCTGCGCGTCCATGCGGATCCCGCATGGCGACGCTCCAGCCGCGACGCCATGATCGCAGGCCACGTCGGGGAGGGAGACGTCCTCTGGACCGCCGACCGTCGGGATTTCGCCGCCCTCGGCCTCCGCCCCGCGCAGATCCTCGACGTCGCGAAGCTCTAACCCGGCCGCGCCGCTCCGGGGCGCATGGACGTGGAGGTCAGCGGCCTCATCCGCGCGCCGCTCGCGCTCGCCTGGGCGTGGTGGACCGACTTCGGGGAGCCCGGTCAGCTCTTCGTCATCGACCACGGCGTCTCGCGCACGCGCCGGCGCGTCGTGGCGCGCGAGGGCGACGTCGTGCTGCTGGAGGAGCGCGGCGCGGGGCCGAAGCCCGGCATCCTCCTGGTGCGGCACCGCGTGACGATCCGGGCGGAGGCGCACGAGCTGGTCGAGGACCTTCTCTGGCCGACGCGGAACCGGAGCGTGTGGCGGTTCGAGGCTGAGGGCGGAGCGACGCGCGTCACGCGCACGTACCCGCGCGTGGGCCTGGTACGCCTCGTCCCGCGTGGGGTGCTGGCGCGGTACATCCAGCGCGACCTGGACGCGCACGTCGCGACGGCCAACGCCGAACTGGCGCAAGGTCACCAAGGGTAACCACCCCCCGAGGCTTCATGGGCCGGACCTGGCTTGGCCGGCCCAGCAGGTGGTGCCCAAGTGTACCGTGCCGAAGTCCGCATCGAGCTGAAGCCCGGCGTCGCCGACCCCGAGGGCGCGAACACGAAGAAGACGCTGGAGCTGCTCGGCTTCCGCGGCGTCCAGAGCGTGAAGGCCGTCCACGCGTTCACGCTGGACCTCGACGCGAAGAGCGCGGCCGAGGCCAAGTCGTCCGTGGACGAGATGTGCAAGCGCCTGCTCGTCAACCCGGTCATCCACACGCCCGCCATCACGCTGGTGGACCTTGCGGGCAAGAAGACGCAGCCCGCCGCGGCGCCGAAGAAGACGGTCAAGCCCGCCAAGACGGCGAAGAAGGCCAAGTCGGCGCGTAAGCCCGCGAAGAAGAGCGCCAAGAAGCGGTGAGCCGATGAGCGCGCTCACGAACCGCAGCAAGCTCGTCCTGGAGTCGCCGAAGGTCTACGCGATCGACCTCGCGGGCGCCAAGGACGAGGAATTGGCCGAGCTCAGCCGCACGATGGGCATCGGGCTCGACGCCTCCGAGATGAAAGTCGTCCAGCAGCACTTCGCCAAGGTGGGCCGCGCGCCGTTTGACATCGAGCTGGAGGCGCTGGGCCAGGCCTGGTCGGAGCACTGCTGCTACAAGAGCAGCAAGCCCGTGCTCAAGCGCCACGTGTATGGCATCCACGAGGACCGGCTCATCGCGCGCGAGGACGCGGGCGTGATGCATTTCGATGGCGAGTGGGACTACGTCGCGAAGATCGAGAGCCACAATCACCCCAGCGCCATCGAACCCTACGGTGGCGCGGCGACCGGCATCGGCGGCGTCGTGCGCGACGTCGTGTGCATGGGCGCGCAGCCGATCGCGCTCATCGACCCGCTCTTCTTCGGGCCGCTCGACACGCCCTACGAGAAGCTGCCGCCCGGCACGAAGCACCCCAAGTACCTCGCGGGCGGTGTCGTGGCCGGCATCCGCGACTACGGCAACCGCATCGGCATCCCCACCGTCGCGGGCCTGATCCACTTCCATCCGAAGTTCCTGACGAACTGCCTCGTCAACGTGGGCTGCATCGGGATCATGAAGCGCGAGAACCTGATCCACTCGCGCGTCGGCAACGTGGGCGACATGTACATCCTGCTTGGAGGTCGGACCGGCCGTGATGGGATCCACGGCGTCACGTTCGCGAGCGCCGACTTGGAGGAAAACGCGGACGAGACCTCACGCTCGGCCGTCCAGCTTGGAGATCCCATCACGAAAGAACCCTTGATCCACGCGTGCCTCGAGGCCAACGAGAGGAAATTGCTATCGGGCTTCAAGGACCTGGGCGGCGGCGGCCTCTCGTGCGTGTGCGGCGAGATGGCGCTCGACGCCGGCGTCGGGGCGGAGATCCACCTCGACCAGGTCCACCTCAAGGCGCCCGACATGAAGCCCTGGGAGATCTGGGTCTCCGAGTCCCAGGAGCGCATGATGGTGACCGTGCGACCCGAGAACGTCGAGGCCGTGCTCGCCATCGCCAACAAGTGGGACGTCGAGGCGCGCGTCGTTGGCACGGCCGTGCCCGAGAAGCGCGTGCGCGTCATGTGGAAGGGGCACGTCGTCTTCGACATGGACAGCGAGTTCCTCTACGGCGGCCCGGTCTACCACCGCCCGATGGAGATCGTCGAGGTCCAGCCGCAGACGACGAAGCGCCCCGCGACGCGCGAGGACTACAGCAAGGCGCTCCTGGAGCTCTTGGGCCACGAGAACCTCGCCTCGCGCGAGAGCGTGATCCGCGTCTACGACCACGAGGTCCGGGCGCGCACCGTGCTGAAGCCCCTGCAGGGCAAGGTCGGCGTGGCCTCGCACGGCGACGCGGCGGTCCTCAAGCCCGTCGCGGACTCGTGGAAGGGACTCGCGATCACGTGCGACATCAACCCGCACATGACCGACGTGGACCCCTACTGGGGCACGCTCTCGGGCATCGACGAGCTGGCGCGCAACCTCGCGTCCGTCGGCGCGCGGCTTGATAGCATCGCGGACAACCTCAACCTCCCCAACCCGCAGAAGCCGCTCCAGATGGGCAAGATCGAGATGGGCGCGAAGGCGCTGGGCGACGGAGCCCGCGCGCTGGGCACGCCGTTCATCAGCGGCAACGTCTCGATGTACAACGAGAGCCCCACCACGCCGATCCCGGTGACGCCCTCGCTGCTCGGCGTGGGCATCGTGCAGGACATCCGCCGGTGCGTGACCACCGACCTGAAGCAGGAAGGACACGCGCTCTACCACGTCGGCCACGTCAAGGACGAGATGGGCGGCAGCCACTGGTACGCCTACGCGGGCGGCGAGAGCACCGCGGTCCCGCGCGTCGACCTGGGCGACACCAGGCGCTACTGCGAGGCCGTCGTCTCGGCCATCGAGAAGGGGCTCGTCGCCGCGGCCCATGATATCAGCATGGGCGGCTTCGCCGTGGCCCTGGCCGAGATGTGCCTGGGCGGCGACGTGGGCGCGCGCGTGGACGTGGCGCCCCTGGGCGTGCTGCCCGACGACGTGCTGCTCTTCAGCGAGAGCAACACGCGCTGGATCGTCGAGGCCAAGGACCCCGCCGCGCTGGAGGCGCACTTCCGCGCCCACGGCGTCTCCGCGCAGCGCATCGGCGCGGTCGGCGGCTCCTCGATCGAGATCGCCGAGGGCGCGCAGCGCCTCGTGAGCCTGCCCCTCAAGGCGGCTCGCGAAGAGTTCAGCACGGGCCTGAAGAGGAGGATGGCCTGAATGGTCTACCGTCGTGACATCAAGGTCGCCGTCCTGCGGATCGAAGGCACGAACAACGAGCAGGAGATGTGGGACAACTTCCACGCGATGGGCGCGCAGCCCGAGCTCGTCCACCTCAACCAGCTCGTGAAGAAGGACGTCGCGCCCGAGGACAAGCGCAGGCTCTCCGACTACCACGTGCTCATGCTGCCCGGCGGCTTCAGCGCGGGCGACTACATCCGCGCCGGCGCCATCTACGCGGCCCGCATGAAGGCGGCCATGCCGCGCGAGATCGAGGCGTTCGTCAAGGCCGAGAAGCCCATCGGCGGCATGTGCAACGGCTTCCAAGTGCTCGTCGAGCTGGGCCTCCTGCCCGGCAAGGGCGCCGTGCTCCCCGACGAGCCGATGGCCGTGCTCAACCGCAACGACAGCGCGCTCTTCGAGTGCCGGCCCACGCTGCTCAAGCACGAGAGCCGCGGCAAGTGCGTCTTCACGCGCGAGATCCCGAAGGGCGAGGTGCGGCTCATTCCGAGCGCGCACGCCGAGGGCAAGTTCATGCTGCCCACGTCGGAGCGCGAGCGCATGCTCAAGAAGATGGCCGAGCGCGACCAGATCGTCTTCACGTACACGGACCCCGCGGGTGGCAAGGCGCAGTACCCGTGGAGCCCGAGCGGCTCGACGGCTGGCATCGCGGGCGTCACGAACGACATGGGCACCGTGTTCGGCATGATGCCGCACCCGGAGCGCGTGTTCCACCGCTGGCAGCACCCCGACTGGACGCGCGACGCGCGGCACAAGCCCGACGATGCGGGCGACGGGCGCGCCGTGTTCGAAAGCGTGCTCGCCTACGTCGAGAAGAAGTTCTGAGACGCGGTTCGCCACATGTACCAACAACGGCCAGCATGAGCGCGCACCCTCCGACGCGATGCCCACCGAGAGCCGCGACCAGAAGGACGTCCTCGCCAAGAAGGACAACGTGATCAAGTCGGACCGGGGCCTCCAGATCTGGGACGACGACGCGTTCGGCGTCGCGGGCCAGGGCGGGGACGCCTCGCAGGGGACCGCGGAGCGCGCGGCCCGCATCGCGCGCGGGCAGCGCAAGTCCCAAGCGGAGGGCGAGCGGTCGCCCCCCTGATGCGATCCATCCTGCTCGTCGGCCTGCTGCTCCTCGCCGCCACCACCCTCGCCCCCGCGGCCAGCGCCGGCTGGGTCTCCGCGTGCGCGCCCAAGATGGGCTGCGTCGCCGCCGTCTGCGCGACCGGCTGCGGGCGCGACACCCTCGCCTGCTTCGCCGTGGGTCCCACCGCGCCTGTCTCGTGCGTCACGAACCCGTGCCCGCCCGACCGCTGCTACCCGGCGCTGTGAGCGCGCATGGAGCCGGTCCGCCCCTCCGACGAGGCGCTCTCGCTCGTGCTGGGCGCGCTCGCCAGCCCGACGCGCCTCGCGATCCTGCGCACCCTCCGCACGCCGCGCGCCCTGCGCGAGATCGAGGTCGCCTCCGAGGAGGACGGCCGCCCGATCACGCGCCAGGCCATCCGCCGCCACCTGGACACGCTGCTGGAGGCGGGCCTCATCTCGACGCGCGAGGCGGGGCGCGAGTACGGCGACACGACCGAGTTCATCCTCAACCACGCGCGCCTCTACGGCATGGGCGACGACGTGCGCCAGCTCGCGCGGCTGCGCCCCGCGGTCGATCCGGGCGGCGAGACGGCGCCCTCCGCCGACCTGGGCGCGCAGCGTCCGCGCGGCCCCGTGCTCGTGCTCGTGAAGGGCGCGGACGAGGGCCAGGCGTTCCACCTCGATCCGGGCGCGGGCGAGCGCGAGTGGATCGTGGGGCGCCGGCGCGGGGTCGCCGTCTGCCTCGACTACGACGCCGCGGTGAGCAGCGAGAACTCGCGCATCGGGTGGCGCGAGGGCGCGCACTGGATCGAGGACGTCGTCGGAAGCCGCAACGGCACCTGGCTGAACCTCCGCAGGCTCGCGCCCGGCGAAAGCACGAAGCTCGCCCACGGCGACCTCGTCGGCGCGGGGCGCAGCGCGCTGCTATACTGGCGCTAGCGAGCGAAGCGAGCGGGCGCGCGCGGCGCGGTGTCGCAGGCCTGCGCCGAAGGCGCGGAGCCGGAGACCGCGCGCGAAGCGCGCGTTTCGCGCCGCGCGCTCGCCGCCCCGAGCGAGGAGGCCGAAGGCCGACGCAGCGAGAGGAGCGGCGCTAGAGCAACGCTCTAAGCATCTCGTTCGCGTCGGCGTACCGCGCCATCGGATCCTCTTGGAGCGCGCGCTGCACGACCGGCGCGAGCGCCGGCGGCACGCCCTCGGAAAAGAGCCGCTTCGCGAGCAGGCCGAGGGCGTAGACGTCAGTGCGCGACGTGACGGACCCGCCCCTGCGCTGCTCGGGCGCGAGGAAGTCGGGCGTGCCCATGAGGGGACCGTCGAGCGGCGCGGTGCGGCCGCGCGCGAGGCGGGCGAGGCCGAAGTCCGCGATGCGCGCGCGCCCCTCGGCGGAGAGGAGGACGTTGTGCGGCTTGAGGTCGCCGTGGACGATGCCCTTCGCGTGCACGGCGGCGACGCCCGCGATGACGTCGTGCAGCAGCGTCTGCGCGCGGGCCGGCGGGATCGGGCCTTGCTGAAGCAGGCTTTCCAGCGAGCCCCCCTCCGCGTTCTCCAGCACGAGGACCCACGAGCCGCGGCGGCGGAACGCGTCGTAGACCGCGACGACGTGCGGGTTGGCCAGGCCGCCCGCGATGCGCGCCTCCGCGAGCGCG
>JAXDQU010000108.1:0-35255 GCA_034667685.1 Thermoplasmata archaeon | reverse complement strand
GCGCCGAGGTCGGCGTCGGTACCCTGATCGTGTTCATCGCGATGGTCCTCGTCGCGGCCGTCGCGGCCGCGGTGCTGATCAACACCACCGGCACGCTGCAGCAGCGCGCCCAGTCGACCGGCAAGGAAGCCACGCAGGAGGTCTCCTCGAACCTCAAGGTCGCCGGCGTGTACGGCATCCGCAACGGCACGGGCGTCGACATCTATCGCGTGAAGACCCAGGTCGAGCTCTCGGCCGGCGCGCTCCCGATGGACCTGACCAAGCTCATCATCCGGTACACGGACGGCACGAACGTCTACACCTACAACTATGGCTCGCCCGGCTTCAGCCCGACCTGGATCCGCGGCACGAACAACACCGGCGTGATGTCGAGCGGCGACCTCGTGGAGCTCCAGTTCGACCTGGGCGCGACGCTGGCGCCGCGCACTTCGGTGCAGCTCTCGCTGATCCCCGAGACCGGCACCCCCGTCGCGGCCGACTTCAAGACGCCGAGCACGTACTCGACGGACACCACCATCACGCTGCGCTGAAGCGCCACGCGATGCCCAACACCGGGGGCCTCGCGCCCCCGCGTCTTTTCTTTTCGTTCCCTCTTTCGAGCCCGAGCCCTCTTTCGAGCCCTGCTTGCTGTCGCAGGGCTCGGAATCGGAAGAGGGCCCGGGCTCGGGTCGAATCGCTCTTGAGGTCGGTCCTCGATGGACCCACGATGGCCGGCTTCGACCTGCACGCCCACAGCACGGTCTCGGATGGCACGCTGCCTCCGGCCGAGGTCGTGGCGCGCGCCGCAGAGGCCGGGCTGGAAGGGATGGCGCTCACGGACCACGACCACGTGGGCGGCGTGGCGGAGGCGCAGGCGACCGGCCGGCGGCTCGGCATCGAGGTCATCGCGGGCGTCGAGCTTTCCGCCGAGGACGCGCAGGCCGGCGAGCTGCACCTGCTGGGCTACTTCGTGGACCCGAACGACGCGGCGCTGCTGGCGCGCCTCGCGGAGCTGCGCGACATGCGCGCGCGGCGCGGCGCGGCGATGGTCGAGCGGCTGCGCGCGGCCGGCGTCCCGATCACGCTCGCGGAGGTCGAGCGCGAGGTCGCGCCCGGCGCGGCGCTGGGCCGGCCGCACGTGGCGCGCGTGCTCGTGGCGAAGGGGCACGCGACGAGCATCCAGGACGTCTTCGACCGCTGGCTCGCCGAGGGGCGGCCCGGCTACGTCCCCAAGGAGCGCCTGAGCCCGCAGGACGCGATCGCGCTCGTGCACGCGGCGGGCGGCGTGGCCGTGCTCGCGCACGCGGTCACCGTGGACGAGCCGGAGCGCGAAGGCCTCGTTCGGCGGCTCGCGGCGATGGGGCTCGACGGGCTGGAGGTCGCGCACAGCAAGCACGGCGAGCAGGAGCGCGCGACGCTGGCCGCATGGGCGCAGGCGTGGGGCCTCGTGGCGACCGGCGGCAGCGACTTCCACGGCGCGAACAAGCCGGGCGTGGCGCTCGGGTCGGTGCGCGTCGGGCGCGAGGTCGTGGACGCCCTTAGGACGCGCGCACGCCGACACGGCCGAAGCTGATGCTTCGGCCTATCGGGACGAAACCAAGCTACTCCTGCTGTTTCATCCCGACGAATCCCCACCGGCTCAGGAAGTCGAGCGCCTCCGTCGCGGCGGCGTCGGGCTCGTCGGGCAACGCGAGCGGCGGCAGCTCGGCGCCGGGCATCGCGATGCGCATGGCGTGGGTCGGGCCCTCGGTCGGCTCGACGCGGATGGCGCTGCCCGCCCGCGCGCGCAGGCGCAGGTCGCGCTGGAGCGCATCCACCACCGCGCGGGCCCACGCGGCCTCGCCCTGCACGCGCAGCGCGACGGCGTGCTCCATTCAGCGCGCCCCGTAGAAGGGCGGCCCGCGCACGCGCGCGTCCTCGCGCACGAGCGGCCCTTGGAGCGACATACGCGCGACGTAGACGAGGAACTCGGTGGGCGAGCGGAAGCCGCTCCCCTCGATGGCCTTCTTGATGTCCTCGTAGAGCGGCTGCGGGATGCTGATGGTCGTGTAGCGGCTCTTGCCGGTCGGAGCCGCCGGAGCGGCAGACGTGGCGTCCATTGGGGCGCTCGTTCCCCGAGGGTAGGATTCCCGTTCTGGTACAGCGTTCCGGCGAACGTGCGACGCATCGACGAACGAACGGGACTCGGGGCTCCGGACTCTGGACTCGGGGCTCCGGAGCCTTGAGTCCGGAGTCCTCAGCCCAGAGCCCAAGCTATCGATCGCGGAAGAAGAGAAAAGAGGGTTGGCGGTGAGGCCTTAGTTCGCCGCGGGCGCAGCGGGCGCCTTGAGCGAGCCGACTTCGGACTCGACCTGCTTGAGCTTCTCCATGAGCATGGAGGAGGCCTTGCGCAGGGCGGCCACGGGCGAGAGCGCGCCGTCGGTCTCGACGCGGAGCAGCCAGCGGCCAGGCTCGAAGGAGAGCTCGACTTGCGTGAGGTCCTCCTCGCGCTTGACGCTGCGCAGCCACGCGACCGCCTTGAGCGGCTCGTTGACCTTCAGGGTCGTGCCCTCGATGCTCACGACGCCGGGCGGCGCGACCTTCGAGAGGCGGTCCGCCTGGGCCTGCGTGAGCGGGCCGTTGACCTTGATCACGGGGTATTCCATGTAGCCGACGGCCGTCACGACCTGCCACTTGGCGTGCTCCGTGCCGCTGCCCAGGATGGCGCCGGCCTCGAGCATGAGGCGCTGGCCTTCGAGCAGCTTCACGACGGGGATCTTCGGGTCCACGATGCGGAACTTCGCGTCCGCCGCGGGCACGAGGTCGCCCGAGTACACCATGGCCGGGCCCTCCTTCGAGAGCGTGAAGAGCACGGTGCAGTTCGCGCACCCCTCGCCGTTGCACGTGCAGTCCTGGCGGCGCACGAACTGGTTGAGGTCCGTGGGCACCGGGAGCAGGCCGAGGCGGTGGGCGACCATCTCGTCGAAGAGCGCGCTGGTGTTGTCGTACACCGTCACGTCCTCGATGGCGAGCTTGGGCACCTGCGCCATGAGCATCCTGCGCAGCGCGTTCAAGAAGGACGGGGTCGCTCCGCTCACATCGAACACGCCGATCTGGTCGGTGAGCTCGACGACCGCCACCTTCATCTTACACCCTCCGGCCGCGGCGGCCGCCCTTCTTGCGGGTGCCGTCGTGCGGAAGCGGGGTGACGTCCTCGATGCGGCCGATGCGCATGCCGGCGCGGGCGAGCGCGCGGATCGCGGCCTGCGCGCCGGGGCCCGGGCTCTTCGACTTGTGGCCGCCAGGCGCGCGGACCTTGACGTGCAGCGAGTCGATGCCCTTCTCGCGGATCTGGTCCGCGATGCGCTCCGCGGCCTTCATGGCCGCGTAGGGGCTGGCCTCGTCCTTCGCGGCGCGGACGACCATGCCGCCCGTGCACTTCGCGATGGTCTCGGCGCCGGTCACGTCGGTGACCGTCATCAGGATGTTGTTGAAGCTGGCGTAGATGTTGACGACTGCCCAGCGAGCCATTACTGGTCACCCTCCTTCTTCTCGGCGGGCGCCGCCGCCGTCGCGGGCGCCGCGCCACCGCTGCGCGGGGGACCGCGCGGGGGGCCGCGGCCGCGCGGGGGACCGCGACCGAACGGGTTGCCGCCGGGGCCACCACGGCCCGAGCGGTCGCCGAACTGCGCGCGCTGCACCGCGCCGCCGCCCGCGTTGGGGCCACGGCCGCGGCCGGCCGGCTTGACGCGGCCGGGCTCGGGAGGCGCGATCTCCATGAGCTGGTTGCCACCCTCGGACGCGCGCGGGCGCACGGGGTGGTCCTGGTTGGTGAGGGGCGAGGTCGACGCGTACTCGATCTGCATCTCCTCGGCCTTCATGACGTGATAGCCGGGGATGTTGACGCGGCGGCCGTTGATCGACACGTGGCCGTGCACGATGAGCTGGCGCGCCTGCGTGGGCGTCGCGGCGAGGCCGCGGAGGTACGCCATCGTCTGGAGGCGGCGCATGAGGACGGCCTCGACGTTGAGCGCGAGGATGTCGTCGAGCCCGGCGCCCTCGGAGATCAGGCCCATGCGCGTCAGGCGGGCCAGGAGGCCCTGCGTCTCGATCGCGACCTGGGGGATGCCCAGGAGCTGCTTGCCCTGGAGGTCACGCGCCTGGCCGCGGATCTGGCGGAGCTTGGAGCGCGCCTTCCAGATCTCGGTCTTGTTCTTCAGGCCGTACTTGCCCTGGATGGCCTTCTCCTCCTGGATGCGCGCCGTCTGCCAGGGGTGGTTGGGCGTCTCGTACTGCTTGCGGCTGAACTTCGGGTCGCCCATTATTGCTCACCCTGCTTCTTCTTCTGGACTCCCAGCGTGAGGCCGGTGCGGCCGTTGGACTTGGAGCGCTGGCCGCGGACCTTCTGGCCCGACTCGTGGCGCAGCCCGCGGTAGGTGCGGATCTTCTTGAGGCGGTTGAGGTCGTCGCGGAGCTTGATCTCCACGTCGGTGCCGATGAGGTGGCCGTCCTCGCCCGTCTCGATGTCCTTGCGGCGGTTGAGCATCCACGCGGGCAGGTTGCCCTCGAGGTTCTCGACGGCCTCCTGCAGCTTCGCGACGTCGGCGTCCTGGAGGTCGCCGATGCGCTGGTAGGCGTTGACGCCCGCCTTCTCCGCGACGACGGCCGCGGTGCGGATGCCGAGGCCCTTCACCATCGCGAGGGCGGGGATGATCTGGTACTTGCCGTCCAGGTCGGTGTTGGCGACGCGGACGATGTACTTGAAGTCCGGATTCTCTTCTTTCTTGTCTGCCATGAGGGGGTTCCTCCGAGATCACGCGCGCGACCCCGTGCGGGGGCGCCCGGTGCGTGGGCGCGCGGAGCGCCCAGTCCACGCCGCGACGCGGGTGGACAGATCTGCCCTTCCGTGAGGAGGGGAAGCGAGCGATACCGACCCCCGTATAAAAGGGCTTGGGCCCCGGGAAACGTTGGGCAGCGCCTCGACTCCTGGCCTGATTTGCACATCTTGACAACATGATTCATATGCCCTTCGCGCAGGCTCGGGTCCGATGAACGGGCGTATCGTGGTCCTCGCGCTCCTCCTGATGGGCAGCGGCCTGGCCGGGTGCATCGGCAAGAACGACGGCGGCAAGCAGCCGGAGCAGACGGCCAACACGACCGGGCACGTCCTGGCCAACCAGACCTCGCAGCCCCACGGCGGCCAGATCTCCGCCTTCCAGGAGACGAACGCCACCGAGACGACCGGCATGGGCGCCGCGATGCACGCCCACGACTACTGGGGCGGCAAGACGCGCAAGGTCATCTTCGACGAGGACGCCTGGCTCATCCCGCTCCCGCTGCTGCCCGACGGCAAGCCCGCCGGCACGGCCATCGCGGACTTCGACGTCCCCACCGGCACGCCCGGCAACCCCAACATGGTCTTCGAGGGCACGGACCACCTCGAGGTCGAGCTGACCAACGTCACGCCCGCGCCCGATCCGACCGGCGGCATGCTCCCGCCCGGCACGCCCTCGCACCCGCAGCCCGCGCTGGACTTCGACTACCTCTCGGCCTCCGACGAGCCCGGCAAGTTCCGCACGGGCGGCGAGGTCGACCAGGGCAAGCCCTTCCTCCTGCCCGTGAAGCCCACCGACGCGGACATGCCGCACAGCGAGAAGTCGCTCTGGGTCTTCCGCATCTACACGCCCCAGGCGACCTCGATCAGCTTCCACCTGAAGATCACCGCGGTGAAGGGCAACGTCGTGGCCAACTGGCCGCCCCACCCGAACCTCTACGCCGACAGGACCGACCGCACGGTCATCGACGGCGACGTCTCGCTCTCCAACGCCGGCACCGCGCAGGAGAACGTGGACGGCAAGGACCCCGCCTGGACGCACCCCGAGCGCATCATCAGCTGGGGCACGGACAGCCTCGACGTCACGATCAGCAACGTCAACCTCCAGCTCCAGGGCGGCGCGCCCGTGCCCGTGGACCACTACGTCCTCGAGTACGACAACGCGAGCTTCGTCCCCAAGCTCGGCAACGGCGACCAGGCCGGCGCGCGCCTCGTGGACGCCTCGACCGACGGCAAGACGTTCCACTTCCACATCGTCCCCGACAACCAGTCGTACGACTCGCCCTACGGGCAGAAGTCGCGCTGGGGCTTCCGCCTCATGCCGCGCTTCGGCAACGATCCGACGGACTGCGGCGCCGCGTTCGAGCCCATCAGCCCGGGCTTCTACCACGACTACCAGAACACGATGATCGGCTGCCAGTACTACCCGTGGACGATGACGTACCACGTGAAGATCGTCGCCCACGGCCACAGCACGGCCAATGGCGTCGACGGCGGACTCTCGACCGCGGTCGCGCAGAGCAGCGGGCCGACGCCGCCGACGGCGGCGTCCTAGGTCAGGTGACTAGACACCTTGTCGGAGCACGGTGGGTCAGGTGACTAGACCGGTGAGCCCCGGGCGCCGGGCGATGTGTCTGGTCACCCTGACCCGCGCGTCCCGCCGTGTTTTCACGTCATCACGAAGCCAGCGTTCCCCCGTGGGGAGGGCCGGCCCTCAAGGCTTAAGAAGCCCTGGGGAGTCTGAGCGGACGATGCTTGGGAGAGCTTGGCTGATTGTCCTGCTGATGGGCGCGTCCGCCCTCGTGGGCTGCATCGGCGGCAAGGATGACCACAAGGAGGCGCCCGCCTCGACGAACACGACGGGCACCATCCTGGCGAACCAGACCGACCAGCCCAACGGCGGGCAGATCTCCGCGTTCAAGGAGACCAACGCCACCGAGACGTCGGGCATCGGCGCGAGCATGCATGCCCACGACTACTGGGGCGGGCAGACGCGCAAGATCATCTGGCAGACCGACACCGGCCTGATCCCGTTCCCCCTGCTGCCCGACGGCAAGCCCGCTGGCACGGCCATCGCCGACTTCGACATCCCAGCGGGCGCCCCCGGCCACCCGCAGATGGTCTTCGAAGGCACGGACCACCTGGAGATCGTCGCCAAGGACTACCACGTCCTCGCGAGCCAGGAGCCCACCTCCCATCCGCACGTCACCTTCTTCTTCGACTACCTGACCGCGGGCGACGAGCCCGGCAAGTTCCGCACCGGCGGCGAGCTCAAGGAGGGCCAGCCCTTCATCCTCCCCATCAAGCCCACGGACGCGGACATGCCGCACAGCGAGAAGTCGCTCTGGGTCTTCCGCCTGTTCACGGGCGAGGCCAACGCCATCACGTTCAACATCACCGTGACCGCGGTGAAGGGCAACGTCGTGGCCAACTGGCCCCCGCACCCCAACCTGTACGCGGAGAAGGCCGAGCGCGTCATCTTCGACGGCGACGTCAAGGAGACCAGCGCCGGCACCGCGCAGGGCAACATCGACGGCAAGGACGTCCAGTGGGTCAATCCCGAGCGGATCATCAGTTGGGGCACGGACTCCGTGGACGTGACCGTGACGAACCCTGTCTTCAGCGCCAGCGGCGCCGAGGCCACGCCCCTCGGTTCCCCGTCGTCCTACCTCCTCGAGATCCACAACGCCACGTACATCCCCAAGCTGGGCAACGGCGCGGCGTTCGGCGAGCGCGACGTCGACAAGGCCACAGACGGGAAGACCTGGCGCTTCCAACCCAAGGTGGACGCCCAGAGCTACGACTCGCCCTACGGCCAGAAGTCCCGCTGGGGTTTCCGCTTCGTGCCGCAGTTCGGCAGCGACCCCACGAACTGTCTGGCTGGCACGCCTGACGTCTTCATCGACAAGCAGGACGTCCTGATGGGCTGCCAGTTCATCCCGTGGTCCATGACGTACCACATGAAGATCGTCGCCCACGGCCACAGCACGGCCAACGGCATCGACGATCCGAACGCGGGCTCGCCCACGCCCCCGACGAAGGCCTAGTCGCCTTCGTCGGGCTCCACTTTTTCTCTCCCAATCTTTTTCCCCGGGCGCAGCCTCCGCCGCTCCATCCCAGTCGCCGGGCTCGCCCAGTCTGGTCAAAGGCGGGAGACTCAAGATCTCCTCTCTCAGGAGTTCGTCGGTTCGAATCCGACGCCCGGCATGGCTTGAGCGAAGCGAAAGCCATGCCGGGCGTCGGATCGTCCCTGCGCGGCGCCTTGGCCCCAGGTCCCCTCGCCCGCCCCTTGATCCGCGCGGCGCCGCTACTTCGCAGCGCTCCGTTCCGCAGCGGGGCGATCGACCTTGGCCAGCCTGACCGAGTATTTCCGCGACCGCACCGAAGGATTCTGGGTCGACGTGTGCATCCACGTCAGCATTCTTGCCGCGATGGTGGTGAGCGCCGTCGCGATCCTGTGGGTGGGATAGCCCCAACGCCTTGCGACGCGCACGCGTTCCCGGGGGGCCGCCCGACTACTTCGTCGTGAAGTACGTCAACGAGACGCTGCACATGGGCCCTCCGCGCAGTCTCGCGGTGGGCGACGAGGCGTGCGTCCACCTGGAGATCGTCCCCCTGCAGCCGCGGGACGTCACCGTCACGCTCGTCGCGCACGTCCGCGCCGCGCAGCCGGGCCACTGGAACGCGACGGCCTTCACGCAACGCGACGACGCGTCGCCGTTCCCCAACCTGGTCGAGATCGACGTCTCGTGACGCCTCAGGCGGTAGGGTCGAGCCTGCGCTCGCCGGTCGCCATGTAGATCGTCTTCTCGGCGATCTTGCCCGCGTTGTCCCCGACGCGCTCGAGGGGGCGCGCGACGACGGGGGACCACCATCAGGCCCAGCGCGATCCCGCCCGCGAGCGCGCTGAAGCCCTTCGACTCGACGACGATGGCGAAGACGAAGATGCCCATCACGATGCTGGGCACTGCGGCGAGCGCGTCCACGAGCAGCCGGAAGACGTCGCCCCAGAGGTTGCGCCCGTGCTCGGCGAGCCACGTGCCCGCCGCGACGCCGAGCGGCACGCCGATCGCGCCCCCCATGAGCGTCAGCACGAACGTCCCCTGGATCGCGGGCCCCACGCCACTCGTGGGATCGTCGGGCCCCTTGGGGACCTGCGTGAGGAAGCTCCACGAGATCGCGGGCGCGCCCTTGGCGACGACGTCCCACGTGACGCCCACGAGCGGGACGAGCGCGACGGCCAGCGCGAGGGCGGCGAGCGCCGTGAAGCCGTGGTTCGTCAGCTTGCGCCTCAGGCTCGTCAAGCGTGCTTCCTCCAGGGGCGCTCGATGACGAGGCGCGCGCTCAGGTTGACCACGAGCGTGATGACGAAGAGGATGAGGCCCAGCGCGATCAGCGCGGAGAGGAAGAGGGGGTCGCTCGCCTCGCCGATCTGCGTCGCGAGCGTCGAGGCCAGCGTCTGCCCCTGGTCGAAGAGGTGGAAGTGCGCGTTGGGGCGGTTGCCGATGACCAAAGTAACGGCAATCGTTTCCCCGAGGGCGCGCCCCAAGCCGAGCGTCGCGGCGGCGAAGAGGCCGGCCTTCGCGGACTTCAGCGCCGCGCGCGCCACCTCCCAGCGCGTGGCGCCCAGCGCGTACGCGGCCTCGCGCTCCAGGCGGGGAACGGCGAGGAGCGCGTCGCGCGCGATGCTCGTGATGGTGGGCAGGATCATGATCGCGAGCACGATCCCCGCGAGGAGGAAGCCGATGCCCTGCGCGCGCGAGCCCCAGACGTGCATCCAGCCGAGGTGATGCAGAACCCACGGCTCGAACGACGCGCGCAGCTTGGGCGCCACGAGGAAGAGGCCCACATGCCGAAGACGATGCTCAGCATGCCCGCGAGCAGCCCCCACCCGAAGAGCTTGATGGCGTCCCATGCGTGCGTGGCGAGCACGAAGCCGATGGCGAGCACCGTCAGCGCGACCGCGGCCGCGACGAGCGTGAGGGCCCAGCGCGTCGCGCGATCGGTGGGATGCTCACGGTGGTCCACGCGCTCTCTCCGGACTCCGAGCGGCATCCCGAGGGGAAGACGCGACCCGACGGAGGACCCGGAGCGCTCTGGGCGATCCGCTCGTTCGGGGCGTAACTATATAGTGATACGGAGAGTCCCAAGAGAAGAGGGAATTCTCCACAGGAGAGCTTCCCTCCTGAGGACAATCCCGAGGACCCTGGTTCCATGGAGCTTCGCAAGATCCAGCTGACGGGCGGCTCGAGCTACACGGTCACCCTGCCGAAGGACTGGGTCGACCAGGCCCAGATGGGCGCGGGAGACGTCGTCGGGTTCAACCCGCAGGCGGACGGCAGCCTGGCCGTCTATCCCCACGCGCGGTTCCGCGCGCAGCAGGCCAAGTACGAGGCCGAGCTGACCGCCGAGGACCCGGACGCGAGCTTCCGCACGATCGTGGGCGCCTACCTCAACGGCTACGACGTAATCGTGATCCGCTCCAAGAAGGCGCTCTCGCCCGCGACGCGCCGCGCCGTGCGCCAGGCCTCCAAGCGCATCATCGGCATCCAGGTCACGGAAGAGGACTCGCACAGCATCACGCTCCAGGACTTCATGGACCCCAAGGAGTTCCACATCGACAAGGGCCTCCGCCGCATGCAGACGCTCGCGCGCAACATGCAGGAGGACGCGCTGAAGCTCTTCAACGAGAAGATGGACGACTTCGCCGCCGTCTTCGGCGAGCGCGACGACGAGGTGGACTCGCTCTTCTGGATGGTCAACAAGCAGTACCACGCGATCCTGCGCGACCCGGCCTACGCCCAGAAGATGGGCCTCAACGCGAACCAGGCGCTCAACTACCTGCTCTGCGCGCGCCTCATCGAGCGCACCGCCGACCACGCCACGCGCCTCGCGGAGAACATCGACGCCCTGCGCAACGACAAGGTGCAGCAGAAACTGGAGAGCCGCCTGGAGAAGCAGGCGCGCAAGGCCGTCTCGCTCTTCGCCGACGCGCTCGCCGCGTTCCACAAGCAGGACCTCGGCGCCGCGAACAAGATCATCGCCGAGGCGCACGCCTTCAAGACGACCCAGGAATCGGTCATGAAGGAGAGCCTGAGCCTCGGCGGCGAGAGCATGCTCCACGTGGCGCTCGCCCTGGAGAGCATCGGCCGCACGGCCGCCTACGCCGCCGACGTGGCGGAGACCGCGATCAACCACAGGGTCGCGATGGCGGCGTAGGGGCCATTTGAGGCTTGGAGAGCGCCCGGCGCGGAGCGCCGTGGCGCGCTTCCTCCACGTTACAACGGTCATCATCTGCCTGAGAAAGTCAGGAAATGGGCTAGTCGCTTGTCAGCTCGGATTTCGCCTTTTCGAGAGCCGAGCGCATGCCAAGCGCGTCCCCATACCGGGCGCCGGCCTCCTTTTGGAGAGCGGTGATGAGGAAACAGGCCAATGCGTCGGGCACGCGCGCATGAGGAAGGCGCGGCGTCTCGTGGAGGATTGCGTCCGAGGCCTGCAGGGCGGTCAGCCCTTCGAAGGAGATGTAGTCCTCGCCGGTGAGCATGCGGTAGAGCACGGCTCCGAGGGCGTAGACGTCACCCGCCACGTCGGCGCGCCCCCCGCGAAGGCGCTCGGGCGCCAGGGTCAGGTAGGTCCCGACACCCAAGCTGGCGGTGAGCGTCCGGTCCGCGGTTTCGATCCGACGCGCCGCCCCGAGGTCGGCCAGGACGGCGCGCCCCTGCGCGTCGAGCAGGACGTTGGATGGTTTCACGTCGCCATGAGCAAGGCCGGCCGCGTGGATCGCGGCAAGACCTTCGAGCAGGTCCTCTGTGAGGGCAACCGCGCGCGCCACGGGAAGCGGCCCTTCGGTGCGGAGCAGCGTCGCGAGGTCGCCTCCTGGCATGTAATCGAGGACCAGCAGGCTCTCGGCGTCGCTCTGCACGACTTCGACGAGCGGCACGACACGCGGGGACTGGACCTTGCGGAGCGCGCGCGCCTCCTCGTCGAAATGCCCCTCCCCGCCTGCGTGGGGACGTTTCAGGGCGACGCGGCGGCCCGTCGTCACGTCCTGGGCCAGGAGCACCGTGCCGAATGTGCCACGCGCCAGCTCGCGTTCGACGCGGAACCGCCCGGGGCCCAGCGGCGCGGGGTCCGCGCGAGCAGGAGACTCGTGCGAAGCCAGGACGAGCCGGCTTGTCGCCGCCCTGAGCGCACCCAGGGGAGCCGCGGCGAGGGTGAGGGATGCCAAGGCGAGGACAAGGACGAGCACGAATACCCACGACGCAAGGCCCGCGAAGGCGAGGACCAGGGTGACCGGCAGGCCGACGAGCGTGATCATGAGGGCGATTCTCGCGGCGATCCGCAAGCGCAAGCGCATCCGCTCGTCAAAACCCGCCAGGTCGTGCTGCACGAACGCCAACGCGAGACATGCCGCCGATACGCCCACCACGAGGAAGCGGGCGTTGACGTAGCCTCTTGGCATCGGCAGCCCGTGAGCATAGAGCGTGAAGTAATACGCGTCGTCGAATGCAGCCAATGCGACCGCGGCGGCCACGAGCGCATACGCGGCCCTTCGCTGGCGCCCTTCGAAGGCTTCCGCAAGGCTTCGCACGCTCATCGCGACGGCAAGGATCCCCAGCCCCGCGCCCACGGCGACGAACAGAAGCCATCCAGGGCCGTCGTTGTTGCCGATGAGAGCCTGCACCGAGAACGCGCCGCGGATGACGTCGCGTGGAATGCCGAAGAGCCAGAGCAGCGTGACGTTCACCAGAGGAACGGCGAAGGCCAGCCCCACGAGCGCCATCTGCCGGCGTTGCCGGGAATCTCGTCGGGGCGCGACGGCGGCGCGCGCCGCCGCGAGGAGCGCGGCTGCCTCGACCAGCCACGTGAGCACGCGGTAGGTGCGCCCGACCGGCGAGCCGGCCGGCACGAACATTTGCGCGCCACCCAAGGCCGCCCGCGCGACGACGCCTGCGGGGTACTGCGCGAGCGCCCAGGCGGACACTCCGAAGGCAACCAGGAGGACCGCGCCGAGCGCGAGGCTCCTGTGGAGCGCTGGGCGTGGGACCAAGAGGACATAGGCGACCATCACGCAGAAGGAGGCGGCGGGAAGTTCCAGCCACTGCGCGATCCCCGTCCAATTCGTGGCGTAGGCGACGTCCGGCGCCTGCCGCGCCATCTGGTACGCGAAGTCCGCCGCGCCGCGCGAGATGAGGAAGCCGGCCGCCGCGATGTTGAGGGCTTGGAACCGAGCCGCGAGGACCAGGGCTCCCAGCAGCACGGCGAAGACCGCCGTTGCCAGCGTGGCCTCCGGGATGAGCACTGGCGCGTCCACAGGCCTGCCCGCCGGGGGACGGGCGGTCGCGATCCTAAATCCTTCGGGTAACAGGAACCGCCGGAGGAGGCGGGTGCTTATGGCTCGGTCTGGAGCACGAGGAGGCTTCGCCCCACGCCGATGATGTCTCCCGCCTTCAGATGCGCGCGGCTTCCGCGGGCCAGCCGCGACCAGTTGAGATGCGTCCCGTTCCTGCTGTGGCGGAGGTCGACCAGGGTGAACCCGCCGGGCTCGGGGACGATTTCGCAGTTCTCGAGGCTGACGAATGGGTCGTGGTCGAGGCTGACGTGGAGCCCCGCGCGCCGGCCGATGATCCAGCCCCGTCCATCCCGCAGCGCGTTGCGATGGAGCGGAAAGACCTGTCCGGGGGCCAGGCCGTGGGCGAGGACCAGGCGTGGGCCGGGCGCGCGGGGCACGGGTGGCGCTTCCGCGAGGGGCACGGTCTCGTCGCGCGCGGCGGGGTGATCGGGCGAGGCGGCCGCGACGCCGCGCAGCTCCTCCAGGATTTGGTAGAGACGCTGGGGGTTAACGACGTATTCGCGGCCGCGCCGCCCTTCCGCATCGCGCTGGAGGAGCAGCCCGACCTCCAGAAGCTTCGCGACGTGCTCGTGGACGGCCTGCCGGGACATCGCGCGCGCCGGGTTCTCCCCCGGAAGCAGGCGCGTGGGCGAGAGGCGGACCTGCGGCAGGGCATGGGGCACCCGAAGCAGGTCCAGGAGATCCAGTCGATTCTCGTGCGCGAGCGCGCGCAGGCATTCGGCGAGCTGGACGCGGTCGAGCGATGCGGCGCTCATGGGTGCGTAACAGCGTGGGGTCACGTGTTCTTTGTCAAGCAACTTCCTGCGGCTCCAACCGGCTCCCTGCAAAGGGTCCACCCGCCGTCGCGTCATGTCCTCCCGCCGGCCACGCGCCGGCAACGGTGATCTCATGACAACCCGATTCCCGACCCCATCCGCCCGCCTGCGCTCCCGCGTCGCGTTCGCGCTCGCCGCCGCTGCGCTCGCGCTGCTTCCCACTGCCGCCGCGGGCGTGCTCGTCGACGTCGTCACCAACGGCGATTTCGAAGCGGGCACGACCGGCTGGACGAACGGCTCGACCGGCTTCGGCACGCCGCCCACGCTCGTGCCCAGCTGCGCTCCCGGAGGGGGGACGATGGCGCTCTTCGAGAACCTCCCCTCGGGCCACCTCAGTTGGCAGGCCATCTCCACGCCATTGGCCCTGAAGTACCAGCTCCAGTTCGACGCCCAAGCGACGAACGTCGCCAACGCCGGTGGCAGCGTCGTCGATCTCGCCTCCCACTGGGACGGGGGCGCGGGGTACGCGGACCGTTTCCTCGAGGTCGGCTTCCGGGCCGGGACTGTCTATCTCGTCTTCTCGGTCAGCGGAACCCACGCCGTCACGCCCGTGACGACCCCTGCGCCCACGGACGGTCTCTGCCACCACTACGAGGTGTTCGTCTACTGGGACACCGACCCTGCGTTGCGCTTCGCGTCGCTGCGCATCGACGGCGCGGCAGCCGTGGGCATGGGAGGGACGGACAACGTCATCCCGCCCGACGTGCTCTTCCTGGGGGACGTGGCCGGCTGCGATTGCGGCAGGCCCGCTCCCGACGTTGCCTTTGACAACGTGAAGTTCGGCCCGCTGTTCTGAGACGGTTGCACGCAGGCGAGAGGCGTGGGCGGGCAGGGTCGTCCCCTGAACGCCCGCGGAGCCTCCTGCCTGCGTGCAGGCCCGGGCGAGCAACGAAGGATCGGCGGCGAGCCTTGATCCGACCCGCGTTTTCACGTCCACGACAGTCAAGGCCAGAATCGCGGCGATCCACCATAGGGTCGCGATGGCGGCGTGACGCCTGGGCGGCGCGACACAGTGGCTGCCGCCGAACCCGCCCCACCGCAAGGACCTTGAATCTTCCCTCGCAGAGCTAGAGGGGTGCATCGATCGGCGGGGCGCCAGCGTGAGCGCCACGACGCCGCTGCGACCCACGTCTTGGAGGCCATGATCATCGCCACGGTCATGGTCACCGCGGTCGCGTTCGTCGTCACGTTCCAGTCGCCCCCGGCGCCCAACCAGGGCGCGCGCGGGATCGTCGCGGCCTCGGCGCAGGACGCGCTCAACATCCTGGGCGACGAGCCGGTCACGGACAGCACGCTGGGCACGAACGCGATGAGCGTCTCGCTCATGGAGTGCCTGCAGGGCGACTGCTCGCGCTTGACGGACAAGATGTCGACGCTGCTGCCGCACGGCGTGCGCTATGCGGTCTACCTGAGCAATGGCTACGGCACCTATCCGGTCTACGAGCCGCAGGCGCCCACCGGCGAGGCGGTCTCCGCGCAGCACCTGCTGGAGCCGGACTGGAGCTGGTCGTTCGTGGCGCCCTCGCTCCCCGTCGTGAACCCGACGGAGGACCCGGTGCAGATCTACGACATCCCGATCGTCGACAGCAACGTCGTGACGCAGCAGGGCAACCTGCTCGACATCGTCGTGCACGGCGTGCGCAGCGGCGACAACGCGACGTACGTGCAGCGCACGAGCGTGAGCACGCGCGAGGCCGCGAACGCCAGCGCCGGCTCGACGCCCGCCGTCTCGCTCTACTTCGTGGACGGCTCGGGCAATCCTCTCGCGTCGCAGGACGTGCGCTCGCAGACCATCACCGCGCCCGGCGTTCGGACGCTCACGCCCGTGGCGCTCACGCTGCGCGTCAACGAGACGGCGGGCGTCGCGATCCCCGCGGGCGCGAACGTCACGGTGCTCATGCCGCGCGGCTGGAACGCGAGCGCGTCGACCGCGCTCAACCCGGCGTGGACGATCGTCTCGAACGCGACCGACACGAGCGGTAGCGCCGCCGGCTCCGCGCTGGTCGCGAGCCTCAAGAGCGCGCTCTCGGGCGCGACGGCCGACCTGAAGATCAACGTCACCTACGATGGTGATATCAACGACCACTACGTGATCCGCGCGGCGATGAGCCGTGGGGCGCTGGCGAACGCGGCGCTCCTCGTGCGCGGCGACAACCAGGCCACGCTGCCCCCGTTCGAGACGCCCGGCGTGTACGTCAGCGCGCCCAACCCGATGGGCGCCACCGCGACGACGACGTGGACGCTGGCGACGCACGTCTCGCAGTCCTCCGTCTCGGGCGTCTCGGACAGCGTCGTCGTCACGGAGATCGACGTCACCGAGGAGAGCGGCGCGCGGCTCTTCGGCGCCGTCACGCCCATCACGAGCGGCGGCGGCGCGTGGACGAGCAACGGCACGGCGCTGGTCTGGACGGGCAACGTGACCGTCTCGCACTCCTCGCCGCTCAACCTGACCTTCCAGCTCGCGGGGCTGGGCGCCGGCTCGGCCACCGGCGGCGCGTCCCCCTTCTGGCCCTCGGTCGCGATGAGCGGCTGGTCGGGCCGCGTCTCGGACGCCAGCTCGCCGGGCGTCTTCCGCCAGGCGTTCCTTCCCAGCGGCTCGGGCTACTACGGCTACAACAGCTCCACGGGCGCGTGGGTCGAGGACAACCACACGGGCCTGAGCGAGAGCATCTACCGCGGCACGTCGTTGCCGGGCAGCTTCGGCTACTCCGCGGGCTACGGCACGGGCCTGCGCGACGCGCTCTTCGGCTCCGACCTCGCGCCCGTCCAGCGCCACGTCGCGGTGGGCACCAACGCGACCGTCGGCGTCAACGTGCAGTCGCTCGCGTACCAGCTCGCGGAGCTGGGCTTCAAGCCCGTCGTGAAGCTGAACCTGTACCCGCCGTGGGCCGGCGACACGCGCACGCCCATCTGGAGCACGACGCTCTACGACGCGCCCGCGGTGCTGGGCAACGCGACGCTCCTCTCGGTCCTGGAGCCGAACAACGCCTCCTCGCCGCAGGCCAGCAGCATCGGCCGCTACAACGCCACGGTCCCGATCGGCCAGAGCTGGCTCTTCGGGCCGTACATCCTGGATGCCGAGGTCGACTGGAACGACACGCTTTCCGCGGTCGTCGCCGGGCACTCCGTCAGCGCGCCCATCGCCCGCAGCGCGCACGTCTACGACTACGTGCAGGTCACGCCCCCCTCGCTGCTGACGCCCGCGAGCCCGCTCTACAACGCGCGGCTCGTGGTGTGGTTCGACGACTGGCGGTAGACGACCTACTGGGGATAGAATACGCAGATCGGATCGACGCACACGACCACGACGGTGGACGTCGGTTCGCCGCGATGGCACGCCCCTCGGACGCTGACGCCCGCGCCCAGGGACCACGAGCCGAGGCAAACGCCCAGCCCCATGCGCGCGGGGTCGACGCACACCGACGTGAGGTCTGCCGTGAGCGGATTCCCGCAGTCGACGTTGGCGAGCGCTTCGCAGGATTCTCCGGCGAGCACGTCGCAGCTGGTCTCCGCGGCCCCCGTGACCGTCGCGACGAGGCCGTCCGTGTCCGGTGTGCAGAAGCTCGCCACGGGCGAACCGTCGTAGGTCTGCTTCACGGTGTCCCAGGTCGTGCCGATGATCCCGCCCGGAAGGGGCTTCGCGGGAAACGCTCCAGGGGCGCAGACGGAGACGCCGGCGGACGCTGGAGCTGCGGCGACGACGAGGCCCGCCATCAGGGCTGCGACGCAAATGAGTCTTCCAAGCATGTGGAACAACCGTGACCACGATGCCCCGGTCGCACATGACGACACTAGCCCCACATTGGACTCGGAGGCTCACGACGGGGCCTTGGCCGCGCACGCGCCAAGGTCGAAGTCCTTGAGCCCGGCGTCCGCGGCGTAGCCGAGGTGCGCGAGCCCGAAGTCGTCCTCGAGCGTCCGCAGCAGCGAGTAGTGGTTGTACGGCGTCTCGTCCTTCGTGCCGGGGACGAGGCAGCGTGATAGCAGGACGGCGCCGGTGCGCCCGCCGCCGGGGCCCTGCTCGCCGGGGGCGGGCGTGCCGTAGCCGGCCTTCTCGCCGCAGCACGCGCTGGCGTCCGACTCCGACTCGTCGAACGTGACGATCAGCAGCCCGTCCTTCTGGTAGGCGGTGCTGTTGAGGATGCGCGGGACCCAGACGCGCAGGAAGGCGTCGATGGACTTGTAGCCGCCCGGCTCGCCGCTCGCGCAGCCCATGTCGTGCCCGTCGTGGCACAGGTTCGGGCTGATGAAGGCGAGGCTCGGCGTCGCGGCCGAGTCGTTCAGATCGGCTTCGAGCAGCGCGAGGTCCACGTTGCGCTCGGCGCACGCCTTCGCGTCGTCGATCACGTTGTGGAAGTACAGGAACGGCACGTGCTTCGTCGCGTACTGGTCCTTCGCGCTCGTGGCGCCCTCCCACGGGTCGCGCGAGCCGAGCGCCGGGTGGCGGCACGCGCCGGGGACGTCGGGCGCGGAGGCGTTCATGTCCTCGGCGTACATGCGCCACGAAAGCCCCTTCGCCGTCATCTGCGTGCCCAGGTCGCCCACGTCCTTCGGGTAGACGCACCCCTGCCCCACGGCCTGCCCATCGAGCTGCGTGACCTCGCGGAAATCGACGTACACAGGGCAGTCGCCCTGCGTCATCGGGTTGGGCGCCTGGCCTGATATCATGGCGACGTAGTTGTCGAGGCTCGCGTGGCCGATCGCGTAGTATTGCGTCAGGAGGCGGCCCTGCGCGGGCAGGTCCTTCCCGAGGTAGGGCGACTCGGCCTGGCCGAACGTCGTGTCGTAGCCTTCGTTCTCCAGCACGATGATGAACACGTGCCCCACGTGCGTCGGCGCCGGCAGCGCGGCGGGCGCGGGCGCGACGGCCGCGGGCGCCTGGGGCTGCGCGAGGCAGCCGGCCACGAGCGCGATCAGGAGAAGGAGGGAAACGCCTCGCACGACGCCGCGAGACAAGAGCCGGGTCAAAGCGATTGTGGCAGTGGAGGGAAGCGAGGGAAGATGGGAAGACGGGAAACGCGGGGGAAGAAGGGTCCCTTGCAGGGCGCCCTTCTTCCCCCGCGTTTCCCGTCTTTCCTCGCTTCCCGTCTTCCCTTCGAAGCGGCTCAAGTCTCCATCTGGTGGAAGAGACCCCAGTGGCCACCGTTGGCGTCCGGCACGAGGGCGGACATGCCGAGGTGGATCTTGCCCGCGCCATCGAGGCGGACCTGGTTGAACTCGGGCATCGCCTCGGCGCCCACGAAGACCGGCGTCGTCGTGGTCTTGCCGCCCGTGAAGGCCGGCGCGCCGGTGTCGGCGCCGCTCTCGCGGTAGGCGTAGAAGTACCAGTCCTGGCCCGAGTCGGCGAAGCCGCTGGGCGTGCCCAGCCACGCGACGACGGCCTGGCCGGGGCCCGCGCCCACGATCCAGGGGCCGTACGCGCCCACGCCAGAGGCGACCTTCACCGGCGCGCTCCACGAGACGCCCTGGTCCGCGGAGTGGCTGTACCAGACGGCCTGGTCGTGCGTGTCGTTCATCGCCCACGCGACGTGCAGCCCGCCCGCGCTGTCGAGGCCGAGGCTCGGGTAGAGGTAGCTCGCCGCGCGCGCGTTGCTGCGCACGAGGTTCTGCGTCCACGTCAGGCCGTCGTCGTGGCTCGCGGCGACCCACACGCTCTCGGCCGACGAGGTGAGGTACTCGGCGTCCGCGCGCGTCGTGTACGCGAGGTAGAGGTCGTGGCCGCCGGGCGCGACGACGAGGTTGCCCTCCCAGGAGAAGGCCTGGTTGGCGTGCGAGGTCGCGATGGGCACGGCGGGCGTGAAGGTCTGCCCGTAGTCCGTGCTGCGCTCGTACCAGATCGCGGTGGGCATGGCGAACTGCACGTCCTGCCACGTCAGGTGGACGGTGCCGGCCGGGCCGCCCACGAGCCAGGGGCGGTCGACGACGGGCGCGGTGGTGGCGACGGCGGTGCCGTCCCAGGTGTCGCCGCCGTCGGTGCTGTGGCCCACCGAGAGGTCGCCCAGCCACGTGTCGGCGGTGTACATCGTGCCGCCCGCGTCGAAGGTGATATCACAATCGCCGCCCTCGAAGGCGTACTTGCGCGTGTCCGTCGCCTTCTGCTCGACCTCGATGGCGGCGAAGGTGTCGCCGCCGTCCTGCGAGCGCACGAAGAGCGAGTGCCCGTAGCTGGTCTGCGGCACGCCGGTGGGCGAGCAGAGAGCGATGCGCTGCGCGTCCGTGGGATCGAGGGCGAGGCTCGCCTCGCGCCCGGCCCACGCGTCGTCGGCCAGCCTCACGGCGCCCCAGCCCGAGGCGGGCGAGGGGGCGACCCACGCGCTGCCGCCGCTGCCGCCCGAGGGGGGCGTGTAGTCGGACGCGACGAAGCTCAGCGAGGAGGGGAACTGCGTGGAGTCGTAGAGGACGGCGCCCGCGCTCACGGCGACGATGAGGCGCAGCGTGCCCGCCACGGGGACCGCGGTGGTCGGGATGGAGACCGTGACGGCCGAGGGGGCCAGCGTCACGTCCGCGCTCGCGCTGCCCACCCGCGCGCCGTCCGCGAGCAGCTCGACGCTCACGGGGCCGCTGCCCATGACGTAGAGCGTCGCCACCGCGTCGGAGAGGTCCGCGTGCAAGGGCGCGTCCCAGTAGCCGAACGTCGGGTTGTCGTTGCTGGTGAACCACGCGATCTGCTCGGTGCCCACGAGCTTGGGCGCGGGCGTCGCCGGGGGCGTCGCGTCCATGCTCGGGGTGAGCAGGCCCACGGCGAACGTGGCGCTCTCCTCGAGGTTGCCCGCGGGCGTCTGGCCATGCAGGTAGTAGGTGGTGTTCGGCGCCACGGCCTGCGCGGGGGGAAGCGCGGCCAGGGGCGCGAGGGGGATGATCAGAAGCGCGGCCAAAGCCAGGCTCACCGCTCGTATCGTCATGCTCTCAGTTGCCTCCGCGGCGCGGAAACCCGGAGGGAGACATCTATCTGTCGCGCGCGGCGGCGATCCGCATAGAGAAGAAGGAGAGGGGGCGGCCACCACGCGGCGGCCACCCCGAGGCCATGCGCCTCAGTACGTGTTGACGAGGTTGCCTTCGTTCACGGAGCCGATGCCCGTGACGCGGTCGTAGCCCGCGACGGCCGAGAAGCCGCCGTTGCTGCCCGACGTCACGTCGTGGAACGCCGTCGTGCCGCAGAGCTGGTAGAGGCGCGTGCCGGGGTTGCCCAGGCCGCTGCCGCCCTTGTGCGCGTTGAGGGCGGTGAACATGCCCGCCATCTGGGGCGCCGCGTCGGACGTGCCGCCCACCGCGTACCAGCCGCCGTTGTACGCGACGAGGTTGCCGGGGGTGGTGTCCGCTTCGAGCGAGACGTCGGGGACGTGGCGGTTGCCCGAGGGCACCGTGCATCCCGTCTGCCAGGAGGGCTTTGCGTAGTAGACGGAGTCGCCGCCGCCCGAGCCGCTCCAGCCGCTCTCGCTGCCGTAGCCGCTGCAGACGGGGTTGGACGCCGTGAAGCTGCCCGCGGGGCAGTTGGGGTGCGTGCCGCCGACGCCCATGATGTACGGGCTGGAGGCGGGGTAGTCGACGCCGGTCTGGGTGCCGCGGAGGCCGCAGTCCTTCGAGCCGCTGTCGCCCGAGGCCGCGAACCAGCTCTGGCCCACGGCGATGCCGTTGGCGAAGATGCTGTCGTCCGCCGAGCGCTGGCTGGCCGCCATGTTCTGCTCGCAGGCGCCCCAGCTCGTGCTCACGGAGTGGCCGTAGTTGCTCGTCACGACCTGGTTGTAGGCCGTCTGGAAGTCGGTGAACGCCGTCGTCTTCGCCATGACGCTCACGATGGCGGCGCTGGGCGCCGTGCCGTGAAGGTACTCGACGTCGAGGCTGATCTCGATGGAGTTGCCCGCGGAGCTGGTGTCGAACGCGCAGGCGCCCGTGCCCAGGGTGCCGCCCGCGCAGACGCGGGTGACGCTGGGGTTGGCCAGGGCCATCTGCGTGTTGAACGCCGAGAAGTCCGTGGTCTTGAAGTCGTACGCACCCACGATGACGCCGGTCTGGCCGGAGCCGGTGTTCGTGGTCGTGTGCGCCTCGTTGTAGAAGTTGTCGAGGTCGCGGGGCGAGAAGTAGCAGCAGCTCGTGCCCAGGTTGTCGTGGGGGCTCGCGCCGCCCAGGACGGGCGTGGGCGTGCTGTGCATGGGCTGGGCCTGGCCGAGGTTGTCGAGGCCGCCGATGCCCGTGGTGAACCCGGCGAGGTCCGTGGGCACCGAGGGCTCGTTGAGGGCCGCGTAGCCCAGCGTCGTGCCCAGCGCCATGCTGTGGATGTCGACGCCGAACGTCTTCTCGACCGTCGCGATGGGCGCGTTGGCGCCGACGAGCAGGTGGTTCGAGAAGGTGTCCGTGACGGTGAAGCCGTTGACCGTCAGGAAGTCCACGACGGCCTGCTCCTGCGCGGGCGTGGGCGCATAGAGCTGGTTGAACTGGTCCTGCGTCAGGAACTGGTGGTAGACGGGGCTCGCGGGGTCCTGCACGTTGGCGAGGAACGCGTCCAGCCCGGCGGCGTCGCGCAGCTGCAGCGACCAGACGACGTGGATCGTCTGGGCCGCCTGCGCGGGGCCGAGGTCGACCGCGTCGGCGAGGAGCGGCGAGACGTTGCCTTGCAGGGTGACGTTGGTCGTCGTGGCGCCGCCGAACGAGGGCAGCGCGAGGGCGGCGACCATCGCGATCGAGATCCCGAGGATCATGGTTCTCATGTGGTTGACACTCCCCTGGGAGACGCGCGCTCGCGGTTCGCGCGTGTCCAGCCTCCAGGTGCGCCCAGCAAAGCGAGCGCTGTGCATAAACCAATCGACAAAATGACGGTTCTCGGCATCACGTCCTTGTGGTCCATCCTTTGTTCCCACGAGAAGCCACACGGGACGTGTAATGCCAACGTGGAAAGATTGTTCGAAGTAACGTGTGAAAAGGTGCGCCCCGACGCGGGGAGGCCGCGCGATCGACGCGAGGCGCGCGCACCTGCCCACTGCCGCGCCCGGTCATAAGCGCAGCGGGAACGCAACCCCGCCTCGCTCATTGTCCGGATTCGCGCCATGGCCGAGCCTCGGCTCTCTCGCGTCGAATGGATTGGGGATATCAACCACGAGCGATAACGCGAAGATGGTCCACGATCTGCAGAAGCGCGTTCGGACACGGGGCGCGCCGCCGATCTGTGACAAATGTTGTCATGGCGCGCGGCCGAGGTGGGTGCCGGCGATCCAGCCCGTCGTCCACGCGCATTGGAGGTTGAAGCCGCCCGTGAGCGCGTCGACGTCGAGCGCCTCGCCCGCGACGTGGAAGCCCGGCGCGACGCGCGACTCCATCGCGCGCCAGTCGACCTCGCCGCGCGGGACGCCGCCCGCGGTCACGAACTCCTCGCGGAACGGCCCCTTCCCCGTGATCTCGAACGTGGCGCGCTTGAGCTGGTCGAGAAGCGCCTGCACGCCGCGGTTGGGCACGTCGCTCCAGCGCATGTCGGCGGCCCCGCCCGCCGCCTCGACCAGGCGCTCCCAGAGCCGGCGCGGGATCTCCGGCGCCACGGGATGCGCGCCCAGCGTGCGCCCCGCCTCGCGCTGGCGCGCCGCCATGAGCCGGTCGCGCAGCGTCGCCTCGCTCATTCCGGGCAGCAGGTCGACGACGAGCCTGCCCCGGTAACCCGCGTCGTGGAACGCCCGCGCGCCCCAGGCGGAGAGCCGCAGCACCGCGTGCGCCGAGAGTCCCCAGTGCGTCACGAGCAGCGGCCCCTCCTGCTCGAACGTCTCGCTTCCCACGAGCGCCTTCGCCCGCACGCGCTCCACCGCGACGCCCGCGAGCCCGTCGAGCCGCGCGTCCTTCACCTCGAACGTGAACAAGCTGGGCACGGGCGGCACGAGCTTGTGCCCCAAGGACGCCGCGAGCGCGAGCCCTTGCGGGTTGCTGCCGCTGGCGAGGAGCACGCCATCCGCGAGGAGCGTCTCGTCCTTCAGCGCCACCTGATATCGTTCCGCGCGCGTCAGGCCCGTGGGCTTGGCGCCCGTCCGCACCGCCACGCCGAGCTTCTCCGCCTCGCGCAAGAGGCACTGGCAGATGGTCTCCGAGTCGTCCGTGGTCGGGAAGACGCGCCCGTCGGGCTCGGTCTTCAGCGCGACCCCGCGCGACTCGAACCACTGCATCGTCTCCCGCGGGCCGAAGCGCGCCAGCGCGCCGCGCATCTCCTTGCCCCCGCGCGGGTACTTCGTCGCGAGCAGCGCGGGGTCGGTCGCGGCGTTCGTGACGTTGCAGCGCCCGCCCCCCGAGATGCGCACCTTCTGGAGCGGCGTCGCGGTGGCCTCGAGCAGCGTCACCGAGGCGCCGAGCTCGGCGGCCCGCAACGCGCCGAAGAAGCCTGCGGCCCCCCCTCCGACGACCACGACGTCCACGCCGCCGCACCTCGCTCCCTCGCCAAAGCCGTTTGCTCGGGCGCCGCCGAGGCCGAAGGATGATGCACCTGGGCCGATGTTACCGGATCGGTCGCGCATGGATTGGCTGGAGTTCTTCGCGACGACGCTCAAGACGCTCGTGTGGCCGGGCTTCGTCCTGCTCCTGGTGGTGCTCTTCTATCCCCAGCTCCGGGACCTCGCGGCGCACGTCAAGACGCTCAAGGCGGGTGCCAGCGGCGTGGAGGTGACGGTGGGCGAGGCGGAGAAGAGCACGGACGCGGCCGCGGCCGCAGCCAAGGCGCTCCACCTGACCCCGGAGGACCACCTGGAGACGGTTGCTGCGCTCGACATCCAAAAAGAGGTCTTTCTCCCTTCCCACAATGCCGAGGCCGCGAGGCTCGCGGCCTGCGAGAAACGCGTCGAGCATTTGGAGAAGATCGCCGACCGGCGCCGACGGGCCCGCCCGTCGCTCCCGGCCGACCTCCCACGCGAGACGGCCACGGCGCTCGGGGAGAACCCGGCCAACGCCTTGGACGTCGCGTGGCGCGACCTTGACAATGCGATCACGCGGGCGCTGGGGACGAAGCGCGCTCCGCGCCCGCGCCCTGAAGGCTTCGCCGAGGCGCTGGACGCGCTCGACGAGGTGGCTCGCCTTCCGCCCAGCTTCTACCTCGCCGTCGAGAAGCTCCGCGCGGCGGCGCGCGACGTGCGCAACGGCGCCACCGTGGACGCCGCCACCGCGCAGACGTTCGTGCGACAAGCCCTGCGGCTCGAGGCGATGCTCGACTCCCTGGAGGCGCCACGATGAGGAGGTGGGCGCCGTGGCTCGTGGCCCTCGCGCTCCTTCTCCTGGTGGACGGCGGCGTGCGCACGTTCCATCCCGACTTCTCGAACCCGCACTGCGAGCCCCTGGCGCCTCCGTCCGGCGCCAACGACACCCCCAGGTCCACGCCGGTCCCGCCCAAGTCCGTCTCGCGGTGCGTCGTTCCGTTGGAGTTGGGTGCCGGCGCCGGCATCCTGGGCTGGCTCGCCACGTGGAGCGTGCTCGCCCTCCTGGAGCGGCGGCTCGTCACCGAGCGTTTATGAGGGAAACGCCGTGTCGCGCATTCCATGAAGCTCCCCGACGTGCAGTCGCACCGGGCCGCCCGGCCGTTCCGGCTCACGCGCGTGGGCGTCACCGGCGTCGTCAAGCCGCTCCGCGTCGCGCGCCACGGCCGGGCCAACCACCTCGTGGGGACCTTCGACGTCTTCGTGGACCTGCCCGCCGAGCAGCGCGGCACGCACATGAGCCGCAACATCGAGGTCGTCAACCGCGTCATCGACGAGCACGTGCGCAAGGAAAGCAACTCCCTGGAGGACCTCGCCTCGGGGATCGCGCACGCGCTGCTGGAGCGCCACGAGTACGCGGCCGAGGCCGAGGCGCGCGTGAGCGCCGACTACTTCCGCGAGCGCCGCACGCCGCAGAACCAGGCGCCCACGCTGGAGCGCTATGCCCTGGAGGCGCGCGTCGTGGCGACCCGTGCCGGCGAGGAGCGGCGCGCCATCGGCGTCGAGGTCGTCGGCATGAGCGCGTGCCCCTGCGCGATGGAGGGGAGCCGCGCGATCCTGGCGGGCAAGGGGCACGACGTCGCGGGCTTCCCGACGATCACGCACAACCAGCGCAACGTCGCCACGCTCATGATCGAGACCGGCGCGGGCGCGTCCGTCGAGGCGGACGACCTGATCGACATCGCGGAGGGCTCGCTCTCCGCGCCCACCTTCGAGCTGCTCAAGCGCGGCGACGAGACGGCGCTCGTCATGCAGGCGCACGAGAACCCGCGCTTCGTGGAGGACGTGGTGCGCGAGATGCTGCACGCGGTCGCCACGCGCTACGCCAGCCTGCCGGACGACACGCTGGTCGTCGCGCGCAGCGAGGCCGAGGAGAGCATCCACAAGCACAATGCGTTCGCCGAGCGCGAGACGACGCTCGCCGAGATCAGGACGGCCTAGCGTCCTTCTGCACGTTGGCGAAATGCAGCCGCGCCGCGTTGACGACCGCCGGGTCGCTCACCAGGAGCGCCGTCTCGCGCGTGTAGGGCGTCGAGGGCCCCGGCACGCTCGCGGCACCCAGGATCAACGCCTTCCCGTCCACGATCAGCATGCGCGTGTGGAGGAAGGGCGAGACGACCATCTCCGCGCCGCGGCGCCGCAGGTCCTGGAGCGCGCGGTGCCAGTCGGGCTCGTCGGGGCTGGGCGCGCGGGAGATGACGCGCAGCGCGACCGCGGGCGGCGTGGCGAGCAGCTCGGGGACGAGCGTGTCGAGCCCGCCCTTCCAGGGCGAGAGCACGAGGATCTCCGTCGTCGCGCTCCGCACGAGCTGCTGCACGGCCGCTCCCACGTCGCGCGTGTCGAGGAAGCGCAGGCCCTCCGCGCCGGGCGCGGGCGGCTTGACGTACGTGATCGGCGGCGGGGGCATGTAGGTGACCGCGGGCGCGGCCCAGGCCGGGGCGGGCGGAGCGGGCGGGGCCGGCGGAGCGGAGGGCGGCGCCGGCGCGGACGGGGGCACCGAGCCCGCGAGCATCTGCTTCAGATCGGCGGCAAGCTGCCGCGCCGCGTCCGCGCCCGCCAGCGGGAGCTTCGCGGCCTGCCCCTGGAGCGCCTCGGACCACGAGAAGAGCTGGTGCCGCGTGACCGTCGCGCCTTCGGGCGAGGCCTTGCGCGCGGCGTCCTCCATCTCGCGCAGGACGGCGTCGATGCCCTTCGTGCCGCGCCACGCCGCCAGTCGAGAGACCCACCCGCCGATCTGCGAAGGTGGGACGGTGAACGTGTTGGGAGCCGCCATCGCGCGGGGGAGCTTGGGGCGGAACATCAGCGTTGCGACCGGCGGGGTCTTGCGCCTTAAGGTCGCCTGAATGTCGCGAATAGGCAGGGTGTCTTTCAGTACAGGCGTAGGTTCAGTGGCCTTGTCGTCGGACAGCCCTTATTTCGCATCGAATTCGTCCAACTGTCCCAGATTAGGGTGGTTGTCGACGGAAGCCTTCTCGGCTAGCTCTTCGTGGCGACCGCTCCGTACCATCACGGTGGCGCGCCATCGTCTGGGGTTCTGGCCGAGCGATTGCTTGTGCAGTTGCGCGGACACGCGAGCCTCCGCAACCATGTCTGCCTTGCAGGTTCTTTGAGAATGCAGCCATCGCGCCGCGAGGCGGGGCCCGCGTTGCCGCGCTCATTTGTGCACCGCGTGCAACCACTGAGCGCCGCACGCAGGCCGGTCCCGCCACCCGCAGATGCGCTCACTTTCTTCGAGCTCTCACCCGCTCCTGTGGGGGGTCCTTTTCTTCAACGGGGACTCGTCGTGAAGCAGGTTCCTCAGATAACCTCGTTTGGACACTAAAGGGGCGATTACCGCCAAGCGCAACGTGAGCAAGGGCTAGGACGCCGATGATCTTGCCGAGCAGGAAGGGTGTGTCGGCATCAATGCCGAAGAAGGACTTGAACGGATCAGCCACGAACATCCGGCACGCGCCATAGACGACAAGGACAAAGATAGCCCAGACGATGACGTGAAAAACAATGTCGAAGACCATGAGCAACGCTGTGCCGAGCGCCCGGACCAGGACATTTTCGCTGCGCGCCGACTTCAGCAAGCGTGCATGGAGTCGACGCATGACGGCCACATGCGTCTCAAGCCGCGGTGGTCGCCTTTGTGCGGGGCCAAGCTGCGACCGTTTCAATGCCGGCAGCGACCTTCTTTGCGGCCTTCCGACGGTGGAGGAGAAGCGGACCAAGGATGAGCGCGGCGACGAAGAGACCTGGTGAGAGGCTGAAGCGTCGAACTAGCCCGATTTCGATTGCGGCGTAGGCGAGAGCGAAGAGAAGCGCGGTTGTCGCCCCTGCGAACGCCAGCACGACGCCTGTTAAGACTGCCACGAATGTGATGACTATCAGGAGTCCGAAGTAACCAACGACGAAAGCGCTGCTGTTCGACTTATCGGAGGCGGGCCTATGTGATGATTGAGGATAGATCCAGAAGCTGGCTCCAACTAGCGCCGTCACCACGAGCGTGTAAGCCCAGTGAAGGTGGACAAGGCCGCTTTGCCAAAGCACGAAATGGACAAGCGTCGCCGGACTTAGGAAGACCGCGAATATGATGCAGGCGATCAGCATCCTCAAGGGTGCGGTCAGAACGCCCTGCTCCTCCAGCAAGTCCATGGCATGCGGTATTTTGATGTGATCCTTTAGCCTTTTGCTGTGCTGGCAAACAGAACGTCGGGGTCTGCCCTAGCCCGCGTCCTCGTTTGACCGGTGAGATGCGCCTCGCGATAGTCGGTGAGGCGCTCGATTCGGCCCACGTCCTCTGTGGTCATGACTATCACGGAACCGAATTCGTCCCGCTTCTTGCCTGCGGTGTGCAAACCCGTTTCTGGCACGCGGAAGGCTTCCTCCATGTCGTGCTTCCGAACGCTCTGAAGTAGGAGCCGGCCTGCGAGTCGCACGACGGAGTCCTCTGTGGTGGTTGGGCCGGGGGGGCTGCCGAAATCGTCTTGGTGACGGCGATTTGCGCCTGACATGCTCATACCTGAGCAACCTATCCCCGCCAACGTGGATTCTCCGAGCGGTCACGTTGACCGGGCCTCGGTTGCTTTTTCGCGGACGGGATTGGGCGCGAATTGGCAACGGAACCGAATCGGGCCGGCGCCTAAGCTCGTATTCTTCGCCTGAAGCACTCGCGAGCGGGCCCTCAGAGATCTCCGATGAAACGGAGTTTGGGTGCAGCCCATTCGACTTTGGGTGCAGGGGGGGTTTGGCGCAAAGCCGGCCGCCGGCAAAGGTTCATGAAGAGGGATCGAGTGGGGGCGCCCATGCCCGAGGGAACGCCTGCCAGCCGCGCCCATCTCGCGCGCGTCTCGCCGCGGTCCTTCGACCGCATCCCGACGGTGCGCGACGCCGACGAGATCCTCGACACGGCCTTCCGTCGCGCGAGCAAGATCACCATCGCGAACCCGGACGCCTTCATCCGGACGAAGACGACGGAGCTGGCGCGCGTCCGCAGCGTGCAGAACAGCGTCGCGGCGGCGCTGACGAACTTCGTGAAGAAGTTCCCCAGCTTCGACGGCCTGCCCCCATTCTACCAGGAATTGGCCGGCGTCCTGCTGGACATGGACAAGGTGCGCAAGGCGCTCGGCTCGCTCGACTGGGCCGCCAAGCGCGTCAACGAGGTCGGCGACGAGGCCGTCCCGAAGATCAAGAAGGCGCGCTACGCCGAGGAGGTCCGCACCGCCAAGGCGCACGCCTACGGGCGCATCGCGAGCCTCGTCAAGCAGGTCGACAAGAACCTCGCCATCCTGGCCGACGCGCGCGAGAGCCTGCGCCGCCTGCCCATGCTGGAGACCTCGATGCCCACGATCGTCGTCGCGGGCTACCCCAACGTGGGCAAGTCGAGCCTCGTGCGCAAGGTCAGCACCGGCACGCCCGAGGTCGCCAACTACCCGTTCACGACGAAGGGCATCGTGCTGGGCCACTTCGAGCGCAAGCTCGTCAAGCATCAGATCGTGGACACGCCCGGCCTGCTCGACCGCGACATGGACGACCGCAACGCCATCGAGATGCAGGCCATCGCGGCGCTGCGCCACCTCGCGGACGTCATCGTCTTCCTCGTGGACCCGAGCGGCCACTGCGGCTACTCGCTCGAAGCGCAGCTCAAGCTCCTCGCCGACACCAAGGCGATGTTCCCCGAGACGCCCTTCGTCGTCGCGGAGTCCAAGAGCGACCTCCAGACCGCGGGGGTCGGCGAGATCGCCTTCTCCTCCGAGACGGGCGCGGGCGTCGAGGACCTCATGACGGTCGCGCTCGGGCGGCTGCGCAAGCGCGCGGCTTGATCCTCTCGGTCGACGCAGCACGAAGAGCACCAAGGCACGAAGCCTGATTCCTTCGTGCTCTTCGTGGCTTCGCGCCTTCGTGTTGGATCGGCCGCTACACTTTTCCCCTGAGGGCGGACTCGCCGTCCCATGGACCTCGGCCTCGCGGGCAAGTCGGCGGCGGTCATGGCGGCGAGCGACGGCCTCGGCAAGGCGGCCGCCCGCGCCCTCGCGCGCGAAGGGTGCGACGTCGCCATCTGCGGCCGCAACGAGGAGAAGCTCCACGCCGCGGCGAAGGAGATCGGCGAGGGGACGGCCCGCCGCGTCGTGCCCATCGTCGCGGACGTCTCGCGCGCGCACGACGTGGAGCGCTTCGTCAACGCCGCGGCCGCGGACCTGCGCGGGCTCGACATCCTCGTGGTGAACGCGGGCGGGCCTCCGCCCGGGCGCTTCGAGGACCTCTCCGACGCGCAGTGGCAGGCCGCGTTCGACCTGACGCTCATGAGCGCCGTGCGCGCGATCCGCGCCGCGCTGCCCCACTTCCGCGCCGAGCACGGCGGCTCCGTCGTCGGGATCGGCTCGACCTCCGTCAAGCAGCCCATCGACAACCTGCTGCTATCAAATTCCATCCGCATGTCGGTGGCGGGCCTGTTCAAGACGCTCGCGCTGGACTACGCGCGCGAGGGCATCCGCTTCAACCTCGTGCTGCCGGGCACCATCGCGACCGACCGCTCGCTGCAGCTGGCACGCGCCCGCGCCGCGGAGTCCGGCGCCACGCCCGAGGCCGCGCTCGCGGAGCGCGCGAAGCCCATCCCGCTGGGCCGCCTCGGCCAGCCCGACGAGATCGGCGACGCGGTGGCGTGGCTGGCGAGCGACCGGGCGCGCTACGTGACGGGGGTCGCGCTGGCGGTCGACGGCGGCATCGTCCGGACGCCGCTCTGAGGTGATATCATGCGGCTGTGCGCGTTTCGCGAGTACGATGCGATCGCCACCGGCATCGCCATCGCCGACCGGGTGGTCTCGCTCGACGACCTCAACGACGCGCTGGGCACGGACTTCGGCCCCGACCTCGACGCGCTGCTCCGCCGCGGCCAGCGCGACGCGCTCGCGAAGGCGCTGGAGGGGCCGCGCGTCCCGCGCAGCGGCTGGAAAACCGGGAACCTCCGCTTCGCGCCGCCGCTCGCCCACCCGCCGAAGATCTGGGGCATCGGGCTCAACTTCGCCGAGCACGCGAAGGACCTGGGCGCCGCCGCGCCGGAGGACCCGGGCGCGTGGATGCGTCCCGCCACGAGCCTGACGTACCACGGCGCGACGGTGCGCCTTCCGCCCGGCATCGGTCGCGTCACGGCGGAGGCGGAGATCGGCGTCGTCCTGGGCAAGCACGCGCGCGACCTGCCCAGCCGCGAGGCGGCGCGCGACGCGGTGCTGGGCTTCGTGCCCGTGCTCGACCTGACTGCGGAGGAGCTGCTGCTGAAGAACACGCGCAACCTCACGCGCGCCAAGTCCTACGAGGGATTCTGCGTCGTGGGGCCCTTCGTCGTGACGGCGGACGAGTGGGAGCCCACGCCCGCGACGCGCATCGTCACCGACGTCGACGGCCAGGCGCGCGAGGGCGCGGTCGCGCAGATGCGCCACGATCCCTACGAGCTGGTGCGCTTCTTCAGCCACGTCTTCCCCTGGGAGCCGGGCGACCTCCTGCTGACCGGGACGCCGGGCGCCCTGCCGCTGAGGCCAGGCTCCGCGATGAGCGCGCGGATCGAGGGGCTCGGGACGCTCAGCGCGCGGGCAGCAGGACCCAGTTGACGTACTGGGTCGAGGGACCCATGACGCGGCCCGTCGGCTGGAGCGACACGTGGTACTTCGCCGCCGGCACGTCGCGCAGCTCGATGCGCAGCGGGCTGGGCCCGGTCCCTTCGGCCACCGTGTTGGCGTTCACGCGGTAGGGGCCCGAGATCGTCGTGCCCTCGTCGGTGACGCGGACGTGGAGCGAGGTCCACCCGTCGGCCGACGCGTTCCAGGTCGCCACGAGCGTGCCCGACGTCGCGTTGGTCAGGGTGAGCGGCCCCCAGCCGGGCGAGTAGCTGGTGCAGTCGTCCGGCGCCACGCCCGGGCAGACGCCGGTGTCGGAGACCTCCATCGAGGAGACGCCCTTCGCGAGGGGGGCGGGCTCGGTCGGCGCGGGAGTCGGGCTGGTGGTCGCGGGCGCGGCGCATCCGGCGAACGCCAGGAGCAGGACAAGCAGGAAGGAGCCTAGGGGGCCTCGCACGGCCGGGGCACGCCGCGAGGGGATGAAAATGGTTGCGCGGGGGCGCTCAAGCGTCGCTCAGCCAGGCCGCGTAGTCGGCGCGCGCATCGAAGAGGATCGCGGGGCCGCGGTAGGCGCAATGGGCGCAGCGACCCTGTCCGCCGTGGGCGAGCGGATCGCGGCCGGGGCCACCCATCTCGGGTGACCCGCAGCGGGGGCAGGCCGCGATGGGCTCGGGCAGGCGCGCCACGTCCACCTGCGGGACGGGAAGCGTGGGGCGCGCAGGCGACGGGGCAACGTGGGGCGGACCGCGCAGCGAGGCGATCCCCGGAAGGAGGATCGCGAGGCCCAGCACCAGGAGGCTGGCCATCCCGTAGTTGTTGCCGCCGGGGACGCGGAAGATCGTGGCGAGCGCGACGAGACCCAGCGCGGTCAGGAGCGTCCCGACCACGACCAGCGTCAGGGCGAGGCGACGGTGCATGGCCACCCAGCCGGAGCGCGGCTCTTGACCGTTTCGTGTTTACCTTGACGCGCGCGCCGCGTCCGCCATCCCCTGCGCCACCGCGCGCCGCAAGTCCTCCGCGCCGCGCATCAGCCGCGAGAGCCGCAGCGTGGGCGGCGGCGCGATCACGCGGACGCCAGGCCGGTCCAGCAGGTCGAGGGCGTCGTTGTAACGCTCGTGCATGCGCGCCATCGCGAGCCGCGCGCCGCGGTGGGGCGAGGAGAGCGCCACGAGCGCGCGTCCCGCGGGCGTGCGCCGGTATCCACGCGGGCGCGTGAGCACGACGGTCGCCTCGTCCGCGCCGTCGGCCAGCGCGCGGCGCAGCGGGATCGGGTCGGCCAGGCCGCCGTCGACGTAGCGCTCGCGGCCCAGGCGCACGCTGCGGCCGTAGGCCAGCGGAAGGGCGGCGCTCGCGCGCAGCGTCTCCAGGGGCGCCTTCTCGCGGCGCAGGTCGCGGTGCTCCGCCTCGCCGGTGCGCGCGTGCGTGACCGTGACCCACGTGGGGTGCGGCGCGCGGCGCATCGCGTCGAGGTCCAGCGGCACGCGCCGGCCGAACACCTCGTCCACGAGGTAGCCCAGGTCGAGCAGCGGGCGGCCGCGCGCGAGGTTGCGCAGCGCGATGAGCTTCGTCCCGTCGAGATGCTCCTGCCAGATGCGGAGCCCCTCGGCCTGCTGCGCGGCGAAGTAGGCGGCGGAGCATGCGCCGCTGCTGGAGGCGTAGACGGCGTCGAAACGCTCGCCGGCCTGCTGGAGCCCCATGATCGCGCCGGCCGCGTACGCGCCGCGCATGCCACCTCCCTCGACGACGAGCGCCTTCATGTCCGAACCACCCGGACGGGGCTCTTGAGGTGCGCCGTCGGCCCTTATCTCGGGGTTGGAGCAGCGCGCGAAGGCACGCTCAGTGTGCCGTGGTGCGCACGATCATCTCGTTGAGCGCGCCGGTGCGGTAGCCGCGCTCGTCGACCTCGACGCGCGCGTAGCCCAGCAGGCGGAACGCCGGGGCGATCTCATCGAGGGCGGCCCGGAGGCGCGCGATCTCGTGGGGCTCGACCTCGATGCGCGCAAGCTCTCCCTCGGCGAGCGTCCGCACGCGCACCTGGCGGAAGCCGCGGGCGCGCAGCAGCGATTCGGCCTGCCCGATGCGCGTGAGCTTGCCCAGCGTCACGGGCTCGCCATACGGGATGCGGCTGGAGAGGCACGCCATGCTCGGCTTGTCCCACACCGGGAGCGCGAGGTGCTTGGCGACTGCTCGCACCTCGTCCTTCGTCATGCCGAGGTCCACGAAAGGCTGCCAGAGCCCCTTCTCGCGGATGGCCTGCGTGCCGGGGCGCCAGTCGGAGAGGTCGTCCTGGTTCGTGCCTACAGCGACCGCGTCGAAGCCGCGCGCCTGCGCGATCTCCAGCGTGACCTCGGCGAGCCCCTTGCGGCAGAAGTAGCAGCGGTTCGTCGGGTTCGCGGCGTAATCCGCGTCGGCCAGCTCGCTGTGCCAGACGACCTCGTGGGGGATCGCGAGCGCCTGGGCGAACGCCAGGGCATTCTCCCTTTCCTCGCGGGCGTAGCTCTCCGAGTCCACGATGAGGGCAAGGCCGCCCTGCTGCGCGTTGATCTTGGCGAGCACCGCGCTGTCGACGCCGCCGCTGAACGCGACGACGACGCGGCCCCGGGCGCGGAACGCCTCGGCGAGGCGCGCGTGCAGTTCGGCCGAACTGCGGTTCGGCCTCTCGCGAACTGGCTGCGGAGTCCGCGATTCGGCCGGGTCGCGCATGGCCGCGGCGAGACCGTCCGCGCGTCTTCAACCTAGCGTGTCGCGGGGTTTGGGTCCGCTTGCGACGCTTTGGGCTTCGCTCTCCGCGATCACGCCAAGACGCCAACACGCGGCGTGTTGGCGTCTTGGCGTGATCGCGGAGAGCGAAGCGTAGTCAGGGGCTAGGCCGAGGCTCCGGTGTCGACCCCCCACGCGACGACCCAACCCTCGGCGCCAGGCTCCGCCCGCCCGCCGCGGACCCGCGCGCGGTGCAGGACGAACGCAGGCCGCTCGTCGGGACGCCAGAGCACGAGCATGCAGGCGCCCGTGGGCGGGAAGCCGGGCCCGAGCAGCTCCAGCCACCCGTCGGCGTGCAGGCGGGCAAGCGGCTCGATCTCCAGGCGGAGGGGCGGCGGAAAGCCGCGCAGCGAGACGGTGGGCATCTCGGCCCACGAGCGTCGTCCGAGGCTTCGTCTTTGTCCGGGGGTCGGCCATGGGGGAGGGGGCCGAAACGGACAGGGCCCAGAGTCCTGAGCCTTGAGTCCTGAGCCCAGAGCCCCGCCCGAAGGGCTCGGGACTCAGGAC
>JAXDQU010000107.1:0-5507 GCA_034667685.1 Thermoplasmata archaeon | reverse complement strand
GACCAGGGTCGCGAAACAGGCTCAGGAAAAAGCAAGCCTCCTTAGGATCGAGGCCCGGGTCCGGGTCCGTGTTCGCCCGCTGGGGCCGCGCCGTCCATCGCCACCGCGCCCTCGTCCTGGCCGCCTCGACCGTCTTCCTCGTCGCGGCCCTTTTCGTCGTGCTCCAGGGCGCCGCGCTCCAGAGCTACAACGTCCCCGCCGACACCGAGTCGGGGCGCGCCGAGGCGCTCATCCAGAAGGAGATCCCCGGCGGCGCCGACGTCTCGGTGGACGTGATCCTCTCCAGCGCGACGTTGCGCTGGGACGATCCGGCGTTCCACGCCGCGGTGAACCAGACGCTGGCACCCTGGCGGGCGGACGCGCGCATCGCCTCCCTCGTCACGCCCTACGACCTCGGCCTCGGCGCGGGCCCGCTCGTCTCGCGCGACGGGCACCGCATCCTCGTCGTCGCCACGCTGAAGGCCGACCTCACCGAGGCGCGCGACCAGTACCCCGCGCTTCGCGCCGAGCTTGCGCCCAGCGCGCTTGATATCAAGGCCACCGGCGCGCCCGCGATCTACGCCGACATCAACCACATCCTCGACGAGGACCTCAAGAAGGCCGAGGCCGTCTCGCTGCCGCTCTCGCTGATCCTGCTCCTGCTCGTCTTCGGAACCGTCGTCGCCGCGCTCCTGCCGGTGGGCGTGGGCGCGCTCGCCGTCGTGGGCGGCATGGCGGCCGTCTTCCTCCTGGCGCGCGTCTCCGACGTCTCGGTCTACGCGCTCAACATCGTCTCGCTCATCGGCCTGGGCGTCGCCATCGACTACTCGCTCTTCATGGTGAGCCGGTTCCGCGAGGAAATCGCGTCCGGCAAGAACGTCGAGGACGCGATCGCGACGACCGTCGCCACCGCGGGCCGCGCGACGACGTTCAGCGGCCTCACCGTCGCGATCGGCCTCCTGGGCCTCGCGTTCTTCAAGGGGCTCTACTTCGAGAGCATGGGCGTCGCGGGCGCGCTCGTCGTCGCCCTGGCCGTCGTCTTCGCGCTGACCTTCCTGCCCGCGCTGCTATCATTCTTGGGCCCGCGCGTCAACAAATGGCCCGTGCGCCTGCGCAAGAAGCGCAGCGACCCGCGCGGATTCTGGGAGCGCCTGGCCCGCGGCGTCATGCGCCGGCCCGTGCTCGTGCTCGTGCCCACGCTCCTGCTCATCGTCGTCGCGGGCGCGCCCTTCCTGCAGATCCGGCTCGCGGGCGGCGGCGTGGCGGACCTGCCGGACAACGCCGAGTCGCGCGTGGGCTACAGCCTCCTCCTGCACAACTTCCCGGGGCAGGGCGCCACGACCATCACGATCGTGCTCCGCTACCCGGGCCAGGATCCCAACGGCGCCGCCGCGCAGGCCGCCACGCGCGCCTACGTCGACCGCGTCGTCCACCTCCCCGGCATCCTCACGCTGGCCCCCGCCGGCTCGCGCAGCGCGGGCGCCGACATCCTCGTGCTCCAGGCGAAGGCCTCGTACGGCGCGACCAGCGACGCGGCGCGCGACCTCGTGAGCAGCATCCGCGCGCTCCCCGCGCCCGCGGGCGGCGAGGCGCTCGTCACCGGCGCCACCGCGCAGGACATGGACGTGATCGCGCTCGTCCTGAAGGACGTCCCGATGGCGGTCGCGTTCATCGTCGTCACCACGTACGTGCTGCTCCTGCTCCAGACGGGGAGCGTCGTCCTGCCGCTCAAGGCGCTCGTGATGAACCTGCTCTCCATCGCGGCGTCGTTCGGCGCGCTCGTCGCCATCTTCCAGTGGGGCAACCTGAGCCTGCCGCTCGACTTCACGCCGGCGCCCATCGACCCCGCGCTCCCCGTGCTGATGTTCTGCATCGTGTTCGGCCTGAGCATGGACTACGAGGTCCTTCTGCTCTCACGCATGCACGAGGAGTACGAGCGGACGGGCGACAACACCGAGGCCGTCGCGCAGGGGCTCGCCAAGACGGGCCGGCTCATCACCAGCGCCGCGCTCATCATGGTGCTCGTCTTCGCCGCCTTCGCGCTCGCCCGCGTCACGCTCATCAAGGCCATCGGGCTCGGGCTCGCCATCGCCGTCGCGGTGGACGCCACGGTGGTCCGCATGCTCATCGTCCCCAGCGCGATGCGCCTCATGGGGAAGTGGAACTGGTGGGCGCCGCGCTGGGTGACGCGCCTCTGGAAGGCGCTGGGCTAGCGGAAAGCGGCGCCAGCAACCGGTCCGCGCATCGGGCCAAGCCCGGGGACGCCTTCTGGAGGCCGAGGCCTTGACTTGACCCGGAAGCTCCCGGTCGCGCTCGCCGCGACGCTCTGCCTGACGATCTCCCTGGCTGCCCCCCTCTCCACCGCGGAGCCCGCCCCGCTCGTCGCGCATTACGTCCTGGCCTCGGGCCTCCCTGGCGGCGTCATCCACTTCGGCTTGGTCTGCGCCGGCTCCGACGCGCTCCTGGCAGACACCAACGTCGGCGGCGTCTGCTTCCGGGGCGTGGCGCCCGGCAACCACACCATCACGGTCGTGGACGAGCTCGGCTCCGCGCCCGGCTTCTGGATCGCCGCGCTGCACGAAGGCGGTCCGGCGTGCGTCTTCGAGACCTACGCGACCGGCAGCGTCGACGTCTTCCTCCCGGAAGGGTGCTCGCGCCTCGACGTCACGCCCGTCGCGGGGAGCGCGGCCGGGACGATCCGCGTGGCCTGAGGTCGGCGCCGCCCGGCTCGCTCATCACATCCATCCTCCACACGGGCTAAGCTCCCCCGTGCGGTTCGGGCGGCCATGCGTCTCGCGCTCGTCCTGGCGCTCCTCCTCGCCGCCCCCCTGGCGCTGCCCGCCGTCTCGTCGGCGGACGTCGCGCCGCGCCTCTCCTCGCTCTCGCCCCTCGCCGCGCGCGCCGTGGACCTGGGCGCGGCGCCCGGCGCGTTCCCCGTGACCGTCGCGGTGGGCCTCCAGATGCGCGACCGCGCCGGGCTCGACGCGTACCTCGCGCAGGGCGGCGCGCCGCTCCCGCTCAGCGAGGTCGTCGCGCGCTGGGGCCCCACGGCCGACCAGGAGGCGCGCGTCGTCGCGTGGCTCCAGGCCAGCGGCTTCGCCACCGAGACGACGCCCAGCCGACTCCTCGTGGTCGCGCACGGCGACAATGCGGCGGTCCAGCGCGCGTTCGGCGTGCCGATCCACCTCGTGACGCTCGAGGGCGCGCCCCACCACGCCGCGCTCGACGAGCCGCGCTTCCCGGCCGACGTCGCGGGCCTCACCACCGGCGTCACGGGGCTCGACGACCTCGCGCAGATGGCGCCCCGCGCCAGCGTGGGCGGATGCTGCAGCTTCAGTCCGGCCGACGTGAAGACGCTCTACCACAACGCGGCCGGCTACGACGGCACGGGCCAGACGCTCGTGATCGCCGGCGCCTACGCCTGGCAGGCCACCGACGTCGCCACGTTCGACACGCAGTTCGCGTTGCCCGCGCTTCCCGCGGGGAGCGGCCAGGTCTGCACGGGCTCGCCCGGCTCCATCGGCTGCTCGTTCAGCGCGAGCCAGTCGCTCGAGATCGGCCTCGACGTCCAGTACGCCCACGGCGCGGCGCCCGGCGCGGTCGTCCTCAACTACATGGCGCCCTCGGCGGCGCTCACCGATTTCCAGATCATGTACAACCGCGTCGTCGTGGACAACCCGGGCCACGTCGTGAGCACGAGCTGGGGCGCGTGCGAGGGCGTCGCGTCGCTCTCCTACCTCGCGGCCACCGACAACATCTTCGCGGCGGGCGCCGCCGAAGGGCAGAGCTGGTTCGCGGCCTCGGGCGACTCGGGGCGCACGTGCAACGGCCTCCTGAGTGTCGACTACCCGGCCTCCTCGCCCAGCATCGTGGGCGTGGGTGGCACGCACGCCTCGTGCAGCAGCGGCATGACGTCGGGCAGCCCGGCCTGCGGCGGCTACGGCAGCGAGTCCGCGTGGTCGGGCAGCGGTGGCGGGCGCAGCGTCGTCTTCAGCAAGCCCTCGTGGCAGACCGGCTGCGGCGTCCCGGCCGACGGCGCGCGAGACGTCCCCGACGTGGCGCTGGAATCGGACACCTCGCCGGGCAACTACGTGCGCCACAACGGCGGCTGGTCGGTCGTCGGCGGCACGAGCGACGCCGCCCCGCAGTGGGCCGGCTGGTTCGCCGCGCTCAACCAGAAGAAGGGCGGCTCGGGCCTCGGCCTCGCCAACCCCCAGCTCTACGCGCTGTGCGGCACCGCGGGCGTGTACCATGATATCACGACGGGCAGCAACGGCTACTCGGCGGGAACGGGGTACGACCTCGTGACGGGCCTGGGCACGCCGGACGTGTCGAACCTGCTGGCGGGCTACTGAGCGTCGAGCGCGGCGAAGAGCCGATCGACGTCTCCGACGTCGTTGTAGAAGTGCGGCGAGAGGCGCAGCCCGCCCAGCCGCGGGTTCACCACGACGCGCTCGCGCTTGCACGCCGCGAGGGCCTTCTCCACGTCCATGCCGCGGAAGGTGACGATGCTCGCGCGCTCCTCGGGCGTGAGCACCTCCCACTTGCGCGCGTGCGCCCGCTCGACGATCGCGTCCACGAGCGCGCCGTTGCGCCGCGCGATCTCGGGGACGCCGATCTCTTGGATCAGGGCGAGGCTCTCCGCCGCCGCGGCGCAGCCCAGCACCGAGGGGCCGCCGCTCTGGAAGCGCCGCGCGTCGGAGGCGAGCGGCCCGAGCGGGTCGAAGGCGTACGGCACGTCCTGCCCCAGCCAGCCGCTCGTGGTGGGCTCCAGCGCGGCGGCGCGGTCGGGGCGCACGTAGAGGAACGCGAGCCCCGCGGGCGCGAGAAGCCACTTGTAGACGCCCGTCACGAGGTAGTCCACGTCGAGGCGCTTTACGTCGATGGGCACGGTGCCCGCGGCCTGGAAGGCGTCGAGCAGGATGGGCGTGCCGCGCGCGTGGGCCGCGTCGACGAACGCCCGCGCGTCGAGCCGGTAGCCGCTGAAGCTTGCCACCATCGGGAGGCAGGCGAGCGCCGCGTCGTCGCCCAGGTGCCGCGCCCACGCCTCGACGCGCGGCGTGAGCCCCTCGCCCTGCACGTACCGGTGGACGAAGCCGCGCGTGCGCTGCCTCTCCGCGAGCGCGGGCGACGTGGGGAAATCGCCCTCCCACGTGACGATGGCGCGGCGCTGCGGCGTGGGGCGCATCGCGTTCATCACCGCGCCGATGCCCTGGCTCGCGTTCGCCACGACCGCGATCTCCTCGGGGCGCGCGCCGATCAGCCGCGCGAAGGCGCGCCGCGCGGCCTCGGTCGTCTCGCCCCATGCGCCCCAGTCCGGGTCCTGCTCCCAGCGGTCGAGGTGCGCGTCCATCGCCCTGCGCACGCGTCGTGATAGCAATCCGTGCGCGCAGCTGTTGAGGTACGTGCCGTGGGCGAGGCCGGGGAACTCGGTCCTCCAATCCATGCGGCGCCAACCCCAGCCTCAGCCTTAGCCCTAGCCTGGGCCTTAGCCTCAGCCTCAGCCTTAGCCTCAGCCACAGCCTCAG
>JAXDQU010000106.1:0-148042 GCA_034667685.1 Thermoplasmata archaeon | reverse complement strand
CCTCAGCCTCAGCCTCAGCCTCAGCCTCAGCCTCAGCCTCAGCCTCAGCCTCAGCCTCAGCCTCAGCCTCAGCCTCAGCCTCAGCCTCAGCCTCAGCCTCAGCCTCAGCCTCAGCCTCAGCCTCGGGCCCCTGGAACACGAAGAGCACGAAGCCACGAAGAGCACGAAGCCTCCGCGAATCTTCGTGCTCTTCGTGGCTTCGTGCCTTCGTGTTTCGTTCGGGCTGGAGAAGGTGGGGATGGTAGGCTGAGGCTGAGGCTAAGGCTGGGGTCACGCCGCCATCGGCTGCCCGCCGAAGACCATGCCGCGCACGTCCTCTTCGAGCGCCGAGGCGTCCACCTCGCTGATGCCGAGCTTCCCGCGCAGGCCGATGAGCATGGCGCGCTCCTTGGCCGAGACGCGGCCGTCCTCCAGCACGCCCTCGAAGGCCGCGCGGTAGACCTCCAGCTTCTTGAACGCCAGATACTCGGGCGTGGCGCGGGTCTGCGGCATGGCCTTGTCGGCCACGCGCTCGGCGGCCTTCTGGAGCGGGTTCAGGGCGAAGAGGAGGAGCCCCGCCGCCGCGCCGCCGGCCACGACGCCGTACTGCTGGAGGTAGTTCTGCGCGATCTGCGCGACCACGAAGAAGACCGCCAGGAAGATGCCCGCGATGGCCGAGACGCGCACGCCGCGCTTGATCTTGAGGTCGATGTCGAAGAGCTGGTACTTGACGATCCCGTACGCGATGAGCGGGACGTAGAGGAGCACGATGAACGACACGAAGTCGTAGCCGTGCACGAGACGGTCCGCGGCGCTGGTCAGCGTGGGCACGTGCTGCGCGACGAGGGTGACGTAGACGAGGAAGGCCGCCGAGACGGCGTCGCGCACGCCGAACGCGATGGCGAAGGCGCGGGCCCGGCCGCGCGAGACGCCCGTGGGCGCGCGCAGGTACGCCTCCAGGCTGGCGACGAGCGCGAAGAGGTCGATGACGTACGCCACGGCCTCCAGCATGAAGAACTTCAGCGTGGGGACGACCACCGTGACGGTGGCGCCGCTGGCGGGGTCGACCAGGTCTTGGGGCTGGAAGAAGAGGTCCGCGCGGAACGCGACCGCGGCGCCCGCGGCCAGGCCCAGCGCCAGGAGGCCCAGCTGCGCGGGGCGCGCGCGCAGCGGCTTCACGAGGGGCGAGTCGAGCCCCGCGAGGAACGCGAGGTACGCGAAGGGGAGCACGGCCAGCGCGGCCAGGCCGAGGCGCAGCATGGGCAGCGCGTCGGCGCCGTTGACGACGAACGCGAGCATCCCGTTGAACACGCCGATGTGGATGCCCTCCGCGGCCAGGACGAGCGCGAGGCGGCGATTGTTCTCGTTGCCGTGGCCGATGCGGAGGAGGAAGAGCGCCATCCCCAGCGCCAGGAGCGCGGCCACCAGGCCGATGGCCCCCAGCGCGTCCCACTGCAGCTCCACGAGCCTCCGGACGGACATGGACGGATAAACGGTTTGCTGACGCGGGCTCGGGGCTCTGGACTCGGGGCTCCGGAGCCCTGAGCCTTGAGTCCAGAGCCCAGAGTCCCGTCAGCCGTCGTCCTCGTCGTCCGCCCCCGCCATCGCCCTGCGGCGCCGCGAGAGGATCCGGAGCGCCACCTCGCGCTGGGCGGCCTCCTTGTCGCGCAGGCCGAACGCACCGCCCGTGCGCCCTTCGAGGAGCTGGTCCATCATGGCGGTCTTCTCCTCCAGCACCTCGGCGATGTCCTCCTCGACGGTGTCCTCGGCCAGGAAGAAGTGGACGTCCACGTCGCGCGTCTGCGTCTTGCGGTGGATGCGGTCCATCGCCTGGCGGTGGAGCGCGGGGTTCCATTCGAGGTCGCAGAAGACGGCGCGCCGCGCGGCGGTGAGCGTGATGGCGACGCCGGCCGCGACGGTCTGACCGACGAACACGCGCACCGCGGGGTCCTTCTGGAAGCGACGCACGACCGCGCCGCGCTCCTCGGGGTCGGTGCTTCCTGTTAGCGTCACCACGCCGAAGGCGTCCAGGTCTTGCGCGATGGCGCGGATCGGCTCGCGGTAGTGGCAGAAGACGACGACCTTCTCGGTGGGGCCCTCGTCGAGCATGCGGCGCAGCGCGGCCAGGATCAGCGGCAGCTTGCCCACGAGCGCGGCCTGCTTGAGGCGCTCCAGGTGTCCCGCGGTGGTCGCCATGCCGCTTGTCAGCGCGGTGGCCTCGGCGTCGTGCATGTAGTCGCGGAACCCGTCCTCCTCCGCGTCGTAGGCGCGGCGCGAGGCGGGCGGCAGCGCGAGGCGCGCGACGTGAAGCTGCTTCTCGGGCAGGTCGGGCAGCGCCTCGCGCTTCTCGCGGCGCAGCATGACGCCTTCGAGGTACTGGCGCAAGCGTGATAGCACCTGCTCCTTGACGTCGGCCGTGCCCTGCTTCCACGGGTTCTGGAACCGCCGGTTGAACCACGCCGTGTCGCTCCACTCGTCGGGCGCCAGGAAGGCGAGCTGCGTGCGGATCTCCTTGGGCTCGTTCATCACGGGCGTCCCCGAGAGGATCAGGCGGCGCGGGATCTTGCGCAGCTTCTCCTCGACGAGGCGCGTGCGCTGCGCGCTGCGGCTCTTGACGTAATGGCTCTCGTCGAGGATCACGAGGTCGAAGGGCTGCTTGGCGAGCGCGTCGCCGAACCGCGCCAGGCCGCTGTACGCGACCACGGTGTACTTCTCGGGGCCCGCGGCCTCCTCGATGCCCGCGGCGGGGAGCAATACGCGGCACGCCTCGCGCGTCCAGCCGTGCACCTCCTGCTTCCAGACGTCGCGCGCGCTGGCGGGGCAGACCACGAGCACGCGCCCGGGGAGGAACTGCGCGGCGGCGATGGCGGTGAGCGTCTTGCCCAGGCCCATCTCGTCGGCCAGGAGGCACGCGTACTGCTGATCCAGGATGAACTGCAGGCCGACGCGCTGGTGCGGGTCGAGCTTCGTCTCCTTGCGCAGGCCGGGCACGTCGCCCTCGAAGGGGCGCGCCGTCCACGGCTCGCGAAGCTTCGGGCGCGCGCCGGTGGCGTCCTCGGGAAGCTGGGGCTCCCAGCGCGCGTAGCGCTGGCCGCGCGGCGCGAGGCGCCGTTCGAGCACCTTGGCGCCAAGCTCGCGCAGCGCGTGCACGAGGTCGCCCATCTTCGTCGAGGGAACGAGGTAGTGGCCGCGCTCGCGGTCGATCTCCAGCCCTTCGGGCACGATGCGGCGCACGACGGCCTCGATCTCGGGCGAGACGACGGGGCGGTCGGTCTCGTCCTCGGCCCGCCCGCGCTTGAACTCCACGAGGCGCGGCGGGAGCGAGGCCTGGTCCACGAGGACGACCCCGCGGCCCAGGGGGATCGGGTTGAGGCCGGCGGCCGTGGTGACGGAGGCGCCGCGCGAGGCCGCCTCCAGGAGGAACTCGCCCGCGCCGCCGGGCACGCTCCAGATGCCGGGCAACGCGCCGTGGGCGAGCTGGCGTGCGTCGGGATGATATCGTTTGAGCGCCTCCTCCATGCCGCGCAGGATCGCCGCGATGCGCTGCGCCTCCTCGCCCGGATCGACGCCGCCCAGGCGGCCCAGCGGGATCGGCCCCTTCAGGTGCAGGAGCGTGCCGCCGCCCTCCTTGCGCGTTCGCTCGTTGTAGCGGACGCTCGCGAGGCGCCACTCGCCGGTCGTGGGCCGGGGCCAGCGCACGTCGAAGCCCCCCTCGCGCAGGAGCGCCACGAGCCGGCCCGCGTCCTGCGCGTCGGCCTCCGCGCGCCCCGCCTCGCCCAGCCAGCCCATGCGGTAGAGCTCGATGCGCAGCGAGCGCGCGAGCACCGCGCCCGCGGGCGACGTCTCCAGCCGCACGCGCGGGCCCTCGCGCACGAGCGTCCCTTCGCGGGCGAGCGGCAGGCGCGGGTCGTCGGCGAAGACGGGGCTCGCCGCCGCGGGCGCCTCAGGGAGCGGAGGCCAGCCCCCGCCGCCTGGCACCAGGTGCACGCCCGCCCCCGCGAGCGAGGCGGCCAGCGCGGGGAGGTTCGCGGTGGGTCCCACGAGACGCCACGGCTCGTCGTCGGATTGATAGCCCTGGTCGGCGAACGCCCTCGCCACGGCCACGCCGGGCAAGCGGCCTTCGAGCTTCACTCGGGTAACACCTTCGCCCGCGGCCTCCGCGTGCGCCAGCAGCGGCGCGGCGTCCTCGACGCGCAGCGCGTGGATCCCGGCGGCGAGCAGCTCGCGCTCGGCGGCGCGCAGCCCCTCGTTGTGGAAGCGGAGCCCCTTGTCCTGGCCGGCGCAGTGGCGCGTGAGGATCGCGAGCTGGAGCGGCGGCACGCCCTCGCGCGGCGTCCACCACTCGAAGCGCCGCCGGCTGAACACGACGGGCATCAGCGGCGTGCGGGCGCGTGGCGGCGGGGCGAGCGGCTCGAAGCTGGGCGGCGTCCCCTCCGCGAGGACGACGCCCGTGCCGGCGCGCGAGATCGTCTCCGCCGCGAGATGAAGCGCCGCCAGGGGCCCCTCGAACTCGTGGACGAGGCTCTTGGGGCGCTTGAGGGGACGAAAGCCGTGGTCCTCCAGGATCGTCCGCACGCCCAGGCCCGGCGTCTCGTGCGACATGAGCCGCGCGACGCTCTCCCCGCGGCGCACGCTCGCGCGCAGGCGCACGAACGGCCGCCGCGAGAACGTCACGAGCGTCGTGCCCAGCGCCTCGAGCATCGCGGCGAGCGCGGCGGCCTCCGCGCGGGGAAGCGTGTAGGCGCTCGCCGACTTGCGCGCGATGCCCGTCGCGGCCTCCACCGCCCCGCGCTGCGCCTCCGAGAGCGCGTCGGCGGGGATCTCGTAGTCCGTCGCCGTCTCCGGGAAGGCGGGCACCGGCACCGGAGGATCGCCCGGCGCGAAGGCGGGCCGCGGCGCCTCGCGGACGTGCGGGGGCGCGCGGGCCGGATCGAGGCCGCTCGCCGCCGCCAGCAACGAGGTCAGGTGCGCGCACACATGACCCTGGGCGCAGGCGCACGACCCCTCACCCGTGGCGAGGTCCACCGAGGCGTCGAAGATCCCGACCCGGCCCGCCGGCCGCGGTCCGCGTTCGTGGAGGTCCACGTCGCCCAGGCTGAGGTGGTCCAGCGCGCGGCGGAGCGCGGCCGGGGGCGCGTGGCGGGCGAGGCGTTCCCACGACCACGTTTCGTTCGATTCTGCGGGGGGCAATTCCTGGAACGATGACGCAGGTCCCACTTGAAGCTCATCGTTTCACCCCGCTTCCGCATCCGATTCCTCTTCCGAGTCCGGAATCGGAATGGGAAGAGGAATCGGACTCGGACCTGGATCGACCATGCGGCCAGAACCCGTCTTGCCGGAGCGCTACAACGGGCGGGTGATGCCCAAGGAGCGCACGAAGGACGATCTCAGGAAGGACGAGAAGGAGATCGGCACCAACATCCCCGAGGCGATGAAGGGGGAGGACGACGCCGACAGCGCGCGGGGGACCGAGTAGCCCGCGCCGGTTCCTCCCTTCCTCTCTTCCCTTCTTCCGGAAGAGGGGAAGGGAGGAGGATGGGAAGGGGGGAAACCGTGCCTACGGCTGGCTCGGCACGGCGAGCGGCTGCTGCTGCGTGACGCAGTGGAACGTGCCCATGCCGTAGACGAGGTCGCCCGCGTAGATCGGGACGACGGCGCGCGTGGGGAAGAGCTTCTGGAGGACGGCCGTGGCGCGCGCGTCGTTCTCGTGGTGGAAGACGGGCAGCAGCACGCAGCGGTTGCCGACGTAGAAGTTGGCGTAGCTCGCGGGGAGGCGTCCTTCCTCGTCGCCCACGAAGCCGGGCATGGGGAGCTCGACGACCTGGAGCGGGCGGCCGTCCTGGTCCTTCATCTGGCGCAGGAGCGCGGCGTTCTCGCGCAGCGCGCGGAAGTTCTCGTCCTCCTCGTCCTCCTCCTGCGCGATGACGACGGTGTCCTTGGCGACGAAGCGCGCGATGTCGTCGACGTGGCCGTCGGTGTCGTCGCCCTCGATGCCTTCCTTGAGCCAGAGGACGTGGCGCACGCCGAGGAAGTCCTTCAGCTTCCGCTCGATGTCGGATTTCGATAGCGTGGGGTTGCGGTTCTTGTTGAGGAGGCACTGCTCGGTGGTCAGCAGCGTGCCCGCGCCGTTGACCTCCAGCGAGCCGCCTTCCATGACGATGCCCGCGTCGAAGAAGGGGAGGCCGAGGTGCGCCTGGAGGTGGTGCGGGATCGCGTTGTCGGGGAGGAGCGTCTCGTACTTGTCGCCCCAGGCGTTGAAGCGCCACTTCGTCATGGCCAGCTCCGCGCGCCCGCCGGCGACCTCGCGCTTCACGAAGATGGGGCCGTAGTCGCGGAACCACACGTCGGCGGTGGGGACGTCCCAGAGCACGACGTTCTTGAGGCCCTCGTGGGCGAGCCAGCGCGCGACGCGCTCGTGCGCGTCCTGGTCCTTGACGAGCAGGTTGACGCGCTCGCCCACGCTGAGGGCGCGGATCATCTGGCGATAGCAATCCTCCGCGGCCTCAACGCGGCCGGGGAACGTGACGGGGTCGTGCGGCCACGAGAGCCACGTCGCGGCGTGGGGCTCCCATTCGGCGGGCATGCGGTAGCCGAGGCTGGCGGGCGTCGTCAAGGGGCTCGTCTCCGGGGGGCGCGCGGCGCGCCCAGGAGGGCCACGCCCTTCTGGGCCGCGAGATCGGCGTCGCAAGTGACGAGGAGAGCGCCGACGCGCTGCGCGGTGGCGTAGATGAGGCAGTCGCCCAGGCCCACCTTCTCGTGGCCCGCGGCGCGCAGGGAGCCGTGGAGCTTGCCGGCGGCGAGGGCGTCCTCGGGCGTCAGGTCCTCCACGACGCACGCGCCGAGCACGGCCTCCAGCGGGCGGTCGACCTGGAGCCTGCCGCGCGCGAGGATGCTTGCCAGCTCCGCGAGCACGATCGGGGAGGTGGCCGTGGAGAGGACGCCTTGCGCCGCGGCCAGGTCCCGCGCGGTCGCTTCGTCTCCTTCGAGGACGCGGACCCAGACGCTCGTGTCGAGCATCGCGCTGGCGTAGGTCAGTCGATCTCGCCCCAGAGGTCGTCGGCGGCGCGGATGAATCGGCCCTTGTACTTGCCCTTCAGGCGGAGCACGTCCTCGACGAAGTGGCCCAGGGGCTTGACCTTGAGGTCGACGGGCGAGCCCTCGCGGATGCCGAGCCGACGCGCCTCCTCGGCGGGGATGCGCGCGTAGAGCGTGCCGCCGATGCGCGTCACCTTCGTCTCCACCATGTTAAACATGGATTAAACTCCACCCGCTTGAGCTTTTCCCAGCGACGGCGAGGGCAGGACGCGGCGTCCGCCCGTCGAGCATAGGCCTCATCCGCGCCCCACCGCGTCGTCCCGGCGTGCCGATCCCCGCGCCGCTCGTGCTCCCCGCGTGGGTGACCTTCTGGGTCGTCTGGCTCGCGGGCGCCTTCGGCAACGCGCGCACCGTGCGCAGCGCCCCCGGCTGGGACCGGCTGCTGCTGGCGCTGGCGGTCGTGCTGGGCATCCTCGCCTGGCGCGGCGGGCTCGTGGGTCCCCCGCTGCGGAGCGCCACGATCGACGAGCCGCCGCTCCTCGAGGCGCTGGGCGTCGCGCTCCTCTATGCGGGCGTCGCCTTCGCGGTGTGGGCGCGCGTCACGCTGGGGCGCTTCTGGTCGGGCATGGTGACGCTGAAGGAGGGCCACCAGCTTGTCCGGCATGGGCCCTACGCCATCGTGCGCAACCCCATCTACACGGGGATCCTGGCGATGGCGTTCGGCAGCGTCCTCGTCCTGGGCGAGCTCTCCGTCCTGCTTTGGGCGCTCGCGCTCCTCGTGACGTTCCTCTTCAAGATCCGTGCGGAGGAGAAGCTGCTGCGCGAGGCCTTCGGCGTGGAGTTCGACGCGTACCGACGCGACGTGAAGAGCCTCGTCCCGTACGTGTACTAAGCCTGCGGTCTGCGGCCCGCGTCCAGCTTCCGCAGCGCCAGGTCGGCCGCCCCCCGGATGAGCTCGGTGGCCTCGGCCGCGGCCTTGGCTTCGTCGAGCCTGCGCGACTCGGCGTTCTGGGTCGGCGTCTCAAGTCCTCGGCTCAGGCGGAGCTTCTTTGCCGCGACCTCGACGGCCGTCTGGATCAAGGCCGCCGCCTCGCGCGCGGCGTCGGCCTCCTCGCGGTGGCCGAGCTCCTCGATGCGCTTCGCCCCGGCGGCGGCGCGCTCGACCACCAGGCGCGCGGCCTCGGCGGCGTCTTCGATGAGCCGCTCCGCGACCCGCGACTGCGCGAGCGCCGCTTGCAGCTCCGCGGAGTGCGCGCGCGCCGCGTCCAGGGCCACCCTGCTCGTGTCCAGGCTGAGGTAGGCGGCGCTCGAGACGGACGAGCCCAGCTCGGTGGAGCCGCTCGCCTTCAGGATGGCCTCCGCCGTGTGGATCGCCATCTGCCCGTTGGCGGCGGCCTCGTACGCCAGCTCGGCGGCGACCAGGACATCGGCCGCCCCCTGCGGCTGTTCGAGGTTGCGTCCTGTCATGCGGTTCTGCAGCTCCGTCATCACGATGTCGCGCTCGTACTTGCGCTTCTTGGGGGATTCCGCGGCAAGCAGCTCGAGGAGCTCCTCGTCCTTCGCCGCGTCGAGGAAGGTCCGCACGTCCTCGCCGTCGTGGACCTGCGCGTCCCACGTGTCCCACCGCTGAGCGAACCTGTCGAAGGGTTGCATCGCCCCGCCTGCGTGCGTCCAACGGTTAGAGCTGCGCTTGGTCGCCTGGCGGTCTAGTCGGCCCACCGCCGCGTCAGCCCGTCGTACGCGTCGATGCGCCGGTCGCGGAAGAACGGCCAGCCCTCGCGCACCACGTCGAGGTCGGCGAGGTCGAGGTCCGCGACGACGACCTCCTCCTTGTCCTGCGAGCCGCGCGCGAGGACCTCGCCCAGCGGACCCGCGATGAAGCTGCTGCCCCAGAAGCGCATCTCCTCCTCCTGGCCGACGCGGTTGGCGACGACGACGAAGACGCCGTTGGCGATCGCGTGCGCGCGCTGGATGGTCGTCCACGCGTCGCGCTGCTTCTCGGGGATGCCGGCCGGCTCGCGCGCGTGCGCGCCGATGGCCGTGGGGTACGTGAGCACCTGCGCCCCCTTCATCGCGGTGAGGCGCGCCCCTTCCGGGTACCACTGGTCCCAGCAGACGAGCGTGCCGACCTTGGCGACGCTGGTGTCGAACGCCTGGAAGCCCAGGTCGCCGGGCGTGAAGTAGAACTTCTCGTAGTAGTTGGGGTCGTCCGGGATGTGCATCTTCCGGTACTTGCCCACCATCTCGCCCGACTTGTCGAAGACGACGCTCGTGTTGTGGAAGAGCCCCGGCGCGCGCTTCTCGAAGAGCGAGCCCACCAGCGTGACGCCGCGCTCCTTCGCCAGCGCCGCGAGCGTGCGGGTCGTCGGTCCTGGAATGGGTTCCGCGAGGTCGAAGAAGGCCGCGTCCTCGCGCTGGCAGAAGTAGAGGCTGCCGAAGAGCTCGGGCGTGACGACGAGCTTGGCGCCGGCGTCGGCGGCCTTGTGGACGAGCTCGACGCAGCGCTTCACGTTCGTGCCGACGTCCTCGTGCATCCGCATCTGGATCGCGGCGGCGCGCAGCGGGCTCACGTCCGCGCCTAGGCGGGTCCCGCTCTTGGGTCTTTCGACCCTCTTGAATCCACCGCCGGGTCCCGTTCGGTCCGCCCCGTGGCCTCTACGGGCGCCTCGCCAACGTCGCGTCCGGGATCCAGGCATGACGAGAACCGCCTTTTCGCTCTGGTATGCAGGTCCGGCCGCCGCGCTCGGCACGGCGCCCCCCGTGACGCGCCCGCCCCGCGCCTCCGATCCGGCCCACGTCCGGCTCGAGAACGCCCGCGCGGCCCTCGCGCGCCACGAGACGCGCCTCGCGCTGGCGTGCTTCGACGAGGCCATCCACCTCGCGCCCCAGCTCGCCCTCGCGCACCTGGGCCGCGCGCTCTGCCTCGTGGAATTGGGCGAGGAGGCCGAGGCCGCCGAAGCGCTGCTCGACGCGCTGGCCGCCCCCGACCAGGACGGCGAGGTCACGATGCACCTCGCGCGCATGCTCGCCAAGGAGGGGAGCCACGCCGAGGCGATGGACCTCCTGGGCGCCGCGTTCCAGGCCGACGAGTCGCTCGTCGAAGGCGCCGCGCGCGACCCCGCGTTCCGCAGCCTGGGCGACCACCCGCGCTTCCTGCAGCTCACGGGGCGGCTCTAGAACCTGTTTCATAACCTCCACAGTTGCCGCGAGGTTTTTCTTTTTAACTACGCGTGGCGCTTCGCTTTCCGCCATCCCGCCAAGACGCCAACACGCCGCGTGTTGGCGTCTTGGCGTGATGGCGGGAAGCGAAGCAGTGGCCCAAGCAGGCCTTCCCGCCGCGAAGGGCGGACGCCGGGCATGACCACGGGGAAGAATTCTACGCGGCTGCGACAGAGGTTGTGAAACGGCCTCTAGGCTGACCCACGTGGATGACGAGGGTTCCGCCTACGGAAGAGGCTGCTCGCCGCCCCAAATCTCCCAGCAATTCCAGTGACCGTTGGCGTCCCATTCGCAGCAGACCGTGGACCAGCCGTGGTGGCTGCAGTCCTTGCCGGTGTCGCCGTCGCTGAGTCCGTTGGCGCCCTGGCCATCGGCGCAATTCGCCACCACGCCACCGTTCGGGAGAACGAGCGTCGTCTCCGCCAGGCAGGCCTGGACGTCGTACGTGGAGCCACCGGTGCTCTCGGCGCACGCGTTCGCGGAGCCCTCCGTCTTCAGCGACAGGAGCGTGAAGACGGCGGGACCCTCCGTCACGCAGGTGGGCTCCGGTCCGGAGGCGTGGACGAAGGGTGCGAAGGTCCCGAGAATCAAACAAGCCATGAGCATCGTTCGGATCATGCGTCACCGGAAACGCGCCTCGTGGCCAACCGGTTTTGCAGGAAGTTGCTTGCGCGGGGGCGATCGCGGAATCACGTCCCGAGCCACGCGCCCGCCGTCTTGACGCGCCGCAGCGTCTCGCTGTCGATGCGGCCGTGGTGGAAGAGCGCGGCGCGCACGAGGAGGCTCGCCTCCAGGAGGCTCACGATGTGCTGCTGGTCGGGCGCGACGCCGGCGCGCAGCTTGACGATGCGCTCGCGGATGGCGAGCTCGCCTTCCTGCTGGAGCTTGGCGTCCTCGCCGGGGGCGAGCCAGCGCGCGTGGAGCGCGAGCAGCTTGGGATTCTTCAGCGCGCCCAGGATGTCGGGGTCGAGCTCGTCGAACTTGCCCATCGCCTTCGCCTTGACGGCGCTGGAGGGGCCGAGCCCTTCGTCCTCGACGCCGAACTGCCGGGGCGCCTTGCTGGCTCCGGCGCTGGCGCGCAGGGCGAGGGTCAGCTCGTCGGGCAGGCGGACGGGGCGCGACTTGTCGCCGGCGCTTCCGGCCAGCAGGCGCGAGAGGATCGCGTCGAGGCAGGCGCGCAGCGCGGCCCAGCTCTGCGAGTCGGCGCGGATGCCCTCGCCCGTCTTGCGGAACTCCAGCTCGTGGAGCTCCAGGTGCTGCTGCGCCAGGAGGCTCCGGTACACGGGCTGCGGGAGGCGCGCGTGGACGACGCGGAGGTTGCCCCCGTCCACGTCGGGGTAACGGTAGTCGAGACGCCCCAGCAGGTAGCGGCGCCCCGCGGCGAGGTCCTGCGCGACGCCCAGGAGCGTCACGGCCCGCGCGCCGTCCATGCGCTGGTAGTGGTGGAACTCGACGGTCTCGGAGCCGCCCGGGACGCGCATCGCGTCGAGGTCGAGGTTCTTGCTCATGGCGGCGAGCGGAGGGCGCAGCCGGAACCAGCCGGCGCCGCGCGCGGTGTCCTGCGCCTGGTACGCGCCCAGCAGCGCCAGGCGCGTCTCCAGGTCGGCCTGGTGCATGGTCGTCTCCCAGGGCGCCTTGAGCGTGTGGCGCTCGACGTACGCGTCGGCGCGGTCGGTGCTGCCGAACTGCGACTCCTGGACGACGTAGCGCGAGGTGCCCTCGTTGTCGACGTCGGTCCACGCGTCGACCTGGTGCGTGCGACCTTCGTCGACGTACCGCCACCGACGCGCGTTCGGCACGAACTCACGTCTCGTGGTTGCCCCTCTTGAACGTGACGAGACCGGACCAGGGGTTTTTGCGCGGGCCCGGCGCTGGTCGCCCGTGCGCGTCGTCTCCTTGGTGCCCAGCTGGACCGAGACGCTCTGCGCCTTCGGCCTGGCGGGCGCGCTCGTGGGCATCACGCGCTACTGCGTCCACCCCCGGGAGGTCGTGGCCCACGTCGAGAAGGTGGGCGGCACGAAGGACCCGGACGTCGCGCGCATCGCGGCGCTCCGGCCCGACCTCGTCGTCTGCGACCACGAGGAGCAGCGCAGGGAGGACGTCGAGGCGCTGCGCGCGGCCGGGCTGCGCGTCTGGGTGAGCGACGTGCGCAGCGTGGACGACAGCCTCCGCGAGATCGCCTCGCTGGGCCGGGCCGCCGGGCGCGAGGCGGAGGCCGCGGCGCTCGTGGCGCGGATCGGCAAGACCCTCGACGCCATGCCACCGCGGGAGCCGGTCCCCGTCTACTGCCCGATCTGGCGCCGCCCGTGGATGACGCCCACGCGCGACACGTACACCCATCACGTCCTGGCGGCCGCGGGCGCGCGCAACGTGTTCGCCCACGAGGATGGGCGTTACCCGGAGCGCACGCCAGCCCAGGCGCGCGAGGCCGGCGCGCAGGTCGCGCTCCTGCCCACCGAGCCCTACCCGTTCCACGAGAAGCTCGACGCCGCGCGCGCGGAGCTGGTCGAGGCGGGCTTTGCCGCGGAGCGCATCGGCCTGGTCGACGGCGAGGCGCTCACGTGGTACGGCGCGCGGGAGCCGGAGGGGCTCGTGGCGGTGGCGCGGGCCGTGCGCGAAGCGACCGGTGCGGCGTCCTCGTGGTGACTGTGCCGCGAACGCCAGCACGCCGCAAGTACGCTCGGGCCGTCCATGCTTGCGGCGGCGCCGAGCGGAAATCGGATTTCCGATAGCTTCATGCCCCGTATCGGGATCTCGATATCGGAAAGTCGAGCCTCATGTTCGGTGGTCCCTGGTCCCAGCCCCGCGGGCGGCGCGTGCTGCGCCCCTTCACCCTGCGCGTCCTCTACGACGCGCCCAAGAACGGCGTCGAGGTCATGGACGCCATCGAGGAGATGACGCACGGCCGCTGGCGCCCCTCGCCCGGCTCGGTCTACCCGATGCTGGAGGATCTGACCGAGGGCAAGGTCGTGCGCAAGCGCGAGGACGGGCGCTACGAGCTCACGCCCGAGGCGCGCCAGGAGTTCTCGTGGCCCTGGGGCCACCCGGCCGGCGAGCCGCGCGGCATGGGCGAGATGCTCCGCGAGATGGAGGGCTATGCCTCCTACTTCGAGGAGGTCGCGCAGTCGCGCCCCCGCGAGATCCAGGACGTCAAGCCGCGCATCGCCGCGCTCGCCGCCCGCCTCGCCAAGCTCGCGGAGGCCTGAACGTGGCCGAGCACGCCATCGAGGTCGAAGGCCTCAGCAAGCAGTTCGGGGACCTGAAGGCCGTCCAGGACGTGCGCTTCGAGGTCGAGAAGGGCGAGGTCTTCGCGTTCCTCGGGCCCAACGGCGCGGGCAAGAGCACGACGATCAAGATGCTCTGCACGCTGCTGCGCCCCACGGGCGGGAGCGCGAAGGTGGGCGGGCACGACGTGCGCGAGGAGCCCCGCGCGGTGCGCCGCAGCATCGGTCTCGTCTTCCAGGAGCGCACGCTCGACGACCAGCTGACCGCGGAGGAGAACCTGCGCTTCCACGCGGTCCTCTACGGCGTGCCCGCGGCCGAGCTCGACGCGCGCATCGACCGCGTGCTCAAGCTCGTGGACCTCGCGGAGCGGCGCAAGGACCTCGTGAGCACGTTCAGCGGCGGGATGGCGCGGCGGCTGGAGGTGGCCCGCGCGCTCCTCCACGCGCCCGAGGTGCTCTTCCTCGACGAGCCCACCGTCGGGCTCGATCCGCAAACGCGCGCAAAAATGTGGAAGGACGTCATGCGCCTGCGCGACGAGGAGGGTGTGACCATCTTCATGACGACGCACTACATGGACGAGGCCGAGTACGCGGACCGCATCGCGATCATCGACCACGGCAAGATCGTCGCGATCGACACGCCCACCGCGCTGAAGGCCCGCGTCGGCGCGGACACCGTGAAGCTCGCCACGAGCGACGACGCGCAGGCCGCGAAGAACCTCGCCAGCGCCGGCTACGACGCCAAGGTCGGCGAGAAGGGCGGCGTCGTGCTGCGCGTCCAGGACGGCGAGGGCGCGGTCGCGGACATCGTCGGAAAGGCCGGCGTCGCGATCCGCAACGTGAACGTGCACCGCCCCAGCCTCGACGACGTGTTCCTCCACTTCACGGGCCACGAGATCCGCCCCGACGAGGCGCAGGGCTCGCAGATGATGCGCGCCTGGATGGGCGCGCGCATGGGGGGACGCTGATGACCACCCTCACCATGACGCGCGAGTCCTACGGCGACCGCGTCCACCTCAGCAGCGAGATGCGCACCGCCGGCATGGTGGCCAAGCGCGAGCTGATCCGCTTCTGGCGCAACAAGACGCGCATGATCGGCGGCCTCGTGCAGCCGCTCCTCTTCCTCTTCGTGTTCGGCTACGGCCTCGGCTCGCTGATCCCGGCGAACGGCGGGCTGGACTACAAGATGTTCATCTTCCCCGGCTCGCTCGCCATGAGCGTCGTCACCACGAGCATCTTCGGCGCCATCAGCATCGTCTGGGACCGCGAGTTCGGCTTCCTCCGCGAGATGCTCGTCGCCCCCGTGAGCCGCGCGAGCATCCTCCTGGGCAAGACGCTGGGCGGCGCCACCGTCGCCACGTTCCAAGGCATCGTGATGCTGCTCTTCGCGCCGCTCGTGGGCCTGAAGCTGACGCCGATCCTCGTGGTCGAGGCGCTGCTGCTCTGCTTCCTCATCGCCTTCGCGCTGACGAGCTTCGGCGTCTTCATCGCGAGCCGCATGAAAAAGATGGAAGGATTCCAGGCCGTCATGCAGTTCCTGCTCTTCCCGATGATCTTCCTCTCGGGCGCGCAGTTTCCCCTGCGCAACCTCCCCGGTTGGCTCACGGTCGTCACGCGCCTCGACCCGCTCACCTACGCCGTGGACCCGCTGCGGCGCATCGTGCTGGGCGCGCAGGACGTCCCGAGCGCGGCGATCAACGCGTTCGGCGGAGGCGGCGTCAGCATCGGCAGCTACACGCTCTCGGTCGTGGAGGAGATCGCTGCGGTCGCCGTGTTCGCGGTGGTGTTCCTGAGCGCCGCCATCGTGTCGTTCAGCAAGACGGAGTGAGGTGGGCCGCGGCCGAACCCCTTCCGCGCTTTGATGCCCGCCCCGTCCCACGTGCGCGGCGTGCGAGGCGCCCTCCTTCTCACCCTCCTGCTCGCCGGCTGCGTCCACGCGCCCGACCCCGCCGCGCCGGGCGCCCCGCTCGCGATGCACGTCGGCGCCATCTGCAGTGGCACGTGCATGCCCGGCGGCTTCATCGCCCTCGTCTTCGCCGACGGCCAGGCCGTCGCCTACTCGGCCGATCCGCACGGCGCGCACGACCCGGCCGCGCAGGCCGCCGCCCGACGATATCATGCGCCGGGCTGGGACGAGGCCATCCGCGCGGAAGGCATGGGCCCCGACAACGCCACGCGGTTCCAGACGGGTCGCGTCGACCCCGCCGCGCTCGCCCGCCTGCGCGATGCGATCCGCGACGCGCGCGATGCCACCCCGCCCACGAAGGGCGCCGGCTGCGCGGACTGCGGCGGCGATGGGCTCACCCTCTGGCGCGACGGCCACGCGGCGCGCATCTACGTTCCACCCTACGCCAGCGACGACCCGGCGGCGAAGACGGCGGACACGCGCTCCGCCGAAGCGCTGCTCGACGCCTGGCGCGGGACGATGGCGACGTTCACGACTTGACGAAGGGAAGCCGGGGAAGCGAGGGAAGACGGGAAGAGGGGAAGAAGGGGGCCCTTGTTCCCCAGTTCCCCTCTTCCCTTGCTTCCCCTCTTCCCCGGCTTCCCTTCGTCGGCGGCCGCGGGACCCCGCAAATCGCTAAATAGGGGTCCGCGCTTGCAGCGCCATTCGCAGCCTGTGACGCCCCGCGTCCCCCCGGGATTCCCGGCCTGGACCGTGGGCGGAGGTGTTGCTCCGGCAACCTCCCTCCTTCGCGTCCGCCCGGCTGCGACTCGAAGGTGAAGACACCCATGCCGATGTACGTCCGATTCGAAGCGCCCAAGGAGCTCCAGGACAAGGCCTACGAGGCCGTCGAAGCGGCCCGCGACAGCGGGTCCGTGAAGAAGGGCACGAACGAGGTCACGAAGCTCATCGAGCGCGGCCAGGCCAAGCTCATCGTGATGGCCCAGGACATCCAGCCCGAGGAGGTCCTCGCGCACATCCCTCTCCTCTGCGAGGAGAAGGGTATCCCCTACACCTACGTCCCCTCCAAGGCCGAGCTGGGCACCGCCGCCGGTCTCGAGGTCCCGACCGCCAGCGTCGCGATCGTCGACGCGGGCCGCGGCCAGCAGATCATCGGCGAGATCGCCGAGGCCGTCGCCTCCCTCCGCAAGTAAGGTGATATCACATGGCGGAAGAAGACAACGAGCAGGGCATCCCCGCCGAGGTCGTCGAGATCATCGGCCGCACGGGGATGACCGGCGAAGCCACGCAGGTCAAGGTCCGCGTCCTCGACGGGCGCGACAAGGGCCGCATCATCACGCGCAACGCCATGGGCCCCATCCAGATGGGCGACATCCTGATGCTGCGCGAGACGGCCCGCGAAGCCAAGAAGCTCGGGATGCGTTGATATCATGGTCGACCGACACGCTTGCAGCTTCTGCGGGACGGACATCGAGCCCGGCACCGGGAAGCTCTACATCAAGAAGGACGGCACGAAGTACAACTTCTGCTCCAACAAGTGCCAGAAGAACCAGATCGGCCTGAAGCGCGTGAACCGCAACGTGAAGTGGACCGCGGCGTTCGAGAAGCAGCCCGGCCCCACGCCGCCCAACGCCAACAAGAAGAAGTCGGCGAAGAAGGCGGCCGCCCCCAAGGCGGAGTGATCCACGATGCACGCGCAAGCTGCCGCTGGGGAGCGCACCTTCGCGATGGTCAAGCCCGATGGGGTCCAGCGCGGCCTCACGGGCGAGATCGTGCGCCGCTACGAGGCGCGCGGCCTGAAGGTCGTGGGCCTCAAGCTCATGCAGGTCCCGCGCAGCAAGGCGGAGGAGCACTACGCCGAGCACAAGGGCAAGCCGTTCTACAACGGCCTCGTCGACTACATCACCAGCGGCCCCGTCGTCGCGCTCTGCCTCGAAGGCAAGAACGCGGTCGCGGTCGTGCGCGCCATGAACGGCGCCACGAAGCCCTGGGACGCGGCGCCCGGCAGCATCCGCGGCGACCTCGCCCTGGACATTGGCCGGAACGTGGTCCACGGCTCCGACAGCGTCGACGCCGCGAAGCGCGAGCTGGCCATCTACTTCAACAAGGACGAGCTGGTCGACTGGACCCCGTCCTCGGCGAAGTGGGTCACCGAGTAAGGTCTTCTCGTGGGCCTCGCGGCCCACCCTTTCTTCTTCCCTGGCGACAGCGCCAAGCACGCCGCGCGCCAACCTCGGCGCGTGCTCCCGGGGCTTGCCGCCGCGGCGCTGGACGCGCTCGCCTTCTTCGCGCCCTTCGCGTGGCTCCGGCTCCGCCGCGCCGCGGCGCCGGCCCCCCGCGCCCGCGCGCCCCTCGCCATCGCGGCCGCGGTCGGCCTGGGCATAGGCGCGTTCGCGGCCCGGCAGGACCCCAGCATCGCGGAGCTGCCCTTCGCGGTCGGGCTCCTGCTGCTGGGCGTGGCGGCCGCGCCGCGGGACGGTTGGCGCTTCGTCGCCCCCGCGGGCGGGGCGCTCGGGCTCGTCGTCCTCGCGGGGATGGCCTTCGGACCGCTGCATCCCCTCGACCTGGGGCCGCACATCCCTCCGCCGCCCGCGCTTACTCTGATGGCATGGACGCTGCTCGCCGCGGGGTCGCTCACGCTGCTCGCGCCATGGCGATGGGCCAGCGCGGCCGCGGTGGCGCTCTTCGGCCTCGCACTTCTCGCGAGCGAGCCGTCGCGCTCGTTCTACGTGGGAGCGCCCGCGCTGATGGCGATCGCGGCCCTGCTGTCGGCGGCCTTGCCGGCGCGCCGCGAGGGCCCGTGAGCCCTTTTTCTTCCCGCCCGCGCATCCGCGCTGCGGCGAGCACGATGGGCGACGACGAGCGGGCGGCGCGCGAGACGAAGGGCGTTCGGGTGGAATTGCTGGCCGTGGTGGACCTCGGCCCCGAGATCGAGGGCATGGCCGGGCGCCAGCTCCGCACGCGAAGGGTGACGTTCGAGCCTGGCGCCGTCTTCGGTCCGGTGCACGACCACAAGGACAGGCCCGGCACGGTCTACGTCCTGGAGGGGACGATCACGGACCACCGGAACGGCGTCGCCACGGACTACGGGCCGGGCGTCGGCTGGCCCGAGGACCGGAACACCCTGCACTGGCTCGAGAACCGCGGGACGGTCCCCGCCGTCGAGATCTCGGTCGACATCGTCAGGCGGGCGTAGGCCGGTCGAGCACGGCCCGCAAGCCCGAGCCGAGCATCTTCCTCCAGCCCATCCGCGCGCCCTGGAGGACGAACCAGCCCTTCACGCCGGGGAACCCGGTCTGCACCATCCGGACGCGCGTGCCCTTCGGGGTGGGCTCCAGCGTGAACGCCACGTGCGCGGGGTTCGCGTCCTGGAACGGGCTGTGCGCCCACGTGTAGACGAGGCGCCGGTTCGGCACGACCTCGAGCACGTTCCCCACGACGTAGCCGCGCCAACCCTTCGGCAGCGCATCCATCCGGTACGCGGTCCCCACGACGGGCCGGAAGTCCGTCTTCATCTCGCCGGGGGTCTGGTCGAAGTTCATGATCCACAGGCCCATCAGCCCGGGCTCGGTGAGGGCGCGCCAGACCTGCTCGACGGGGTGCGGGACCTCGACGTCCTGCTCGAAGCTTCGCGTCATGGACGCCGCGTGAGCAAGGGGTCGCGCCTTAGCGTTTCGCTCGATGCGGACCGCACGCTGGTCCAGAAGAGGCGCCGCGACAAGCGTCGCGGGCGAGTGGGTCCGCGCGGATTTGAACCGCGGTCAAGTGGTCCCGAACCACCAAGGATACCAAGCTACCCCACGGACCCGGGGATTCGATGCTCGGGAACGACGCCGCAAGCGGGGTTTCCCTATTTGAAAGCTGGGACGGGCGTGAGCGAAGGTCTCGGCCGCGCCCAATCTCCTCATCGCAAGAAATGCGCTGACGTCTACTTTGAAGGGCCTCCCAGCCCCGAAGGGTGATGCGCCCTGCGCGGGAACGGGACGGCTCAGCGGTTTCCGCCTTGGCTGTTCTCGCCGCCCTCCTCGCGGCCCTCCTCGCTCAGGTTCGAGCCGCGTCCGCCCTGCTGATTGCCGCCTTGGCGGCTCCCGCCGCTCTCTTCGCCGCCTTTCTTGCCGATCTCGGCCATGTGCTCGGGGCCGTACTTCTCCGCGACGGCCTCGCCGCCCTTGCGGCCGGCTTCGCTGCGGTCCACGCCTTCGAGGTTCTCGGGGCGCCCTCCGCTCGCCTCGCCGCCCTTCTTGGCGATCTCACGCACTTCCTCCTTGGGCATGCTCGCGAATCCGCGTTCGCTGCCCTGCTCGTTCTCTTCGTTCTCAGGCATCTTGCTTCGCTCCACATCCGCCCGTGCCATCCCGGAGAAGCCATTCCCCGGAAGCCCAGGCCGAGCGGCCGTTGCGAGCCTTCTCGGATGAAGGAGTTCTGACATGAGCATCGAAACTCCGCTTGGCGCTCCTCGTGCCTTTCACCGCTTCGGCCTAGGAGCTGACGCTGCGCATCCTGACCCCGGCCCACCTGCAAGACTGCACGCAACCCGCATCCCCTTCGGGCCAGGAAGAGTCCGCCGCGAGCAGCCTCGGGCTGTTCCCAAATCTCCTCCCCGTTCCAGAACGGCGGAATTCGGGAACAGAGCCGGACGGGCGAGACGCGCGCGTCGGGAGGCCGGAAGAGGGGAAGGGAGGAAGAGAGGAAACCGGGCGGGTCGTCCGGTTCCTCTCTTCCTCCCTTCCCCTCTTCCGGCCTCCCGACGTCACATGGATCCTCGCGTCTCGGCGTCAGGATTATGCGCCTCGTGGCGCTCGCCGCGCCGTAGGTCGAATCGCATGGGCGCCATCCAAGAGGTATTCTTCCGCAGGATCCTGGACTCGCGCGGCAACGCCACCGTCGAGGTCGACGTCGTGGCGGAGGACGGCTTCGGCCGCGCGGCCGCGCCCAGCGGCGCCTCCACGGGCGCGCACGAGGTCGCGGCGTGGGCGCCCGGCGGCGTCGAGGAGAGCGTCCGCCTGGGGAGCGAGCAGGTCACGGCGGAGCTGGTCGGCGTCGACGTGCTCCTCCAGCGCGAGATCGACGACGTGCTCGTGGAGCTCGACGGGACGGACAACTTCGCGCGGATCGGCGGCAACCTCGCCGTCGCGACCAGCCTGGCCGTCGCGCGCTGCGCCGCGCACTCGCTCGACCTCCCGCTCTACGCGTACCTGGGCGGCGCGTTCGTGGGCAAGCTGCCCCGGCCGTTCGGCAACGTGCTCGGCGGCGGCGCGCACGCCGTGGGCGGCACCGACATCCAGGAGTACATGGCGGTCGCGCTCGGGCCCACGGTCGAAGAGAGCGTCTTCGCCAATGCGTTCGTCCACAAGGAGGTCAAGCGCCTTCTCAAGGAGAAGTACCCCGGCCAGAGCCTGGGCAAGGGGGACGAGGGCGCCTGGACCGCGCCCATCGGCAACACCGACGCGGCGGAGCTCGTCCACCATGCCTGCGGCCTCGCGCAGGACAAGTTCGGCTTCGAGGTGCGCCTCGCGCTCGACGTCGCCGCCACCGAGCTGTGGGACGGCAAGGCCTACGGCTACAAGGACGGCAAGAAGACGAGCGCGGACCAGGTCGAGTACCTCGCCGACCTCGCCAAACGCTTCAACATCGTGAGCATCGAGGACGGCCTCGCCGAAGACGACTGGGACGGCTGGGTCGCGATCACCAAGAAGATCGGCGCCAAGACGCTCCTCGTGGGCGACGACCTCTTCACCACCAGCCCCGAGCGCCTCCGCAAGGGCATCGACCTGGGCGCCGCCAACGCCATCCTCGTGAAGCCCAACCAGATCGGCACGCTCTCGCGCACCGTCGAGACGATCCAGCTCGCCCACGACAACGGCTACAAGACGATCATCAGCCACCGCAGCGGCGAGACGACCGACGACGCCATCGCGCACATCGGCGCCGCGTTCGGATGCTTCGGGATCAAGACGGGCGCGGTCGGAGGCGAGCGCATCGCGAAGCTGAATGAGCTGATCCGGATCGAAGAGGAGCTGTAAGCCAAAGGCCTCTGGAGTTGGCGTCCCGAATGCTTATGGTGGGGCGTCTTATGCCAGCGCCATGCGCCGATCCTTTGGCACGCGCTGTGTCCTTGCGGCCCTTGCGCTCTCGCTGACGCCGTTCTTGGGGCTCGCGGCCGCGGCTCCGGCGAACGATGCCGGCACGGGGGGCGACGCGCCCGAGACGGCCGAGGCTCCGCTCAACCTCACCTTCGGAAATGATTCGGGCGCGCTCGACCCGGCCCACGGCGATGCGCAGGATTGGTACCAGGTCTTCCCCCATCCGGGCATGGCCCTGCGCGTGGAGTTCCAAACCCACGCGGACTTCGTGCTCGCCTTCTATGACTCGGATGGAGCGTACCTCGGCGAGAGTCCGCGCACCACCGTGGAGAGCCAGACGGGGGCGATCCGGCTCGGCGTCTTCAGCCCCGGAGGCGAGGCGGGCTCCTACGCCTTCTCCGCAGCGGAGCTCGCGGTACCCGACCTGAGGGTCGTCTCGCTGGACGTGAGCGCCCCGACGGGCACGACGGCCACGGAAGTCCGCAACGTCACGCTCGTCGTGGACAACCACGGCACGGCCGCGGCGGCGCAAGCGCGCCTCGACGTCTACGTGAGCGCGAAGGTCTCCAACGGCTACCGCGATCTCTTCTCCTCCGCGTTCGCCCTTGGGGTCGGCGAGACCCGGACGTTCACGATTCCATGGGATTCCACCGGCGAGGTCGGCGGGTCCACGCTCTGGGCGAGGATCGGCGACGACCTGGACACGAGCGACGACGCCCTCTCCCTCGACGTGGATCACGTCGTCGCAGCGCCCGTGGGGGTCGACCTGCTCAACGCCAACGCCCTCCTCGTGAGCACCTCCTACGGCGGCGGGGGCGCCGGAGCCTACGCGTATCTCGTGGCCGGATCGACCTACGTCCACCGGGGGCAGGGGGCGACGACCGCCGGCGCTGGCACGCTCGCGGCATACGAATGGCTGACGCTGCGCGACGACACGAGCGGCAGCCTCGACGGGGGCAGCGCCGCTCCCCTCGTCTGGTACCAGATGGGCCACGTGGACCGCTCGTCCGACGGTCGGGTCACGGGCTGGGCCTGGTTCGCCGAGTACCCGGTGGGAGGCGGCTTCCACAGCTTCGACACGGGCGGGGTCAGCGAGGGGCACGACCGGATCGGCCCGACAGATGGGTACTCCGCGTTGGGCGCTCGCGGCTCCGACGCATGGAACTGCGCCTCGGGCGTCGCGATCTTCACCTGCGAAGACGTCTCCGTCGCGACGGGTGACGCCACCGGGGCCTCGATCTACCACAACACCGGCTGGACCCAGGAATCGGCGAGCCTGACGCGGGACGAGGCGGGGGCGGTCCACGCTGGGTCGTGCGTAGGCAGCTTCGTGCGGGGCATCGGCAGCTGCGTCGGCGTCTGACGCCGCTGCCCCGAAGCCGCGGGCCGGCACCCAAGCCTGCGCCCGCAGCGGGAGCTATGCTGTCTGTGTCCTTGGCTTCAGGGAAGGACGGGGAGGGCCGGCACGGCAGGCGCGCCGACGGGCGCTCCGTCGACGAGGACGGTGGCGGTGCCGTCGTCGCCGATCGTCGCGTCGAGGGTGTGCGTGGAGCCGTCGGGCAGGGTCGCGACCGCGTGGGCCTGGATGTCGGCGGCGGCGGAGCCGGAGATCGCGAGCAGGGCGGCGAGCGTCAGGAGGATGGTCTTCATGTCTCAGCACTCTCGTGCTCCGCGCGTGGCGGGGCACGAGACGTTGGGTGGCCGCGGGGGACATCGCGTTTCGCATCCGGAATCGAGTTTGGACGACGAGGCCTAGGACGGGCGTTGTCCGCGCGGAAACCCGAAATGGGCTTGTGGGCTTTCCCGGAGAAGCCCGGCCCGATGCCCACGGGCGGGCAGTCGTTCACGCTCAACGTCGACGCGCCCCTCTTCGTGGCGGTGCTCACCTACGCGCGTCCGCGATCCCTCGCGGCGCTGGCGCGTGGCGTTCGTCTCGGGCAGCATCCTCGCGTGGTTCGGCGCCTCGCTGGCCTCCGCGGCCGCGACGGGCAGCGGGCTGGGGCCGTTCGTGGGGCTCGCGGTCGCCATCCTTGCCATCGCGGGGCTGACGCTGGCCTGCTCGTCCCCACGGGTGGCGCGACCGCTGGGGCGTCAAGCGCCTGGAGCAGCACGACCTCGCGCGGCCGGAAGGCATTGTTGGTGCGTGAGGGGGGCGGGCCGCGCAAGGCCCGGCGCGCAGGAGATGCGCGAGAGGATCCAGGACCTGGTCTGAGCCGGTGGCCCCAGCCGTTAAATAGGGCGCCTCGCATCGCCGCAGCATTCCAGCCCGGTCCCCGGGCGATACCCGCTGCGGGCTGCGCCCGTGGCGCATTGAGGTGAGACCCAGAATGCCCCAGCAGGAGATCGAGCAGAGCCTCGCCGGCTACGAGAGCCTCGTCCCGGAGGACCAGTACCTCTCGTGCGGCGTCCACATCGGCACGCAGCAGAAGAACGCGGACATGGAGGAGTTCATCTACCGCGTCCGCAACGACGGCCTCTTCGTCCTCGACGTCAAGAAGACCGACGAGCGCCTCCGCGCCGCCGCCAAGATGATCGCGCGCTACGACCCGGGCAAGGTCCTCTTCGTCTCCGCGCGCCAGTACGGCCAGAAGCCGATCCGCATGCTCGCCAAGCAGGTGGGCGCCGTGGCGATCGCGGGCCGCTTCATGCCCGGCACGCTCACGAACCCGCAGACCTCGCAGTTCATCGAGCCCGAGCTCATCGTGCTCACGGACCCCGCGGGCGACGCGCAGTCGATGCGCGAGGCGCTCAACATCGGCATCCCGATCATCGCGCTGGCGGACACGAACAACGAGACGCGCAACGTCGACGTCGTGATCCCCACGAACAACAAGGGTCGCCGCAGCCTCGCGCTCGTCTACTGGATCCTCACCCGCGAGGTCCTCAAGGCGCAGGGCAAGCTCGCCTCGGACAGCGACTTCACGCTGACCGTCGACGACTTCGAGGCTCAGCTGTAAGCTGAGTCGAGACAGGCCGGGCCGCAGCCCGGCCGTGTCGAAGCGCAGCTGTAAGCTCGCCCTTGGGCGCGCCGCGGCGCGCTCCTTTCCTTTTTCCACGTGCTCTGCTCCAGCCCTGGCGCTGGGCTCCGTGCGTGACCCCGAGAGGAAACCCGATGAACCCGAGGACCCCGCATACCCGAGGCGCAAGAACGCGGGTTCCCGGGTCCTCGGGTTCGTCGGGTTTCCTCTCGGGGTCACTCGGAAGAAGCGCGGCAGCCCTCAGCCCGTCTTCGTGACGTGGGCCGCGGCGACGACCGTGACCTGTCCGTTGCTGGCGTCGGGGAACCCGGCCCAGCAGTCGGTGGCACCGCATGCGACGCCCAGGTAGTCGCCGACGAACGGGAAGCCGTTCTGGTGGACGCCCAGGTCACCGTCGAAGGGGACGCTGGAGACGCGCTGCGTCTGCCACGTCTTGCCCCCGTCGAGGCTCACGGCGTGCGTGACGTCGATGAGCTTGCGCGCGGGGTCGTACGTCTTGTCGAGGAAGAAGACGTGGACGCTCCCGTCGCCCGCGACGGCGAGGTTGGGCATCCAGTGGTGGGCCTCCGTGCCGTCCTGGTTGACGCGCACCGCGGGCGTCCACGTCTTGCCGTCGTCGGGCGAGGCGCGCAGGAGGATGTCGGACTCGTCCTTGCCATCCTGCGCGGCGTAGACGGCGTAGAGCGTGCCGCGGCGCGTGCCGTTGGAGAGGTCATAGGCGATCTCGACCAGCGACTCGTCGCGCGCCTGGCTCTCCTTGAACTGCGGGATCTGCGCGAAGCCGAACCCGGCGTTGTAGTCCATCCACGTCGCGCCGTCGTCGGTGGAGCGCACGACGATGGGCGTGTCGTTCGCGCTGCTCGACGTGGGGTCCGTCACGCTCCCGCCCATCAGGACGATGGTGCCCTTGGGCGAGGCCGCGATGGCCGTCTGCGCGCCGGAGTTGCACGGCAGGCCCAGCGGCGTCACGACCTCGACGGGGGGCTGCGCGCTCTTGCCGTCGTCCAGCGAGCGGAGCACGTGGCACCCCTGCCCGCCGTCGGAGCCGATGGCCTCGAGGATCGCATCGTCCACCGGGTTCACCGTCATGCGGCTGAAGTCGGTGGTCACGAACTCGTCGGGCTGGAACGTGATGACCGTGGGCCACGTGAGCCCGCCATCGGCGCTCGTGGCGAGGAGGATCTTGTAGCCGTCCATCGGGATGCCTTCGCCCCCGGGCAGCATGTGGTAGACCGGGTTGTCAGGGCCGGGGCCCCATGCGCTCTGCGCGGCGAGGTTGTACATCTCGACGCCGTAGTGGAGCAGCCCGTCGCTCGTGAAGCGGAAGTCCGGGTCGGTGTTGCACGCGTAGCCGTAGTAGGGCGAGGTCGGATCGCGGTCGGCGTACTTGCCGCCGATCACGACGTCCTTCCACGTCTTGCCGCCGTCCAGCGTCACGAACACGCCGTTCCAGACGCAGCTCGCCGACGACTCGGGGTCGTCGTCCTTCGCCGCGATGACGACGTTGTCGGGGTTCTTCGGGTTGATCGCGGTCCAGATCTCCTGCTTGGCGCCCGCCGTGTGGCTCGCGCGCGCCTCGCACGCCTGCGGCCAGGAGGGGTTGCGCGCCTGCTCGGCGGCGCTGGGCGCGCAGTCGAGGGTCCAGCCGCCCATCGTCTGCGCCGCGGCCGCGCCCGGGGAGGGCGTCGTGGCCGAGGGCGAGACGCAGCCGACCACGAGGGCCGTGAGGAGGACGAGCGGCAACAGGCGCATGGGGCGGCGAGCGCCCGCCTCCGGCGATAAGCGTTGTGGGAGCCGCGCTACGCATGGCGGCGTTCGGACGCCGCGGGGTGTACGCCGCATGCTCGGGTCGCGAGGGCGGTGGCGGTCAATTTCTCTTTTAGTTCCATTCGAAACAGTGGCAACATCAGCGAGATTTGCGCAGAGACTATGGCGGCATGGGGGTTTCGCTGCCGAATGGCTTCACGCTGGGAACATGGCCTCAAAGTCGTTCTGAACCTCGCAGTCGCCGCCGCTACGGTCGCGGCAGCAGTATTCGCGTGGCAAGCTGCTTCGGTGGCCAAGGACGCGATTAAGCAGAATGCGGAGACCCAAGCCAGCGCCTTTGCCCAACAGCGCCCGTACTTTTCACTCCAGTCTGATCTGCTAGGGAACGCAACTGCAAACGGTCCGCGCGGGCTCGACTATTCGGTCATGAACACCGGGGGGCGAGCCGCAGGCAATTTCACGGTGACTGTTCTTTCCATAGATTCCGTTCAGAAAGCGAATTTGGAAACTCCGGGCAGTTTTGAGGACGCCAATGAGATTCCCGCGGGGACCCCAATCAGCGGCCACGTTGACTTTGGTGTCACCTACACCACTCTACCAATCTACTACGTACTGAACGTCACATACTCGGATCCAGGTCTTGAGAGGACGACGACCCAGTGGTACTACCTGAAACATTCCCCCGTCTCCGAGGATCCCATTCTTTATCACGCATCGGTTTCTGAAGCGCATGACCTCGCTTCGATCGTCCAGGACGCTGAACGTGTGTTCTATCGCGCTGCGAATAGTGGCTAGGCGTCGAGCGGCGCGAGCGCCACGTACACGTCGCGCTCCTCCTCGCCGGTGAGCGCGTTCGAGACGTGGAAGCGCTCCATCAACGGACCCTCCAGCGGGATGCCGCGCGTCATGCTCCATTCGAGCAGGTATTGCAACGCCTCGGGGAAGCTGCCCAGGTCGCCGCGGTAGCGCAGGCCCACGACGCGCGCGGCGGGCAGGTCGCGCACGCGCAGGGCGGGCTGCGGGGGGAGCGTGGCGTCGTCCGCGATGGGGTAGCCCAGGTCGGCGGTCCAGTGCGTCGCCTCGCGCGGGCTGTAGGGCATGTCGTGGTAGACACCGAAGGCGGGCCCCACGCGGTCGACGCCGGCGCGCTCCAGCGCCTCGGCGAGGGCGTCGAGCGTCGCCACGCGCGCCCACGGCACGTAGGGCCCCCGGACGCGGTGGTGCGCGAAGCGAAACGGGGGGAGCGTCGCGACGCTGGGCTGCGCGAGAAGATCGAAGCCGAGGTCGGCCATCGCGGGATCACACGATCGGGTTGCCGCAGGCCTCGCACTCGCCGCAGGTCCAGGCGCCATGCAGCGGGTCCTGAGCGAGGGCGATGCCGGCGAACGTGAGCGTGCCCAAGGCGAGCGAGAGGGTGACGAGGGTGGTCTTCAGCATGGGGGCCGCGCCTCCGGCGGCGCCAGGCCCGCGGGGGTCCAAGAAGATTCCTCCTGGGACAAACGTTGAAGCCGGCGCCGAAAGTCGGGTGCCCGTGAAGCTGCGCTACCGCAAGGTGGCCGACCGCTACTACGTCCGCATCGTGGACGACGTGGCCGACGAGTCACGCGTCTGGAAGTCGCTCGCCATGATGGGCGCGCCCATCGAGGTGGACCGCGACCCGCGCGCGCTCTCCTGGTCGCGCTTCGTGCGCGAGCCGGCCTTCGCCAGGCTCCAGAAGGCCGCGATGCTCCTGCGCGCCACGCTGGAGCCGGAGCCGGGCGAGGCGCCCGTGACGCTGGGCCGCGCGGGCGAGGCGTACGCCAAGGCGCGCCCGGTCGACGTGCCCGCGCTGCTGAAGCTCCTCGACGCGGAGCCGGCCGAAGCGCTCGCGGCGCTGCGCGCGGGGCGCACCGAGCTGGCCGTCTGGGCGCGCGATCGCCCCGAGTTCGCCGTCGAGTCGCGCAAGGACCTGATCGCGCTCGACGAGGCGCTCGACCGCCTCAAGCAGCGCGAGCGCGAGGCCGCCAAGGCGCAGCAGCGCGACGAGGCGCGCGAGATCAGCGCCGCGCTGCGCGGCATCGGCGCGGACGACCTCTGGAAGGCGCAGAAGGAGCTCACCGCGCTCAAGCAGCGCGCCGACGCCTTCGAGCACCGTGATATCAAGGAGGCCGTGCTGCCCGACCCGATCCCGCACTTCCAGGGCAAGCTGCGCCACTACCAGGAGGAGGGCGTGCGCTTCCTCGTGGGCCGCGGCCTGGACGCGATCCTCGCCGACGAGATGGGCCTGGGCAAGACCGTCATGACCATCGCGGCCGTGCTGGCGGCGGACGCGCGCGCCCTGGTCGTCGGGCCCGCCAACGTGCTCTACAACTGGGCCGACGAGGTGTCGCGCTTCACCGACGAGGCGCCGCTCGTCTACCACCAGCAGCGCTGGATCGGCAACCCGCACGGGCGATTCCTGCTCACGACGTACGACGCGCTGCGCAACCTCGACGCCGGCGACCCGCACGTGGCGCACCGCGACGTGCTGATCCTCGACGAGGCGCACTACATCCGCAACCCCGAGACGCAGCGCGCCAAGCTCGTCAAGGCGCTCCCCCAGAAGCGCCGCCTCCTGCTCACCGGCACGCCGCTCGTCAACGGCATCGAGGACTACTACGAATTGCTGGAGCAGGTCGACCCGCGCCGCTTCCAGAGCCGCGCCGAGTTCAGCCGCACGTGGAAGGTCGACGCGAGCCTCTTCAACCGCTACGGCGCCGTCCGCAACCTCGCGGCGGATTTCCTCCAGCGCGCCACGCGCGACGTGCTCCTGCGCCGGCGCAAGGACGAGGTGCTCGCCGAGCTTCCGCCGCGCACGATCACGATCACCAAGCACGAGATGGCGCCGCGCGACGCGAGCGCGTACCGTCAGCTCGAGGCGCAGGCCGCCGAGACGATGCGCAAGGCGCAGAGCGACGTCGCCGTCTTCGCCGCCATCCACAGCCTCCGCCAGCACCTCGCCCTCACGCGCGTCGAGCCCGTCAAGGAGCGCGTCCAGGAGCTTCTGGACGCGGGCGAGAGCGTCGTCGTCTACAGCCACTACCTGGAGCCGCTGCGCCAATTGAAGGACGCCTTTCCGGAGGTCGCCGCGATGCTCGATGGCTCCACGCCCCCGCGCAAGCGCCAGGAATTGGCGACGACCTTCGGCAGCGAGCACGGCCCGAAGATCCTCCTCGCGCAGATGGAGGCCGGCGGCATCGGCCTCAACTTCACCGCGGCGCGCTTCGTCCTCTTCGTCCACCTGGGTTGGACGCCCGCCGTGCACGCGCAGGCCATGGACCGCGTCCACCGCATCGGCCAGGACCGCCCCGTGCAGGTGGAATTCTTCGTCACGCCCGAGACGATCGACGAGCGCATGGTGAAGATCCTGCTCAGGAAGGAGGCGGACCAGAACCTCGTCCTCGCCGAAGAGAGCAACGTGTTCAACCGTGGCGAGATCGCGCGGCTGCTCGCGGAGGACGCGGCGGCGCGCGCGGAGAAGGAGAAGAAGGTCGCGTTCGGGTGACCGCCAACGCTGAAGCAGGATCCTGCGCATCGGAGCGCATGCCCCCGCTTGCCCGGAAAGTCACGATCGGGAAGCCCCTCCTGTGCCACCACTGCGGGCACGACGAGTTCTGGGACCGCGAGGCGCAGCTCAACACCTCCACGGCGACCTTCTTCGGCTTCGACTGGGCGAACGCGAGCGGCACGTGCTACGTCTGCGCCAGGTGCGGATTCATCCACTGGTTCCTGCCGGAGCCGCCCCGCTGATCACGGCTCCATGCTATCAGTCAGATAACCCGGCAGCGCGATGCCGGCGCGTTCGGTCCTCGCGCGGCTCGCCGCCCGCCACGTCGTCCGCAGCGTGGCTTGCGTCTTGCCTTCGGCGCTCGTGGTGCGGGCTTCGACGGTGAGCGGATCGGTCGCCACGATGCGCGCGCGGGCCGTCGTGGCCGCGCCCACCCGCGGAAGGCGCTCCTGGTCGAACGTCGCGGGGCCGAAGCTGGTCATGACCTTGCCCGTCAGCTCCAGCGCGGCCCAGTAGCTGACCTCGTAGAGCAGCGTGAAGTGCAGCCCGGTGTGGAAGAGGCCGGGCCACCCGACCTCGTCGGGCTGCGGGGCGTGCGTCGTGACGAGCTCGTCCCCTTCGCGGCGGAAGGCGAGGCGCAGGCCCCGCGCGTGCTGCGGACCGCAGCCGAAGCAGGGGTTCTCGGGCGGGTTCTCCAGGTCCATGCGCGGGGATCGTGGCCGCGGTGGATGGCGCTATCGGCCGCGCGGCGCCTCGCGCACGAACATCGTGGGATCGTGGCCGGGCCGCGAGAGGTCGTCGTTGTAGGCCACCAGCGCGCTGCCGTCCCTGGCGATGGCGACGCCCATGAAGTCGCCCGCGAAGCGGTCGCCCGTCGCGCCGGTGGGATCGCAGTTGAGCGCGATACAGAGGTCGCCCGAGTGGACGCCGCGGACCACCCGCTCCTCGACCCACGTGGGGGAGGCGTCGAGTGCGTCCTGCGTGCGCACGACGTAGACGCTCCAGGTGGCCCCGTCGCTCCCATAGAACGCCACGGCGACGTCGGGACCGCGCGCGGCGACGGCGGCCAGGGCGGTCCGCGCGGGCTGCACGGGGACGGTCCAGTGGTCCCAGCGCGCGCAGCCGTCCCCGCTCCTGGCGATCTGGAGGCCCGCGTCCGATTCCTCGGCGACCCAGAGGACTCCACGGCTCTCCGCGAGGCTCGGCAGGGCGAGGCCGGCGGGGACGCCCGTCGCGCACGCCGCGGTGACGAGGGGCCCCTGGCCCAGCGGCACGAGCACGACGCCCGTGGAGGCGTACCCGACTTGCCAGGCTGCGCGGTGCGTCGCGTCGTAGGCCATGTTGCCCAGCCTCGTGCTCTCGACGCCCCCCGCGTCGGTGGCGTAGGGGACGAAGGTGAGGCCGCCGTTGGTGGTCTGGGCCCAGACGGCCTGCTCCGTGCCCTCGTTGCTCTGGAGGTCGGCGGCATCGCCCCCGAGGCCCAGGATGGCCATCCGGTCGGTCAGGCCCGGCAGCGCGAGGTTGTTGCAGGACCAGCTCGCCGCCGCGTCGTGGCTCGCGCACGCGAGCGTGCCTCCGGCGTAGCCCCAGAGCCGCGCGTACCAGAGCGTGCCGTCGGGCGCGACGCTGAAGCTCGCGTCGCTCGCCAGGGTGGGGAGCGCCGTGGAGGGGCTCACGTCGCGCCACGTCGCGCCCCCGTCGCGGCTCGCGTAGAGGCTGTTCAGCGGCGCGTCGTAGAGGGTGCCGTCGGGCGCGACCGCGAGGAAAGGCTCGTTGACGCCTTCAGCCACGACGACCGGGGGAAGCCATGCGCGCGGGTCGAGGGCGGGCACGGACGGGGGCGGCGCGGCGACCGGCGCCCCGGTGAGGTTGCGGACGAGGTGGAGCGGCACGACGCGGCTGGCGTTGGCCACGAACGCGAGGCGCAGCTCCGCGTAGCCCGGGGCCCGTCCCGTGAGGGCCAGCCTGGTGCCAGGCGCGAGGGAGACGTTGGCCTCGCCCCGCGCGTCGACGCGCAGCTCGCGCTCCTGGCCGTCCCAGCCGAAGCCGCACGTGCCCTCGTCCAGCGGCGTCTCGTTCGCGTCGAGGAGCCAGCACGTCACGACCGCGTCGGGCGCGGCGGGGGTCACGGCGGCCGCGAGGGGTTCGGGGCTCGGCGTGGCGGGCGGGGCGGCGGCGTGCACGCACCCGGCCAGGATCGCGACGAGAAGGGTCGGGAGAAGCCTTCGCACGCGGGCGGGTAGGCACGAGGGGTCCTGAATGTTACTCAGCCAGCGCGGGGCGGACGCCGTCCTCCCCCACGGGGAAGAACGCGACCTCCAGGCTAGGCAGCGTCAGGATCGCGATGGTCCTTTCCTTGCAGCGCCACAACGCGCCCGGGTTGACGACGAGCGAGCGGTCGAATCTCGTGAGGCGGCGCTTGTGCGTGTGGCCGTGCAGGATCAGGTCGACGCGCCCGACGGCGCCGCGGATCATGCCGGGGATGTGGCCGTGCGTCGCGAAGACGTCGATGCCCGCGAGGTTGGATTGCCACGAGTCGGGGAGGCGCGCGAGGGCGACGTCGTTGTTGCCGCGCACGGCCTGCACGGGGAGCCCTTCGAGGAGCGCGAACGTCTCGGGCTCGCACACGTCGCCCAGGTGCAGCACGAGGTCCACGCCCTGCTCCAGGAAGAAGCGCGCCGCGTGGCGCACCGCCGGGGCGTTGTCATGGGTGTCCGAGATGAGGCCGACGCGCATCAGGCGCCCTCCCGCATCGCGCGGCCGCGCGCCACCGCCAGCTCAGCGGGCTCGAAGTGCGCCGCCATGCGCGCCGTGACCTTCGCGGGCGCCGGCGTCCATGCGAGGCCGTCGTACCGCACGTCGAGCAGGACGAGGCCTTCGGGCGCGGCGGTGCCGAGGTCCGCGGGCTTCCCCGCGGCCAAGGCGTCCGCGATCCTTCCGGGTGCGATCTCGCCCGCGGCTTCGCGGCGCGCGGCCTCCACCATGCGGCGCACCTGGTTCCAGAGGAAGGACTCGCCCGCGATGTCCAGCACGAGGAAGGGGCCGTCGCGCCACGCGGCGACCTCGCGCACGGTGCGCGTCGGGTTGACGCCCTCTTCGAGGCGGCAGAACGCGGTGAAGTCGTGCGTGCCCACGAACGGGCGCAGCGCCTTCCCGACCGCGGCCGCGTCGGCGCCGCTGCGCAGGAAGTAGCGGTAGAGGCGCAGCCTGGCGTGGCGCGGCTCGAACGCGGCGTCCACGGGCGCGAGGGCCCAGCACCATGCGTCCTCCATGCGGAAGGTGAGCGCCGCGCAGAGCGACTCCGCCGGGTGGGTCGTCTCGAACGCGACGACGTTGCCGCGCGCGGAGACGCCCGCGTCGGTGCGGCCGGCCCAGCGCAGCCCGAGCGGCGCCTCCGGGTCGATCTCGCGCAGCGCGCGGGCGACCTCGCCGTGGACCGTGCGCATACCCGGCTGGACCTGGCTGCCGGCGAAGCGTGTCCCGTCGTAGGCCACCCTGACCGCGTACCGCAAGCGCGCCCGGAGCGGGCTCCCGCAACAAATAGGAGCCTGGCCGTCCTGCCCGCGCCGTGGTCCGCCAGCGCGCCCTTCCCCCGCCCGACGAGCTTCTCGCCTCCCTGGCCGAGCAGGGCGTCGAGGACGCGCCGCGCGAGGGCGATCCCGCGAGCCTCCAGGGCCTGCTGGACTTCGCCCTCTTCGTGGCGGAGCACCGCAAGCGCGTCTCGTTCCCCGCGTTCACGTGGGACGATCCGGCGTTCCTCGCGGCCGACGCCAAGATCACGATGCGCGTCGCCTACGTGAGGATGCAGCCGGGGGACGACCTCGCAGGCGTGCTGCGCGCGCACCTCTCCCGCGCCGCCACCGGGCACGTGCTGCTCGCGGTCGACGCGCGCGCCACGGGCCTGCGCGAGTTCGACATCGTGCACGCGATCTACGGGCGCGTCACGCTCTTCGAGCACCGAACGCCCGTCCCCGAGAGCGCCGACACGCGCGTCGACGCCGCCCGCGAGCGCGGCTGGGCCAAGACGCTCAAGGAGCACAACCTGCTGCCGGGCCGCTCGCTGGTCGTCCTCGACGAGCACCAGGGGCTCCTCCTGCGCGAGGAGGCCTTCGCGCGTCTCATGGGCATCCTGCTCCTGCTGCCCAACGGCCTGACCACGCTCCTCTGGAACCCGTTCGTCGAGGCCGAGCGCAACGACAGCGAGCTGCAATACTGGCTGGGCTGGGGCCAGGGCGAGGGGCGCTCGTCCGAGTGGCGCGAGCTGATGAAGTACGAGGGGGAGGAATAGCCCCCCTTTTGGCTCCGCATGCGGAGCGCGGGAGCACCCAACACCTATTTTCCCGCGGCGGCGAGTGCCGCAGCGTTCCCCATGACCGAGCACGGCCCGCGCCGGTTCACCGACCAGGAAGTCCTCGACTATCACAGCCGCGAGCCGCGCGGCAAGATCAGCGTCGTGCCCACCAAGCCCACCGCGACGCAGCGCGACCTCTCGATCGCGTACTCGCCGGGCGTTGCCATTCCTTGCCTGGAGATCGCGAAGGACGCGGACCTCGCGTACCGCTACACGGCGAAGGGCAACCTCGTGGCCGTCATCAGCAACGGCACGGCGGTGCTCGGGCTGGGCAACATCGGCGCGGCGGCCGGCAAGCCCGTGATGGAGGGGAAGGGCGTGCTGATGAAGAAGTTCGCCGACATCGACGTCTTCGACATCGAGGTCAGCACGCAGGACCCCGACGAGTTCGTCAACGTCGTGAAGAACCTCACGCCCACCTTCGGCGCCGTGAACCTCGAAGATATCAAAGCGCCCGAGTGCTTCTACATCGAGGAGAAGCTGCGCGGCATCTGCGAGATCCCGATCTTCCACGACGACCAGCACGGCACGGCCATCATCAGCGGTGCGGGCATCGTCAACGCGATGGGCATCACCGGCAAGCGGCTCGACCAGGTGCGCATCGTCGTGAGCGGCGCGGGGGCGGCGAGCATCGCGTGCGCGCGCTTCTACGTCGAGCTGGGGTGCAGGCGCGAGCGCATCACGCTCGTGGACTCCAAGGGCGTCGTGTACCGCGGGCGCAAGGAGGGCATGAACCCCTACAAGGAGGAGTTCGCGCAGGCCGACGACGGGCGCCGCACGATCGCGGACGCGCTCCAGGGCGCCGACGTCTTCGTGGGCCTCTCGGTGAAGGGGCTCGTGACGCCCGAGATGCTCAAGGGCATGGCGCCCCGCCCGGTGATCTTCGCGCTGGCGAACCCCGACCCGGAGATCCCGTACGACGACGCGAAGCGCGCGCGGCCCGACGCCATCGTGGGCACGGGCCGGAGCGACTTCCCCAACCAGGTCAACAACGTGCTGGGCTACCCGTACATCTTCCGCGGCGCGCTGGACGTCCGCGCGAAGGCGATCAACGAGGCGATGAAGGTCGCGGCGGCCAAGGCGCTCGCCGACCTCGCGAAGACCGACGTGCCCGACGAGGTGATCCGCGCGTACGGCGGCGATCCGATCGCGTTCGGGCCCGACTACGTGATCCCCAAGCCGTTCGATCCGCGCGTGCTGCTCCACGTGGCGCCGGCCGTCGCCCGCGCGGCCATGGAATCGGGCGTCGCGCGCAAGCAGATCGACCTCGTGAAGTACACCGAGGAATTGGAGGCGCGGCTGGGCAAGGCGCGCGAGATGATGCGCATCGTGCTCAACAAGGCGAAGCGCCAGCCCAAGCGCGTCGTCTTCCCTGAAGGCCAGGACGAGAAGATCCTGCGCGCCTGCCAGATCCTCCACGACGAGGGCGTGGCGATCCCGATCCTCCTGGGCGATCCCGTCCTCGTCGAGGCCAAGAAGAAGGAGCTGCACCTCGACTTCCCGGCGCAGGTCGTGGACGTGCGCACGAGCCCCGACCGCGCGCGCTACGTCGAGGAGCTCTGGAAGATGCGCGGGCGCAAGGGCGTCACGCGCTCGGAAGCTGATATCACCCTGCGCACGCGCCACGCCTGGGGCGCCATGATGGTGCGCCTGGGCGAGGCCGACGCGCTCGTGGGCGGCCTGACCACGCACTACCCCGACGCGCTCCGGCCCGCGCTCCAGATCATCGGCACCAGGAAGGGCGCGCGCCGCGCGGTGGGCATGTACATGATGACGCTCAAGAACCGCGTCTTCTTCCTGGCCGACGCGACGGTCAACATCGACCCCACGGCGGAGGACCTGGCCGACATCGCGATCGAGACGGCCAAGGTCGCGCGCCAGTTCGACGTCGCCCCGCGCGTCGCCATGCTCTCGTTCAGCAACTTCGGCAGCACGCGCCACCCCTTCGCGGAGAAGGTCGCGCGCGCCGTCGAGATCGTGAAGCAGAAGGCGCCCGACCTCGAGGTGGATGGCGAGATGCAGGCCGACACCGCCGTGGTCCCGGAGCTGCTCGCGGAATACTCCTTCAGCAAGCTGCGCGAGCCCGCCAACGTGCTGGTCTTCCCCGACCTCCAGAGCGCGAACATCGCCTACAAGCTGCTCCAGCGCCTCTCCGAGGCCGAGATGACCGGGCCGATCCTCGCGGGCATGGCGAAGCCGGTCCACATCCTCCAGCGCGGCGACGACGTGCGGGACGTTGTGAATATGGCGGCGATTGCGGTCGTGGAGGCGCAGCAGTAAGGCCTCCCGATTCTGGCCGCCTCCGGCGGGGAAAAACCCGAATCACGAATCTCCGAATCCCGGCGGGACGTGATTCGGGATTTTCCCCGCCGGAGGCGGCCGGTCCCCGCGCAATGATGATCCGGGCGCGCCTGCTCCCGATGCTCATGCTCCACGTCACCAGCGGCGACGCGCAGGCCATGTCGCTGCGCGAGGCCCGGATCGAGGGCGAGATCCTGCCCTGGCGCGACATGCTCTGCGAGGGCCCGATCCCCAACGCGCTGCGGGACGAAGCGGACTGGCGCGCCCGCGCCGCGTGGCTGGCGCAGGTCTACGCCCTCGACGCGGACGCGTACGTCGCGGACGCGGCGCAACGGCTCCAGCGCATCGAGGCGGCGGCCGCAAGCCACGCGATCGTGCTCTGGTTCGACGACGAGCTGTTCTGCCAGGCCAACTGCTGCCATCTTTTGGATTGGCTCGCCCGCGCGGCGCCCGACGCGGGGGTGTCGCTCGTGCTCGACGCGGGGACCGCGCCCGTGGGCGGGCTCAAGGAATTGCTCGCCGAGCGCGAGCCCGTCACGCCGCCGCGGCGCGCGCTGGCGCGGGCGTTCTGGAACGCGATCGCGAGCCCGGACGCCTCCGGCCTGACGCGCCTGCTCGCGGCCGACCTTTCCGCGTGGCCGGGCCTGGCCCGCGGGCTGCGCGCGCAGGTCCAGCGCTTCCCCGACGCGCGGGACCTGAGCGGCGTGGAGTCGACGCTCCTCGGATTGCTATCGCGCGGGCCCACCGAGATGGCGGAGCTTTTCCCCGCCTGGGCGCAGACCGAGCTTGGAGGCGCGTGCGGCTTCGGCGACGCGCAGGTCGAGGCGGCGCTGCGCGCCATGCCCGCGCTGGTCAAGCTCGCGGAGGGCCGCATCGCGCTGACGCCGGAGGGCGTCCGCGTGGCGGGAGGCGAGGGGGCGGCGCCGGCGCGCGAGCGCTGGATCGGCGGCGTCCACCTCGCGCCGGGGCGGCCGGGATGGCGGCGCGAAGGCGCACATTTGGTGCGTGCGTAACCCGGCGTGGCGCGAAAGCTTCATGGCTCTCCCGCCGTGCCGCATGTTGGCGCCATGCAGCCCGTCCCTCTGGAGGGCACCCAAGGCGAGGTCCGCGCCGCGCTGGCGATCCGGCGCGAGGCGCTCCACCGCCTGGCGATGCACTTCGGGCTCCCGCCCGCGGAGCTCCTGCAACGCGCGGCCCACGGCCGCCTGCCCCAGCATGGCCCCGCGCTCGTGGAGCTTGCCTCCCAGCGCAAGGCCTCGTGGTGGCTCCAGCGCCGCGACCTCGCGCCCCACGCGCTCCTGGGCGCGCCCATGCCCTCGCGCCCCGCGCACGCGCCGGACCTCGAGCTGCCCCCGGGCCATCCCAAGGTGGGCGTCGCCGTCGTCTCCCGCACCGATGGCCTGGCGCCGCGCCTCGCGCAGGCCGTGCTCCGCGCCGCCGTCCCCCGCGCCATGGAAGTGGCGCGCGCCGCCGAGACGCCCCAGCGCCAGGCGCCGCCGCTGCTCGACGAGACGCTCAGGGCGCACGGCGTCTCCGTGCCCGACGAGCCGCCGCGGAGCATCGCGGAAGCCGCGTGCGCCGAGGTCGTCGTGCAGGTGGGCGACGTGCCGCGGCTGCCGGAAAGCTATCGCGGCAAGCGCATCCACCTCTGGCGCGTGGAGCCCGAGCGGCCCGCCTCGCTGCAGGAGGCGCGCTTCGTCTACGGCCAGCTCACGCAGCAGGCGCACTGCCTGGTGGACGAGTACCGGAAGCGGCTGCACCGGCCCACGTGAGGAAGCGCGCCGGCGCGTCGTTGGGCTTCTCCGCCGCGCCGCTCGTGGCCGCATAGTGCGCGTCGAGCGCGTCGAGCACGGCGGACGCCAAGGGCGCCTCGGCCGGGATGCGCTTCGCGAGCGCGAGGTCCGGGTTGATCTCGCAGCCGATGGCCTTGCGCCCCAGCGCGCGGGCGATGGCGAGCGTCGTGCCGGTGCCGGCGAAGGGGTCGAGGACCGTGTCGCCCAGGCAGGAGAACATGCGCACGAGCCGGTAGGGGATCTCCGGCGGGAAGGGCGCCGTGCCTTCCGCGTCCTGCGCCGCGCCGCGCACGTCCCAGAGCTGGCTGAACCAGACGTCGCGCTCCGCCTTGCTCATCTGGCTCGCGTAGCGCAGCGGGTCCTTCGCGGGGAAGGCGCGCGCGGAGCCCTTGCGGAAGAGCAGGATGAACTCGCAGTCGAGCGTCACGTAGGCGTTCGTCGGGAGGAAGCCGCTGCCCAGGAACGCGTTGGGCTTGTTGGTCGGCTTCTTCCAGAGGATCGGCACGAGGCTCGCGAAGCCCAGCGCCTCGCAGTCGCGCGCCACCTGCACGTGGTTGAGCGCGCAGCGGAAGTCGCCCTCGACCGAGCGCGTCGCGTCCCCCACGTTGATCGCGAGCATCCCGCCCGGTGATAGCACGCGCCAGCACTCGGCCCAGACGCGCGCGAGCATCGCGTGGCTCGCCGCGAAGCCGCCCTGGGCCGTGGGCGCCACGCCGGTCTGCGCGGCCAGCTGCGCGTCCCACATCTCGATCATCGGATAGGGGGGCGAGGTGACGACCAGGTGCACGCTCGCGTCCGCGACCTCGGGCATGCTCTCCGCGGAGCGCGTCAGGATGCGCGGCGCCAGGTCGCGCGCCGCCAGGGCGGACTCCACCGCCACGCGGTGCTCGCGCAGGTACGCCAGCGGGCCGTGCACGCGCGCGCATGCCGCGGGCTGCTCTTCAAGCCCGCTGGATGAGCTCGACCCAGTTCCCATCCGGATCGTGGACGAACGCGATGGCGCTCGTGGAGCCCGAGAGCGAGTAGGGCTCCTTGGCGACGCGGACGCCTTGGGCGCGCAGCGTCTCCACCAGGCCGCGCACGTCCTCGACCACGAGCGCCACGTGGTCGAAGGTCGAGCCCTCGACGTAATCCTCGGGCTTCCAGCCGCGCCAGTGCGTGAGCTCCAGCTTCATCTGGTCGTCGCCGTAGCCCACGAAGGCGATCTCGGCGTTCGTCTCGCGGATCTCGCGGCGGCTGAGGAGCTTCATCCCGAACGACCGCTCGTAGAAGCGGACCGCGGCGTCCAGGTCGCGCACGTTGAGGCAGCAGTGGTCGAGGCGCACGCGGCCGGATGCCGGCGCGGGGGCAAAGCGCTAGGCCCGCTCGCGCGCTTCCGCGGCGTCCGCCTGCTCGCTGAGGTGCCGCATCCGCTGCGCCTTCCACCAGAGCGCGGTCAGGCCGGAGCTCGCCATCACGCCGCCCACCGCGAACCCGCCCGTGACGGCGGAGCTGGGGTCGACGGCGCTCGTGCCCAGCCAGGTGAGCGCCCAGAGGCCGGTGAAGCCGCCCGCGGCCGCGACGACCTTCTCCGTGGTGGAAGCCACCTTGGATGCTCTGCGCCCCAGGCTTAAGCCCGTATCGGTGCAGGCCGTCCCGGAGCCCCAAGTCCCAAGCTATGTAAACGGGGCGCGGCTTAGGCCAGCCCGACCACCATGGCGGACGAGTCCGAGCTTCAGGTGCACGAGTTCGAGGACGTGGACCTCAAGGGCGCCACCATCATCGACGGCTTCCCCAGCGTCGGCCTCGTGAGCACCATCACGGCGAACTACCTCATCGACGTGCTCGAGCTCCAGCAGATTGGCATCATGGACTCGAAGTTCTTCCCCACGGTCAGCATCGTGCGGAACGGCGTGCCGCTCTACCCCGTCCGCATCTACGCGGGCAAGGGCGTCTGCGTCTTCATCAGCGAGTTCCAGCCCGCGCCCAAGCTCATCCGCCCCATCGCGGAGGCGATCCTCGCCTTCGCCAAGCGCAAGGGCGCCAAGACCATCATCAGCCCCGAAGGCCTCGTCCTCGACCAGGAAGGCGAGGGCGAGCAGGAGGTGCAGGTCTACGCGCTGGGCTCCACGTCGGGCACGCGCGAGATGCTCTCGCACCACAAGATCGAGCAGTTCGGCAACGGCATCATCACGGGCGTCAGCGGCGTCCTGCTGAACCTCGGCAAGAAGGAGAACCTCGACGCGATCAGCATCCTCGCCGAGGCCAACCCGAACTACCCCGACGCGCGCGCCGCGGCCAAGGTCATCGAGGCCATCGACAAGCTGCTTCCCCACCTGAAGATCGACGTCAAGCCGCTCTACACCGAGGCGGAGAACATCGAGAAGACGCTCCGCATGATGCAGAAGCAGGCGGCGCCGGCCCAGGCCGCGCACGGCGACGAAGTGCCGAACATGTACGGCTGAAGGACTTCGTCCTTCAGGCACTCGCGCTTCGCGCGTCCGAGCTCTCCGGAAAGGGCCCCTTCGGGGCCCTGGAGAGCCGTCCTCGCCGCGCCTTTTGGTTGCTGCCCTACCGGGGGCGCTTTGGCTCGCGCTGCGGCGCTCGCCTGCGCGCCCCCGACAGGGAACCCTCCAAAAGCCGCGTCGAGGACGGCTCCGCTTGCACGGTTGAGTTTCCGGCGCGGCGAAAGAGGTAAGCATTCCGCGCGCCAAGGATGGTGCGAGGACCCACGCGAGAACCTCTGGAACGCCGGAGGACGCGAGCCTCTCTCAACTGAGCGAGCCCCCAAATCGCCCTTCGCCGAGAGCCGCGAAGACCGAGCAGAACGTCGGACCGCGCCATGCGTGGCGACGGTGACGAGACCCGGGCTATCGTTGTCGGAGAGAGACCCTCAAGAAGCGTCGGGTCCTCGGCCTTTCTTCCCCTACTTTCCATACCGCCGCTGCCGGAGCTGGTAGGTCCGGATCGCGCGCAGGAAGTCGACGCGCCGGAAGCCCGGCCAGTAGACGTCGGTGAAGTAGAGCTCGCTGTACGCCATCTGCCAGAGGAGGAAGTTGCTGATGCGCTCCTCGCCGCTGGTGCGCAAGATCAGGTCGGGGTCGGGCAGGTGCGCGGTGTAGAGGTGCTTGGCGACGAGCGCCTCGTCGATGTCGGCGGGCTTCACGCGCCCGGCCTTCACGTCCTCGGCGATGCCCTTGATCGCGTCGAGGATCTCCTGGCGGCCGCCGTACGCGACGGCGATGGTGTAGAAGTACTGGTCATAGTCGCGCGTGCGCTCCTCGGCGAAGCGGATGGCCTCGCGCACGCGCTTGGGGAGCCGGTCGAGCTGGCCGATGGCGCGGATGTGGATGCGATTCTTGTGCACGCGGTCGTCCGCCGCCATCTTGAGGAAGTTCTCCTCGAAGAGCTCCATGAGGCGCTTGACCTCGATGGGGTTGCGGTTGAAGTTCTCGCTGGAGAAGGCGTAGACGGTGAGGTGCTTGACCTCCAGCTCCAGGCACCAGTCGAGCACGTTCTCCAGCGTGTCGCGGCCGTACTCGTGCCCCTTCAGCGCGGGCTCGCCCAAGGCCTCCGCGAAGCGACGGTTGCCGTCCATGATGATGCCGACGTGGCGCGGGACGGGGTCGGCGCGCACCTCGCGCATCAGCGTCGCCTCCACGGTCTTCGCGACGGCGTCGCCGACGCGGTCCTTGATCTCGTGCATCGGCTGCGCTGCGCCACGGGGGGCGGGATGAAATAGCTTTGGTGCTCAGGGCGCCAGCTCGCGGCCGACCTTCGGGCCGTGGACCTCGATGCCGCCATCCACCGGCGGAACCAGCACGCGCGCCGCGGTCCCCACGCGCTTGGCGAACTCGTGCGGATCCGCGTGGATCGGCGGGAAGGTGTCGTAGTGCATCGGGATCGCGAGGTTGACGCCGAGCCACTCGACCGCGCGCGCCGCGTGCTCCGGTCCCATGGTGAAGAGGTCGCCGATGGGCACCGCCGCGACGTGCGGCTGGAGCAGGTCGCGGATCACCGTCCGCATGTCGCCGAAGAGCCCCGTGTCGCCCGCGTGGTAGAAGCGCGTCTCGCCGTCGTCCACCACAAAGCCGCACGCGACCCCGCCATAGCCCTGGAAGTGGTCGCCCTCACGGTGGAAGCCGCTGCTGTGGAGCGCGGGCGCGCACCAGACCTTGAGCTTGCCGTGGCGCCAGAATCCACCCGTGTTGAGCCCGACGCTGCCGCGCGCCCCCCGCGCCTCCAGGATCCCGGCCAGCTCGTAGGTCGCGATGCACGGCACGCCCCACTCGGGCGCGCTCCCCACGTGGTCGGCATGCGCGTGCGAGACAAGGATGAAGTCGGGCTGGAAGTCCGCGACGCGCCTGCGCGTCATGCCGTTCTCCACGAACGGATCGACGAGCACCTTCGTGCCATCCTTGCACGTCAGCGAGAAGAACGAGTGGCCGTGCCAGCGGATGTCCATGCCGGCGCGAAACGCCAGCAGCAGGAAAAGACGTTCGCCTAGAAGTGGAACGCGGCGCCGCACTCGGGGCAATTGCCAGGAGCGAGGAACTCGGTGCCGCACGACTTGCACAGCGTCAGGAACGTCGTCTCCTCTTGCATCCAGCCTCCCGTCAGCGCCCCCATAGTTAAGAGTTGTTGGTTCGGCCAACGAAGCCGAACGCGCCCGGACTACGGCTCGCGCCGAGCCCCGCGACGGCCGGACCGGCGCAGGGCTTATCCGGGAGAAGCCGTCTCGTCCGCCTCGTCCGCGGCGTTCGCGTAGCGGTTATCGCAGCAGCTTCCCAAGCTGCCCTCCGGGGGTTCGAATCCCCCACGCCGCACTCCTCCGCCCGAGCGAACGCGAGAACAATCCAGCGACGCCCGATTCTGATATCACGAAGCGCTCGCGCCAGGCGCCGCGCGAATGCAACAATCCTCTAGAGCGTCGATGGTGAAGGTGCGGCAAGGTCGCGCCACCCGGCGCCCCGTTGCGCGACCCGGCGCCTGGTGCATCGACGTGGTGCCTGGCGCAGGCACGCGGCGCCGGTTGGGCCTACGCGGCGCCTCCTTCTTCGGGCCGGCGCCGGGTCGCTCGTCCAGGCGCCTCACGCCTCGCGTTCCGCCTCGCGTTTCGTTCGGCGCTCCGCGTCCATGTCCTGGACGGGCACGCTGCGGGCGGGGGGCTCGCGGCGACGGAAGCTCACGGCGGTCGCGGCGTAGCCGGTGGCGCCCACGAGGCCAACCGTGATGAGCGCCCACTCGGGGAGGAGCGCCATCTCGTAGGTGACGTAGAGCGCGAGGGCGCCCACGGCCGCCGCGAGGGAGGCGAGCTTGCTCCAGCGCCAGACCTCCTTGCCGGGGAGGGGGCCGAAGGGCATCGCGGCGGTGGCGAGGGCGCTTACGGCCATCGCGACGCCGATGCTGCCGAAGCCGTAGAGGCCGAGGTGGCCGGCGAGGACGAAGACGAGGCTCCACGCGCTCGTGATGCCCAGGATGGCGAGGGCGCGGTGGCCCGCGAGGCGCTTCTCGGCTTCGGTGGTCTCGACGCCGTTGTCGACGTAGCCGGGGTAGCCGAAGGGCTGGTGGAACGCGAGCGTGGAGACGAGGAGCGAGGCGACGCCGGCGATCCAGATGCGGAAGCGGACGCGCGCGCCTGAGAGGTGGGCGATGAGCGACTCGCTGCCGTACTTCTGGAGCGCGAGGATGACGGCGGCCGCGCCCACGAGGGGGAGCACGCCGAGGAACGCGCGCCACGTGTAGGCGCTCGATTCGGCGACGCTGTAGAACACGGCGATGAGCGAGACCGTGGCGACCAGCGCGATGCTGCTGGCGATGCGGCGGCGGCGCTCGATGGAGGCGACGTTCTTCGTCTTGTCGCGCAGCGCGTCGCTGCCCGCGTCGGTGAAGAGGTCCTTGAGGTACTGCGAGAGGCTGAAGCCTTGGCTTCCGCCGGTGCTGGTGGCGGCGCCGGAGGCCGCGCTCGTGGCGCTGCTGGCCGTCGCGGAGGCCGCGCCCAGGGCGCTCGAGGTGAGCGCGTTGCTCGCGACGCTGGTGAGTGCGGCCGCGCCCACGCCCAGCGCGACGCCGCCCGCGGCTTCGGCGCCGCTGAGGAAGGCGTTGCGCACGAGGACGCGCGTGCTGGCGAGCGTGACGTTGCCCTCGCGCGCCTCGACGGTGTAGTACCCGTCGTCGCTGCGCGTGGTGTCCCACGTCGCGTCGGTGCCCGAGCCCAGCGGCGTCTCGTGGCCGTTCTCGTCGACGACGACGAGGCGCACGAGCGAGGGGTCGTCCACGTTGCTCACGTGCAGGCGCACCTGACCACGCGCGCCGGCGTCCAGCGGGGCCGTCTCGTTGGGGTCCTGCGTGACGGTGAGCGCCGGCGTGGGCGAGGGGGCGCCGGGGGCCGGCGTGCTCGACGAGGGGGTGACGCTGGCCTGCTCCAGGGGCGCGCCGCCGGAACCGCTGCCGCCGCTGCTCCCGCCGCTGGTGCCGCTGCCGCCGCCCGTGGGCGGCGTGGGCGAGCTGGGCGTGGGGCCGGACGTCGTCGCGTTGGTGGCGGTGCCGTTGGTCGTCGCGTTGTCCGCGGCGGGCGGCGCGGCGATCGTGAGCGTGCCGGCCGAGGCGCGCGACTCGTGGCCCGCGTGGTCGCGCGCAATGATCGAGATCGCATGGACGCCGGGCGCGGTGGGCGAGAGCGTGCCGGCGTAGTCGTCGCCGCTCGCGGCGAGGGGGACGCTCGTGCCGTCGGGCAGCAGCGCCGCGACGCTGGCGACGCCGGAGAGCGCGTCGGTGACGCGGGCGTGCACGCTGGAGCCCGAGAGCCCCGCGCCAGCGATGATTGGCGCGTCAGGGTCCACGTCGATCGTCTGCGAGCGCGCGGCCTCGTCGGGCGAGCCGGGGCGCGTGGCGTGCCAGCTCAGCGTGTGGCGGCCGGCAGGGATGGCGAAGGGCGAGGCGTACGTCGCGGCGGGGCCGCCGTCCAATTGATAGCTCACCTGCGCGTCGGCGGGCGTGGCGCTGAAGCTCGCGGTCGGGCTCGCGCCGTACCAGCCATCCTGGGGCGCGCCGCTGAGCGCGAGGACGCTCGTGGGCGCGGCGCCGGGGATCGTGACGCTCGTGGCGCCGCTCGCGGGGCCGGTGCCCTGCGTGTTGGTGGCGGCGACGCTGTAGGCGTACGTCGCGCCGGGCGTCACGGCCGCGTCCTGGTAGCTCGTGCCGGGCTGCGTGGAGATCGCCTGGCCGTTGCGCAGCAGCGTGTAGCGGAAGACGGGCGAGGTGCCCGCGTCGGAGGGGGCGGACCACGCGACGTCGACGCGGCCGTCGTGGAACGAGACGCTGGGCGCGCCGGGCGCGCCGGGCACGCGCGGCGCCGGCGGAGCGGGCGGCGGGGGCGGAGGCGGCGGCGCGGGGCCCTCGACGTGGCCCGTCGCGGGCGCGGCGAGGGGAGTGCCGTGCGCGTCCGTGGCGGCGGAGGAGAGCGTGACGTCGTACGCGGCGCCTGGCGCGCCGGTGCCCGAGACGACGAGGCTCCGCGCGTCCTTGGCGAGCGCGGCGGTCCAGCCGGCGGGCGCCGCGAGCGCGGCGAGCGTGGCGTCGGGCGACATGGGCTCGCTGAACGCGAACGTGACGGAGAGCGCGCTTCCCTCGGCGCCGGTCGAGACGGTGGCGGTGGGCGCCGTCGTGTCGAGCGTGAGGGTCCGCGGCTCGGATTGCGCGACGACGTTCCCGTTCGCGTCCAACGTGCGCGCCGTGAGCGTGTGCTCGCCCTCGCCCGTCACCGTGTAGGGAGAGGCGTGCGCGGCGCCGTCGAACGAGTCGAGGACGTCCACGCTGGGCCCGGAGGCGACCTCGCGGACGACGCAATCGCAGGGCGACTCGGAGGGGTTGGGCGGGGCGCCGCCTGGGATCGCGGTGGCGGCGGGCGTGTGGTTGTAGACGCCGCCCAATCCGTCGGGCGCCTCGGGGTCGAGCGTCAGCGTGGGCGGCGCGACGTCCTGGTAGGCGGTGCCGTTGACGGGCGCGCTGCTCGGACCTTCACCGCGCGCGTTGAGCGCCGCGACCTGGTAGGTGTGGTTGCCGGGCGCGGAGAGCTCGTCGGCGTAGCTCGTGCCATCAGGCGTGGCGATCAGCGTCCCGTCGCGGTAGACGCGGTAGCCGAAGACGGCGCTCGAGGTCGCGTCCGCGGGCGGCGTCCAGTTGACATCAAGGGTGAGCGGCGCGGTCGCGTGGACGGAGACGCCGGTGGGCGCTCCGACGGGCGGCGCATTGGGCGGGATCAGGAGGAAGCCCTGGCGCGCGAGAGGCGCGGTGCCGTGGAAGATCGTCAGGCCGTAGGTTCCCGTCTCATCCTCGAGGCCGACGGTGGCGTAGTGGTGGTCCATCGCCGCGAAGGCGATCTGGTATTCGACGGCGCCGCTGTCCTCGTGGAGCGCGACCTGGAACGTGGCGTTGCCGGGACCGCAGTAGGGAAGGTAGTAACAGCTGTACTCGCCCATGCGCTCCCACGAGACTACGAAAAGGCGGTGGGGCGCCTCGCCGAGCGTCGCGTAGCGGACGTTGCCGATGGCGCGGCCGTCGAGGTCGCTCCAGTAGCCGGCGATCATGCCGGCGGGCGAGCCATCGGTGGGGATGCCGACGGGCGAGTAGCTCCATCCGTAGTCGGTGCTCCCGAAAAGGAGCAGGCCGTTGGTCGTGACGTTGACCTGCGTGTAGAGACGCCCGAACATCGGGAACGCGAAGGGGAGCGCGAGCGGCGAGCTGACGCAGTCGTCGCACCGCATGCTCGTGGGCGAGGAGGCGTTGGCCGGCAGCGCGTAGAGCCCGAAGGGCACCTGCTGGCAGGCGTAGACCGAGACGCTCGTGCTGGTCGGGCAGCCCACGAGCGCGGGGCGCGCGACCTCGGTCACGGTGAGGCCCGCGGCGCTCTCGCCCGCGTCGCTCGCGGCGGTGACGTTGTAGGAGGAACGCGCGCCGGGCGTGCGGTTGGCGTCGACGAAGCGCGTGGCGTTGGTGGTGGCGACGATGGCGCCGTCGCGCCAGACGTGATAGCCCGCGAGGGGCGCGGCGTGCGTGGCGGGCGCCAGCCACGTGAGGTTGACCTCGCCGACCTCGGCGCCCGGCTCGCTCCAGAGCGAGGCGACGGGGCTGGGCGCCCAGGCGGCGGTGGCGTTGGCGAGCGCTTCCGGGCCCGCCGCGGCGCTGGTGTTGGCGCGGACGCCGAAGACGTGGACGGCGCCGTCCTCGGGCACCGCGAGGTTGACGCCGAACGTGGTGCCCAGCGTGGTGGTGCGCGGCTCGCCGTCCGCGGAGACCTCGTAATGCTGGACGGGCACGCCGCCCGTGTCGTCGGGCGCGCTCCACGCGACGCGGACCACGCCAGGCGAGACCGGCGTGGCGGTGACGCTCGCGGGCGCGCCGGGCGCGGTGGCGGGCTGGCCGGTGACGGGCTCGCTCGCGGCCGAGGCGTCGCCCTGGAACGATAGCACGGTGAACGCGTAGTCGCCCGCGAGGAGGTCCGGGAAGTCGGCCGTGCGCGCGGGGCCCGCGTCGACCTCGGTGCCGTTGGGGAAGGAGGGGCCGGTGAGGTTGACCGCGTAGCGCTCGGCGCCGGGCGCGGGCCACCAGGACAGGCTCGCCTCGCCCAGCGCGGGGCCGCGCGAGACGGCGAGGTGCGTGGCGGGGCCCAGCGCGGCGGGCGCGGGCGGGACGATGCCGTCGTAGACCTTCACCATCGCGATCTCGCCGCGGAACATGGGCTGCGGGAGGACGCTCTCCCAGTACGTGTTGCGGCTGCCGCCCACGACCCAGTAGCCGTCGTAGACCTGCTTGTCGTTGCTCGGGGTCTGGTTGACGAGCGTGCCGTCGACGTAGAGCATCGCGCCCGCGTCGGAGCCGGTGGCGCCGATCGTGGCGACCGCGGTGTGCCACTGGCCGTCGTCGAAGCGCGCGTCGCTGCGGATCACGCGCGGGTCATCGGGCGCGCCGTCCGCCCAGACGCCGAACCCGACGCGCCCCTGGCCGTCGAGGAAGAGGCGCCGGTCGAAGCGCGACGGGGCGAGGTCGCGCGAGTCCTGGAACGAGACGAGGATGCCGGAGGCGCTCGTGGTGCGGAAGCGGACGGCCTCGGTGAAGGAGTCGGGCGCGTGGAAGAGCGCGCCGCCCGCGACGAGGTCGTCGACGCCGTCGAAGGCGAGCGTGCCGTTGGCGGGGCCCGCGGCCATGTTCAGGAGCGCGCCGTCGTCGCCCGCGGCACTCAGGTCGGCGAGCTGCGTGGCCGAGTTGGCGGGCGAGGCGGCGTCGTACCAGAGCATGCAGCCTGGCAGCGCGACGCGGAGCGTGACGGGGTCGCTCACGCCGCCCTCGTACCGCGCGACGACGTCGAACGAGTACGAGCCGCACGCCACGAGGTCCGCGAGGTCAAGCTGCGCGGCCTCGACGGGCGTGCCGTTGACGAGGAAGCCGGCGGCGCCCTGCGGCGCGTCCCAGACGAGCGAGAGCGAGGTGCTCGTGAGCCCCGTCGCGCGCAGGTCCGTGACGGGCGGACCCGCGGGGACCACGAGGGAGCTGCTCGCCGTGGGCGCGCTGGTCCCGGCGTCCGACGTCGCGGCGACGCTCCAGACGTACGCGCCGCCGGCGAGCGCGAGGTCGTCGAAGCCCGTGGCGTTGCCCGCGTAGACGAGGGTGGTCTCGTTCGCCGCGTCGGCGCGCGAGAGCGTGTAGCCGGTCGCGCCCTCGACGGCGCTCCATGCCAGGTGGACGTCGGCGTAGGCGCTGCCCGAGCCGCGCGTGGCGACGAGGGAGGCGGGCGCGGCGGGCGGCGGAGTGGGGAGCGTGGTCGCGCTCGCGCTCTCCGAGACGACGCCGCAGGCGGAGCCGTCCCACGCGCAGACGTGGTACGTGTAGGACGTGTTGGCCTCAAGGCCCGCGTCGGTGACGTTCGTCGCGTTGACGTCCGCGACGGGCGTCCACGACTCGCCCGCGAAACGCTCGACGTGGTACGAGTGCGCGCCGTCCACGGCGTCCCACGAAAGGGCGATGGCGCTCGGGGAAAGCGCGACGGCGGAGAAGCCCGTCGGCGCGGGGAGAAGCTGGGCATCGGCCCAAGCGCCGCCCACGACGGGCGTCAGCGTGAGCGCGGAGATCCAGATGACGGCGATCCTCGAAACGGCTGGCTGGCGCACGGCGCTCCCCGCCGCCGCGTAGCCCCGGGCATTGAAAGCCTTTTGCGTGCACCCAAGCAGCGACAGAGGACAACTCTAGTTCTCAACTCCGCCCGGCGCGAATCGCCCGCTGCGCGGGCGGTCTCCGGCTCCGCGCCGTGCGGCGCGGGCCTGCGACACCGCGCCGGGCGGGCGCCTGCGCCCGAGCGCGCGGGGCGCGCTCGGCTCCGGCGCTACAGAACTCCACCGCTCGAGGCGGCGCAGCGCGCGACGGCGCCAGGATTCTGGACGCCGCTCTTCGCGCTGTCGTAGACGAGCGTCCCCGCCCCGTCATACACGAGCGTGTGGTGCGTGTTCACGTGGAACGTCACCTGATAGCCCGTGCAGACGAACGCCGCCGTGTTGGCGTCGAGGCGCTGCGTCAGATGATAGCTCGGCCAAAGCTTCGGCGTCACGAGCACGTAGTCGCCCTGCGCGTCGCTCCCCTTGCCTGTGATCGAGGCCTGCGCGCCATAGTCCGTGAAATAGAGATAAGCGGCCAGCCCCACGACGGCGAGGATCAGCACGCCCACCAGCGTCAGGACGATCTTGACGAGACCCATGCGGCCGGGCACGCGCGCCAGGCCCAAAAGGGTAGCTAGGTTCAAGCGCAGGGCCCCGCTGGGAAGCTCGCGCGCCATGGCGACGAAGGCCGACTACTACGAATTGCTCGGCGTGCCGAAGGACGCCAACGCCGACGACATCAAGAAAGCCTACCGCAGGCTCGCCCTCCAATACCACCCCGACCGCAACAAGGAGCCGGGCGCCGAAGAACGCTTCAAGGAGATCAGCGAAGCCTACGCCGTCCTCAGCGACGACGAGAAGCGCCGCACCTACGACCAATACGGCCACGCCGGATTCGACGAACGCTACACCCAGGAAGACATCTTCCGCGGCGCCGACTTCGGCGACATGGGCTTCGACATGGGAAGCATCCTCCGCAACCTCTTCGGCGGCGGCTTCGGCGGACCCCAAGGCGGACGCGACCTCCAAACCCAAGTCGAAGTGACGCTCGAAGAAGTCGCCCGAGGCGCCGAAAAAGAGCTGCGCATCGCCCGCCTCGAACGCTGCGAAACCTGCGGCGGAAACGGCGCCAAACCCGGCACCCGCCCCACCCGCTGCCCCACCTGCAAAGGACACGGCCAAGTCGCCCGCCAGATGCGCACCCCCTTCGGCCTCGTCCAGACCGCCGGCCCCTGCCCCCAATGCAACGGCCGCGGCGAGACCGTCGCCACCCCCGACCCCGCCTGCAAAGGCGCCGGACGCCTCCAACGCCAACGCACCCTCACCATCCACCTCCCCGAAGGCGTCCCCGACGGAGGCGCCCTCCGACTCCGCGGCGAAGGCGAAGCCGGCCCCGACGGATTCCCCGACGGCGACCTCTACGTCCGCGTCCGCATCAAACCCCACCCCGTCTTCACCCGCGAAGGCGACGACCTCCACGTCCCCATCCCCCTCACCTTCAGCCAAGCCGCCCTCGGCGACGAAGTCGAAGTCCCCCTCCTCGACGGCAAACGCGACACCCTCACCATCCCACCCGGCACCCAATCCGGCGAAACCTTCCGCCTCCGCGGCAAAGGACTCCCCAGCCTCCACGGCAACCGCCGCGGCGACCTCCTCGCCCACGCCCGCCTCTACACGCCCGCCAAACTCAGCCCCGAAGAACGCAAACTCTTCGAAGACCTCGCCCGCCTCGAAGGACGCGAACCCAAAAACAAAGGCCTCTTCGACAGCATCAAAAAGAAACTGGGCTAAATCCCTGAATCAAGACGAAGCTGCGAAAGGCCCCACCACACGCACCGCCACAGGAAGCCGCGGCGCAAGCGCCACATCCACCGCCTCCTCCAACGCGCACCCCCCACCCGCCAGCGCATGCTCACACACGCGACACGACGACGAAGAACGGCACGCCAGGGACTCCACGGGAGAAGCGCCAAACCACCCGACGACGGCACCCGAGGAAGGCAATGCGCAACGGAGGTGCCCGAAAGTGGCGCCATGCGGCACGCGGCGCTGGCTGCACCGACCCGGCGCCGCCTCGCGCTACCTTGCGCCACCTTGCCCAACAATGCTCTAGAGCGTTCTTCGCGGCGGCGCCCGGCGCCGGCTGGCGCGACCAGGCGTCGGGGCGAGCGTGCAGGTGCCGCGTCGGGCGGCGTCACCTATAAGGCGGCCTCGCCGCGTCCCCCGCATCGTGCCCGTCACGCGTCTGGAGCTCACTGGGATCGAGGCCAAGCGGTACTCGAAGACCAACGAGCGGCTGCCCAACATCCGGATCGACCATTCGTCGACGGTGACGCTTGTGAAGGAGGTCACGCCGCAGGAGGTCAACGTGGAGTTCCGCTACACGGCGGCCTATGGGGCGGTGGGCGTGATCCGGATCGAGGGGAACATGAACTTCACGTGCGATGCGAAGGCTTTCGAGGCGGCGTGGCGCACGACGAACCAGATGGCGCCTGACGCGGCGACGGAGATCCACAGCACGGTGATGCGCGTTTGCGTGCCGCAGGCGGTGGGGATCGCGAAGGATCTGCAGCTTCCGCCGCCGATCCCGCTTCCGCAGGTGAATTTCACGCCGCAGCAGCCTGCGCAGCAGAAGGGGGCCATCCACGGACCCGAGGTCATGTGATAGCTAACTGTTATTGCTATCGCGCTATCATTTCTTGGTGATAGCGATTGCGCTTGCGCGATCTTGAGCGCATACTATCAAAAGTGCCACCGCATCCGAAGCCGAAGCTGCACCTGGAGCAGTACGCGACGCCCGCCGATCTGGCGGCGCCGCTGCTGCACGAGGCGCTGGCGCTCGGTGATATCACGGGCCGCCGCGTGGCGGATCTGGGCTGCGGCACGGGCGTCCTCGCGATCGGCGCCTCGCTCCTGGGCGCGGCGGAGACGGTGGGCGTCGACGTGGACCCGGAGGCGCTCGCCGTCGCGCGGCGCGCTGCGCAAGGCTTGGGCGCCGGGGTCGCGTGGGTGGAGGCCGACGTCGCGGCGTGGCGTGGCGCGGCCGACACGATCGTGATGAACCCGCCTTTCGGCGCGCAGCAGCGGGGCGCGGATCGCGTCTTCCTCAACGCCGCCTTCCGCGCGGCGCCCGTCGTCTACACGCTGCACAACGCGGCGACGCGCGCCTTCGTGGAGTCCTACGCCGAGGCGGCGGGGTTCCATCCCACGCACGCCTGGGCGCTCCGGTTCGCGCTGCGGCATCAGTACCGGCACCACGAGAAGGCCGTCCACGAGGTCGACGTCGTGGCGCTTCGGCTCTCCCGTAAGCCAGTCATGCCTTCTACGGAGAACCAATCCTTGCTTACGGGAGTCCAGCCCGTAGACGAGCGTTTCGGTTCTCTGTCACCGTAGTCCCGTACTCACGTTCCTAAGTCTTGGCCCGGAGCGGCTTTATAGGGGTGCCCCTTTGCTCGCCGCAGGTTTTCATGGCGGAGCGGCGTCTCGTCTACCCCGGGGATTCCGTCGGCGTCGCCGAGGAATGGGTTCCCGGGCCCGGCACCTACGAGGAGAACGGCGAGGTCTACGCCGCGACGTTCGGCACGCTCACGCTGGACACCTCGGACTTCGTGGCGCGCGTCCACCCGCTGGTCGCGCAGCCCGCCGTCGTCAAGCCCGGCGACATCGTGCTCGGCGTCGTGCACGCCACGCGCCCCAGCATGGCGATCGTCGAGGTCAAGGCGCTGGCCAGCCACCCCAACCGCGGCATCGGCGGCGACACCAACGGCACGCTCCACGTCTCCAAGAGCAGCGACCAGTACGTCGAGAGCATGGAGAGCGCGTTCCGCATCCGTGATATCATCCGCGCCAAGGTGATCGAGTCCGATCCCGCCATCCAGCTCACCACCAAGGCCCCGAACCTCGGGGTCCTGAAGTCCTACTGCCCGCGCTGCGGCAGCGTCATGGCCCGGAAGGGCCGCGGCGTCGTCTGCCCCGAGTGCGACTGGAAGGACACCAAGAAGCTCGCCGAGGATTTCGGCGTCGGCACCATCCTCTGAGGTCTCTTCATGGAACTCCGCCTCCGCAACAAGACCGCCAACAAGCTCGAGATCGAGGTCATCGGCGAGAACGACACGCTGCTGAACCTCCTCAAGCAGAAGCTCCTCCAGGACCCCAGCGTCGAGACCGCGACCTACGTCATGGGCCACCCGTACCTCGACAACCCGCTCTTCGTCGTCGAGACCAAGAACGGCAAGCCCGATGCGGCCCTCAAGACCGCGGCCAAGGAGCTGCGCGCCCAGTTCGACGAGCTCGAGACCCTGCTGGTCCGCGCGTCCGGCCAGTGAGCCGATGCGATGATCGAGCCCGGCGATTTTGAGAAGGCGCTCGGGCTCGAACGCTACCTCACCGCGGCGTTGCCCGGCACCGGCGGCCGGCTGAAGAGCCGCCCCGAGGACTTCGTCGTCGAGGAGGTCCCGCTCGCCTTCCCCGCGCCCGTGGCGGAGGGCAAGTACACGGTGGCCGCGCTGCGCGTGCGCAACTGGGAGACCAACCGCCTCATGGGCGAGCTGGCGCGCGTCCTGAACGTGCCGCGCGAGACGATCTTCTTCGCCGGAACGAAGGACAAGCGCGCCGTCACGACGCAGTACGTCAGCCTCCGCGCCCCCGAGGAGCGCGTGCGCGCGCTGGACCTCAAGGACGTCGAGGTGCTGGAGACGCGCCGCGTGGACCGCGCGCCCAAGATCGGCGAGCTGGTGGGCAACCGCTTCGTCATCGCGCTGCGCGAGACGGACGTCCCCCTCAAGGAGGCCGCGGAGAGCCTGCACGCGATCCTCGCGCGCATCGAGGCCGAGGGGGGCTTCCCCAACTACTTCGGCGTGCAGCGCTTCGGCGTCGTGCGCCCCGTGACGCACCTCGTGGGCGAGCAGATCGTCCGGGGCGACCTGGAGGAGGCCGTGCGCCTCTACGTGGGCAACCCGCAGCCGGCCGAGTCCGACGAGCTGCGCGAGGCGCGCGCGCACTACGACGCCACGCGCGACGCCGAGTCCAGCTTCGCGCGCTTCCCGCGCTACGCGGGCTTCGAGCGCACGATGCTGGAGCACCTCGCGCGCCACCCGCGCGACTTCGAGGGCGCGCTCCTGTCGCTGCCCAGCAACCTGCGCACCATGTTCGTCTACGCCGCGCAGAGCCTCCTGTTCAACCGCATCGTGAGCCGCCGCATGGGCGAAGGCATCGGCCTCAACGAGCCGCGCCCCGGCGATCTCGTCGTGGGGCTCGACGCGGAGGGGCGTCCCGACAAGGAGCGCCTGCACGCCGTCACGCCGCTCAACCACGCGCGCGTGGCGCGCCTGTGCGCGAAGGGCGCGGCGCTCGTCACCGGCGCCATCGCGGGCACCGGCTCGCGCCTGGCGGAAGGGCGCATGGGCGAGATCGAGCGCGACGTCCTCGCCGAGGCGGGCTATCGGCAGCGCGACTTCCGCATCCCGCACCTCCCGGAGGTCGCCAGCTTCGGCACCCGCCGCGAGCTTCTGGCTCCCCTGGGCCCCGTCTCGTGGGACGCGGGCGCCGACGACGCCGGCGAGCGCCTCCTGCTCCGCTTCTTCCTGCTGAAGGGAAGCTACGCCACGTGCCTGCTGCGCGAGGCGATGAAGAGCCCCGCCGCGGCCTTCGGCTAATTCCGGTTGGCTTAAGCGGGGCTGGAGAAGGATATCCCCCATGCGGACGGGCCTTCTCACGGCCATCGCGCTGGCGCTGGCCGGCGTGGGCGAAGCCCAATGGGCGATCGCCTTCCTGGGCGTGGACCACGGCCTCTTTCCCGCGTTGATGGTCCTCGTCGCGGGCATCGGCCTCGCCATCGCCGCGTTCGGGTTCTACACCGACGCCGAGGGCCAGAACGCCGCCAGCCCGGTCGGCCTCGCCGTCGCCGCCGCCGCGCACGTCGGCTACATCGTCGCCTACGCCGCGCAGGGCCACCTCACCAACGTCGGGCCCGTGACCCTCGCCACCCTCGGCTCCGCGCTCGGCCTCGCGATCGCGGCCTACGGCGCCCGGCGCGGCGCGGCGACGCTGAGCGTGGCGCGCGCCGGCCTCGCCATCGCCTGCGTCACCGGCATCCTCTGGCTCGTGGGCGACGCGCAGGAAGGCGTCTTCGCGTTCATGTTCGGCAACGTCCTCGTCCCGCTGGGCTGGGGGCTCGCCGCGCTCTTCGCGGGCCGGCCCGAGAGCGTCGCCTGATTTCAACATCGGCACCTTCTTCATCGCGCTCCGGGTGTTAAGCCTCGGATGCACACCCTGGACGCGTTTCTTGCGGAGGTCGACCGGCGCCTGAAGGACGCCGACGACCGTGAGCCGCGCGTGATCGACCTCCTCCGTCCCGAAGAGACCGCCGCGCTCAAGGCCCGCGGCTCGAAGGTCTTCCGCGTCCTCGTGCGCATCAGCGACGACAAGCTGCTCTCGATCCCCCAGCAGGTCAAGGAGTGCGTCCGCTACGCCTGGGGCGACGCCGTCGCGGGCGCGCGCCGCGCCGACGCCGAGGAGATCGGCGGCATCATCGACCGCGTCTACAGCCTCGGCGAGCACAGCGGCTTCAAGATCGACCAGAGCCCCATCATGAGCCAGGTCCTCCACGACGCGGAGGCCGGGCAGTTCGACGCGCTCGTGGCCCGCGACGGCGCGCGCCTGGGCCGCGACTACTGGGAGAAGATGGGCACCATCCGCGACCTGCGCCGCGCCAAGGTCGAGCTGCACATCCTGGAGGACGGCGGCTTCTTCGACTACGAGGACAGCATGAGCAAGGTGCGCTCGTTCGCCAACACGTGGGGCGACGAGGGCAAGAAGCTCGAGGAGATCCGCAAGAGCATGCGCGCCACCCAGGCGATCCGCGACGCGCGCTTCCCCACCACCTCGCTCCCGTACGGCTACGAGCCCGCCATCGACCCCGTCTCCCGGCGGAAGGTGTGGCGCCAGACGCCCGAGGCCGCCAAGGTGCGCGCCATCTTCGCCTCGCTCGTCGAGGAGCCCTACGAGGAGTTCAGCAGCCTGAGCCGCCGCTTCGGCGTCTCGCGGCAATTGCTGCGCAAGATCCTCCGCAACCGCGCTTACACGGGCGGATTCAACTGGAAGGGCGAGTTCGTCCGCGCCGAGCCGCACGTGATCCCGCCCGTCATCGACGAGACGCTCTTCGAGAACGTGCAGAAGATCCTGGAGCGCCGCGAGATGACGCAACGCATCCGCTCGCCGGACCTCATGAACGTCCTCCTGGGCTTCCAGCAGCAGAAGCCCTCGCCGTGAGGGCGCGGCCGTTCACTCGCGCGGCGCGCGGCGACGCTGGGCCCGGATGGCCTGGACGCGCGCGAACTCTTCCGGGCTCACCAGCGCCGGCACGACCTCCGGCGCCGCGGCGCGGAATGCGCCCTCCCAGAGGAAACCGCCCTGGTAGCACGGGTTGCCGAGGATCCGGTCGACCTGGCTGGGCGTGAGGTCGTGCTCGCGGCCCAGCGCGCTGAGGTTGGCGGCGGGCTCGGCCAGGAGCGCGGCGTAGAGGGCGCGCACGGCGTCGGCCTCGCGCGGCTCCGCCCGCCAGACGCGCCGGCCCAGCCTGGCGTCCTTCGCGCTGCGGTAGCCGTAGGGCGGGCGGCCGGTGGGAAGGCCCATGTCACGCAAGGCTTGCGTGGCGCGCAGCGACTTGCGGATCTCCTCGCGCTTCTTCTCCTCGTCGGCCCACGTGCTCGCCCAGCTCTTGACCTTGTGGAGGCGGTCCTCGAAGTCGAACGCGCCGCCGTCCTCGATGACGTGGAACTCGATCTTGGCGGCGCGCAGGTCGCGCAGCGTGCCCATCTTCTCCCAGTAGTCGCGCCCCAGGCGGCTGCTGTCGCGGACGACCAGCGCGTGGAACCGGCCGTTGCGCGCGTCGGCGAGAAGCTGCTGGTAGATGGGGCTCTGGGTCATGCTGAAGCCGCTGTGCTCGCCGACGTTGTAGACGCCGTCGAGCGCGGCGGGCGCGCCGAGGCCCTCGACGTAGGCGGCGCATTCGCGCGCCTGCTGCGGGATGCTGCGCAGCTTGTCGTCGCTGATGCGCGTGAGCGCGCGGAAGCGCTTCGCGTCGGGCGGCGCCTCGACCAGGAGGACGGCGGGGGCGTTGCCGAGCCGGTCAAGCGCGGCGGACATGGGCGGCCGTCCCCTGGAGCTCCCATTCGACGCGGGAGCGCTCGTTCATGCGGAGCTGCTCCGCGACCGCGGCCGGGAGGGAGGTGTAGAGGCTGTTCCCGCGCGTCTGCTTGTAGAGCCGGTAGGTGGTGGCCTCCCCCTCCTCCGCCCCGGCCTTGGTCACCCGCGCGTAACCCCCCTCGACGTTCCAGCGCAGCCGGTCCGCCGGCCCGAGGCTCAACTGGACGCGGACGGCCTTCGGCACGGTCGTGAGGAGGTTGGATTCGAATCCGGTGCGCCAGACGCGCGTTTCGAGCCCCATCTAGTGACTCACCTAGTTGGTCGTCTAGTTGCTTCCCTAGTTAAATCTGGCCGGTTTGGATTTCGCACTAGAATACGCCTCGTTTCGCCCCTCCGGCGGCCCAGAGGCCCTCGCCCCGACCAGCCAGGAATGCCGGGCCGAGATCGCCGGTGCCTGAAGCGCATTCTTCGGGCGGTTCCAGAGAAAAGGAAAAAGAAATGGGCATTCCTGAGCCTGAGTTAAGCGAGTCCGGTTCTGCCGGTCTGAGTCACCGAAGTCACGTACAAGCTGCGTGCACCTCGGCGTGACACGCGAAACCGTATCCCCGTCCGGGCTGCCTGGCAGGGTGGAGGCGTGCATGCGAGCCAGCGCGAGGCTTGTCCCCATCCTGGTCGCCGCGGCGCTCCTCGTTCCGCTCGCGGGCGGCGAGATCGCCTCGGTCGCCACGCGCCACGTCCGGGGTCTCGTGGCCGACCCCACCCCGCTCGACGCCGCGTCGTGGCGCGTCGAGGTCCCCGCGGGCGTCGTGGTCTGCGTCGATGCCACCGAGGCGGGCCCGGCGCTCTTCGCGATGCGCGCCACCCACGGCGAGCGCACGATCTCCTCCCCGCTTCCGCTCCCGGGCCAGGGCGCGATCCTCGACGAGGGGGCGTGGACGCTGAGCGTCGACCCGATCGCGGGCGCGCGTTTTGATATCACGGTCCGCCTCGCGGGCCATCAGGTCGACTGCGGCCAGGAGCCCGCGGCGTTCACGATCACCGACCTCTCCTCGGGCTGCGGCGACGGGGCGTGCCTCCTCTGAAGCGGCCGGGGTGGATTGCGCTCCTCGTCCTGGGCGTCCTCCTCGCCGCGTCGATCCCGCTGGTGATCGGCCAGGGCTCGCGCCTCGCGGCGTTCCTCGTGGATCCGCTCGCGGCCAATGCGCTTCCGGCGCCGCCCACGCTCCGCCTCGACGCGCCCGCGGACGGCGAGGGCGTGGCGCTCCACGTGACGCTCGCGGGGGACGCGCGCGCCGCTCCGGGCCAGACGGTGCACGACGTCGAGCTGCGCGTCGATGGCGGCCGCTGGGAGAGCCTGCCCGACGTCGTCCGCGGCGCGCCCGAGGTCCCCTTCCTCGCGCCGCTCGACCTCGACGCGGGCGACCATCTTCTCGAGGTCCGTGCCTGGGACGGCGACTCGTTCTCCCTGCCCGCGCGCGCCCTCGTCCGCGCCGCGCCGGACGCGCCCCCCACCGCGCGCATCGCGGCGCCCCCCGACGGCGCGGGGCTTCCCGCGGGCCCCACCGAGGTCGCCGGGCTCGCGCTCAACGCCACGAGCGTGGAGGTGCGCGTCGGCGACCGGACGATCCCCGCGACGCTCGTGGGCTCCGCCTGGCGCGCGAGCGTCGACCTCCCCGCGGGCCTCACGCGCCTCGTGGCGATCGCGCACCGCGACGACGCGACGAGCCTCCCGGCCCTGTCCGACGTCGCCGCGGGCGCGACCCCGCCGCCCACGCTCGCGATCCAGGCGCCCCAACCTGGCGACGCGTTCGGCTCCGCGGGCGATCCTTCGTGCCCCGGGCCGTGCATCCTCGCGCGCGGCGTCGTCTCCCCCTCCACGGCGCGCGTGCTCGTCTCGCTCGACGATGCGCCCCCCGTCTCGGCACCCGCGCACGGCGGCGCGTGGACGTGGCAGGTGCAGGTCGACGGCCTCCTTTCGGGCACGCACGTCGTCCGCGCGACGCCCGTGGACGGCGCCGGCCAGCAGGGCGCGCCGCGCGAGTCCGCCTTCGCGGTGCGGACGCCCCGCTCCGCCGGCATCGCGGGCGACGAGGCGCCGCGCCCCACCGGGACGCCGCTGTCGTTCTCCCTGGCGCCCGCCGATCCCGACGCGCATTGGACGCTCGATGGCGTCGACGTCGCGCGGGGCGCCACCGCGCAGGTCGCGCTCGCCTCGCCTGGCGGCCACGCGCTGCGCGTCCTCGCGCACGACGACCACGGCCGCGCCGCCACGCTCGACGCCTCGCTCGTCGCCCTCAACCGGGCCCCCATCGCCGCGCTCCACGTCGACGCGGGGCTCGCGGTCGCGGACACCTCGTTCCGGGCCGACGCCTCCGACGCCGACGGGCGCGTGGTCCGCTACGCCTGGCAGTTCGGCGACGGCGCGACCGCGAGCGGCGCCTCGCCAAGCGTGGCGCACCGCTACGCGCAGGAGGGGCTCTACCGCGCGAACCTCACCGTCTACGACGACCGCGGCGCCGCGAGCCCCGTCGCCAGCGCGCTCGTCGCCATCGCCAACGCGCCGCCCGTCGCGCGCCTCCGCCTCGCGCCCGCCGCGCCCACGCTGCTCGATGAGGTGAGCTTCGAGGACGACTCGTTCGACCCCGAGGGGCAGCTCGTGGCGCGCCACTGGGATTTCGGCGACGGAGCCGCCAGCGCGGACGCGAGCCCCACGCACCGCTTCGTCGCGCGCGGGCCGCACGTCGTCTCCCTCACCGTGCAGGACGCGCCCGGCGCCACCGCGACCGCGACACAGCTCGTCGACGTGCAGGACGTCGCGCCCACGCCGGCGTTCACCTGGGCGCCCCTGGCCCCGCGCGCCGGCGAGCCCGTGGGCTTCCTCGACCTCTCGCGCAAGCCCGACGGTGATATCGTCAACTGGTCGTGGAGCTTCGGCGCCTGGGGGCGCGACGTCGCGCACGCCTTCCCCGCCCCCGGCGCGTACGACGTGACGCTCACGATCACCGACGACTGGGGCCTGAGCGCCAACCTGACCCGCCAAATCCTCGTGGGCGACGCCGCGCCGCAGGTGCGCGCCATCCTCGCGGCGCCCGCCGACCCGCGCGCGCTGGAGCCCGTCTCGTTCCGCGCCGTGGGCAACGACGCCATGGGCGGGATCGCCTCGCTCGCGTGGGACTTCGGCGACGGAACGAACGCGACCGGGCTGGAGCCCACGCACGCCTACGCCAGGGCGGGCGACTACGTCGTCTCCCTCGTCGCGCGCAACGCCGCCGGCGCCACCGCGGAGGCCAACACCACGCTGCGCATCGCCAACGTCCCCCCGCAGGCCAACCTCACCGCGCCCACCGGCGTCTCCGGCTGGCCCCTCACGCTCGTCGCCGACGCGAGCCGCGACCCCGACGGCCGCCTCGCGCGCTATCAATTCGACGCCGACGGCGACGGCCTCCCCGACTGCGACGGCGCCGCCACCCGCTGCACGTTCGTCTACCCCGCGCCGGGCGTCTACGCCGCCAAGCTCACCGTCCTCGACGACGAAGGCGCCACCGCCACCGCCCAGCTCGCCATCCAGGTCGACCCCGCCCCGCCCAGCCTCGCGCCCCCCACGATCGCCATCGGGAAACCCCTCCCCAGCGACCCGCTCCGCGGCTCCGTCGCCCTCCTGGGCCACGCCGAAGGCCCCCGCAACCTCACCCGGGTGGAGGTCCAGCTCCGCTCCGGCACGCGCACCTACGCGCTGGGCCCCTCCCCCTGGATGCCCGCGCAGGGCCTCGCCAACTGGCGGCTCCTCCTTGATAGCACCGCGTTCCCCGACGGCGACTACCGGCTCGTCGCCCGCGTCGTCGACGAAGCCGGCGCCGAAGGCCTCGCCAGCGTCCCGATCACCATCGCCAACGGCGCGCAGGACCAGGCGCTCGTCCTGACCGTGGCCAACGCGCCCCTCGACCCCGTCGGCGCCGACTACGACCTCCAGGGCAGCGCCTACCACCCGCAGAACGTCACCGCCGTCCGCTGGCGCCTCGACGCGGGACCCTGGCAGGACGTCGTGGGCCAGCCGATCGCCTTCACCGTCCCGCTGCGCGGCATGACGCCCGGCCTCCACGTCGCGCTCGTCGACGCCTACCACGGCATCGACGCCAAGAAGGAGGCGCGCGTCGAGATCCAGGTCGCGCGCCCCCCGCCCGCGCTCGTCGTCGACGAGCCCCCCGCGCCCATCGCGTACGGCCTCGTCCACGCCGCGGGGCGCCTCGCGGACAACGGCACCGTCGAATGGCGCCTCGACGCGGGCACGTGGACCCCGCTCAACGCCAGCGGCGGCGAATGGCGCCTCGACGCCACCACCCGCGACCTGCCGGCCGGGCACCACGACGTCGCCCTGCGCGCCGTGGGCCCCGAGGGCGCGGCGAGCGAAGCCCGCGGCTGGAGCGTCCGCATCGTGCGCCCGCTGGGCGACTCGCGCTTCTCGGGCTGGGGCACGGACGGCACGCCACCCCCGGCCAGCCCGCACGACGCGCCGATGCCCGTCCTCGCGCCGCTGGCCGCGCTCGCGCTGGCCGCGCTGGGCACTCGCGGCGACCTCCGGAGAAGGCTTTAGCCCGGAAGCGCTCTGGATCGGCGCATGGAGGACCCGCTCGCGCGGCTGCACGCGCCGGTCGCCTCGTGGTTCCGCGCGACGTTCGGCACGCCGACCCCCGCGCAGGCGCAGGCCATCCCCGCGCTGGCGGCGGGCGAGCACCTGCTCATCGCGAGCCCCACCGGCAGCGGCAAGACGCTCGCGGGCTTCCTCTGGCTCCTCTCGGAGCTATCACGCCAGGGCGACGCGCTCCCCGCGGGCCCGCAGGCGATCTACGTCTCTCCGTTGAAAGCGCTCGTCAACGACGTGGCGCGCAACCTGGAGGCGCCGCTCGCGGGCATCCGCGCCCACGCCCTCGCGCACGGCCTCCCCGCGCCGGAGGTCCGCGTGGCGATCCGCACCGGCGACACCGAGCCCCGCGAGCGCGCCCGCATGCTCCGCGCGCCGCCCCACGTCCTCGTGACGACGCCGGAGTCGCTCGCGCTGCTGCTGGTCTCGCCGCGCTGGCGCGACCTGCTCGCGGGCGTGCGCTGGGTCCTCGTGGACGAGGTGCACGACCTCGCGCCCAAGAAGCGCGGCGCGCAGCTCGCCCTCTCGCTGGAGCGCCTGGAGGCCATGACGCCCGCGCCGCCGGTGCGCATCGGCCTCTCCGCCACCGTCACCCCGCTGGAGGAGGCGGCCGCGTTCCTCACGGGCGGCCGGCCCTGCCGGATCGTCCACGTCCCGGCCGCGCAGGCGCCGCTCCTGCACGTCGCGCTGGCCCACCCGGACCCGGTGCGCGCGCGGGACGGCGAGACCAGGGACGCGCTGCTGGCGAAGCTCCGCGCGATCGTCGCCGCGCACGCGACCACCATCGTCTTCACCAACACGCGCGCCCGCGCCGAGGAGATCGCGATGGCATTGGGCCAGGAGGACGAGCCCCGGCAGGTCGAGACGCACCACGGCAGCATGAGCCGCGAGGAGCGGCAACGCGTGGAGGCGCGCCTCGCGCGGGGCGAGCTGCGCTGCGTCGTCGCGAGCAGCAGCCTGGAGCTCGGCCTCGATATCAAGTCCGTGGACCACGTCGTGCTGCTCGGAAGCCCGCGCTCGTGCGCCCGCGCGGTGCAGCGCCTCGGCCGCAGCCGCCACGCCGTGGGCGAGCGCCCCGAGGGCACGCTCCTCGTGGAGGACCCGGCCGACCTCGCGGAGGCGTTCGCGCTCCAGCGGCTCGTCGCCCAGCGCGCGCTGGAGCCCCTGCGCATCCCGCCCACGCCGCTCGACGTGCTCGCGCAGGACGCCGTGGGCGCCGCGCTCGCGGGCCCGCGCGACGTCGAGGCCGAGCGCGCGCTCGTGCGCCGCGCGTGGCCCTACCGCGCGCTCGACGCGGCATCCCACGACCGGGCGCTCGCGAGCGAGCCCTACGTGCGGCGCGAGGGCGCCACCTTCGCGCGCCGCGGCAACGCGCGCATGACGTACCACGTGCAGGCGGGGACGATCCCCGACGACGCGCGGGTCCGCGTGCTCGAAGGCGAGCGGTTCGTGGGCGAGATCGAGGCTGACTTCGCCGCGTTCCTCGACGAGGGCGACGTCTTCCGCCTCGGCGGGCGCAACTGGACGTACCTCGCCCGCGTGGGGCGCGCGCTACACGTGGCGCCCGCGCGCGGGAAGGAGGCCACGGTCCCGGAGTGGAGCGGCGAGGGGCTCGGCATGACGCCGCTCGTGGCCGACGCCACGCGCCAGATGCTATTCGGCTCACCGGGTTACGTCAGTACCGATACAGCCGAGGCTTGGAATGCGTTCTTGCGTTGGCGGGCTTCCCTACCGGCTTTCCTCGACGGCGTCCCGGCCGAGACGTTCCTTCACCACGACGGCCGCCGCGCGCTCGTGGTGCACGGCGTCGCCGGCCGGCGCGCGCACGAGCCGCTCGCCCGCGCGCTCGCGCACCGCCTGGGCGGCACGCCGCGCGCGGGCGACCTGGGCTTCGCGATCCTCGGCCCGCGCTCGTGGCATCCCACCGCGCGCAGCCTCGCCAGGCATCTCGCGCTGCCCATCGAGGAGGACCTGCGCCGCGCGCTCGCCGGCTCTCCGCTCCTGGCGCGCCGCTTCCGCCACGTCGCCGTGCGCAGCTTCCTCGTCGAGAAGCACGGTCCCATGCGGCGCGTCGCGCGCCAGCGGCGCGAGGAGCAACTCCTGGACCTCGTCGAGCGCGAGCGCCCCGACCACCCGATGCTCGAGGAGGCCTGGAAGGAGGTGCTCCACGACGCGCTCGACCTCGCCGGCGCCGAGGCGCTCCGCGCGCGCATCCTCGACGAAGGGCTCGCCCTGCGGGAAGACGGCCCTTCCCCACTGGCGGCCCGCGCCCTCTCGCGCCTGGACGACGACGAAGGCCGCGCGTGGATCCGCGAGGCGGAGGAGAACGCGAGAACAGGCACGAGCGCCCTGCGGCGGTTTGGGGAGGCTGAGAATCAGCCGCAGGACGTCGCGCCGAAACGCGCTCGGCCCTCCTCGAACTAAAGCTGTCGGACGCCCGCCAGGCCGCAAGCGACATTTAAAAGGCGGAGGGCCTACGCGCCCCCATGCAGGCCGAGGCGCCCCCCTTCCGGATGCGCATCCACCGGCAGGGCCGCGAGGTCCTCGTCGCCGTGAGCGACGCGACCCTCGTGGGCAAGGAGTTCCGGGAGGGCAACATGCGCCTCCTCGTGAGCGAGCACTTCTACGGCACGGACCACGCCGACGCGCAGGACGTGCTGCGCGGGCTGGCCTCGTGCACCATCGCGAACCTCGTGGGTGTCGGCGCCGTCACGCTCGCCATCCAGCACGGCTACGTGGATCCCGACAACGTGCTCGACATCGACGGCGTGCCCCACGCCCAGATGTGCACGGCGTAGCAATCTGATACCAAGGTAGTAAGAGTTGGTAATCCCAATGTTCTGCGTTGTCTGCGGCCAGGAGAAGCCCTTCGAGGAGCTGCGCGGCGGCGTCTGCGCCTCCTGCTACGTCGCCAAGACCACGCTGGCGTCCGTCCGCGACCACGTCGACCTCGAGGTGTGCGTCCACTGCCACGCGCGCAAGAAGGGCGAGGTCTGGATCGAGGGGCACGGGCGCATGGAGCCCATCGTCGAGGACGCCGTGCGCGAGGGCATCCAGTGGGCCAAGGTCGTCGAGGCGCCCCGCACGCAGATCGACATCGTCCCCGAGGACGAGCGCAACTTCAGCGTGCGCGTGATCGCTCGTGGAACCGCCGAGGGCGTCTCCTTCGAGACCGAGCTGAAGACGCGCAGCCGCGTCAAGAACGGCACGTGCGTCCGGTGCAGCCGCATCCAGGGCGGCTACTACGAGGCCATCGTGCAGATCCGCGCCACCAAGCGCGCCATCGTGGGCGCCGAGATGCGCGCGCTCAAGGCGCTCGCCTCGCGCTTCATCGAGCGCGTCGTGGGCGACGGCGACCGCAACGCTTTCGTGCTGCGCGACGAGGAGATCGACCGCGGCCTCGACGTCTACATGGGCACCACGAACGCGGGCCGCATGCTCGCACGCGAGATCGCCCAAACGTGGGGCGGAAAGATCACGGAACATGCCAAGACGGTCGGCCAGAAGGACGGCCTCGACCTCGTGCGCCTCACCTTCGCCGTGCGCCTGCCCGAGTACAAGACGGGCGACGTCGTCGTGGTCAAGGAGGAGCCCGCGCAGATCACCAGCGTGGGCACGCGCACGGTCCAGGCGCTCGACCTGCGCACCGGGCGCATGAAGCACCTCGACCGCGACGCCGTCGACAAGGCGCTCGTGCTGAAGGCCGAGGACGCGCTCGACGCCATCGTCGTCGCGGACCTGGGCGCCGAGCTCCAGCTCCTCGACCCCGTCACCTACCAGACCGTCACCGTGCTGCGCCCCGAGGGGACCGACGCCGTGGGCGAGACCGTCAAGGTGCTCCGCCACGAGGGCGACCTGCTCCTGCTGCGGCCCGGACGGTGAGCGCGCGTGGCGCAGGTCAAGGGCGGCTCGCTGGCCTCGCGCATCCTGCTGCTCCTGGGCGAGCGCTGGCCCATCACGACCAGGCAAGTCGCGCTGGCGCTGGCCACGCGGCAGGACCAGGTCGAGCGCGAGACGAAGCGCCTCGTCGCGCAGGGGCTCGTCGTCGCCGAGCGGCTCGGCGAGGAGACCTACGTGGCGTTGAGCGGCGCGGGCGCGACCCACGTGGGCCTCCCGGCCAAGGAGGTCGCCAGGCTGCGCGAGCGCCGCCCCGCGCCGGCCAAGCCGCGCGACGAGCGGGACCCCGCCTTCGGGTGAGCCCTTCGGGACTTGTACCAGAAACCGTCTCTGTCTCCGGGGCCCGTGAACGTTCGATCCTCGTGCCGTCCTCGTTCCGGCGCATCCTCCACATCGAAGACTCCGAGACGGACGCTTACATCGTGAAGCGCGCGTTCCGCGACGAGCCGGGCGTCGAGATCACCTGGGCCACCACCGGCCAGCAGGGGCTCCAGAAGCTCGCCGACGCCACCTATGATATCATCCTCCTCGACTACGCGCTCCCCGACATGACGGGCCTCGAGGTCCTCCTCCAGCTCGTCGAGAAGGCCCCCGGCACGCCCGTCGTCATCGTCAGCGGCTTCGGCAGCGAGTACGTCGCCGCCCGCGGCCTCCAGGTCGGCGCCATCGGCTACGTCAACAAGGACGCGCCCCACTTCCGCGAGGAGATCCCCCGCACGCTCGAACGCCTCTACGGCCAGAGCAACGCCCAGCGCCGCGCCAAGGAGATCGAGGAGCGCATCCGCTCGCGCCCCAACCTGCGCCACAGCATGGAGGACGTCCTGGGCACGCTGCGCGAGTCGCTCCCCGAGGCGCGCGGCACGTTCCTCACGAGCACCGACGGCCTCCCCCTCGCCGTGAGCAAGCGCGCCGAAGGCGGCCGCGACATCGACCCGCTCGCCGCCATGGTCACCGGCAGCGTCCTGCGCAACCTCGACATGGTGGGCGGCAACCTCGCCCTCGAAGAGCAGGAGACCGGCGTCGTCCGCTACAAGGGCGGCTCGCTCGTCTACCGCCGCGTCCCGGACGTGGGCTCGCTCGTGGTCGTGTTCGACCGCGAGGCCCACGCGCGCGAGGACCTGCGCGAGGTGGACGTCGCCGCGCGCGAGATCACGAGCCTGGTGAAGGACTCGGGCTGAGCTGCTCCCAAGCGCGGCGTCGAAGGCGCGTTGCGCTTCGACGCCGGCGGCGCCCCGGGTCACCTCTTCTTGGGCTCCATGAGCGCGAGGAGCCTTTCGAGATCCGAGCTTGCGGCGTCCAGCTGCGTGAGGTGAACGTGGGCCTGCCGACGGACGCCTTCCTCGGTTTCCTTGGAGAATCCTTCCCAAACGCGCGCGACGTGCAGACGCAGATCGCTTACGGCTGCGGTCAACGGCACGATCGGCCCCATGCTGGCGCCGACGCTCGCGGACACGCGCCGGGCTTCCTCGACGTTCTTCATGAGAATCCGGGGAGGGTTCCCGCGTGAGGCTTTGTGCTTGACGCCTGCGGATGCTCTTCCCTGATTTCGTCCGGCCCGGACAGAATCGCGGTGCGTTTCGTGTCCCACAACGCTCCTTCGGCGCTGGACGAGGGCGCGACCGTGGGCCTCGGGCCCCAGGACGTCGAGACATTTGATATCAAGGAACGCATCAAGCGAAGCAGGAGACCGCGCGGCCAGGACGCGGGCCGCGTTCAACCTCGCGTTGGTCGCGACCATCATGGTCGTTCTCGTGCTGGCCTCGCCGGGCGCGCAAGCCTCCGGCACGGCCCCGGACCTCGGGACCGCGCGCACCTTCGCCGTGCTCGGGGGATCCACGGTCACGAACACGGGACCCACGGTGGTCAGCGGCAACCTCGGCGTGAGTCCGGGCACCGCCGTCACTGGATTCCAATCCGTGGATGCCGGCCCCGGCGTCGTGGTCAACGGCAAGATCTTCGCCGGCGACGCGGTCGCCGCGCAAGCTCAAGCCGACCTCACGCACGCGTACCTCGACGCGGCCGCGCAGCCCACGGACTTCTACGTCTCGGGCGACATCGGCGGCCAGACGCTCACGCCGGGCGTCTACACGGCGAACTCGTCGTTGGGCATCACGGGCACGCTCACGCTCGATGGCGGCGGCGATCCCAACGCCGTCTTCATCTTCCAGGTCGGCTCGGCCTTGACGACCGCGAGCGCGAGCGTCGTCCAGCTCGTGGGGAACGCCACGGCGTGCAACGTGTTCTGGCAGGTCGGGTCCTCCGCCACGCTGGGAACGACCTCCACGATGGTGGGCACGGTCATGGCCCAGGACAGCATCACGGCCACCACGGGCGCGACCGTCGACGGACGGCTCCTCGCGCGCACGGGCGCGGTCACGCTCGACACGAACACGGTCAGCCTCCCCCAGGGATGCAACTGCCCGTGCTCATGCATGCAGGGCCCGCCCGGGCCGGCCGGTCCTGCGGGCCCTGCGGGTCCCATGGGTCCGCCTGGCCCCGCAGGCACCAACGGGACCAACGGCACGGACGGCGCGACGGGCCCGATGGGCCCCGAAGGCCCGGCAGGTCCTCCCGGGCCGGCCGGTCCCGCCGGCGCGAACGGCACCAACGGTACCGACGGCGCCACGGGCCCCATGGGTCCCGCAGGTCCGCCGGGACCGGCCGGTCCGGCGGGCACGAACGGCACGAACGGAGCTGACGGCGCCACGGGCCCGGCAGGCCCGGCCGGTCCTGCGGGACCCGCCGGCCCCCCCGGTCCCGCGGGCACCAACGGGACGAATGGCACGAACGGCGCTCCTGGTGAAACTGGTCCCGCTGGCCCGGCTGGACCCGCTGGTCCTGCTGGTCCTGCTGGTCCTGCTGGTCCTGCGGGCACAAACGGCACGAACGGTGCCCCTGGTGAAACCGGCCCTGCTGGACCCACCGGCCCTGCTGGTCCCGCTGGCCCGGCTGGACCTGCTGGCCCCGCTGGCCCGCCCGGCACGAACGGTACGAATGGCGCTCCGGGTGAGACCGGTCCCGCCGGGCCTCCGGGTCCCCCAGGACCCGCCGGCATGAACGGCACGAACGGCGCGGATGGCGCCGCCGGTCCCGCCGGCCCTGCTGGCCCCGCGGGTCCGCCTGGACCCGCCGGCCCGCCCGGCCCCCAGGGTTCCACGGGCCCGGACGGCCAGCCCGGCCCCCAGGGTCCGATGGGCCCCGCCGGTCCGCCTGGCCCTGCCGGCGAGAACGGCGTCAACGGAACGAACGGCACGAACGGCCAAGATGGCGCGGTCGGTCCTGCCGGTCCGCCGGGCCCCGCGGGTCCCCCCGGGCCGCCGGGCGCGACCGGGCCCGCTGGGCCGCAGGGTCCGCGTGGCGAAAGGGGCCCGACGGGTCCGCAGGGCCCGCCGGGATCGTGCACGCACAACTGCACGTCTACGCCGCCCACGGCGCAAGTGCCGTTCTTCCCCAGCGTCGCGTCGCTCGCGATCGGCGTCCTGGGCGCCATCGCGGTGGTCGGCGTCGTCGTCTGGCGCAAGAAGCGGCAAGGGTGAGTTAGGCAGGAGGGGAACGACGATGAGCCATGACCAAGGGATGATGAAGACGCTCCTGGCCTCGCGCGCACGCGCGGTCATCGGGCTTGCGACGCTCGGCCAGGGGCTCCTCATCGTCACGCGCGTCGTTCCCCACGAATCCTTCCTCGTCGGGAGCATCCTGGCCCTCGGCGGGGTCCTTCTTCTCTGGCGCGCGAACATGCCGCGCCTCGAACGGCTGCCGGCGAAAGCGCTCGTCGCGGCGCTCGGGGCCGGCATCGCGCTGGGCGTTCTCGCGTACGACGTCTGGAAGGCGTCTCCGCTCGACGCGCCCAAGCTCGTCATCATCGGGCTCGGGTTGGGCACCGCGCTCGCCACCTGCCTGGGCGACCGTCGCATCCTCGGCGCGGCGCCCGTGGCGTCCTGGATCCTGTGGTCCATCCCGCTGGCTTGGGGGCCGCTCGTCGTGTGGGCCGCCCAAGGCGCGATGAAGACCGCCTGGGGCACGACGCCCTTGGAATCCTTCACGCACTACGCCCTCCTCCTGCCCCTGGCCGGCGTGCTATCGATCTTGGGCCATGCGCCCAGCCTCCAGGGCAGCGTGATCACCTACGGGACGCCGCGCGGTCCGATCGCCCTGGAGGTCGGCGTCGCGTGCTCGGGCGTCCAGGCGATGGCGCTCTTCGCGGGCCTCGTCGGGGTCTTGCTCGCCGTCGAGCGCCCGCCCTTCTGGAAGGGGCTCGTCTGGTGCGTGGTCGGGCTTGCGGGCGTCTACGTCGTCAACGTGCTGCGTCTCGTGAGCATCTCGCTCGTCGGCGCGCGCTGGGGCATCCACGCGCTCGAGGTGTTCCACCAAAACGCGGGCTGGGTGTTCTTCCTCGCTTGGACGGCGATCTTCGTCTTCGTGTTGACGCGCCGCCTCTGACCCCGGCCCCTGCGGCTCACGCGCGTCGGCGGGTCTTGGCGCGAAGCGACGCGTGCAGGGCTGAGGCCATGGCCACCAGCGTGGGCGAGTTCGTCCACGTCGCCCGCATCGGGCCGTGCGCCGATCCTGCGTCTTCGAGGAACAAGGCCTCCTTGTCGTCGGCGACGAGGAACCAGGATGACGCGGGCGCGCCTGGATCGTGGGCGCCCCGCGACGTGGGATCCTCGCGGGCGGCCGACGCTGCGTGGTCCACAAGGTCGAGCTCGACGGCCTGGGGCCCGGCGTCGCGGATGCGATCGGCCCGCAGCGCGCCCGGCTCGCGCTCGGACGGGGTCCTCTTGTCGAAGATGCGGAGGACGCGCTCCGCCCGCTGGGCCATCCTCCGCGCGGTCGCGTCGACGTTCGCCTCGCCCGTGACCAGACGGAACGCGTCGTGGTCGGATGCGCGTGAAGCGGCAGCCTGCGCCCACCAGGCGGCCAGGACCGGGGCCGCCGCCATGATCGTCGCCTTGCGCGCTTGGCTCTCCTCGATCGCGCGCGCGAACATCGATTCCGGATCGACGGCCTCGTACGTCTTGGGTCTCGTCGGCCTTGTGGTGACGAAACCGCGCCTCGTGAGCTCCTCCAGCGCGCGATAGACGCCGCCGCGGCCAAGCCGCGTGGCGCTCGCGATCGGGCCCGCCTTGCTGACGCCGTGGATGCAGAGATGCGCGTAGACGGCGCTGCTTCGACGATCGAGCCCAAGCGCTTCGAGCGCGCGTGCCGCGCCGGGTCCGCCCGTCGTCCCCGAGGGGTCGTTCCGGTTGTTACCGTCGTTCGGGCGCGCGTTACCTACCAACAGCGCATCGGCAGGCGCATGGTCGCCAGGGGCTTAGCGATTCCTCGTAACATCTTGTGAACCGGCCGTTGGCGATCTCGCGTCCTGCCGTAGCTCGTCGTGGAGCATCTTGGCGATGGCGACGAGGGGAAGCGCATTCGTCCACGTCGCGCGCGTGCCGGCGTTCGCGGCGGGCGAGAGGAACAAGCACTCGTGGGCGTCGATGATGAAGAAGGTTGGGACCGCGTTGGCGTTACTCCCCGCGAGCTCGGTCGGGGAGGGCCGCGTGAGGATGCTCACGCGAACGCCTTCCTTCCGCCTTTGCTCCGCGGCCGCATCGAGAAGCTTCCGCGCGCGGTCGTCAGGGCCCGGCCTGCCTCGCGCATGGGAGACGAGGACGCTGATCCTCGCTTTGAGGATGAGGCGCCGGGCGGCGACGTAGAAGGCGTGCCGGCCCGTGACGGGCCGAAACCTCCACTCGGCCGCGTGGGCGCGCGGCGCCTGCGCGGTCGAGATGAAGGCACGGAAGTCCACCCGCGCGACCGCCAATGCCGCCGCGCGGGAGTCCTCGTCCACGGCAGCGAGCGTCACCTGCTGGGTCAGGTCGATCGCGCGATAACGCGCGGGCTCGGCCGCCTCCACCGCGACCTGCCCCCGGCGGACGAGCTGATCGAGGGCGCGATAGGCTTGGCCCTTGCTGATGCCGACGCCCAGCGCGACGCTCGCGGCATCCTGGGAGCCCGTCGCGCCGAGGTGCTCGTAGATGCTCGCGCCGCGGGCATCCATTCCCAGAACGGCCAACGCGGCCCGCAGCGTCGCCTCCGTCATGTTACAAGCCGGCACCCTGGGAGGCCATCTGTGTCAGCCCAACCATGTTAGGGTCCTAACATCACAGGGTCGCTCGGCGGAGCAAGGGCGGCAGCCGGGCTTGCGTGCGCTTCTGTTGGCCGCGCCCGTGACGATCAGGCCGGACCGCGCCACGCGTGGACGGCCTGCTGTGCGGTCGCGTGCCCCCACCCGCCTCCGGCACGAGCGCGCGCGCTCCGTGCACGCCCTGCGGCCCGCCGGGCGGAGGGCCTTGACGCGGGCGCCCGCCCTGCTCGCGGGCCGATCGACCTTCGTCAAGCCGCGGGGTTTCCTCGCTGAAGGCGTCGGTCGTCGTCGCTCAGGCTTGGGCCTTCCTGGCGTCTCCGGTCACCTGCCCTGCCTTCATCCGCTCGCTGCGCCTTCGCCGCCCGTGCTCGCGCCGCTGGTCCGCATGACGCGCCCCGCCAACGTGCTCGTCGCGGGCGCGGGGGCGTGGGCCGGCTCGCTGCTGGCGGGCGCGGCGCTCCTTCCCGCGTGGCGCGTCGGGCTCGCGATCCTGGCGTCGGTCGCGTTCGCGGCGGCGGGCAACCTGCGCAACGACGTGCTCGACGTCGAGGTCGATCGCGTGGCGCATCCGTCGCGGCCGCTTCCCCGAGGGCTCGTCTCGGCGCGCGCGGCGAACGTCGCGGCCCTCGCCCTCTACGCGGTCGCGCTCGCGGCGGGCTTCCTGATCGCGCCGTGGGTGGGCCTGCTCGTGCTGGTCGCGCTTCCGCTGATGGAAGGGTACGAGCGCGCGCTGAAGGCGCAGGGCCTCGTGGGCAACCTCGCCATCGGCGCGTTGACGGCCGCGCCGTTCCTCGTGGGTGGCCTGGCGGCGGGCGGGCTCGCGTGGCCCGTCCTCGTGGTCGCGGCGCTCGCGGCGTTGGCGACGGTGGGGCGCGAGGTGCTCAAGGACGTGGAGGACGTCGAGGCGGATCGCGGCGCGCGGCGGACGTTGCCGATGCGCGTCGGGGCGCGCGGCGCGGCGCTCGTGGCGGGCGCGTTCCTGGTGGCCACCGTGCTGCTCTCGCCGTGGCCGTGGTGGCGGGGAAACGTTTTAGGGTGGGCCTATGTTCCCGCGGTCGCCTTGGCCGATGCTGCTTTCTTGGCGGCGGTGGCGACGGGCTTCTCGCGTCCGGACCGGGCCCAGCGCCTCGTGAAGGCCGGGATGGTGCTGGCGCTCGCGGCCCTCGTGGCGGGGCGGGCGCAGGTGGTGGCGGGTTGGTGACGCGCGCGAGGGTGTGGGCCCACGTGGAGGAGCGCCTGCGCGGCGGCCCGGTCCACATGACGCTGCTCGATCCGGCGACCTCCAGCGGGAAGGCGGGCGAGCGCATCGCCACGCTGGCGGCGGAGGCCGGCACCGACGCGATCATGGTGGGCGGGAGCACCGACGTGTCGAGCGAGAACCTCGACGAGCTCGTCCTGCACGTCCGGGAGAAGACGCACCTGCCCGTGATCCTCTTCCCGAGCACGGCGAGCGCGATGTCGCCGCACGTGGACGCGATCTGGTTCCTCAGCGTGCTCAACTCGCGCGACCCGCGCATGATCGTGGGCGAGCAGGCGCGCGGCGCCCCGCTCCTGCGCGCCTTGGGCACCGAGGCGATCCCGATGGGCTATCTCATCGTCGCGCCGGGCATGAAGGTCGGCCAGGTCAGCCAGGCGGATCTCATCACGCGGGACGCGGCGGGTGCCACGCGGGCGGCGAGCCTGGCGCTGGCGGCCGAGATGTTCGGCATGCGTGTCGTCTACCTCGAATGCGGCTCCGGCGCGCCCGAGCCCTGCCCCGTCGAGATCGTGCGCGCGGTCCGCGCCGCGATCAAGATCCCCCTGGTGGTGGGGGGCGGCATCCGGAGCGGCGCCCAGGCCGAGGCGATCCTGGCCGCCGGAGCCGACATCCTGGTCACCGGGACCATCGCGGAGAACGGCCACTTCGACCGGCTCGGCGAGGTCATCGCCGCCGTCCAGAAAGCGCGCCGCGCCTGATTTCAATCGTCAAATCGCGGCCTGAAGCGTTGTTTCAATCTCGTTTCAACGGCCAGCCCAGCACCCTTATATGTCGAGGTTCCGGGTGGATGAGCATGCGAGCCGCAGCGGTCACATCCTTGGCCCTCGTCGCCCTCCTGGCCCCTTTCGCGCTGGCCGCCGACTTCGGCGGAAGCACGTTCGAGGCCAACGACCCCATCTACCTGAACGGCAAGGTGGACTCGGCTTACGTCGGTGGCGTCGTCTCCTGGGTCTCGACCAAGGGGAGCGAGCCCCTCGCGCTCACGCTGAACGCCCAGGAGCTCGCGTACAACACGACCACGTACTCCCCCGCCTCGTGCAGCGGCGGCTCGCCCCTTCCGTCGGGCTGCGCGGATGCTGCGCCCAAGAGCGAGGGCGACACGCTGCGCGACGCGACGCTGACGGTCGAGGGCGCGACCGGTGCCTACCAGGTCGCGGTCACCAACAACCGCACGCAGGCGACGCCCAGCCCGAGCTTCGGCGCGCCCGGCAGCCTCGTCGCGACGACCGGCCCCGCCTCCTCGCTGGGCACCAACCCGCAGGCCCAGCACCTCTCCGGCTACGAGCCGGGCTGGTCGTCGAGCACCGCGCGCGCACCCGGCGAGCCCTTCTACCAGGCCGACGCGAACGGCTTCTCGCTCTCCGCCAACGGGGGCGGCAGCGTCAGCGCGGACCAGGGCATGCGCGTGCTGCTCCAGGGCGTCAAGGTCCACCTGCGCGGCACGTCCGCCGCCACCGGCAAGGCCGTCGACACCGTCCTCCCCACCACGCTCGCGACGAACGGCGGCGACGAGACGTTCCTCGTGGTCGACGTCACGCGCGGCGACCTCGCGGCGCAGTCCGACGCCCCCTTCGTGGGCTATGGCATCGCGATCGCGGACGTCCACGGCTCCGCGCAGCTCGCGCAGGCCAGCGGCCACACGACGCTCAACGGCCAGCCCGTCGTCGTCAACTCCAACCAGGACGTCACGCTCCCCGGCCCCATCTCGCTCGGGCTCGTCAGCGCCAAGGCGGGCAACCCCGCGCGCATCGTCTTCACCGTGAGCGACACGCTCCGCGTCATCCCGCCCGCGCACCCCGACGCCAAGAGCGGCACCGCCGCGCTCGTCGCCGCGGGCGCCGCCGGCGCGGGCGGCGCGGGCCTCCTCGCCGCGCTGGTCTACTTCTGGCCGCGCCTCCGCTTCGCCGCCACCGCGCTCCTCCTCCCGCTCTACAGCCGCATCGAGCGCCAGGACGTCCTGGAGCACGGCAAGCGCGACGAGATCTACGAGCTGATCCGCGCCACGCCCGGCATCCACGCCCACGAGATCGGCGAGAAGGCGCTCATCGGCTGGGGCACGACCGTCTACCACCTCAAGCTCCTGGAGAGCCACGGCCTCGTCGTCTCCAAGAAGAGCGGCCGCTACAAGCGCTTCTTCGTGAACACCGGCGAGTACACCAAGAAGAAGGACGTCTACGGCGCGCTGCGCAACGAGACGGCCAAGAAGGTCGCCGAGTTCATCGTCGAGCACCCCGGCAGCAGCCAGAAGGAATTGTGCGCCGCCGTGGGCATCCAGCCCTCGCTCGCCAGCTGGCACGTCGAGAAGCTCGAAGGCGTCGGCCTCGTCAAGCGCGTCAAGGACGGCCGCCAGGTGCGCTACTTCGCCGGACCCGCGTGGGCCGAGCTGAACGTGCAGATCACGCCCAGCGGCGCCGACACGCCGGCGGAGACGTGACGCGTAACAGCCGACGCGTTCCGCGCAGTTCTTGCCTGCCGGCGGAGCTTGGGCGGGCATGAAGTTGCCTCGCCCCCTCGATGGCGCATTCCTCGTCGCCCTCGTCACGGGCGCTTGGCTGTTCATGGGCACGCTCTGGTTCGCGTCCTACGACGTCCGAATGCGCGTGCCCGAGAACGTCATCGTCCGTGCGCCGCAGACCCTCGTGATCCAAGGCTTCGTCATGTCGATGTGGTTGGTGGTCCTCGGCGGCGCCGCGATCCTGGTCCGCCGCTTCTTCGTCCAGTTCCGACGGTTGCCTCGTGAAGCAACGTCTGCCGAGATCGCTGTGTTGACGATCATCGTCGCGTTCATCTTCCTGCTCAGCTCGTTCACGCCACACGCCGTGACCACGCTGACCCTTGCGGGGCGCCCCATCGCGCAGGATTGGGGCATCGGCCTGGTGCTCCTGCTCATTGTGGCTTGCGTGGTGGGCGTTCTTCTCGTCCGCAGGTGGCAGCGGAAGGACCCGGAGACTGCGTCCTCGCTTGGGATGCTCGCGCTCGGCGTGTTCCTCGTCGTCGCTTTCGTCACGTTCGGCGCCTCCGAGCTTGGCAGGAACGCCGCCGACGACGCGCTTGCCCATCGCTCAAGCTACAAGGTAGTCACGCTCCACACGACGGCCCCGTCCGACCTGGACAACCAGACGTTCTTCTTCGTGGCTCAGACGCCCGACGGATTCTACGTCCGGGACCTCACCGGACCGGCTGCGTCGGACATGGACGCGCGATTCGTGCCTGAGACGGTCATCCAAAGTGTGGTCATCGAGAGTCGCGCGGGCTTCACGTAGCGCGAACGGAATCTCAACCCCAGGTTGAGACGAGGTCCAGACGTTGGGGCTGCGCCCCCGAACCCCCTATCGCCTAAAATTCTCGCGGTGCTTCGACCGCCGGACTTCAGCGTCCGGCCGCGGCGAGGCGAGGATGTCCATGCCGGGCGCCTGGTCGCCCACGACGCCTTCGCCGCGCAGGCGCGCCTGGAAGCGGCGGAAGTCGCGCAGGTCCTCGTTGTCGTGGCTCGACGGGTTCTTGCGGCCAGGCATGTGGCCTGTGCTTGGCCGCCGGATCAGATGAACCTGCCCCCGAATCCGCTTCGGCGCGCCAGGCGTTCAGCCCAGGTCCTTCGCCATCGCGTCGGCGAACCCGTCCCACATGCGCGCGATGCGGCGCAGCGCGGCCAGGCGCGCGAGCTGCAGCTGAAGCCAGCGCTTCAGCTTCCGCGCGCGGTGCCCGTAGGCGACCTCCAGCCGCGCGCGGCCGGGCCCCAGGGGCGTGAGCCGATAGGTGTAGAGAAGGCCGCCGCCATCGCCTTCGAGCGGGCGCGCCTCGTAGCGCAATTCCTCGGGGAACAGGCGCACCTCCGCGCGCCCGGCCATGCTGCGCCCCAGGACGTCGTTGCGCACGCGCATCACGACGCGCTCCGGGCTGCGCGACTCGACCTGCCGCTCCTGGAGGATGTTCCGGTTGGCCAGGTCGGGGTCGTGGTCTTGGTAGTCCGTGAGCCACCGATAGCATTCCTGCGCGCCGTGCGGGAACTCGCGCCGGTAGCGGTACCAGACCATGCGGGGGCGCACGCCGTCCTCAACCCGCGGCGAGCACATGATGGCTTGCTCCAGGCGCAGGCGACTTGGGCGCGTCCCGTGCAACGTGCGACGTGAACGTTGGCCGTGAACGTGAACGGCAGGACGGCGCCGCGGCTCGGCTAGATCTGGCCAGATCTAGCCGGGACGGTCGTTCACGTTCTCGTTCACGGCGTTCGTTCCACGTTCACGTTGCACGGAAGCACGGAACACGTTGCAGGAAACAAGTCCGCGCGCCGTTACGAGATCACGACGCTCTTGATGCCGTGCCCTTCGCGGATCTCGCTGATGACGTCCATGGGCACCTGCGCTTCCGTGATGACGTAGAGGCGCGGCTCCTCGACGAGGTCGGGGTCGTCGACGATGGCCTGGCGGATGGAGAGCCCGCGCTTGGCGATGACGGTGGCGACGTGGGCGAGGATGCCGGGCTCGCGCGCGTCGCTGGGGACGATCTCGATGACGCCCCAGCGCAGCTGCGGCGCGACGTCCTTGAGGAGGCCGGTGGGTTGGAGACGCGAGTAGACCTTCTGGAGCTCCGGCTCGCGGCGGATGGTCTCGACCGTGGCGGCGATGATGCGCCGGTCGACGCCGCACGCGCGGGCGAGGGCCGTGTCGCTGATGGCGACCTCTCCCGAGTAGACGCCGTCGTCGCGCACGCTCAGTCCCTGGGTGAGGAGCGTCTGGGCGACGCGGCTCTGGGCGGGGAAGCGCTGGAAGTAGCGCGTGAGAAGGTCCCACATGGCCAATGATCGAGGATGCGCAGCGGAGTCATAAATCCTTCCAGAATGGCGACTTCTGGACAGTGGCGATGACCAATCTTGCGGAGCAATGTCTTGATATGCCCGCGCGTATACACCCTCGACAGACCATGACAAGCGTTGGCAAGCGGCTCCGGCTCCGCCGCCTCCTCGGTGCGGAAGGCAAGGGCGTCATCGTCCCCATGGACCACGGCGTCAGCGACGGCCCCCTCCCCGGCCTGGAGCGGCCGGCCGAGACCGCGGCCGCCGTCGCGCGGGGCGGCGCCGACAGCATCGTCGTCCACAAGGGCGTCGTGCGCTCGCTGGCGGGCAGCGTCGGCGGGATGGGCGTGTGGCTCCACGTGAGCGCCAGCACGGGCCTCAACCCCGACCCCAACGACAAGCGCGTCGTCGCGTCGGTCGAGGAGGCGCTCCGCCTGGGCGCGGACGGGCTCTCGGTCCACGTGAACGTCGGCAGCCCCGAGGAGTCGCGCATGATCGAGGACGTGGGCCGTCTCTCGGACGACTGCGACCGCTACGGCCTCCCGCTCCTGGCCATGATGTACCCGCGCGGCCACGAGATCACCAACCCGCACGACCTCAAGCTCGTCAAGAAGGTCGCGCGCCTAGGCTACGAGCTGGGCGCTGATATCATCAAGGTCCCCTACACGGGCTCGCCCGACACGTTCCGCGAGGTCGTGCGGTCCGTGGACGTGCCCGTCGTCATCAGCGGCGGCCCCAAGGCCGACACCGACCGCGCCTTCCTGGAGATGGTCGCCGGCTCGCTCGCCGCGGGCGGCGCGGGCGTCTCGGTCGGACGCAACCTCTGGCAGCACAAGGACGTCGCCGGCATCACGCGCGCCGTGGGCCGCCTCGTCCACGGCAAGGCCACGCTGGACGAGGTGGTCCGCGACCTGTGATCGAGCGCGTCTGGATCCTCCTCCCCGCCAAGTCGCCCCAAGCGGCAATGACCGAGGCGCTGGAGGCGGGCTTCACCACCTTCGTCGCGCAGGGCGAGCTTCCGCAAGGCCTCGCGCGCGTCCGCGTGCTGCGCCTCGACGAGCAGGGGCTGCGCGAAGGCGATGCGCTCCTCGCGCCGCGCGTCGAGATCCGCACGCCCGACGACCAGGCCCGCGCGCTCCAGATGGCCGGCCGGCACGAGGCCGTGCACGTCGACGCGCGCGACTGGCGCGTGATCCCGCACGAGAACCTCATCGCCGCCTACCGCCGGCAGGGCACGCGCCTGATCGCCACCGCCGCCGACGCCGCCGACGCCAAGGTGCTCCTGGAGACGCTCGAGAGCGGCGTCGACGTCGTCCTCCTCCCGGCCAAGCACGCGCGCGCGGCCGCCGACGCGCTCAAGGCCGCCGCCCAAGAGAGCCTCGTGGAGGCCCGCGTCACGCGCATCCACCCCGTGGGCGCCGGCGACCGCGCCTGCCTCGATACCGCCAGCCTCCTGGCCGAGGACGAGGGTGTCCTGTGCGGCAACGCGAGCGGCGCGCTCTTCCTCGTCGCGTCCGAGGCGCGCGAGAGCGGCTACGTCGCCGCGCGGCCGTTCCGGGTGAACGCGGGCGCCGTCCACGCCTACTGCCTCGTCCCGGGCGGCGGGACGCGATATCTTTCCGAGCTGCGCGCCGGCGACGAGGTCCTCGCGGTGGGACGCGACGGCCACGCCCGCAAGGTCGTGCTGGGCCGCGTGAAGATCGAGCGCCGCCCCCTCCTGCTCATCGAGGCGCAGACGCCCGAGGGCAAGCACGTCGCCACCCTCGTCCAGAACGCCGAGACCATCCGCCTCGTGGGCCCCCAAGGCACCAAGAGCGTCGTCGCGCTCGCGCCAGGCGATATCATCCTCGTGCGCCTCGACCGGGGCGGCCGCCACTTCGGCATGAGCGTCGACGAGACGGTCACGGAGCGATAGCATGACGCTCCTCGTCGCGACGGCCATCGGCGAGACGCCCGACGAGCTCTACGCCCGCGCCCGGGCCGCCGAGGCCCACGCCGACTGGATCGAGATCCGCCTCGACGGGCCCAGCGGCCTGCCCTGGGACCTGCGCGCGTTCTTCAGCTTCGCCAAGCCCTGCATCGCCACCATGCGCCACGCGGACGACGGCGGCCGTAGCCATGCTGACGACAAGACCCGGAACGATATCCTCCGCCGCGCGCTCCGGGCCGGCGCCAAGGCGATCGACGTCGAGCTCGCCAACGACGAAGCGCGCGCCCTCGTCGCCGAAGCCCACGCCATGGACGCCCAGGCGATCGTCTCGCAGCACGACCTCGCCGGCACGCCCAGCGCCGACGCGCTCCTCGCCACGCTGCGTCAGATGCGCGCGCTGGGCGCCGACGTCGCCAAGATCGCCACGTTCGTCCAGGGCCCGCAGGACGCCGCCGCGCTCGTCGAAGCCGCCCAACGCGCCCGCCAGGAGAAGATCCCGTGCGCGATCATGGCGGTCAACGATCCGTTCCTGCGCCTGCTTGCGCCCGCGCTGGGCCTCGCGCTCGCGTATGGCAGCGTGCCCGGCGCGCCAGCCGCGACCGCGGGGCAGGTGCCCCTCGACGCGCTGCGCCGGGTCCAGCTAGATCTCAGCAGATCTAGCTTCGGCGCGGCGACGCGCGCGGCCTACGTCGTGGGCCATCCCGTCTCGCATTCGCTTTCGCCCGCGATGCACAACGCGGCGTTCCGCGCGCTCGGTCTCGATGCGTGCTATCTTGCGTTGGACGTCGCGCCGCAGAACCTGGATGCGGCGATCGCGGGCTTTCGGGCCGCGCCGCCCTTGGGCGTCAGCCTGACGGTGCCGCACAAGGTCGCGGCGTTGGACCTGGTGGACGTCGTCTCGCCGGAGGCGCGGGCGGCGGGCGCGGCCAACGCGCTCGTGTTCCGCGACGGCAAGGTGGAGGCGCACAACACGGATGGCGCGGGGGCGCTCGATGCGCTGGCCGAGGCGGGTGTCGCGGTCCGCGGGCTCGGTGCGCTCGTTTTGGGCGCGGGGGGCGCGGCGCGTGGCGTGGCGCATGCGTTGGCGGGCGCCGGGGCGCGCGTGACGGTCAGCAACCGGACGGCCGAGAAGGCGGCGGCGTTGGGCTTTGCCGTGCTGCCGTGGGGCGCGGACCCTGCTCCTTTTGCGCTCGTCGTGAACTGCACGACGGTGGGGCTCCACCAGGACGAAAGCCCGATCGACGTCGCGCGTCTCGGGTCCGGGGCGGCGTTGCTCGATGCGGTTTACCGGCCGGGCGGCACGCGTCTGGTCCGCGAGGCCCGCGCGCGCGGTCTCGTGGCGGTGGACGGGCGGGCGATGCTCCTGCACCAGGGGGCGCGCGCGTTCAAGCTCTGGACGGGCCGCGAGGCGCCCCTCGACGCGATGCGGAGCGTGCTATCATGAGCGTGGCGCGCGCGTTCGCCCAGGGCGCGGTGAGCGTCGTCAACGCCATCGTCACGGGCCACGCGGGGGCGGCGTTCGCGGTGGACCTGCGCACGGAGGCCAAGGTGACGCTGCTCGAGGACGTGCCCGAGGTCGAGGTCGTGATCGACGGGGAGGAGGCGGAGGACCCGATGCTGGCGCGTCTCGCGCTCAAGGCCGTCGTCGCGCGCCTGGGCGAGCCGGATTGGGGCGGTCGCGTCGAGACGACCAGCACGATCCCCGCGACCCGCGGGCTGAAATCCAGCAGCGCGGCGGCCAATGCCATCGTGTTGGCCGCGAACCGCGCCTTCCAGCTCTACGAGGGGCGCGCGCTGGATCGCGCGGCGTTGCTCGACGCCGCCATCGAGGCCGCGCTCGACGCGGGCGTCACGATCACGGGCGCGTTCGACGATGCGAGCGCTTCCATGCAGGGGGGCCTCGTCGTGACGGACAACCGCCAGCGGAAGGTGCTCCACCGCGAGGACGTGGACGAGTCGCTCCGTGTTATCCTCCTAGTTCCCTCCACCAAGACTCCTACTCTCTCGGTCAAGGACCTGCCTTACGCGCCCTTCGCGCCGCTCGCGCTGGAGGCGCACACGCTCGCGCGGGTCGGGCGTTGGGCGGATGCGATGACGATGAACGGCCTCGTCTGCGGCGCGCTCTACGGCACGTCTCCCGGGTGGACCCGCGCCGCGCTTGCGTCGGGCGCGCTCGCCGCGGGCGTCTCGGGCAAGGGCCCCGCGTTCGCGGCGGTCGCGCGCGAGGCCGACACCAAGGCCGTCGAGAGCGCGCTGCGGAGCCTCGCCCCCAACGCGCAGGTCCTCCTGACGCGCCCCACCAACGCGCGCGCCGAGGTGCTATCATGAGCCTCCGCGTCTCGCCCTCGTCGGTCCACGGCACGGTCAAGGCCGCGCCCTCCAAGTCCTACACGCACCGCGCGCTCCTCCTGGGCCTGCTCGCCGAGGGCACGACCACGGTGCGCGACGCGCTCCTCTCGGAGGACCCGCGCGCCACGCTCCAGGCGGTCGAGATGCTCGGCGCCACGGTCGAGCGCGGCGAGGCGATCCGGATCACGAGCGACGGCGTCGTGCGCGCGCCCCGCGAGACGATCGATTGCCTCAACAGCGGGACGACGCTGCGGCTGCTCAGCGCGATCGTCGCGCTCTCGGGCGCGGAAGTCCGGCTCACGGGCGACGCCTCGCTGCGCAAGCGTCCGATGGGCCCGCTCCTCGCGGCGCTGGAGTCGCTGGGCGCCAAGACGACGAGCGCCGAGGGCAATGCGCCGCTCGCCATCCGCGGGCCGCTCCAGGGGGGACGCGCGCGTCTTCCCGGCGATGTGTCGAGCCAGTTCGTGAGCGCGTTGCTCCTCGCCGGCGCCCGGACGCCGCAGGGCGTCACGGTGGAGATCGAGGGCGCGCTCAAGAGCGAGCCGTACGTTGATATCACCCGGGAGATGATGCGCGACTTCGGGGCGCGCGTGGATGGGCTCGCGGTGCCCGGCGGTCAGAGCTACCGCGCGCGCGACTACCCGGTGCCGGGCGACTTCAGCACCGCGGCCTTTCCGCTCGCGGCGGGCGCGCTTGCGGGCGAGGTCACGGTGGAGAACCTGCCCGAGCGCACCGCGCAGGGCGACCGGGCCATCGTGGAGCTGCTGCGGCGCTTCGGCGCCAGGGTCGCGGCGCGCGGCCGGAGCGTCACGGTCGCGAAGGCGCCGCTGCGTGGGATCGAAGCCGATCTCAGCGACACGCCCGACCTCTTCCCCATCCTCTGCGCGATCGCGGCCCATGCGCAGGGCGAGACGGTGCTATCCGGCGCGGCGCACCTGCGCTTCAAGGAGAGCGACCGCATCCGCGCGATGGTGACGAACCTGCAGCGCCTGGGCGTCGACGCCCGCGAGCGCGAGGATGGCGCCATCATCCGCGGCGGCCCGGTCCACGGCGCGGGCGGCCTCGTCACGGAAGGCGACCACCGCGTCGAGATGGCGCTCGCCGTCTGCGGCCTCGCCGCGCAGGGCCCGCTCGTGCTGGACGACCACGAGGCGCACGCCGTCAGCTATCCCGCCTTCCTGACCGACTTCCAGCGCCTCGGCGCCAGCCTCCAGGTGATATCATGAACACGATCGGCCGCCGCTACCGCCTCACGGTCCTCGGCGAGAGCCACGGCGAGATGGTGGGCGTCGTCGTCGACGGCGCGCCCCCCGGCGTCCCGTTCAGCGAGGCCGACGTCCAGCCCCAGATGGACCGCCGCCGCCCCGGCCAGAGCCTCCTTACCACGCAGCGCCAGGAGGCGGACCGCGTGAAGATCCGCAGCGGCGTCTTCGAAGGCAAGACCACCGGCGCGCCGATCCTCATGGAGATCGCGAACGAGGACCCCCGAAGCCAGGACTACGCCGACCTGCGCCGCACGCCGCGCCCCGGCCACGCCGACTATCCCGCGGGCGTGCGCTATCAAAACCACAACGACCCGCGCGGCAGCGGCATCTTCAGCGGGCGCCTCACCGCCGCGTGGACGATGGCCGGCAGCCTCGCCGCCAAAGTGCTATCGACCCGCGGCGCCGAGATCGCGGCCCACTCGGTTCGAATCGGCCACGTCTGGACCGACGCGCAGCTCGACGTCGCCGAGATCCGCAAGGGCGTCGAAGCCACCCCCGCCCGTTGCGCCGTCTACGGCACCGCGCAGGACATGGTCGACGCCGTCGAGGCCGCGCGCAAGGCCGGCGATTCCGTGGGTGGCGTCGTCGAATGCGTCGCCGAAGGCTTGCCCGCGGGGATCGGCGATCCGCTGATGGACAGCGTCGAGTCGATGCTATCCCATGCCCTCTTTGCGGTGCCCGCAGTCAAAGGCGTCGAGTTCGGCGACGGCTTCCGCCTCGCCAGCATGCGCGGCAGCGAGGCGCGCGACGAATGGGAGATGCGCGAGGGCCGCGTCGCGACCAAGGCAAACCACAACGGCGGGGCGCTCGGGGGCATGACGACGGGCATGCCGCTTCGCTTCCGCGCGGCGTTCAAGCCCACGAGCAGCATCCCGCTGACCCAGCGCACGGTGGACCTCGCCACGGGCCAGCCCGCCGACCTGAAGGTGAAGGGGCGCCACGATCCCTGCATCGTGCCGCGCGCCGTCCCCGTGGTCGAGAGCCTCGCCGCGTGCGTGCTCCTCGACCTGCTCCTGGAGGCGCGCCCCTGAGCGAAGAGGAATTGGCGAAGCTGCGCGACGAGATCCGCGCCATCGACCGCGCCCTCGTCGAGATGACCGCCCGCCGGCTCGACCTCGCGCGGCGTGTCGGTGATATCAAGGCCGCGGCGCACCAGCCCGTGCGCAACTACGTGGTGGAGGCCGAGGCCATCCGCCTCGTGCGCGAGGCCGCAAGCGCGCTGCGCGTCGATCCCAACGTCGCCGAGGAGCTGCTCAAGCTGGAGATCCGCGAGAGCCTCCGCGTGCAGGAGAAGGACCGCGCCGGCCGCGTCAAGGCCGACGGCCACGCGGGCAAGGCGCTCGTGGTGGGCGGCGCGGGCAACATGGGGCGCTGGTTCGTCGAGTTCCTCGAGAGCATGGGGCACGAGGTCGCCGTCGCCGACCCGCGCGGCGCGCCGCCCGGGCGCAAGCATGTCCCGGACTTCGCCAGCGCCGCGAAGGACTACGACCTCGTGCTCCTCGCCACGCCGCCCAGCGCGACCGCGGACGCCCTGCGCGCGCTCCAGGGCAAGACGCGCGGCCTCGTCGTGGACATCGCGAGCCTCAAGGCGCCCCACGCCGACGCCCTGCGGGCGCTCGCCGCCTCCGGCACGCGCGTCGCGAGCCTCCATCCCATGTGGGGCCCGGGCGCCGACCTGCTCGCGGGGCGCAACCTCGTCGTGTGCGACTGCGGGAACGCGGAGGCGGCGCGCGCGGCGCGCGACCTCTTCGCGCACACCGCGGCGCACGTCGTCGAGATGGGCCTGGAGGAGCACGACCGCTACATGGGGCTCGTGCTCGGGCTTCCGCACGCCGTCGCGCTCGCGTTCGGCCACGCGCTCGCCTCGCAGCCGATTTCCTTCGAGCAGGTCCGGGGCCTGGGCGGCCCCACGTTCCAGAAGCAGGTCGCCGTGAGCCGCGAGGTCGCCCACGAGAACAAGGACCTCTACCACGAGATCCAGCGCCTCAATCCGCACACCGCGGAGGTGCTCGCGCGGCTCCGGCGAAGCCTTGATGCGTTGGAGGCCGCGGTGCCCGACCGCCAGGCGTTCCGCGCCTACATGGCGCAGGTCCAGGAGTGGTACGATTGATCGTGATGAAGTTCGGCGGCACGAGCGTCGGGTCGGGCAAGATGCTCGTCCGCGTCAGCGACATCGTGGGCCAGGCGCCGCCCGAGCGCGTCGTCGTCATCTCCGCGATGGCCGGCGTCACCGACGCGATCCTCAACGTCCTCCCGCGCGTGCAGCGCGACGAGGGGGCGATCGAGCCCTTCCTGCGCGAGATGCTCGGCAAGCACCTGGGCGCGCTGCAGGAGGCCGGCGCCACGGAGCCCGAGACGCTCCGCGTCACGCAGGAGATGGACGCGCTGCTGCAACGTTTCGAGCGCCTGCTCTACGGCATCGCGTACACCGAGGAGCTCACGGCCAAGACGAAGGACCTCGCCGTCTCGTTCGGCGAGCGCATGAGCGTGCGCCTGCTCGCGGGCGTCCTGCGCAGCCGCGGCGTCCCCGCCGAAGCGCTCGACGCGGACGAGGCGGGCATGCTCACCGACGGCGTCTTCGGCAACGCGACGCCCATCATGAGCGCCATCGAGCGCAACCTCGAACGCTCGCTCGTGGGCCGCCTGCGCGAAGGCGTCACGCCGGTGCTCACGGGCTTCTTCGGCTGCGACGCCGTGGGCCGCGTCACCACCTTCGGCCGCGGCGGGAGCGACTACGCCGCCGCCATCGTCGCGGCCGCCCTGCGCGCGCAGCGCCTCGAGGTCTGGAAGGACGTCGACGGCTTCCTCACCGCCGACCCGCGCATCCTCAAGGACGCGCAGCCCATCGCCGAGATGACCTACGAGGAGGCGGCGGAGCTTGCGGGTGTGGGCGCGAAGGTCCTCCACCCGCGCACGGTCGAGCCGCTCAAGGACCACCACATCCCGATCCTCGTGCGCAACACGCAGCAGCCCGACGTCCAGGGCACCCTGATCACCGGCGTCGCCTCGATGCGCCGCGACGCGCTGCGCAGCGCGGCCACCAAGGACAGCCTCGCGATCCTGAAGATCTACGGCCCCGGCATGGCGTACACGCCGGGCATCGGCCAGAAGGTGTTCGACGCGCTCGCCAAGGCCAAGGTCAACGTCTACAACATGGCCGCGAGCCAGGCCAGCTTCGCCCTGCTCATCGAGGAGCAGGACCTCGACCGCGGCCTCAAGGCGCTGGAGTCGATCCGCGAGGGCACCATCCAGAGCGTCGAGGGCATCACCGACATGACGCTGATCTGCGTCGTGGGCCGCGGCATCGGCAGCTCGCAGGGCACCGCCGGCAAGATCTTCACCGCCGTGGGCAAGGCGGGCGTCAACATCGAGATGATCTCGGTGGGCGCGTCCGACATCGCGCTCAACTTCGTCGTCAAGCGCAAGGACCGAGACGCCTGCGTGCGCGCCATCCACCACGAGTTCCTCTTCGAACGCCCGGCGCCCAAGGAGAATCCGTCATGACCCAGACCGTGAAAGTCGGCATCCTCGGCGCCACCGGCATGGTGGGCCAGCGATTCGCCATGCTCCTCGACAACCACCCCTGGTTCCGCGTCACCGAGCTCGTCGCCTCCGAGCGGAGCGCCGGCAAGCTCTACAAGGACGCCGCCACGTGGGTCGTCGACGATCCGATGCCGGCATCGGTGCGCGACATGCGCGTCAAGACGCCCGCGGACGACCTCGACGTCGACCTCGTCTTCAGCGCCATTCCCGGAGGCAAGGCAGGGCCGATCGAGACCTCGCTCGCCGAGCGCGGGATCCACGTCTTCAGCAACGCCCGCGACCACCGCTGGGACGCCGACGTGCCGCTCCTCCTGCCCGAGGTCAACCCGGACCACCTCGCGCTGGTCGAACGCCAGAAGACGCGCGGCAAGATCGTCACCAACGGCAACTGCAGCACCATCACCGCGCTGATGAGCCTCAAGCCGCTTCACGACGTGTTCGGCCTGGAGAAGGTCTTCTTCGCGACGTACCAGGCCGTCAGCGGCGCCGGTTATCCTGGCGTTCCGTCGCTGGCGATCATGAACAACGTGATCCCGCACATCGGCGGCGAAGAAGAGAAGATGGAGAAGGAGACGCGCAAGTTCCTCGGCGCCGTCGCGCCGGAGGGCGTCAAGCTCGCCGAGATCGGCGTGAGCGCGACGTGCGTCCGCGTCCCCGTGCAGGAGGGGCACACCGTCGCGATCACCGCGCAGTTCCGCAGCAAGCCCACACCCGAGGAAGCCGCGGAGGTCATGGCGACGTGGCAGGGCGCGCCGCAGAAGCTCAAGCTGCCCAGCGCGCCGCTGCGCCCGCTCCACGTGCGCAGCGAGCCCGACCGGCCGCAGCCGCGCAAGGACGTGTATGCGGAGAAGGGCATGGCCGTGAGCGTGGGGCGCATCCGGCCCGACAACGTGCTAGACCTGCGCTGGATCGCGAGCGGGTCCAACACGATCCGCGGCGCGGCCGGGTCCAACGTGCTGGGTGCGGAGCTTTTCGTCGCGCAGAAGCGCTTGTAACGCGCCTTCGCGCGGAGACCCTGCTTTCGGCCTTGCATGGTCGGCGTTGCCGCTCGGAACGCCTATAGCAACCGTATGGACGCTGCAAGGCGTAAACCCGAGGAGCCCATAGGTCCACGCATACCGGACTCGCGGCGAGGAATGGTATCACATCCTTTCTCCTCGCGAGCCCGGAGGTCTGATCACGTGGCACTCACGCACGTCAAGAAGAGCAAGCACGAATCGTCGAACGCCAGCCAGCGAAAGGCGCCCATCTCCAAGGACGTTCAGGAAGCCATCGACGCCGCCCAGGCCGCGCAGCTCCGGGCCATCCGCCTCGCGCAGCAGGACGCTCGCGATCTCCGGCAGGGGGCCCTCACGGCAGGCGGGACCGGGCACCCCACGGCATTGCACGTCGGCGAAGCGAAGATGGGCGTGACGCCCGTGGTCGCTCCGGATGCTGACATCACCGACGAGCTCGCCCGAGGGGGACCGGCGTTCGGTCTGCTCGTGAGCAAGGTTGGCGATGCCGTCGCGGAAGCGCAGGCCCAGCTCGACGCAGGCCTCGTCGTCACGGCCTCGGCGCTCTCGCAGCAGATGATCGACGTCATCGCGGTCTTCGAGCAGAAGCTCGACGACGATGGCCAGCTGGTGGACGGACACCCCGTTGTGATGAAGCTCCCGCTGATCAACTACATCACGCCGCCCGCCTACTTGTGGAAGTCCGTCCACATCTCGGCCGACATGAAGGTCTCGGAGTTCAACACCGCCAACGGGTTCAACGTCCAAGGGAAAAGCCAAGGCTTCTCGGTGGGCGCGGCCGCCACGTACAGCCGCCTGCACGGCGTGGGCGCGTCGGGGAGCATCGGTTACAGCTTCGGCTCCTACGCGGCATCCGGCGATTCGAGCACGTCCACGGATCAGGCCGCGGGCTCCATGCATCTCGACGCGACGTTGGAGCCGCGCCCCGACATGCAGATTCCTAAGCCGGTCATCGTGCAGAAGGGCCCCTCGCTGAAGCTGACCGCGGGACCCCGCGTGGACGTGGTCCCCGCTACGCCCCCTGGAGGGTCGCCCCCCGACCCCACGGGGCGCGCCGTGGACGTCACCCTCACGCTCCTGAAGGTGGACAGCACGGCGCTCGCGGGCAAGTCCATCGACATCACGCTGAGCGACCCCTTCCTGAGCTGGACGTACAAGTCCACAACCGACAAGACGGACAGCGCGGGCAAGGTGGTCATCACGGTGTCCCGCGAAGGAGCGCAATTCGACAAGACGAAGCCTCCCGCCGCGACGGTCGTCCACGCGTCCTTCGGCTACGTGAACGCCGACGTCGGGATCAACATCTGAGGCGCGACGATGGCGGCGGTTCTCGCGCAGCCGCGGTCGTCTCATTCCGGCCTTGCCTTTCTGGCGTCGGGAGGTGACGGGCGTGCCGGTTGAGCCTCTCTCGTCGCTCCCTTCCGAGGTCGTCCTGCACGAGCTGGGCGAAACCGTCGCCTCCGCCGCGATGGGCATCCACGAGGAGCTGGCGCGGCATCCGAGAGCGTCAGGCTGTTACATCCTGGACGACCTGGAGTTGACGCTGCCCGTCCGCGCGCGTCTCGACGAGCTGGGCCAAGTCCTCGTGAGCCTCTCGAACGACGCGGCGCCGGGCGGCGCGACGCTTCGCCTGCGCGTGCGGCCCTCGCAAGACGCGCCACGCGCGCCGCTTCCGAGCGCGCCGCAGCCGCTCTCGACGCTTGGGCTCCCGCATCAGGCGATTGAGAAGCTTGCCGCGCATCGCGTCTTCTCGGTGGACGACCTGATGCGCATCTCGCAGACCGCCGCGGGGCGCGCAGCGCTCGCGAACCTCAGGCTTGGCGCGAGCCTCGATCGCGCGCTCGACAAGGCGGCGATCCTCGCGCTACCGACGATCCCTCCGGCGCTCCTGGAAGCGATCGCAAAGACCGCGATCAAGGACCCTGCCGGTTTCCTCGCCGCGGATCCCGCGCGGCTCGCGAAGGACCTCGCGCCCATCCTGCCCGAGCCCATCGCGCCCGACGTGCTGCGTTCTTGGCAAGACGCCACGCGCGGCGCGCTCCGCGTCCCAGGGCCCGTTGCGCCGCCACCGCGCGCGCCCGCTCGACCCGAGATCACGCTGAAGGAAGAACCATGATGCGAACACCACTCGCGAACAGGAGAACCGGATGCCTGCCCCCGAAGACGTCGGCGAAAGCCCTGATGTTCGGAGCCTTCGCGCGGGGGACCGTGAAGCCTCCCAAGGCGACGGGCTTCTGGAACCGCAGGGCGCCTTTCGCCAGGCATGCCTACGGCAACACAGAGCACAACGATTGCACGATCGCGAAGCAGGCCGTCGCCATGCTGCGCATGGAGCGGCTCGAGACGGGGCACGTCCCGCAGATTGCCGAGGACGAGCCGCTTCGCGTGTTCGAGAAGATGTGCGCGGACCTCTACGGGGGCAACGACGAGGGCGCGTACGAGACCGACGCGCTCGACCGTTGGCGCCGCCCCGAGCTGTCGATCCGCGACGCCAGCGGACGCGCGCTGACCATCGACGCGTACGTCAGGGTCAACCACCTCGACCAGCAGGAGGTTCGCCGCGCGATCGCCTCGAGCGGCGCCCATGGGATCGCGGTGTGCCTTGCGCTCCCGAAGGCGTTCGAGTCCATCTCGCCCCCAAAGGCCTGGGACATTCCCGTCGGGCAGCCCGCGATCGGCGACTGGCTGCCCAACTCGGGCGGCGGGCACTCGATGTGGGCGCGCGATTACGACGAGAACGGCATCTGGCTCGTCCACACGTGGAGGGAGGGGGATCAGCTCCTGACGTGGAAGGCCGCGGAATGCTACCTCGTCGAGGCGCACACGGTCATCGATTCGTTGGACGCCTGGCAGCGCGATGCGCACGCAAGGAAGAGACTCGACCTGAAGCGGCTCAAGAAGGCCGTCAACGACGTCAGTTCGCACCCCATCGCGTGAGGTCAGGGGGCTCCGCCGCGTGAACACCGCCCGCGTACCTTGTCAAGGGGGCGCGGCCCCTGGGTGCGAGGACGCTTCGCCTTCTCTCCGCGGCTCAGAAGCGGCTCTGAGCCTCAGCACACGGTCTGGCTCTCGGAGACAAGCACGCCGTTGGCGTAGAGGAAGCCCGTCGTGCACGAGGCCGTGGTGCACGGCGCGTCGGCGGCGCCGGCGAAGGCGGGCGCGCGCAGGCTGAACGACTTCGAGCCCGATTCGGTGCTGCTCACGAGCGTCCACGCGACGATGCCGGTCGCCGCGCCCACACCCGTGCTGACGCCGCACCCGACCGCGACGGCCGCGCCGCACGCGGTGATGCCGCTGCCCGCGTCGACGCAGCCGTTCGCGGCGGCGTTGCCCGAGGGCGCGAGGGCGACGAGGGACGTCACGAGGAGCATGCCGAGGAAGAGAGGGGTCCGCACAACCGACACCGCCTCGGACATCGGGGCGCGCGCCGATCATCGTTGTGGAGGATTGTTGCGACAGCACCACAACGCCTTTGTGTGCCCGCCGGCCGTGCGCGCGCATGCGTCTCGCGCTCGTCTTCCTCGCCTTGGCCGTCCTGCTCGCCGGCTGCGCCGCGCCCGGCGCCGTCCCCCAGCCCGTCCAGAGCGCCTCGACGCTCCCCGCCTCGCTCGCGGGCGAGGTCCACGTCCTCGGCGGCGGCGCGATCCCGGCCGCCGCGCCCCTGCCCGCCCGCGGCCTGCAGCTCTCCACCGGCGCCTCGGGCGGCGAGCCCACGCTGGGCATTGATAGCAAGGGGCGCATCTTCGCCGAGGCGTTCCAGGCTGGCGAGCCCACCATCATGCGCTCCGAGGACCACGGCCTGACGTGGAAGGACGTGGGGCCCACGCTGCCCACGGGCCAGCACGCGCCGCCGCAGACGCTCGACCCGTACATGTACCTCGACCCGACGACGGGGCGCGTCTACAAGAACGAGAACGACGCCGAGTGCGCGATCCTCTCGTGGACGGACGACGCGGGCGCCACGTGGACCACGAGCCCCGTGGGCTGCGGCGTGGGCGCGGGTGTCCCCATCGCGGACCACCAGAGCATGGTCGCCGCCAAGCCGCGCATGCTCCCCGTGAGCCCGCTCTATCCCAATGTCGTCTACTCGTGCACGAACACCGGCGTCACGACCGAGTGCGCCACCTCGCTCAACGGCGGCTACACGTTCGGCCCCGTCGTGACGGTCTTCCCGCAGACGACCGACCCCACCGACTGCCCGGGCGACTCGCTGGGCCACCCGGTCACGGACAAGGACGGGCGCGTCTTCCTCGCGCACGGCGGCTGCAACCGCAACCCCACGATCGGCGTCACCGAGGACGACGGCCTCACGTGGACCTCGCACGTCATCGCGAAGGGCTCCGCCGTGATCAACAGCGGCGTCGTGCACGACGTGAACCTCGCCGTCGACGACAACGGCACCGTGTACGCGGGATGGATCAGCGACAAGGGCCTGCCCACCTACGCCTGGAGCAAGGACCACGGTGTCACGTGGGCGCCCGCCCTCGTCGTCTCGCCCCCCGAGGTCACCGCCGCCGCGTTCCCCGCCCTCGCCGCGGGCGCCGACGGCCGCCTCGTGTTCGCCTACGTCGCCACGACGATCCCCGGCGGGTACGCGGGCAAGCAGACCGGCCCCGAGGGCACGGTCACCGACATCGCCAGCCCCGCGCAGGACCCGCCCGAGTGGGCCAACGCCTCGTGGAACGGCTACCTCACCGTCATGACCGACGCGAAGGACGCGCACCCCGTCGCCACCACCGTCACCGCCAACGACCCGGCCAACCCCCTCGCGCGCGGCGTGTGCGGCAAGACGCGCTGCGGCGGGATGGACGACTTCATCGACGCCGCCATCGACCCCCAGGGCCGCCCCTACGCCGTCTTCGTCGACGTCTGCAACGAGAAATGCGTCACCGACCCGACCGTCCACAAGATGGGCAACGTGCTCACGGTGGGCACGCTGGCGGAAGGGCCGGCGCTGCGCGGCGCGCTGGAGGCGCTCCCACCCCTCGCGGACCCGTCTGCCTTATAAGGCGGGCGTGTCCCTGGCGGCCCCCTAGGTTGTGTTGAACGTCTCACCTCCGCGCGCCCCCGTCCTGATCCCGTTCGTGTGCCCCGTCTGCGCGGGGGCCAACGCGGCCCACCTCGTGACGCTCAGCCGCGCCGGAGGGATGGCCTGCGTGGGCTGCAAGGCGTGGCTGCGCAGCGCGGACGTCATGCGCGCGATGCACGCGCCGCGCGCGGTCCGCGCCGGGGATGCCCCCGTCGCCGCGCCCGCGCCCGCCCGCGCCGACCACGACGTCAAGCGCGACGCGAAGGGGCGCCGCGACATCGCGTGGCCCCCCAGCGCCAAGACGCGCGCCTCGGCCGTGCGGCTCATCAACCGCGAGCGGGAGACGCCCGCACCCGCAACCCCCAAGTAGCCCCGCGGCCGAGCCGAGGTGCATCCCGCCGTGGCGCGGGCCATGCGTCCGAGCGGTGCTCAGGGCTGATCGGGCCTTCGGGGCCGCGTGAAGGCGACGCCCACGCCAAGCAGCGCGGCGGCCATGAGCGCCGCGCCCCAGGATGAGAGCGTGGGTGCGCCGCCAACGGAGGGCCCAGGCCCACCGGTCCCGACCCCATCCTCGCCCCGCTTGGATTGGTCGGCGAGAACCACCCCGCCCAGCGCGGGGGTGCCGTCGCCGCCCAGGCCGCCATCGAGGCTCCCCTGGGGGATCAGCGTGCTCGCCTCGCCGCCCAGTCCCCCTTCGGGCCAGGTGAGGCTGTTCCCGCCGTCGCCGCCCGCCGCCAGGACGCTCACGCTGCCGCCCAGCCCGCCCAGGCCATTGGGCACGCCGCCGTCCCCGCCGCGCGGGTCAACCTCGCTGTGCGCCGCGCCGCCATTCCCTCCGCGCCCGCCGTCGCCACCGCGTCCGCCGCGCGACTTGGCGTCGGTGGGCTGGCCCGCGCTGCCGCCCGTGCCGGCCGTGCAGAGGGACATGCTGGTGCAGGCCCCACCGCGGCCTCCGTTGCCGCCCGCCCCGAAGGTGAACGTGCAGCCGCCGTCGCCGGCCAGGCCGTTGGGCAGGCCGCCGGGCCCGCCGTCGCCGCCGTCCGTCGTGGCGGACGCGCTGCCGCCCGAGCCGCCAGCGCCTCCGGTGGTCGAGCCCGAGCCTCCCGTGCCGCCGAGCCCTCCCTTGGCCTCTGCGTAGCCGCAGCCGCCCAAGCCGCCCAGGGCGCCGAGCGTCCCGCCCATGCCGCCCTCGCCTCCGACGGCCTCCGCTTGTGCGCCGCCACCGTTGCCACCCGCGCCGCCGGTCAGGCAGCTGTTTCCGTCGCCGCCGTTGCCGCCGCGCGCGATCGCCCACGCGTCGCCGCCCCCGCCGCCGGGCACGCCCGGAAGCGCGGCGTCGCCGCCGCGTCCGCCGACCGCCGCAGCCGCTGCCGCGTCTCCCGTCGAGCCCGCGTCGCCCGTCGAGCCAGCGCAGCCCGACCCGTTGGCGCCCGGGGCGCCGATGCTGAGCATGCACGCGGTCCCGCCGTGGCCGCCCTCGGGCAACCCGGGCGAGCCGATGATGAGCGCCGCGCCGCCGGGGCACTGGAGCGGCGGATTGATCGAGACAAGCGGCGGCTTCGGCAGGTCGGGCAGCTTGGCCGGGACCAGGACGCCATTGAGCCACGCGCGGCCCGTGTCGCCCCCGCGCCCGCCGACGGCCTTGACGCTCATGCCGACGACCTGCGACGCGTTGACGATCTCGACGGCCGCGCCGCCGTCGCCGCCCGAGCCGGGCAGGATGAGGCCGTGCACGCTGCGCTCCCGCGCGGTCACGCGCACGAAGCCGCCCGTGCCTCCGTTGCCGCCGACCACGACGCCGTAGCCAGTCGCCGCGCCGCCCTCACCGCCACGGCCGCCCTGCACGAGGCTTCCTTCGTCGAGCGTGATGGAGTCCGCCTGGATCACCACGCGGCCGCCCTCCGCGCCTGCGGCGCCCTGCGCGTCGCGTCCCTGCGCGTCTGCGCCCGCCGCGCCTGCGGCACCCACGATCGCGCCGTGGCCGCCCACGTGCACATGGACCGCGTCGAGGGTCTGGCCGGGGGCGAGGTCGAGCACGAGCGTGCCCAGCACGTCGATGTCGTGCAACGAGCGCGCGCCTTGCAGCGTCGTCACCGCGCCCTCAGGGACGCTCGCGTCCATCCCGGGCGCATTGGTCCCGAAGCTGCCCACGATCGGCGTCAGGAGAACGAGGCCCAACGCGACCGCGCAGGTCGCAGCGAGCCGGGTCGATCGGTTTGTCCTTCGGGCTCCGTGTCCTGATATCATCTTGGTGTCCTCCAGTCGATCGCTAACAACATGCAGCCCGGCCCGCCCGCGGCTCCGGCCCGGCCTTGCGTCGCGGTGGCGCTGCCGGCGCCCGGGGGAGCCGTGCCACCTTCCGTGTTCGATCCGCCCGAGACGCCTGGGCCCGGCGTGCCGGCCACCGCGAAGCCGCCGTTCGCGCCCTGGCCGCCGTCGCACCCGTCGCCGCCCGCGCCTCCGGTGGCGATGGAGCGCCACGCGCCTCCCGCTCCGCCCAGGCCATCGGGCGCGCCGCCGTCGCCGCCGCGCGCGTCGATGCTGGTGATTCCCGGTCCGCCGCCTCCGCCGGAATCCCCGGCCCCGCCGCCGCCTCCGGTGGCGTTGGCGGAGGTTGCGCCTCCTTCGCCGCCATTCCCGCCCGCCGTCTGGCCGCGGCCTCCCGCGCCGCCGTGGCCGCCCGAAGCGTCCGCGCGGCCGGGGCCGCCTCCGCCTGCGGGCGCGCCGAGCGCTCCGCCCGCGCCGCCCGCGCCGCCAAGCGCCGAGGCGTCCGCCGCGCCGCCGACGCCGCCAGCGCCTCCCGCGAGCGCGCCCGACCCGCCTGCGCCACCGGGTCCGCCGCGCGCCTGCGCGAAGGCGAGTCCGCCGGCGCCGCCCGCCGCGCCCACGCCTCCCTGGCCGCCCTGGCCCGCGCGCGCCTGGGCGAGGGCCCGGCCGCCAACGCCTCCGGCGCCGCCGCTGCCCGTGATGCAGTCCGCGCCCGCGCCGCCTTGCCCGGCGTCGGCCTGCGCGAACGCGCTGCCGCCGGCGCCTCCGGGGGCGCCAGGCGCGAGGCCGTCGCCGCCGTCGCCGCCGATGGCGAGGGCGAGGGCCGGCCCGCCTTCCGTGCCGGGGCCGCACGCGGGGCCGGGCGCGCCGGCCTCGCTCTCGACGCGCATGCAGGCGTATCCGCCCGCGCCGCCGACGACGGCCGCGCCGGGCGCGCCGAGAGGCGGCGAGCTGCACCCGGCCGCGAAGCGCGGGGACGGCATGATATCATTCGTCATGGGGATCGGCGCGCCGTCGAGCAGCGCGACGCCCGTGTCGCCGCCGCGTCCGCCCTGCGCGGTCGCCGGCGCGCGCAGCGCGATCGCGTCGCCGCCTTCGCCACCCGAGCCCGCCGCGAGGCGCCCCTCGACACTGCTCTGCGCCGCGTCGAGGAGGAGCGAGCCGCCGGCGCCTCCGGGGCCGCCGCGGAGGAGGCCGGATCCGAGGGCGTCGCCGCCGCGCCCGCCCGAGCCGGCAACGATCGCGCCGCCGCGCTCGACCACCAGCGAGCCGACGCGCAGCGCGACGCTCGCGCCGGGCGCGCCTGGCAGGCCAGACGCGTCGAGGCCGCGCGCGGCGGGCGCGTCCGCGCCGTTGGCGCCGCGGATCGCGCCGGACGAGGCGACGCGGACGTCATCGGCAGCGAGGACCGCATGGGGCGGCAGGTCGAGGACCAGCTCGCCCTGGACGAGGAGATGGCGCAGGTGCGCGGGCGCATCGAGCGTGAGCGTCACGCCCCGCGCGACGACAATGTCGGGCCCCGCGGATTGCGCGAGCGAGGCGGCGCCGAGGCTCGTCAGGGCGACGAGCGCGGCGCACGCGATGGCAAATGCACGCGGGATACGGGGCTTGCGTCCGGGGTCCATGCGTCGTTCTCCTGGGGAAAAGGGAAAAGAGGAGCCGTGCGGCGCGGAACGCACGGCTCCGGATGTCACGCTCTTGCCGTCTCCTCCTAGAAGACGTCCTGGAAAGGCGGCGGGGCGTGCATGCCCGTCGCGCACGTGGGTCCGTCGATGCCGCCGGAGCTCCCGTTGGCGGAGGATGTCTGGAGGCTCGAGCCGGCCTGGCCGTGGGGCGTGCCGTTGCCTCCGGGCGCACCGCCCGTGGGGCCGGACGCCACGCCCTGGCCGCCGTTGCCCGGGACGGGCGTGTGGGTCGGGCTCGAGCAGCCGTCGCCACCATCGCCTGCGATGGCGACCGCGCTCCAACTCCCGCCACTGCCGCCGGGCTGAGCCGTGCCGATGTTGCCCGCGTCGCCGCCGTACGGGCTCTGACCCGGGCCGCCGGTGGTCGCCTTCGCGTCGCCGCCGCCACCGCCGATCGAGCCTGCACCGCCGCTGCCCGCACGGGCCGAGGACGAGGGATTGCCGCCGGAGCCGCCGAGGCCCGCGGTGCCGCCAGTCAGGCCGGGCCCGGCGTTGCCGCCGTTGCCGCCGTGACCCGCGATCGCCGTCGCGTTCGCCGAACCGCCGCCACCGCCGATGCCCGAGTTGTTGTCGCCGCCGCTGCCGCCATCGCCGGCCACCGCGGTGGCCGAGGCGCCCCCGCCGATGCCGGCGGCGCCGCCGGTGCCGATCGCCGTCGTGATGCTGCCGCCGTTGCCGGCGATGCCGCCGTATGCTTCCGAGAACGCGCTGCCGCCGCCACCGCCGCTGCCGCCGGCGGTGAGGCCGACGGAGTGGCCGCCCTGGCCGCCCCGGCCGCCTTGCGCGTCGGCCGTGGCGCCCGCGCCATTGCCGGCCGCGCCGCCCGTCGTCGCGCCCGGGCATCCGTCGGACCCGTTGCCCGAGCGGGCCCAAGCGACGGCCGTGCCGCCCGCGCCGCCGGGCTGGGTCGGGCCGCCGGCGCCGCCGTTGCCCGCCGTGGCCGACGCGTGGGTGGGGTGGGGGGTTTCGCCATCGCCCGCATCACCGACGCACGGCAGGCCATCGGCGCTGAAGGATCTCATGCACGCGTCGCCGCCACGCCCGCCGCGCGTAACGACGCCCGGCGCCCCGGGAGCCCCTACGGGAGTCAGGGGGAGCGGCACTCCGCAGTAGAAGACGAGGTCGATGACTTCCGCGACGATCGGGGGCGGCGCGGCGCTCGGCGCGACCGGGCGCCCATTGAGGAGAGCCCAGCCCGCGTCGCCACCGTTACCTGCCACCGTCGCGCCCTGGAGCACGAGGTCATGGACGACCTCGGCCGCGTTGCCGCCGTCGCCGCCGTCCCCGGGCACGAGCGCGCCGTCGAGCCGGCTCGTGACGGCCTGGACGACGACGGAGCCGCCCTGGCCGCCCGGGCCTGCGGTCACGAGGCCGAGCCCTTCGGCGTTGCCGCCGTGGCCGCCCGCGCCCGCCAGGATGAAGCCGCCCTCGTCCACCTCGACCGACTGTGCGGTCAGGTACACGGAGCCGCCGTCGAGGCCTGGCGCTCCCGTCGCGCCCAGGCCGTGCGCGTCTCGCCCGGGCGCGCCGGCGAAGCCAGCGATTACGCCGTGGGGCCCGACGTGGATGCTCTGCGCGACGATGCGCAAGTCGCCGGGCGCGTCCATCTTCAACGTGCCCAGCACGGTGAGCGTGCCCACGGAGAGGGGCGCCGCCACGGTGAGGGTCGTCCCAGCGGGCACGGTGACGTCCTGCGGCTGCGTCGCGGCGACCGCGAGAGAGAGCGGCGCGATGAGGACGAGCGCGAGCAGCAGCGTCCGGACGCCGTTGCCGCGAAGCCGCGTTCGGATCGGAGATTGCATGTCTTTGGCCAATTGGATTCCTCCACACTCGGGCGAGCTGTCGCCCGGGGCACGAAGGATATCATCATGCAAGTAACAGACTAGACCATCGTTGTGACTTGCGGAAGTATATCGTGCCATGCAGCCTCGTGGGAGCAGGCTAGATACCTGCTCACCGAGGAAGCTTAACATAACGAATTGTTTCCAAAAGCACGTGGGGGGTTGTCTGTTCCTCTCGATGAAAGAAAGCAATGCTCCACAAGCTCCAAGGACGCGCGGCCGCGTGACCCCATGTCGCGCAGGGGTGTCTGCACGAGACGACGACGACCCAATGAGGTGCGCTGGCTCGATTACCTTGGGCTCCCCAGCGTGTCGAGGCTGCACGCGTCGCTGCGCCGCGCCGCGAAGGGCGAGCAGGCGCGCGTGGCCGGACGATATCTTCTCGCTTTCAGCATCGTCGGGCTCGTCGTGTACCTCCTCTTCCCGGACGAGGGCCCGCCGTTCCAGGACGGCACGGCGGCGCTGGTCGCCTGGAGCGCGAGCCTGGTGGGCTTGCCCGCGCGCAGCGTCGGGCCCCAGGTGACGTTCGCGGGCTCCTTCTCTTTCTTCATCAGCCTGGGCTGCACCGCCTACTCCGTCGCCATCATGCTTGTCGCGGCCATCGTCGCTCACCCCGCCCCGGTCCGCTGGCGCGCCATCGGCACCCTCGCCGCGCTCCCGTTCGTGCTCGTGGTGAACGTCGCGCGCCTGGTCACCCTGGGATGGGTCGGCGTGAACGCGCCGGCGTGGTTCGATTACGCGCACGTGGTCCTCTGGCAGGCGGGCGTGATCCTCATCGGCGCGGCGGGGTTCGTCCTCTGGCTCTCCCTCGGCGCGCTCCAGAGCGCCCACGACATGGGCCTGCGCGCCCTCGCCGCGCGTCTGGGGGCCGTCCTCGCCTTCATCGCTCTCTTCCTGGCCATCACATGGATTGCGCTGCGCGTCGGCGCCGATGTCCTGCTCGAGCGCGCCGTCCTCGCCGTCGCCGCGCCGCTGGCCCACGTGTTCTGGACGGGCCGCGTCTCGCCCGAGCGGCTCAATGCCTTGGACCGCGGCCGCCTCCTCCTCGTCGCCATGATCGGCTTCGGATCGCTCGTCCTCGCGGCGCGCGGCGTGCCCATGCGTGACAAGCTCGCCGGCATCGTCGCGTGCGTCGCGCTGCCGGTCGTCGCGGGCGGGATCGTGGTCGCGTTCGTCGCGACGGGCCTGGTGACCCAGGGCGCGGTCACGCCCGGCCTCTATACGCTCTACATGGTGGGCGACATCGGCCTGCCCATGTTGGGGTGGCTTGTCTGGCGCAGCCGCATGCGGGCCAGGTACGATGCGCCGCGCGCCGCGGACCATGCCTGAACGAGCGGAACGGCCATCCCCCCACCCGGCCAAACGTCCCGCAACCCCCAAGTAGCCCCCTCCGGCTGCGGCGCCCAAGATGGCCCACGACCTCCGCGTCGAGCCCGGCCCTTCGGCGTTCCGCGGGAAGCCCATCACGCTGCGCCTCGACGGGCGCGCCATCCGGGCGTTCGAGGGCGAGACGGTCGGCGCAGCGCTGCACGCGCACGGCGAGCGCACCCTGATGCGCTCGATCAAGTACCACCGGCCGCGCGGGCTCTTCTGCTGCACGGGCAAGTGCGCGGGCTGCCTGATGCGCGTGGACGGCGTGCCCAACGTGCGCGCCTGCGTCACGCCCGCCCATGATGGCATGGTCGTCGAGACGCAGAACGCGTTCCCCAGCGCGCGGCGCGATTTCTTCGGGGTGATCGACCGCGCCTACCCGCGCGTGCTCGACGTGCACGGCCAGTTCGCGCGCGCGCCGTGGCTGCGCCCGATCCACCACGCGATCGTGCGCCGCATGGCCGGCTTTGGCAAACTGCCCGACCTTCGGCCGATGGGCCCGCGCCGCCCCGCCATCGGCCAGCTCGACGCCGACGTCCTCGTCGTGGGCGCGGGACCCAGCGGCCTGGCCGCCGCGCGCGCCGCCACCCGCGAAGGCGCCCGAGTGGCCCTCGTGGACGAAGGCGACCGCGCGGGGGGCTCGCTCCTCCTGGGCGAGCGCGCGCAGGCCGACGCTCTCTTGAATGATATCGCGGGCCCCGTCCTGACGCGCAGCGTCGTCTTCGGCCTCTACCCCACGGACGGCCACGGAGACGCCCTTCCCGCGCCGGGCCTCGCCGCGATCCTCACCGCCGAACGCATCCTCGAATGCCGCCCCCGCGCGGTGGTCGTCGCCGCCGGCGCCCACGAGACCCCCCCGCTCCTCCCGGGCAACGACCTTCCTGGTGTGATGGGCGCGCGCGCCGCGTTGATCCTCCTCCACCGCCACGGCGTCCTCGCCGGGCGCCGCGTCGTCGTCACCTCGGCGGAGGGCTGGGGCCAGCAGGCCGCGGACGACCTGCGCAAGGCGGGCGCCGAGGCCCGGATCGCCGACGTCTCGGCCATCGAAGGCTCCGACCACGTCAAGGCCGTCGTGCTATCAAGCGGCGAGCGCATGGAGGCCGACTGCGTGCTCGCCGCGGGCAACGCCACGCCGCGCGTCGAATTGGTGCAGCAGGCGGGCGGCGCGCTGACGCCGAAGGGATGGGCCCTCGCGCCCGCAAGCCCCGCGCCGGCGCCGCGCGTCTTCGCGTGCGGCAGCGTGCTGGGCGACGCGCCCCTCGCCGAGCGCCTGCGCCAGGGCGAAGCGGCCGGGCGCGCCGCCGCGAAGGAGGCACGCGCTTGACCCCCAAGTGCATCGTATGCGCGTGCGAGGACGTCAACGACGTCGAGCTTCGCGAGGCCATCGCCGCGGGCTGCACGGACCTGGAGAGCCTCAAGCGCCTCACGGGCTTCGCCACCGGCCCCTGCCAGGGGAAGACGTGCCTGACGCTCGCGCGCCAGATGCTCGCCGAGGAGACGGGCCAGCCCGCCGGGGCGCTGGGCGCGATCACCTTCCGCGCGCCCGTCCAGCCCATCCCGCTGCGCTACCTCGCGGGGGAAGCGGAGTGAGGTTCACCACCGAGGGCCCGCTGCGGGAACGATATCAGGTCGTGATCGTCGGGGGCGGCGTCAACGGCCTGGGGCTCGCGCGCCACCTCGCGTTGGCCGGCGTCACCGACGTCCTCGTCCTGGAGAAAAGCTATCTCCTGCACGGCGCCAGCGGCCGGAACGGCGGCGGCGTGCGCGCGCAGTGGGGCACGGGCGACAACCTCGTCCTGGCGCGCGAGAGCATCCCGATGTTCCGCAGCATGAGCCAGGAATTGGGCTTCAACGTCTGGTTCCGGCAGGGCGGCTACCTCTTCCTCGCGCACGACGAGGAGAAGGCGCGCGCGCTGCGCGACGTCGTCAAGTTCCACAACGCCAACGGCGTGCCCAGCCGCTACGTCGAGCCCACCGAGGCGCACGTCCTGGTGCCCGAGCTGAACCTGGAGGGCCTCGTCGCCGCGAGCTATCATCCGGGCGACGGCATCATCTTCCCGTGGGCCGTCGTGCAGGGGCTCGCCAAGCGCTGCGTCGAGCTGGGCGTCGACGTGCGCACCTTCACGGGCGCCACCGGCTTCGAGACCTCGGGGGGCCGCATCGTGGCGGTCGAGACCACGCGCGGACGGGTGGCGTGCGAGACGGTGGTCAACGCCGCGGGGTGCTGGAGCCGCGAGGTGGCCGCGCTCGCGGGCGTGGAGCTTCCCAACACGCCGGTGCGCCACGAGATCCTCGTCACCGAGGCGTTGAAGCCGTTCCTCGACCCGATGGTCGTCGACCTGCGCAACGGCCTCTACGCGAGCCAGGACATGCGGGGCGAATTGGTCTGCGGCATCGGCACGCCCGGCGAGAAGCCCGGCGTCAACTTCGCGAGCAGCTTCGACTTCACCAAGCGCGTCGCGCGCGCCCTCCTCGACGTCCTGCCCACGCTGGGCGAGGTCAAGGTGATGCGCCAGTGGGCCGGCGCGTACGACGTCACGCCGGACAACAAGCCGATCCTCGGCCCGACGCCCGGCGTCGACAACCTGCTCCAGCTCAACGGCGCCTCCGGCCACGGCTTCATGGTGAGCCCCATGACGACGCGCATCGTCGCCGACCTGATCCTGGGGCGCCAGCCGCCCGTCGACCCGAAGCCCTACCGGCTCGACCGCTTCGGGCCCGGCTGGCAGCCGGAGAAGGAGACGCTCGTGATCGGATAACAGTCCACCTGCCGCCTTGAAATGGCGCGGCCCTGCTGGCGTGGCGGCGAGCGCCGTGCCGGGATTTCCTTCTGCGAGCCATCAGCTCAGCCCGCTCTGGGTCATCGGCCTGTTCGTCGCGCTGGTGGAGGGCGTGTTCGCCTACGCGCTGACGACGACCACGGGCGCCGTCCAATGGGCCTCGCTCCTCTTCGCGATGTTCTTTGCGACCGGCGTGGCGGCGTGCTTCTTCCTCATCCTCTGGAAGAACAACAAGGTGTTCTACACGCCGGCCGATTTCAAGGACACCGACGTGAACGCCTACGCCCAAGCCATGGCGCGCTCGCCCGCCGACGGAGGAGAGATCCTCGACGAGATGCGCCGCTCCCTGGAGTTGACGCTCACGTCCAGCGACACGCTCGAAGCGCTCGCGGGACCGGGCAACGCCTCGGCCGCTTCCGCCGTCATGCGGCACGCCATCGAGCAGGTCACGGCGAACGTGCGCGAAACCGCTTTCCTCGCGGTGGACGCCACGCCGCTCCTGGGGCCGGAGGCGGGCGGCTGGCTCGTGCCGTGGAGCAAGGAGACCACGTGCGCCGACTTCCTGGACGACCTGTGGGCGCGCCTGAGCAAGGCGCACGCGCGGCTGCCGCCGTTCACCTACGGCCGGCGCTGGGCCTTGCGCGCGAACGGAGCCCCGCTGCCGGAGATGGGCACACGATGGGCCGAGGAGCACGGCATGGAGCGCGACACGCGCCTCCTCTCCGAGGTCGGGATCGCGCCGGGCGCTCACCTGGAGGTCGTTCGCCCGCAGCGCGCGCCACCGCGGGAGAAGGACGGCCAGCCGGTCGCGGTCCGATAGGATGGCTCCCGCCTGGTCGCGCTCTAGGCCAGCACGTGCTGCTCGACCGAGACGTGACACGAGTCGCGCATCGTGACGCTCACGGGGCCGAAGTCCTGCGACCAGTAGTACTCCATGCACTCCACCGGGGACGCGGCGCGCACCGGGGGCAGGCCGCTGGGCCCGCACTCGATCCAGCCCCACGCGCACGGGTTCGTCGGGTCGGAGCAGGCGGGCGCGAGGTCGCCACAGGTGAAGACCACGCCGGGGTCGGGCAGGCACTGCGGGACCTGCTGGCTGATCGTGACGCACGCGGGGTGGTCCTGGCCGGCCCAGGTGCAGTGCGCCGCGTTGACGCTGCGCACGCAGAGGGCGACGGGGATCGGCTGGGGCTGGCTCGCCGGGATGCACGCGCAGGGCGGCGGGCTCACGCCGTCGCAGGCGTTCGCGTCCGTGCCGACCTGGCAGGTGACGCCGAAGAGGACGGCGCACGTGTCGCACGTCTGCACGGGGCCGACCTCGCGGCCATCGACGAAGCACGTCGCGGCCGCGGCGCCGGAGCCCACGAACACGACGCACTCCACGTGCTGCTGGCACGGCACGTTGCACGTCGTGCCGGGCAGGTCCTCGCAGTGGCGCGGCAGCGTGCCGATCGAGACGCACACGTCGTCGCCGTCGCCGCACGTGCCGGCCGTGACGCCGGAGACGCACACGATGGGGTACGTGGGGCAGTCGACGCACGGCTGGGGCGTGGTGGCGGCGCCCCCGATGTAGCACGCGCAGCCCATCAGGCACTCGTTGACCTTGGGGCCGTAGACGCACAGGACGTCGAGCCCCTGGCAGGGCGCGTGGCCCTGCGTGCAGACCTTCTCGGTCGTCTGCGGCGCGCACTCGCCCCAGCCGCCGTTGCCCGCGCAGACGGAGCCCGCGCAGGTGCCGTCATCGTTGAGGAGGCTCTGGCAGTCCCAGAGCTGGTCCGACGCGGCGGCGTTCGACGCGACGAGCGTGACGCCCGAGAGAAGCAGGATGGCAGGCAAGCTGAGGGCAAGGAAGCGGCGCATGGGGGTTGTGCCTCGCTGCCGCGACCCAAACCTGCGAAGATGCAAGTTCGCGCGCTGCACCCGAACGGTTGCCGCGGTCCGGCTCAGGCGCCCACGAGGGCGCGCCGCGCGACGAGGACCTCGCCCACGGAGAGCGCGATGCCGCAGGCGGCGAGGCACGCCGCGGTGAAGGGGAGCACGCACGCGCCGATCAGCGCCAGGCCGCCCGCGGCGAACGCCGCCGTCTCGCTCCGGATGCCCATGACACAGCCTCGCAAGGCGCAATCCACCGGGGGCGCATAACCCTTCGGTGCGGCTTCTCGACGCGCGCCGTCAACGCGGGTGGACGGGCACGCGGCGCGAGCAAATGACCACGTCGACCCGTTCGGCTTCCTTGACGAAGCCGAGCGCGGCGAGCGCCGCCAGCGTCCCCGCGTCCCCGGCGCGGACCTGCGCGTCGAGCCGTTCGAGCGCGAGCTCGTCCTGCGCGTAGCGGACCACCAGCGCGAGCGCCTCGCGGGCCAGGTCGCGCGGCGCGCCGGGGGCCAGGTACGCGACGAGCAGGGCGCGGCGCGCGATCCAGTCGACGTCGGCCAGCGCGAGGCTGCCGCCCGTCTTCCCGCCGCGCGCGGGCGCCCAGACGAGGCTCACCTCGCCGTCCATGTCCACGTCGACCGCGGGCGCGCCGGCGGGAAGGAGCCACGGCTCGCGCGCCGCGGCGAAGGCGGGGTCGGCGGCGTCGCTCGCGAGCACGTCGACGCGCGGCCCGCGCAGGAAGACGCTCATCCGCGCCGCTCCTCGCGCAGCAGGCCCATCGCGATGCTGTCGCGCCACGCGCCGCGCTTGTAGACGTGCCGGCGCAGGCGCCCCTCCTCGCGGAAGCCGAGGCGCTCGTAGAGCTTGCGCGCCGGGTTGTCCTCGATCACGTGGAGCCAGACGCGCTGGAGCCCCATCTCGTCGAAGGCGTGGCGCAGGGCGAGCGCGCACGCCTCGTGGCCCAGGCCGCGCCCTCGATCCGCGGGGAGCAGGATCCCCAGGCCCAGCTCGGCGTGGCGCGCGACCGGGTCCCAGCCGTGCAGGCCGACGCAGCCCACGGCGCGCGTCCCGTCGAGCATGAGCCAGACGCGGTCGTGCGCGTCGTCGAGGCTGGCGAGCCAGCGCAGCTCCAGCTCCTCGGTCGTGGGCATCGTGAAGCGCAGCCACCCGCGCAGGTCGGGGTCGTTGGCGAACGCCAGGAGGAAGGGGACGTCCCGCTCCGTGGGCGCGCGCAGGACGACGCGCTCGCCGCGCAGCTCGGGGGGCACTACGGCGCGCCTCCGGTCGCCGCGAGGATGGCGCCGGCGCGGACCAGGGCGTGCGCCTTCGCGAGGTCGCCTGATAGCACCCGGTCGTGGTGGAGGAACGCGATTTCCTGCCGCACGCGCGCGAGCGCCTTGCGCGTGCCGACGCCCGGCTCCAGCGGCTTGCGCAGGTCGAGCGCCTGCGCGGCGCAGAGGAGCTCGATGCCCACGACGCGCTGCGCGTTCTCCAGGATCTGGCGCAGGAGCAGCGCGCCCACGGCGCCGTTGCTCACGAGGTCCTCCTGGTTCGCGCTCGTGGGAAGGCTGCCCACGACGGCGGGGTGCGCGAGGACCTGGTTCTCCAGCACGAGCGCCGCGGCGACGTACTGCGGGATCATGAGTCCGCTGTTGAGGCCGCTCTTCTCCACGAGGAAGGCGGGCAATCCCTCGGAGAGGCGCGGGTCGACGAGGCGCGCGACGCGGCGCTCGGCCAGCGCGGCGACCTCGGCGAGCGCGGGCGCCAGGTACGCGCAGAGGAGGCCCAGGTTCTCGCCGTGGAAGTTGCCCCCGCTGTGCGCGCCGTCCTCCAGGATCAGGGGGTTGTCGGTGACGCTGGAGAGCTCGACCTCCAGGCGCTCCTGGGCGTGGCGGAGGGCGTCGCGGACGGGGCCGAGGACCTGCGGCGTGCAGCGCAGCGAGTAGGCGTCCTGGACGCGGTCGCAGTCGGCGTGCGACGCCACGATCCCCGAGCCTTCCAGGAGCGCGCGCAGGTGCGCCGCCGTCTCGGCCTGGCCGGGGTGCGGGCGCGCGGCCTGGAGGCGCGCGTCGAAGGGGGCGACGCTGCCCAGGAGCGCCTCGATGCTCATGGCGGCCGCGACCTCGGCGGTGCGGACGAGCGCCCAGCCGTCGTGGACCGCGAGCGCGAGCAGGGCGCTCATCATCTGCGTGCCGTTGATCAGCGCGAGGCCTTCCTTGGGTTGGAGGACGAGCGGCGCGAGGCCCGCGGCCGCCATCGCCTCGCGGCCGGAGATGAGCTTGCCCTGGTGGCGCGCTTCGCCTTCGCCGATGAGGACCAGCGAGGCGTGCGCGAGGGGCACGAGGTCGCCCGAGGCGCCCAGGCTTCCGCGCGAGGGGACGACGGGCGTGATATCATGGTTCAGCAGGGCGAGGATCGCCTCGACGGTCTCGACGCGCACGCCCGACAAGCCCACGGCGAGGCTCGCGGCGCGCAGGAGGAGGAGGGCGCGGACGACCTCGTCGGGGAGGGGGTCGCCCACGCCGCAGGCGTGCGAGAGGAGGAGGTTGCGCTGGAGCGCTTCGAGGTCCTCGGCGGGGATGCGGACGCGGGCGAGCTCGCCGAAGCCGGTCGTGACGCCGTACGCGACGCCGCTCTTGGCGTCGTAGCGTTCGACCTGCATGCGCGAGATCGGGAGGCGCGCGTCGCTGGTGACGCCGTAGTGCATGTCGGCGTCGTGGCCGAGCATGCGCACGACGCGCGCGCGGGAGGCCTCGATGCGGGCGCGGGCGGCGGGCGCGAGGGCGACCCGGCGCTGGCGGCGCGCGACGTCCACGACGTCCGGCACGCGGAGGGGCTGCTCCCCGAGGAGGAACGGCTGCACGCGCGGCGCGACGGGGCCGATTCGGGATAAGCGCTTCTGAGCGAGGATCGGGCCAGAGCCGGCATTCCCTCGCAGGGCGAGCCGGACGCATGCCGATCCGCAACGACCCGTGGCCCCGCTGGGAGGAGGCGCGGCGCCGCGCGGCGACCCTCGTCGAGGCGGCGCGGGCGCTGGACGACGCGCTGCTCATGGACCTGCTGGCGACGACCGAGGGAGCGCCCGAGTCGCGGCGCATCCTCGCGGTGGAGGCGATGCGGCGCCTGACGGACCGGGCCCAGCGCGCGCTGGAGGATCGCGACGCGCCCCCGGACGCGGAGCGCCTGCGCCGGATCGCGAACCGCGCCGCGGAGCACGTTCACAACGCCGAGATCGCGGCAGAGCGCCGCGAGGGGACCGGCACGCCGCGCGTCGAGGCCGCGCACGAGACCTCCTACCTCGCGGAGCAGCAGCGCGCGCACGTCGAGACGCTGCTGGAGCGCCGCGCGAGGCTGCACAAGGCCGCCGAGGAGCTTCGGGACGCTCAGCGCGAAGGCGCGTAGCCGGGAAGCGTGGCGCTCGTCCCGCGCCGGAACGCGGCGACGTGGAACGCGCTGCCCAGGCCGGCCATGCCCGCGACGTCGCGCACCTCGTCGGGGAGGCCCAGGTCGCCGATGCCCAGCGCTTCGAGGAACGCGCCCTGCGTGACGAGGCCGAGCGGCTCCAGGCCCGCCTCCGTCGCGGCGCGCTCGACCGCGGTGAAATCGACGTCGGCGGTGAGGTCGCGGCGGCCCGGCTCATCGAGCGGCTCCTGGAAGCGCCCGCCCGCCTTGTACGCCGCGAGCGTGCCGTGCAGCCGTTGCGGGCCGTAGAGCGCGGGCGCGGGGTCGCCGTAGTCGACGAAGACGAGGAAGCCGGGATCGACGAGGCGCGCGGCGGCGCGGACGACGTCCTCCAGCATGGGCGCGACGTCGAACACCTGCCCCCGCGCGGGCCAGACGCCCTCGGCCTTCAGGCGCGCCTCGACGCGCGCGTCGCGCATGGGGATCAGCCGCTCGCGGAAGCGTCCCTCCTTCACGTCGACGCCGATCTCCAGCAGGCCGCCATCGGGCGCGCCCACCACGCGGCGCACGGGGAGCGCGTCGAGCACCTCGTTCCCGAAGACGAGCGAGGGCGCGGGTGATAGCATCCCGGGCGAGGCGACCGGCCGCGCGCCGGCCTCGCGCTGGCGCTCGCGCAGCGCTTCGCTGGGGTCGACGGTGACGTAGTCGAGGCCCGGGTGCTCGGCGAGGATGCTGCGCGCGAGCTGCCCCGTGCCGGCGCCCAGCTCGACCACGCGCAGGTCCGGCACGGCCTGGCGCGCGTGCGCGACGAGCCGGGCCATCGCGCGGCGGAACGCGGGGAAGCGCACGCTCGTGCTGAAGTCGCCGCCGGGGCCGATGGCGGGACCGCGCCCGTAGTATTCCGCGAGGGCGAGCGCCATGAAGTCGTGGAACGGGATCGGGCCCTCCGCGGCGATGCGCGCGCGGATCGCGGCCTCGGCGCTCATCGCAGGCCCCTCGCGCGGAAGCCGGGCAGCGGAGGATCGAGCGGCGCGTCGCGGGCGAGGAGCAGCGCGCCGAAGCGCTCGCCCATGCCGACGAGCAGGTTCTTGCCCGCGAGGTAGGCCGCGTGGTCGCCGCGCGACATCGCGCCCATCATGTCCTCCACGAGGCCGAGGTCGGCGAGGAGGTCGCGCTGGCGCGTGGTCGCGTGCTGGCGCCACCCTTCGCGCTGCGCGAGCGTGGCGATCCACGGAAAGTCGACGTCGGCCGTGATATCATGCTCGCCGGGCGCCTCGAAGGGGGGGACGACGCGGTGCTCACGGAAGCCGCGCAGCGTGCCGGCCGGGTTGAGCTTCTCGGGCGCGTCGCCGTAGTCGAGGAAGAGCGCGTAGCCGCGCGGCGCGGCGCGGGCCATCTGCGCGAGGAGCGGCTGCGCGTCGAGGCACACCTCCGCCGCCGCGCCTTCCGGAAGCAGATGCTCGAGGCGCTTGGCGGCCTCGGCCAGCTCGGGCGAGAGGGGGCCCGGCACCTCGCGCAGGTCCGCGTCGAGGTAGCCTTCGCGCACGCCCTCGGCCGTCCCGAGCAGGCGGTGCACGGGGAGCGCGTCGAGCACCTCGTTGGCGAGGAAAATGGTGGGGGCCGGGCGCAGGTCGTCCAGCGAGGCGACGACGTGGAGCCCGCGCGCCTTCTGCTGCGCGGCCATGCCGGCATGGGGCTCGACGATCGTGACGGGCGCGTCCAGCGTGGCGGCGAGGATGCCGGTGCCGCCGCCCAGCTCGACGATGCGCGCGCCTTCGAGGCGCTCCGCGGCCGCGTGGGCGAAGCGCGCCATCGCGTGGCTGAAGAGCGAGGCGTTGGCGGCGGTGTAGAAATCTCCGGCCGCCCCAATGGGGCGGCCGCCGCCCTAGTAGGCGTCTAGACACATCTTCATCGCGTCGCGCACGCGGATGGGCGCTTCGCGGGCGAGGCGCTCCCGGATCATGCGCGCTCGGTCTTGGGCGCCTCGAGCGCCTTGACCGCGGCGGGCGTGATGCGCTCGCTGCCGTCCGCGCTCATGGGCAGGAGGTACGTGTAGCTGCGCAGCGTCTGCTCCAGGAAGTCCATGATGGCGACGCCGTCCTTGGGCTTCAGCGGGAACTGCGGGTCCTTGACGCGCGCGTCGATCGCGGTCTTGACCCGACGGAGCATCTCGCGCGGCTCGTACTGGACGCGGGCGAGGACGTCGCTGATGATGTCGCCGGGGATGACGGTCTCGAGGTAGAAGTCCTCGGGGTCCTCGTCGTCGACGAAGACGTGGACTTCGTTGGTGCGTCCGAAGAGGTTGTGCATGTCGCCCATGATGTCCTGGTAGGCGCCGGTGAGGAACATGCCGATGAAGTAGGGCTCGTTGCCTCTGATATCATGGAGCTTCACGGTGGGCGCGCTGGATTCGGGGCCGACGAACTCGTCGATCTTGCCGTCGGAGTCGCACGTGATGTCCACGAGCGTGGCTTCGTGCGTGGGCGCCTCGTCGAGGCGGTGCACGGGCATGACGGGGAAGAGCTGGTCGAAGGCCCAGTGGTCGAGGGCGCTCTGGAAGAGCGAGAAGTTCGCGAGATACTGGTCGGCGAGCTTCGTCTCGATGTCCTGGAGGTCCTCGGGGACGCGGCGCATCTTCTTGGTGAGCGGGACGAGCTTCTTCATCAATTCCCAGAACATCGCCTCGACGGCGGCGCGCTCCTCCAGCCCGATGAGGCCCAGGCGGAAGGCGTCGAGCGCCTCGTCCTTCTTGGCGGTGGCGTCGTGATAGCTTTCCAGCGCGCTCTTGGGCGTGACGCCATCGACGATCTCGCGCATCTGCTTGACGATCTCGACGCCGAACTCCTCGGCGTTGGTCGGGATGGCCACCTTGGGCGAGCCGATCTCGATGTTGCCGAAGACGTTCATGATGATGCAGGAGTGGTAGGCCGTGAGCGCGCGGCCGCTCTCCGAGACGAGGTTGGGGACGGGGACCTCCTCGCTCTCGCAGATCTGCTGCACGTTGTACACGACGTCGCCGCAGTACTCGTCGAGCGTGTAGTTGGTGCTGCTGTTGTCGGTGTTGCGGCTCCCCATGTAGTCCACGGCGAGGCCGCCGCCGATGTCGAAGAACTCGACGGGCATCCCCATCTTGCGCAGCTTGGCGTAGATGCGCGCGCCTTCCTTCACGGCGTCCTTGATGGTGCGGATGTCGGTGAGCTGGGAGCCCACGTGGAAGTGGAACAGCTTCAACGCGTCCTGCTTGTTCGCCTCCTTCAGGAGACGGACGGCCTCGATCAGCTCGGGGATGGTGAGGCCGAACTTGGCGAAGTCGCCGCTGCTCTTCTCCCACTTGCCCACGCCCTTCGTGGTGAGCTTCGCGCGCAGGCCGATGAGCGGCTCGACGCCCATCTCGGCCGCCACGCGCAGCAGGAGCGGAAGCTCGCTGAGCTTCTCGATGACGACGATGACCTTGCGGCCCAGCTTGCGGCCCGAGAGCGCGAGGCGCATGTAGTCCTCGTCCTTGTAGCCGTTGCAGATGGTGAGCGCGTCGGGATCGGTGTTCAGCGCGAGCGCGACGAAGAGCTCGGGCTTGCTGCCCGCCTCCAGCCCGTGGTGGTAGGGCGCGCCCGCGTCCAGGATCTCCTCGACGACCTCGCGGAGCTGGTTGACCTTCACGGGATAGACGCCGAAGTAGCCGCCCTTGTAGCCGTTCGACGCGATGGCGTCGCGGAACTTGTCGTTGAGCTTCACGACGCGCGTGCGCAGGATGTCGTTGAAGCGGATGACCAGCGGGAAGCCGAGCCCCTTCTCCTGCGCGTCCTCGATCACGTCCATGATCTCGATGACGGGCCCCGGCTGGCCGTAGGGCGTCACGCAGAGGTTCCCGTTGGGGTTGATGGTGAAGAACGACGCGCCCCACCCCTCGACGTTGTAGAACTGCAACGCGCGCTCGACCGTCCAGGGCTCCTCGTGCTGGGCGCCTGCCTTCACGAGAGCGGGCACGATGCGCATGTCCCTTAAGCTGTTCGTCGGGGCGGGTCCGCGCCGACGCTTCGCAGCTGCGCATGCGACGCGGCGACGGGCGCGACGCGCGCGACGCGGGGCTGGTGACCTTGGCGGAACCCGAGGACCCGCGAACCCGAGAACCCGGGGTGAAAGTCTGGTCATCGGGCCGTCGGGTTCACACCGAGGTCAGCATGGACGACCGAAGCCCGCCGTCGCGCGCGTCGCGTCCGTCGCCGCGTCGCATGCGGAGCCGGCCGAGCCGCGAGGACAAACCATGATGCCGCGCGGACGACCTGCCGCACCCATGTCCCGCCTCCATCCGGACGACACGCTGCTGCTTCTCGTCGACATGCAGGAGCGCCTTCAGCCGCTGATCCACGGCGACGCGGCGCTGCGTCAGAAGGCGGCCGCGCTCGCGGAGGGGGCGCGTCTCCTGGGCGTGCCGGTCATGGTCACCGAGCAGTACCCGAAGGGGTTGGGCCACACGATCCCCGAGCTTCGCGCGGCGGTGGACGCGGCCGGCGGCGTGCTGGAGAAGACGAGCTTCTCGTGCGCGGGCGACCCGAGCATCGCGGCGCGCATCCGCGCCGCGGGGAGGCCCAACGTCCTCGTCGCGGGCATCGAGGCGCACATCTGCGTCCTCCAGACGACGCTCGACCTTCTCGAAGCGGGCTACGCCGTCCACGTGGTCGAGGACGCCGTAGGGTCGCGCGACCCGGCCAACCGCGAGAGCGGCCTCGCGCGCGCCCGCCGCCACGGCGCGGAGCCGAGCAACGTCGAGATGGCGCTCTTCGAGCTCATGGGCGGCAAGGAGCATCCGCAGTTCAAGGCCGTGCAGGCGCTGATCAAGTAGCGGGGCGCCTGCGGCTCACCGGCCGTCCCTCGGTGCCTTCGCGATCCGGCCCGCGGTGCTCGTCGAGCACCTGCTCCTGGAGCGAGCGGGCGTTGGGCGCGGGCTTGACGCGCCGGCCGTAGAGGTTCGCGTACACCTGGGTGAGCTCCGCGCCGAAGACGAGGATGAGCGAGGAGTAGTAGATCCAGAGCAGGATCAGCAGCGCGGCGCCGGCGCCCCCGTAGCGCGCCGCGAAGCCGCTCCGGCCCAGGTAGACGCCGATGAGCGCCTGGCCCGCGACGAAGAGGATGGCGGTCGCGGCGCCGCCCACGAAGGAGTCGCGCCAGGCGATCCTCACGTCGGGGACGAGCTTGAAGAGCGCCGCGAAGAGCAGCGTGAGCACGATGAGCGCGAGCACGGCCTCCAGCGCGATCCCCAGCGCGGCGCCTCCGGGCAGGAGCGCGTCGATCCACCCGGCGAGGGCCGCGATGCCGGCGGAGACCACGAGCGTCACCGCGAGCAGGAAGGCGCCCGTCATCACGCCCGCGAACGAGAGCGCGTCGTCGCGCACGGCGCCGCGGATCTTGGCGCGCAGCCCGCGTCGCGGCTTGCGCGCGACCTCGAAGACGGTGTTCAAGGCCTCCTTGAGCTGCGTGAAGACGCCCATCGCGCCCAGCACGAGCGCGACCGCCCCCGTCGCGATGCCCACGAGGCTCGACCCGCGCGGACCGGCGCCGTGCAGGATGTCGCCCGCCGCCTGCGCGCCCGCGTCCCCCGTGAGGCGGGCGAAGGGCGCGAGGATCGCCTGCTGCGCGGCCTCCCGGCCCACCGCCAGCGCGGCGACGAGCACGCACACGAGCAGCAAGGGCCCCAGGGCGAACACGCTGTAGTAGGCGAGCGCGGCCGCCTGCTTGGGCGCCTTGTCCTCGCCCCACTCCTTCAGGGCGCGCTTGAGCAGGTCCAACGGGCGGACGCGCGGCACGCGGCGCGGTCGGCGCGAGGCGCCATGCCGCTTGTGGCCGGAAGCTAGTAGGTCCGCAGCCTCAGCCCCGGGACGCGGCCCAGCTCGCGCGCCTTGCGCGTCACGAGCACCTGGTCCCGCGTCAGCGCGATGCCGGCCAGCGCCGCGTCCTCGGGGTCGATCGCCTCGCCGCGCGCCCAGAGCTGCGCGTCCACCTCGCCCGCGCGCCGCGCCGCCGCCGCGTCCAGCGGCAGGACGACGCGGCCGTGGACCGCCTCGACGAGCCGCCGCTGCTGCGCGGCGGGAAGCGCCAGCGTGCCCAGGCCGCGGTGGAACTCGGCGAGCGTGGGCGCCGCGAGCAGGATGGCCTCGCCCTCGTCCTCCAGCGCCTCGAGCATCGCGACGGCGCGCTCGCGCCCGCGCATGAGATCCAGCAGGAAGAGCGTGTCGGCCAGCGCCATCGTCTCACACCCTCAGCTGCTTCTGCCGCCGCTTTCGCGCGCGCTCGCGGGCCGACTCCACGCGCGCCTCCAGCTTCGCGGCCTGCGCCTCGTCCAGCGCGCCCACGACGTCGAGGAGCGAGCGCTCGCCCGCGAGGCGCTTGATGACGTCGGTGAAGCTCTCGTTCGGGCCCTTCAGGGCTGATAACAGGTCGTAGGCTTCCTGCGTGACGTTCAGCGTGCGGGATGGCATGGGTTCTCGCGTCCGGCGCCTGCGGCGGGCTGGTCCCACGGGCGCCTCGGGAGCGGCCGCGCAGCGTTCGTGCGCACGAGACGCCAGACCATGAATGTGTTGCCACCAACACACTCCGGGCCGGGCGGCCGCAACCCCTATAGCCTCGGCCAAGGAATCGCGGCGCAAGGGATTCTCATGGCGAAGTCCGTGTCCACGTTCGACGACTGGGTCGACCTCTTCCACCAGTGGCAGAAGGACATCGGCTACGACACCACGCTGCTGGGCGACTTCCAGTTCGAATCGAAGTTCGCGGAGGAGGACTCGCCCGTCATCGAGTTCGGCGACTACAAGGGCCGCCCCAAGTGGCAGACCTTCGCGCAGATCCCCAACCAGCAGGTCAAGGACGCGCTCCTCTCGCTGATCGTCTACCAGGGCGACACCGAGTTCGCCAGCGTCGAGCAGCAGCGCGCGCTCGTCAACACCGCGCCCAGCGACTACGACCTGAAGAGCCTCGTGCGCGTCAACTCGGAGGAGATGCGCCACGGCTGGCAGATGGCGACGCTGCTCGTGAACCACTTCGGCGAGACGGGCAAGACCGAGGCCGCGAAGCTCCTGGAGCGCCGCAGCTGGGACAACCAGCGCCTGCTCGGCTCGTTCAACGAGCCCGTGCGCCACTGGCTCGACTTCTTCGTCTTCACCGAGTTCGTCGACCGCGACGGCAAGTACCAGCTCAAGATGCTCAGCCGCAGCGCCTTCTCGCCGCTCGCGCGCAGCATGGGACCGATGCTCAAGGAGGAGGCGTTCCACCTCGGCACGGGCCACACGGGCCTGCGCCGCGTCGTCCAGGCGGGCAAGATCCCCACGACGCTGCTCCAGAAGTACTTCAACCACTGGGTCCCCACCGCCTACGACCTCTTCGGCAAGGACGCCAGCAGCACCGCCCACTGGGCCTACGTCTGGGGCATCAAGTGCCGCTTCAACGAGCTGGAGACCGAGGACCCGGTCGACAAGCGCACGCTCAACGACTACAACCGCACGATCTACTACAACGAGTGCGTGGAGCTCGTCGACCAGCTCAACACCGTCGTCAAGCCCGGCGAGCCCCACCTCGTCGCGCCTTCGCTGAAGTTCAACCGCAAGATCGGCCAGTACGAGGGCCAGAAGTTCTCCGTGGACGGCCAGCCCTTCCACGGCACCGACGCGGCCTACGCCGACTACCTTGCCAGCGTGCTGCCCAGCGCGCAGGACGAGGCGCGCCTGGCCGAGGTCTTCAAGACGAACGACTGGATCGCGCCCAAGGGGAAGTAGGCCATGCAGGTCACGGGAGGCGCCCGCGGCCTCGCGCCGAAACGCTATCTCGCCGAGCCCACGTTCCTCGCGAGCCTCAAGCCGCTCTTCTGGGCCAACCAGGCGCGCGAGGCGGACGCCTACGAGAAGCTCATCTACGCGCTCCACCCGCCCGCGCACGGCGACTTCAACAACCACCTGCTCGAGTTCCGCCAGCAGGGCAAGGTCCCCGCGCTGGGCAAGAAGGACGTCGAGGACAAGATCGCGCGCATCATGCGGACGATCCGTTATCCCGACGTGGAGCCGCTCCTCGCGCTCGCGGGCACCGAGGGCCTGACGCTCCCGCAGCTCACGACGATCCTGCACTTCCACCACCCGGCCTACCCGATCTACTCGGGCGACCTCGTGGACGGCCTCGCGCTCGTCGGCATGCCGTGCGTGTTCCGGCCGGACCTGAGCGAGGAGGCCGTCTGGGACTACGCGGGCGCCATCGCGGCCATCGACCGCCTCAAGTCCGACGTGACCTTCGAGAACGTGCCGGAGAGCAACTGCTTCCTCACGCGCGTCGTCGAAGGCGCCCTCGTGCAGTACGCCCGCGAGGCGCGCGACAAGCCGACCGCGAACCTCGGGTTCTGAGCGGCTCCCCTCCACGACGGCGGGGCGTTTCGCGGTTGGTCCTCTGTGGCTGGAGTCGGAGAGCCGGCAGCCAAGGAGTGATGCCGCGCGTGCGCCCGCTCACGTCGGCCGGTCGCCCAGGTACAGCTTCCCGACGTTCGGATCGTGCAGCAACTCGGCGCCGGTCCCAGTGTAGGCGTTCTTGCCCTGGTCGAGCACGTAGCCGCGGTCGCTCTTGAGCAGCGCCTTCTTGGCGTTCTGCTCGACGAGCAGGATCGGCGTGCCGGCGTCGGCGATGGCGCGGGCCTGGGCGAAGACGAGGTCCTGGAGGTTGGGCGCGAGGCCGGCGCTGGGCTCGTCGAGGAGCAGCACGGCGGGCTCCGTCATGAGCGCGCGGCCGATGGCGACCATCTGGCGCTGGCCCCCGCTCATGCGGCCCACCCGCTCGGCGGCGCGCTCGCGCAGCACCGGGAAAAGCTCGTGGACGCGGCGCTTGGCTTCGGGGATCTCGGCGGGCGGGAGGAGGTAGGCGCCCATGTCGAGGTTCTCGTCGACGGTCATGGTGGGGAAGACGTTGGCGACCTGCGGGACGTAGGCGAGCCCTTCGCCCACGAGCTTGTCGGGCGCGTGGCCGGTGATCTCCTTGCCCAGGAGCGCGACCGTGCCGCCGCGCGGCTTCAGCAGCCCCGCGATGGCCTTGAGCATGGTGCTCTTGCCGGCGCCGTTGGGTCCGAGGATGCAGACCAGCTCGCCCTCGTACACCTCGACGCTGGCGCCCTGGAGGATGTTCAACTCGCCGTAGCCCGCGACGATGCCCTCGGCTGATAGCACCGGGTCAGGCATGCGCGGCCCCCTGCTTCACGCCATCCACAGAGGACACGGAGGTCACAGAGGGACGAGAAGAGTCGCCTCTGTGACCTCCGTGTCCTCTGTGGCTGGAAGAGAGCGGGCCGAGCGTCAAGCGGCTTCACCGCCGAGATACGCCTCGATGACCTGCGGATGCGCGCGCACGGTCGCCGCGTCACCCTCCACGAGCTTCCTGCCGGCCGCCATCACCATGATGGGATCGCAGCGCTCGAAGACGGCCTCGAGGTTGTGCTCGACGAGGACGAAGGTGATGCCGCGGTCGCGGCGCAGTTCTTCCACGCGGTCGAGCAGCTTGCGGGCGAGCGTGGGGTTGACGCCGGCCATGGGCTCGTCCATGAGCACGAGGCGCGGGTCGCGCATGAGGGCGCGCGCCAGCTCCAGGAGCTTCTTCTGGCCGCCGGAGAGCGAGCCCGCGTAGTCGTCGGCGACGCGCGTGAGGGCGAAGAGGTCGAGCATGGCGTCGGCCTTCTCGCGCAGCGCGCGCTCCTGCTGCGCCACGAGCGGTCCCGCGAAGAGCGGGCCCCAGGCGTGCTCGCCGGCCTGGGCGTCGGGGGCGAGCATGAGGTTCTCGCGGACGCTCATGCGCGAGAGGGCGCGGGTGAGCTGGAAGGTGCGCGCGATGCCGCGCCGGGCGCGCGCGTGCGGGGGGAGACGCGTGATATCAACGCCCTCGAAGAGGACGCGGCCGGCGTGGGGGCGGAGGCTGCCCGCGAGCAGGTTGAAGAACGTCGTCTTGCCCGCGCCATTGGGGCCGATGATCGCGGTGAGCGTGCCGCGCCGGACCCGGAGGCTCACGCCGTCGACGGCCTGGAGGCCCCCGAAGCGCCTCGCGAGGTCCACCGTCTCCAGGATGATATCAGGCTCACTTGCCAAGCGACATCTCCTCCTTCTTGCCGACCACGCCTTGCGGGCGGAGCATCACGACGAGGATCAGCACGAGGCCCACGAACATGGATTGGGGCGGGCCCGCGAACTGGATGCCGTGCTGCTTGAAGAAGTCGAGGCTGGAGACGTTGCTGGCCAGCTCGAAGATGCCCCAGATGACGAGCGCGCCGATGAGCGCCCCCTTGTGGTTGCCCACGCCGCCCAGGACGAGGATGGCGAAGGTGTAGAACGTGACGAGCGCGAGGAAGTCCTCGGGGACGACGGCGCCCGCGTTCCAGATGAACAGGATGCCCGCCGCGGCGGCGAGCGCGCTGCCGATCATGAGCGCCTGGAGCTTGTAGAGCAGGACGTTCTTGCCCAGGCTGGCGGCGACCTCCTCGTCCTCGCGGATGGCCTTGAGCACGCGCCCCCAGGGCGAGCGCGCCAGCGTCTCCAGGAGCGCGAAGCAGACGGCGACGAGGAGGAGGCTGAAGAGGGCGTTGCCCAGCGCGTTGGCGAGCGGGATGGGCGAGGCGCTGTCGATGCGCTCGGCGAGCGCCTGGAGCCACGGGCTGCTGCGGACCGCGTCGATGACGGGGTTGTGGATGGCCTGGATGCCCAGCGATCCGCCGGTGAGCGGCTCCTCGTTGAGCGCGACCAGGAAGACGACCTGCGCGAAGCCCAGCGTCGCGATGGCGAGGTAGTCCTCGCGCAGGCGCAGGCCCGCGAAGCCCATCAGCAGGCCGGCGAGCGCGGCGCCCACGACGCCCACGAGCACGCCCAGGAAGACGAGCGCGTTGGCGGCGCCCACGTCGCCGAGCGGGAACATCGCGTACGCGGCGCCCAGCGCGGCGAGCGCGCCCAGGCCCGCGGCGATCCAGGCGGCGAGGCGCGCGAGGGGCTTGACGCGCTGCGCGAGGAGCAGCGCGAGCACGTAGACGAGGAAGCCCAGCGCGAGCGCCATGAGCGCGACCAGCGCGAGGCCCCAGGGCTGGGAGCCGGTGAGCGCGGGCTTCATCGCGGCGGCGTTCTTGTGGACGAAGACGGCGAGGCCGTAGGCGCCGATGCCCATGAACGCGACGTGGCCGAAGTTCAGGAGGCCCGCGTACCCCATCTCGACGGAGAGGCCCAGCGCGAGGAGCGCGTAGATGGCGATGGTGAAGAGGACGGTGGCGAGGTAAGTCGCGCGCAGCTTGTGGACGCCGGGCCCGGTGAAGCCGAACGCGGCGAGGATGGCGAGGACGAGGAGGAACGTCCCGCCCAGCAGGAGCCACTCGCGCAGGCCGCGCTTCATCTACGCCTTCCTCCCGAGGATGCCCTGCGGCCGGAAGAGGAGCACGAGCACGAGGACGACGAAGGCCCACGCGAGGTCGTAGGCGGTGTTGCCCAGGTCGCGCATGAGCCAGCCGGGGCCGCCGGTCCGTGATAGCAGGACGAACATGAGCCCGGGGCCCGCGCGCATGGCGACGCCCACGACGAGCCCGCCCAGCATCGCGCCGTAGGGGCTGCCGATGCCGCCCAGGAGGACGGCCGCGAAGATGGGGATCAGGACGTTGAACCCCATGTCCACGCGGAGGCTGTTGTTGCTGTTGAGGCAGAGCAGCACGCCCGCGAGCGCGACCAGCGCGGCGGCGAGGACCCAGACGTAGACGATCACGCGGTCCACGTCGATGCCGCAGACGCGCGCGAGGTCGCGGTTGTCGGCGAGCGCGCGCATGGCCTTGCCGGTGCGGGCGCGCGTCATGAAGAGGTGGACGCCCAGGATGACGACCGCGGCCAGGAGCAGCGTCAGCCACTGCGCGCTGCTGACGTGGACGCCCAGGTAGGTCGCGCTCTCGTCGACGCCGCGCTCGAGCGAGACCTGGTCGCCGCCGAAGTACATCTGGAGGCCGTTGCGGATCACGAGCGAGAGGCCGAGGCTCGCGATGACGAGGCTGAGCACCGTGGCGCCCTTGCGGCGCAGCGGCCGCCAGAGGACGAACTCGAAGAGGACGGTGAGCGCGACGGTGGCGGCGATGGCGAGCAGCGCCGCGAGGACGAGCACGCGGTCCGTCGTGCCGGCCCACGCGCCGCCCTGCATGAGCCGCACGTAGGCGGCGTCGAGCGCCAGCGCGGCGGCGAAGCCCAGGAGCGTCCAGCGCTCCAGCCGCACGAGCCTGCGCGTCCAGAGGCGATCCGCCCCGACGGCGATCAAGAGCAGCGCCGCGGCGCCCAGCGCGAGGGGCACGATCTGCGCGCCCCGGTACAGCGAGGTCCCGAAGAAGAACGCCATGTACGCGCCGAAGGCGAGCGTGTCGCCGTGCGCGAAGCTGGAGAGGTTGAGGATGCCGTAGATCAGCGTCAGGCCGATGGCGCAGAGCGCGAGGATCGCGCCGAAGACGACCCCGTTCGCGAGGGGTTGGAGGATCTGGCTCGCGTCCACCGTGCTTGCCTAGGGGGCGGCGAGGGAAAACCATATCGCAAAGACGTGGCGGGCTCGGGGCTCTGGGCTCAGGACTCGGGGCTCCGGAGCCTTGAGTCCAGAGCCCCGAGTCCCTTCAGAAGACGTACTTGCCGCGCTTCTGCACCTGCACGCCGTCGAGCCACACGTCGGTCTCCAGCATGACGACGTCGACGTGCGTCTTGGCGTGCCAGGGCGCGCCGGTCTGCTCCGGGTAGGGGTTGCCGAACGCGACGTGCACGCCCGGGATCTTCTCGTCCTGGAGGAGGTTGCCCACGAGGCGCGTGAGGCCGAGGTTGGTGCCCATGGCGAACTCGCCGGCGCGCGTGCCGTTGGGGTCGCTCAGGAGGTATTCCTTGAACTCGCGGACGCATTCGGGCGAGGCGCCGTGGATCGTGTCGACCTGGAGGCGGCTGTCCTTGATCTCGAAGCGCATGGGCGGCTTGAGCTCCTTGTATTTCTCGGAGAAGAAGTCTCCGAGCAGGTTCGTGACGATGGTGCCGTGGAGCCAGACGGGGGCGGTGTAGACCTCGCCCGCGGGGAGGTTGCCCCAGTCGCCTTGGTGGTGGAACTTGCCCGTGTCGGGGAGCCACTTCCAGTCGGGGTGGAAGAGGACCTCGAAGTCGGTGCCGTGGGGGTTCGTGACGCGCGCCTTGCGGATGCCCTGCACGCGCTCGAAGAGGCGCGTCGTGAGGTCGGCGACGGCGTCGTAGTCGGCGTTCATGCCCTGCTCCATGAGCTCCTTCGTGACGCCGGGCATGTGGCCGTGGCGCGCGTTGCCCAGGTGCTTGCGGTACGCCATGCGCACGGGCAATTCGCCCTTGGCGCTGCTCGCGGCCCAGATCGAGACGTCCGCCTTCTCGGCGGCCTGCGCCAACGCCTTCGGCACGTCCGTGAGCGGCCGCGCGCCGAAGTCCTCCAGGACGAAGCGGTGGACGTGGTCGGTGATCTTGCGCGCGGCCTTCTCCAGCGCGTCGCCCACCTCGGGGACCTTGCGGTCGGTGACGAGGACGACCGACTCGCCCGGCTTGACGCCCATGCAGACCTCGATGGCGTTGCGCGCACCCTGCTCGACGGAGCCCATGCGGCGCGCATCGCGGGGCCGAGGCTTGAATCACGCGGCGGGCACGAGCGCCCAGTCCACGTCGTCGCGCGCGCCGGCGGCCACGAGCAGCGCGTGGAGCGCGGCGCGCGCCTGCGTCGCGTTCTCGTCGCGCGGCAGCTCCAGGAGCACGCTGTAGCGGCCGCGCGCGTTGGCCTCCGCGTGGAGCGTCCCGTCGGGCGAGCCGGCCTGGACGCTCGCGGTCGGGAAGGAGAGGAGGAACGACCATGCGCCCTTCGTCACGGGCTCGCCGCCGTCGAGGTGGTGGTCCTCGTCGCCGCGCACGACGGGCTTGAGGCGCGCCCAGAGGCCCGAGACGTTCAGCGGCGCCGCGAGGTCGGCGGAGAGCGTCGTCCGCGCGGGGCAGCACGCGCCTTCCGTGCGGTTGGCTTCGAGCGCGGCGAGGATCGGCGCGAGGTCCGCGCGGGTCAGGTTCGCCAACGCGCCGCGGGCCAGCGCCTCGATGCGCGTCGCGTTCCACGTCGGGGGCACGGCCACGACGAGGCGCGGCGCGGTGCCGTTGAGCAGCAGCGTCGCGCGGGCGTCCTCGCTCGCGTTGGGCGCGTAGACGAGGCTCGCGACGCGATAGCTTTCGCCGTAGAGCGCCGCGAGCGTGGCGTTCGGCAAGGCGATCCCTGATGCGGGCGCGAGGCGCGCGCCGGCCGAGAGCGCGTCGTAGGAGCCCGCGGCGAGGTCCTGCGCCTGCCAGACGCGGTGGCACCCCACGTCGCACGCCCCCGTGGGTCCGGCGCAGCCGGCCAGCACGAGCAGGACAAGGAGGAGCGCCGCGCGCCGCACGCGCGAGCAGGCGGGCCCGGGCTCTTGAGGCCTCGCCTCAGAGCACGACGAAGGGCGTGGACGAGCACGTCAGCACGCGCGCGAGGTCCGTCGTGGTCGTGGCGGAGCACTCGTACACGGTGAGGCGCGTGATGCAGATCGGGCCGCCCTTGCTGGGCGCGTCGTAGAGCAGGCTGGCGACGACCTGGCCGTTGACCGTGACGTCCTGCGTGGCGCAGGTCGCGGAGGCGGTGGGCGTGGCGAGCGCGGCGAGGACCGGGGTCGCCAGGAGCGCGACGAGAAGGAGGGAGCGCATGCGCGCCCACACACGGGGCCGGGGAGAAAAGCCCGCCGTCGGCGCAGCCGGCCATGAGCATCGTTCGTGAGAATCCGGACATGCGGCACCCTGAAGAAGGCGCCCCACGGGGAAGGGTGACGGGTCGGCCGATGGCGAACGCGTACGCTCCCGCGCAGCCCTTCGACCCGACGCGCCTCGTGGACCCGTACCTGGCTTCCCTCGCGGCGGGTGGCGCCGTCGTGCTCGCCACCGCGCTCTGGGCGCTCCCCACCGCCACGGGGAGCATGGACGCGCCGCGCTGGCTTCTCCTGGCCGGGCTCGTCGCCGCCTCGTGGCTGATCCTCAACCGGCTCATCCTCTTCGACTGGCGCGGGCAGCGCATCGCCCTCGGTCCCGACGAGGTGCTCGTCTTCCTCGCCCTCCTCGCGCTGCCGCTGCCGTTCGTCGTCCTCTTCGCCATCGTGCCGATGACGGCCTACCAGGTCAAGACGCGCCGGCCGCTCCTGCGCGCCGCGGCCAACGTCGCCGTCCTCGCGCTCGCGGGCGGCGCCTGCGTCTCGACGTACCTCTTCCTCCAGCTCGTCGCGCCGCCCCTCGTCGCCATCTGCGGCGCCCTCGTCGCCTACACCTTCGTCACGCACGTCCTCGTCTCCAGCGTCTTCTCGCTGCGCGAGCGCGTCGCGGTCCACGTCGTCTTCGGCGAGCGCTTCTGGATCCCCACGCTGCTGCACGTCGCGCTGGGCATCGCGGGCGGGCTCGCGACGTGGGCGCTCTGGAACGTCCATCCCGTGGCCGTCGCGGCGCTCGTGCCCTTCGCCTACCTCGCGCGCGAGCACGTCGGCCTCGTGGCGCGCACCGAGAGGGAGGCGCTCGTCCACGATCGCCTCAGCGGGATGACGCGCGCCCTGGTGGGCGAGAAGGACTTCGAGCGCGCCGCGACGCGCATCCTCCAGACCTGCGGCGACGTCTTCCAGGCGGGGCGCACGACGCTCGTCGTCGAGCAGGACGGCCGCGAGCGCCGGTGGAGCCTCGACTTCGAAGGGGGTGCGAGCAGCGAGCCGCCGATGGCCGCGACGCTCGAAGGCCCCGGCGGCGCGAAGATGGGCGCGCTGCTGATCCACCCGAACCGGCGCAGCAACGCGCGCTTCGCGCCGGTGGACCGCAACCTCCTCGCCATCGTCGCGGCCGAGGCCTCCGCCACGCTCGCCAACGCCCGCGCGCTCCACGAGCTCGACGAGGCGCGCGAGCGGCTGGTCTCCTCGCGCGTGGCGCGCCCGCTGGTGCGCCGCATCGTCCGCGCGCTGATGGACGAGACGCACGCCGACGCGAGCGCGCTGCTGCGGCTGGGCGAGTCGCTCGCGCGCACCGCGGAGGCCCAGGACCTCGACGCCTTCTCGCGCGCCTACGCCGAGATGGGCCTGGGCCGCATCGAGACGACCTCCGCGGACGCCGGGCGCTACGAGTTCACCGGCTCGGACCTCTTCGAGAAGTCGCCCGGCTCGCGCGCCACGACGTGCTATCTCGCCCTGGGCTACGCGACGGGCGCCGCCTCGCGCCTGCACGGCGACGCCCCGGCGCGCGGCGCGGAGGTCTCGTGCGAGTCGCGCGGCGACGCCAAGTGCCGCTTCGTGGTGCACGTGAAGTAGGGCAGCACCCGCGCGGCTGCACCCAAGGAGCCAAGCCTCGGTGGCCCGTTCCGGGCGCGGGAATTCCCCCATGCGAACCCCCACGATCCTCGTCTCGGCGCTCCTCGTCCTCCTGCCCGTCGCGCTCGCCGGCTCGGCCGCCGCCGCGGTGCCCGCGAGCTGCTCGTTCGTCCTCAACTTCTGGGACGCCACGTACGGCTGCAAGGTCAGCAACGTCGGCCCGGCCGGGAGCGTGACCTGGTGCCCCAGCCCGACGCTCTGCGCCGACGGCACGATCCTGGCCTGCACCGGCAGCCTGCTCTTCCCGTGCACGCTGCTCTGAGCGCCGCGGCGCGCAACGCGCGCGTTGCGCTCCGTCACGGCTATCCCTTGCGCGGGCGCTGACGGGCGCGGTGACCCCCGCCATGCTCCGCGCCACGCTGCTTTCCCTTCTCGTCGTCCTTCTCTCCGTTCCCGCCGCGAGCGCCTCGATCGGCTCGCCCACCTGCCAGGTCACGGTGCAGGACTGGGACGAGAGCGTCCACTGCGGCACCACGACCACCGCGGTCAGCTCCTCCGAGAACTGGTGCCCGCCCGGCTCGCGCTGCGGCTACTTCGACATCCTCGTCTGCGACGGCACGCTGCTCTTCCCGTGCACGGTGCTCTGAGGTGGACGCGATGCTCCGCAACCTCCTCCTCGCCGCGAGCCTCGTCGCGATCCCCTTCCTGCTCGTCCCCGCCGCCTCGGCCACCGCGCCCGTCTCGTGCCAGGTCGTCGTCTGGGACTGGTGGGAGCACGTGCACTGCGGCACCGGCAACACGTTCGTCAACTCGGACGAGACGTGGTGCCCCAACAGCCCGGACGTGCAGTGCCTCTACTGGAACGTCCTCGACTGCTCGGGGCCCGTGCTGACGCCGTGCACGATCCTGTAGGACGACCTACCGGCCCTTCTGCTTCTTCACGGCAGCCTGGAGGGCGGGCAACACCTTGTACAAGTCGCCGACGATCCCATAGTCGGCCATCTTGAAGATCGGCGCGTCCTTGTTCGTGTTGATCGCGACGATGAGCTTGCTGTTGCGGATGCCCGTCGTGTGCTGGATCTGGCCGCTGATGCCCGCGGCGACGTAGACCTTGGGCTTGACCTCCTTGCCGGAGAGGCCGATCCAGTATTCGTCGGTGAGCCAGCCGAGGTCCGTCGCCAGGGGGCGCGAGCAGCCCACCTGGCCGCCCATCGTGGCCGCGAGGTCGAAGGCGAGCTTGAGGTCGTCCTTCGACTTGAAGCCGCGGCCCGCGCCCACGACGACGGGCGCCGCCTCCAGGTTGACGCCGCTCTCCTTGCGCGGCATCTTCTTCGTGACCTTGACTTTGCTATCACGGATCTCGCCGGCGAGCTTGGCGACCTCGCCCTTGGCGCCCGCGTCGGCCGGGAGCGGCTCGAAGAGGCGCGCGGGGAAGGTGGCGATCGCGACCTCGCTCTGCGGGATCTCGGTGGCGAGCGTCTTGCCGCCCAGGAACATGCGCTCGAAGACGAGCTTGCCGCCCTCGCTGCGCGCCTTCTGCGCGAGCGTGACGACGCCGGCCTTGAGCTTGACGCCCAGGCGGGGCGCGATCTCCTTGCCGCGGCGGCCGCCGCTGAGGAACACGGCCTTGGCGCCGACCTGCTTGACGGCGTCGGCGAGCGCGTCCGTCATCGGGCCGCTCTGGAAGTCGGCGAGCTTGGGCGAGTCGGCCACGAGGACCTTCGCGGCGCCGTGCTGGACGTACGCCTGCGGGTCGCCCGCGCCCACGTGGAGCACGACGGGCGTGAGGCCCAGCTCCTTGGCCTTCGCGACGAGCTCGTGCGCCTGGCGCGCCTCGGGTGCCCAGATGACGACGTTGCTCATTCAGATCACCCCTTCCTTGGCGAGCGCCTTCGCAAGCTGCTCGGCCGCGGCCTCCAGGTTGTCGTTGGGGAGCATGATGCCCTTGCGGTCGCTCTTGGGCGCCTCGCTCTTGGGGCGTGATAGCACGGGCGCGACGGTCCCCGCGCCGAGGTCCGCGGCGCTGAACGTCTTCTTGGGCTTGTTCTTCGCCTGGAGGATCTGCATGAGCGCGGGCAGGCGCGGCGTGTTGAGGCTCTCCAGCACCGTGATGACGGCGGGGAGCTGCACCTCGACCTCCTCGATGCCCTCGTCGACCTCGCGCTCGGCCTTGAGCGTCGTGCCTTCGAGACGCAGGTTGTCGGTGACGTAGGCCACGAGCGGCCAGCCCAGCTCCTCGGCGACGCGCGGGCCCGTCTGCCCCGAGTGCGAGTCGAGCGACTCCTCTGCGGCGATGACGAGGTCCACGTTGCCCATCTTCTTGACCGCGAGCGCGAGCAGCCGCGCCTTCTCGGCGGTGTCCGCCTGCGCGAACGCGGCGTCGGTGAGCATGACGGCCTCGTCGCATCCCATCGCGAGGACCTCCTTGATGGACTCCTCCAGCTTGGCGCCGCCCAGCGAGAGCGCGAAGACCTTCGTCCCGGCGTTCTTCTCCTTGAGCTGCACCGCGGCCTCGACGGCGTTCTTGTCGTAGTCGGAGACCTTCAGGCCCGCGGCGGACAGGTCGGGCGCGCCGTTGGCGCCGATGCGCACCGCCTCGACGTCGGGCGACTGCTTCACGAGGGTGACGATGTTGACCATGGGCGGTCCTCTGGGGCGCGGAGCCTCGGGACACGTAAAAAGGGTTCGGCCAACGGGGGGCGCCGGGGACCCGCCCCCCGCCCTCCGGCGATATCACTTCTTGGCGGGGCCGCCGGGCTTCGCGCCCGAAGCAGGCTTGTTGCCCGCGGCGGCCTGCGCGGCGGTCTTGGGGCCGGCCGTGTTGGGCGTCGCGGCCGCGGCGCTGACGATCTCGCCGAACGCGAGCGTGCCCGTGACCTTCTCGATCTTGACGTGGTAGACGTTGCCCTTCTGCGCGCCCTTCACGAAGATGGTGTAGCGGTCGCGCCGCGCGATGCCGTCGCCGCGCTTGCCGTTGTCCTCGATCATGACCTCGTAGGTCTTGCCCTCGACGACGGCCTCCTCGGGCTTGACGGCGGCCTTCTTGGCCGCGCCCTTGATCGGCCGGTGCGCGCCGCACGCGTCGCACTTCAGGATGGTCGTGCGCTCCTCCTTCATGAGGTGCGTGTCGGGGCGGCCGCACTCGCCGCAGATGACGTACGTCTCGACGTACTTCTCGAGGCGCGTCTGGAGGCTGTCCGGGCTGACCTTGGCCTGGAGCGTGAGGCGGCCGTCCTCGTAGCTGCCCGCCGTGCCGACCTCGCGCAGGAGGATCGGGACGAGGTGGTCGCTGGGACGGTTGAGCCGGTCGAGCACCTCGGCCATGTTGCGCACGATGGTGAGCTTGCCCTCCTGGAGGACGTCCATCTGCGGCATCACGAAGCGCTCGCCCGTGCCCACCTTCTCGGGCACCTTGCTGCGTGCGCGCTTCAGGAAGGCTGCATAGTCCTCAGGCATGAAGGCGGGGACAGGCGTGCCGCCGATAAAGGTTCGCTGCCGCGCGGGCGCTGCGCGGCTCCGCATGCGGCGCGTGCGGCGAGCGCGAGGCGCGCGATGTTGGCTTGTGACCCCAGCGAAGACCCGAGAACCCGACGACCCGAAAACCCGAGCGGGACATCTACGGTCGGGTCGGCGGGTGCCCGGGTTCTCGGGTATTCGCCGGGGTCACTCCTCAAGCGAATCGAAGTTTTTCGCCTTCGCGCGCGTCGCGTCGTCGCCGCGTCGCATGCGGCCCAGAAGTCGGGCGGCGCCCTCAGGCGAGGAGCTTGCCCAGGCACACGGGCGTCGCGGCGGGGCCCGCGTAGAGCGTGACGCAGACGGGCGCCGTGTCCACGCACACGCCCACCGACTCGACGAGGTTCGTCGTGCAGACGTGGACCGCGCCCACGAGCGAGCCCGCGCAGACGGTGTGCCCGGCGGGTCCGAGCCAGACGGTCGCGCAGCCGTTCGTCGAGGCGCACGCCTGGACCGACTCGATCAGGCCGCCGGTGCAGACCTGCGTGAGGTTCGCGCTGGCGACGGGGAACGCGAGGGCGGGGAGGAGGGCGAGGGCGAGGAAGAGGGTGGAGAAGCGCATGGGGGGACGGCCTCGCGCCCCGAGGCGCCGCGCACGGCTTCAGCCTATCCGGCGCGCAGCCGGGAGCGCACGCTGACGCGTTCGAAAGGATGGAAAAAATGGCTGGCGCCGCGCGGGCGCCTGTGGGCTTAGCCCAGCGTGATCTTGCCGCCGGCCATGAGCGCTTTCATGGCATCGTCGGCCTTGTCTTCGAGCTTGGCCTCGTCGAAGAGCTGCTCGCGGGCGTCCTTGTTCTGGCCCTGCTGCTCGGCGCGGCGCTCGCCGTAGGCCTTCGCGCGCGCGTCGCGGAGCTTCTCGACCTCGCCGCGCAGCAGCATGGCCTTCGCGTGGAACTCGTCGGCCTCCTTGCGCTTGGCGATGTAGTCCTGGTGCTTCTCGTCGCTCTTGGCGTCGAGGAACTTCAGCTGCTCGAGCACGGGGCCGATCTGGTCGTGGAGGGCCTGGCCTTCGTTGGAGAGCTCGACGACGCGCTTGTGGGCCTCGTCCGCCATGCGGAAGAGCTCGTCGATCTTCGCGTCGATGTCCTTGACGTCCGAGAGGAGCTTCGCCTCCTCGGCGTAGACGAGCTTGGCGGCCTCCATCTCGCGGCGCTTGAGCTTGATCTTGTCGAGCAGCTCGTTTTCCTTGGCGACGGTCATGACCGTCGTCTCCTGCGTGCGCTCCATCGCCTTGATCTCGTTCTCGAGGGTGCGGATGGTGCCGGCGTTGCCGCCCGAGCCGTCCTTGCGCATCTTGCGCTTGTTCTCGATGAGGCTCTTGGCCTGGCGCTGGAACTCGTTGCGCTTTTCCTTCTCCTCGCGCGCGGCCGCGTTGCGGCCGTCGCGCTCGGTCTGGAGGCGGCGCATCTCGGTGACCAGGGCCTTCTTCTGCTCGTTGAGCGCGTCGCGCTCGTCGCGCGCCTCGCGAGCGAGGTCGTTGAGCTCGTTGCGCCGCTCGATGAGCCTGCGGAAGTCCTTCTCCGCGTTGCGCAGGTCGCCCTGGTTTGCAGTGTTCGCGCCGTCTTCCATCTGGGTGTTCGTCTGCTCGGTCATGTCACGCCCTCCTTGCCCCGCTCTCCAGGGGCTCGGATTCGCCGGGGCTTTCGCGCGCCCCGGCCACGCGGTTCGCGATCTGTGCGGCGCACAGGCCCGCCACCACACCGGCGTCGATGTTCACGGTGAGGAGCGGGCTGCACGCCTGGAGCATGGAGAGGAGCGCGGCTTCGCCCTTCCCGCCCATGCCATACCCCGTCGAGACGGGGAGTCCGATGACCGGCCGATCGACGAGGCCAGCCACCACGGGGCCGAGCGCGCCTTCGCGCCCGGCCGCGACGATCACGACGTCGGCCCAGTCGGCCGCGTCGAGCTCCGGAAAGAGCCTGTGGATGCCCGCGACGCCCACGTCGTAGGCGACGCGCGTCTCGCAGCCCAGCTCCTGGGCCACCAGGCGCGCCTCCTCCGCCACGGGGACGTCCGCCGTGCCGGCCGCGAGGATGAGGACGCGGCCGCCCGTCCGGGGCGGCGCCTCCCTCCCGACGACGAGCAGGCGCGCGGACTCGTGGTACGCGAGGTGCGGCATGCCTTCGAAGAGGGCGAGGCGATCGGGCGCGAGGCGCGAGACGAGGACGCGCGCCTTGCGCGTGGCGAAGGCCTTGACGATCTCCACCAGGTGGTGATCGAGCTTCCCCTCCGCCAGGACGACCTCGGGCATGCCCGTGCGGGCCTCCCGTGCGACGTCGAGCTTGGCGAAGTCGGACACCCTCAAGAAAAGCCTCTCCGGGCTGAGCCGGTGATTCTTCCGCCGCTTATAAGCATTTGGCCGGCGCGGAGGGCTGGCAAAAAACTGGCCCACAATCCTCACGGCCTCGGAGGAGCGCCCTCGCGTGTGATCCGCCCCACTCTCCTCCTCCTCCTCCTCCTCCTCCTCCTCCTCCTCGTCTGCTGCCTGGCCCCGCTGCTCCTCGCGCCCCCGGCCTCCGCCATCACCGCCTGCGCGCCCCTCACGAACCCCAACGACCAACAGCCCGAGGCGTGCGTGGGGAACTACACCACCTCGCGCGGCGCGGTCTGCTACTTCCTCGTCGTCGATCCGCCCGTGCGGGGCGTGTACGAGTACGAGGTGCTCTGCGGCCCCGACGGGCAGACCATTCAGCCCTGCAACATCCCGGTGATCGACCCGCGGCCCTGCGACTAGAGGCTGTTTCACGACCTCTGCCGCAGCCGCGCAGGATTCGCTCCTGTTGTTGCGTCCCATGCCTCTGGCCGGGCCACGCAGAAGGTGAAAAGAAAGACCTCGTAGCCAGGGGGGAGGCCATGAAACAGGTTCTGGGCGCGCCCCGAAAACCTATTTGCGCAAGGGCCCGCTCGCCGCGCCGATGTCGGAGCGCAAGATCCGCGTGCTCGTCGCGAAGCCGGGCCTCGATGGCCACGACCGCGGCGCCAAGGTGCTCGCGCGCGCCCTGCGCGACGCGGGCATGGAGGTCATCTACACGGGCCTGCGCCAGACGCCCGAGCAGGTGGCCGAGGCCGCCGTGCAGGAGGACGTGGACATCGTCGCGCTCTCGCTGCTCTCGGGCGCGCACATGACGCTCATGCCGCGCGTGGTCGAGCTTCTCAAGGAGAAGGACGCCGAGGACATCGTCGTCCTGGGCGGGGGCGTCATCCCGCCCGACGACGCGGTCGAGCTCAAGAAGCGCGGCGTCAAGGAGATCTTCGGCCCCGGCACGCCCACCGACACGATCGTGGACTTCGTGCGCAAGGTCGCCGCCGCGCGGCACGCCTGAGCTATCACGGCTCCGCGAGCCGCGTGCGCAACGAGGTCGTCGACGACGAAGGACGCCCCCGCCGCGCCGCTCGCGGCCTTCGTGCTGGGCGTGGCGCTGCTCGCGTTGCTCCGCCGCCGCGCGCAAGCGCCAAGCACGGGCGCGACGTGCCCACCCGCGTGCGCGCCCTGCTCCTGGCCCTCGTGCTGCTCGTGCCCACCGCCGCCGCCTCCATGACGCAGCCCGCGTGGAGCGAGGGAGACGCGTGGTCCTACGCCGTCGAAGGGGGCGGGAACGCCACGCTCACCGTGGGCGGGCTGGAGCGCGTGGCGGCCGGGACGCTCGCCAACGCCTGGAACGTCTCGACGGCGCGCAACGGCACCGCGTCGCAGAGCGCCTGGTACCGCGACGAGGACCTCGCCCTCATGCGCGAGTCGTCGGGCCCGGTCACGTACTCGCTCGACGCCCCCTGCCGCGAGACGCGCTTCCCGCTCCACGTGGGCGACGCGTGGAACGTCTCGTGCGCGCTGCGCGGCAGCGACGGCTCCACGCCGACGATCGCGGCCAACTGGACCGTGCTGCGCGAGGAGGACCTCGCCGTGCCCGCCGGCGCCTTCCACGCCTTCGTCCTCGAAGGGCGCTTCCCCGGGGGCGCGCTGCGCCGCGACTGGTGGGCGCCGGCCGCGTGCCAGATCGTCCGCAGCGAGACGTACGCCGCGCCCGACCAGCTCGTGGCGCGCTCGGACCTCGTCGCGTTCCGCTGCGCGCAGGCGCCCAACGTGCCCACGCCGGTCATCCCCAGCACGACGCCCGGCACGAGCACGGCGCCGGCCCCGACCACGACGACGAGCCCGAGCACGACGCCAGGCGTCACCACGAGCCCGCCGCCCGTCTCGCCCAGGTCGCCGGCCGCGCCCCTCGCGCTGCTCCTCGCGGGCGTCGTGGCCCTCGCGATCCTCCGGAAACGTTCTTGACGCCTGGCCGGCTCTCCGGCGCGATGCTCCCCCGCGAGGGCGCCGCGCTCGCCAAGCGCGTGCTGGAGGGCGACCGCCGCGCCATCGCCCGCGCCATCAGCCTCGTCGAGTCGGGCGACCCGGAGGCGCGTCCGCTCATGGCGGCGCTGTACCCGCGCACGGGTCGCGCCCAGGTCGTGGGCGTCACGGGCCCGCCGGGCAGCGGCAAGAGCACGCTCGTGGACCGGCTCATCGAGCACCACCGCAAGGCGGGGCGCACCGTGGGCGTCGTCGCGGTCGATCCGTCGAGCCCCTTCACGGGCGGCGCGCTCCTGGGCGACCGTGTCCGCATGGAGAAGCGCGCCACCGACCCGAAGGTCTTCATCCGCAGCATGGCGACGCGCGGGCACCTGGGCGGGCTCTCGCGCGCCGCCGCCGACGCCGCGCGCATCCTCGACGCCTCCGGCAAGGACGTGGTGCTCGTGGAGACGGTGGGCGTGGGCCAGGCCGAGATCGACATCGTGCGCCTGGCCGACACCGTGCTCGTCGTCGCGGTGCCGGGCCTGGGCGACGAGATCCAGAACATCAAGGCCGGCCTCATGGAGATCGGCGACGTCTTCGTCGTGAACAAGGGCGACCGCGAGGGCGCCGACCGCACCGTCGCGGAGCTGGAGGCGTGGCTGGAGCACGCGGCGAGCGGCTGGTCGCCCCGCGTCCTGCGCACCGTCGCCGCCACGGGCGTTGGGATCGAGGCGCTCGCCGAGGAGGTCGCGCGCCACCGCGCCTGGCTCTCCACGCATGGTGGGCTGGATGCGAAGCGCCGTGCTCAGGCCGCGGCCGAGATAATCGTGGCGGCGCGGGAGCGGGCCGAACGCGCGGTCCAGTCGAGCCCGCGCTATCAGGCGGCCCTGGACGCCGTGGCGGCGCGCAAGCTCGACCCGGCGAGCGCGCTGGAAACGCTCTAGCGAAGGGCTTTGCGTGCCGAGGGCCTGGCGCGCTCCGATGCGATCCCTTGCCCCCCTGCTCCTGCTCGCGGTCCTGACGCTTCCCTTCGCCTCCGCCGCGCTCGTGGTGGATGCGCCGCCGGTGCCGAAGTCCGGCGACTACCAGGTGCTGCACGGGACGGTCGAGATCCCCGGCACCGGCTCGGGCACCATCGACACGACGACGACCTACGCCGGCACCGAGTCCGTGACCGTGGGCGGGCACGCCTACGACGCGGTGAAGGCCGCGAGCCACACCGTGAGCAACTTCACCGGCAGCGCCGGGGGCCAGCCGATCAGCCAGTCCGCGACGAGCGACACGACCGCGTGGACGCGCGTCGACGACTTCGCGTCGCTGAAGTCCGTCTCCACGAGCCGCGGCCAGACCACGACCACGGAGTACAACCCGCCCTGCGCGACGTTCCAGTACCCGATGTCGGTGGGCAAGACGTGGACGGTCGACTGCACCATCACGACCACCTCGCCCAGCGGCCAGCAGCAGACGAAGACCACGCACGGCGTCTACACGGTCGCGCGCGAGGAGAAGATCACCGTCGCGGCGGGCACCTTCGACGCGCTCGTGATCGAGGCGACCACCAACAACGTGACGCTCAACTCGTGGTACGCGCCCGACGCCTGCGGCTTCGTGAAGGCCGAGTCGCCCAACCCCCAGGGCGGCTCCACCGTGACGCTGGAGCTGCAGGGCTACAAGTGCAACGGCGCCAGCGGCGGCGCGTCGGGCTCCACGCCCGCGGGCACGACGCCCTCCGGCTCGACCCCCGCCTCCGGCACGAGCGGCGGCGCCACCACGCCGGCCTCGTCGACGCCCGCCAAGGCGCCCGGCTTCGGCTTCGGGCTTCTGGTGATCGGCGCCGTGATCGTCGCGATCGCCCTGCGCCGCCGCTAGGAAGCTTCCATGCAAAGCCTAACGCCGAAAGCGCGCGATGAGGGCCTCTAGGCATACCATGGCCGGAACCGGATTCATCGTCGCCATCGTGCTGATCGCGGCGATCGTGATCTTCCTTCTCTACATCGTGAGCGCCCGCAACCGCATCATCCGCGCCGACAACAGCGTGGACAACGCGTGGTCGCAGATCGACGTGCAGCTCAAGCGGCGCGCGGACCTGATCCCCAACCTCGTCGAGACGGTGAAGGGGTACGCGGCCCACGAGAAGACCACGTTGGAAGGCGTGACCGCGGCGCGCAGCGCGCTCGTCAACGCCAGGACGCCCGAGGACGCGAACGCCGCCAACAACATGCTGACCTCCGCGCTGGGCAAGCTCTTCGCGGTGGCCGAGGCGTACCCCGACCTCAAGGCGAACCAGAACTTCCTCCAGCTCCAGGACGAGCTGACGCACACCGAGAACAAGGTGGGCTTCGCGCGCCAGTTCTACAACGACGAGGTGCTCCGCTACAACAACGCCGTCACCACCTTCCCCGGCACGCTCTTCGCGGGCTCGCTGGGCAAGACGAAGCGCCCCATGCTCGAGATCCCGCCCGCGGACCGCGAGGCGCCCAAGGTCAAGTTCTCATGAGCGAGCCCGCCAAGGTCAGCTTCGCCGAGCAGATCGCGCGCAACAAGCGCCAGACCGTGCTCGTCGAGGCGCTGATGCTGCTGATCCTCTTCGGCGTCGTCTTCGCCGTGGGCGCGGTCCTGGGCGCAGAGCCCGTCGTCACGGGCGCGATCGCGCTCGTGGTCGCGCTCGCCTACGTGGGCATCGCCTACGCCAACGCCACGAGCACCGTGCTGCTCGCGGCCGAGGCGCGCCCGGCGAACCCCAACGTGCGCGAGGAGAAGCTCCTCCAGTACAAGGTCGAGGAGATGGCGATCGCCGCGGGCCTCCCCGTGCCGCAGGTGTACATCCAGGACTCGCGCGACATCAACGCCTTCGCCACGGGCCTGGCACCCCAGAAGAGCGTCATCTGCGTCACGCGGGGCGCGATCGAGCAGCTCTCGCAGGAGGAGCTCGAAGGCGTCATCGGCCACGAGATGAGCCACGTCGCCAACTACGACGTGCGCCTCGCCACCGTCACGGTGGGCGTGGTGGGCGCCATCGCCATGCTCGCCGAGATCGGCACGCGCCTCCTGTGGTTCGGCGGAGGACGCGGGCGCGACCGCAAGGGGAGCCCGGTCCTGATCGTCGTCGCGATCGCGGCGCTGATCCTGGCGCCCATCCTCTCGCGCCTCGTCTACCTCATGCTATCACGGAGGCGCGAGTACCTCGCCGACGCGACCGGGGCGAAGCTCACGCGCAACCCGCAGGGCCTCGCCGACGCGCTGGAGAAGATCAAGGCCGACCTGCCCGACGACCCGAAGGGCTCGCGCACGGCCGCGGCGCTCTACATCGCCAACCCGTGGAACCACCTCTCCAGCTCCAGCCCGTGGAGCACCCACCCGCCGCTGGACGAGCGCATCAAGCGCCTGCGCTCGATGTGACGAGGCCGCGCGCGAGCAGCGCGATCGTGATCGCCTGCATGGCCTCCGTGACGACGTCGAGCGGCGCCACGCGCTCGACGCCGCCCGCCGCCGGACCGAGGAGCGGGATGCCCGCGGTGCGCGTGAGGACGTAGAGCCCGATGAGCGCGAGGTTGCCCACGATGCCGGCGACGTAGACGGGGCGCATGCGCGGCAGCGCGTCCATCAGGAGCGCGAGGCCCAGCACGATCTGCGCGAGCGCCGCGACGGCGAAGAAGAGGCCGTACCCCCACCAGACGCGGAAGTGCGCCGGGCCCAGGTCGGCGTGGACCAGCCCCGCCGCGAGGGAGAGGATGCCCGCCGCGCGCACCGCCCCGCGCATGCGTCCTCCGCGAGCGGCCGGGGCCATCCGGCCGACGGAAGTGGCGGAACGTCCCTTCCCGCGCCTTCATCTGCTCCCTGCCGAACGCCCCGCGCGTGACGAGCCTCACCGCGCGCGCCTGGGTCGGCCTCCGCCGCGCCCTGCCGGAAGGACGCGAGCTTCCCGAGGACGAGTGGGGCGCGCGCCACCGCGCGATCCTGTGGGTCGTCTTTGCCCACGCGGTGGGCGTCGCCATCTTCGGCCTCTACCGCGGCTTCTCCGCCCCGCAGAGCCTGGCCGAAGGCGCGCTGATCGGCCTCATCGGCCTGATCGCGGCGTTCCCGGGCACCAAGCGTCGCTTCCGCGGCGCCGTCGCGGCCCTGGCCCTCGTGACCGCCAGCGCCGTCATCGTGCAGTTCAGCGGCGGCTACATCGAGGCGCACTTCCACTTCTTCGTCGTGCTCGCCGTCATCGCCCTCTACATGGACTGGATCCCGTTCCTCCTCGCGGTGGGCTACGTCGCGCTCGACCACGGCATCGTGGGCACGATCTTCCCCACGCTCGTCTACAACCACGCGGACGCCTACGCGCACCCCTGGCAGTGGGCGATGATCCACGCCACGCTCGTCCTGGGCGAGAGCGTCGCGCTGCTGATGGGCTGGAAGGTCGCCGAGACCGCGCGCCGCCGCACCGCGCTCGTGCTCGACAGCGCCGGCGAGGGCATCGTGGGCCTCGACCTCGGGGGCAAGATCACCTTCGCCAACCCGGCCGCGGCCACCATGACGCAGCACGAGGTGAGCGCGCTCCTGGGCAAGCCCATCGACGCGTTCGTCCACGCCGCGACGCGCGAGGGCTCCGCCACCTGGGGCCTGCGCGCCGAGGAGGGCGTCGAGCTCGCGCGCAAGGACGGCACGAGCCTCTCCGTCGAGGTCGAGCGCACGCCGATCCGCAACAACGACGTCGTGATCGGCCACGTGATGACGCTGCGCGACGTCACCGAGCGCAAGCTCGCGGAAGCGGCGCTGCGCCGCGCGGTCTCGACGCTCGCCGCCACGCTGGAGTCCACGACCGACGGCATCCTCGTCGTCGACCGCTCCGGCCGCATCGCGGGCTTCAACAAGAAGTTCGTCGAGATGTGGGGCGTCCCGATGTCGCTGCTCCACGAGGGCGACGACAAGCTCGCGCTCACCTTCGTCAAGGAGCAGCTCCAGGACCCCGACGGGTTCGTGAGCAAGGTCGCGGAGCTCTACGACGACGCGCAGTCGACGAGCTTCGACGAGCTGGCGTTCCGCGACGGGCGCATCTTCGAGCGCTACTCGCAGCCGCAGCGTTCGGGCGACGACGTCATCGGCCGCGTCTGGAGCTTCCGCGACGTGACCGAGCGGCGCCGCGCCGAGCGCGCCCTCCAGGAGCAGCGCGAATTGCAGCTCGTCAACGAGCGCCTGCGCGAGATGGACCGCCTCAAGACGCAGTTCATCAACAACGCCGCGCACGAGCTTGGCACGCCGCTCACCCCCATCAAGCTCCAGGCGCACCTGCTCGGCAACGAGAAGCTGGGCCCGCTCACCGAGCGCCAGCGCAACGGCGTCACCGTGCTCGTGCGCAACGTCGACCAGCTCGGCCGCCTGCTGCGCGACGTGCTCGACTCGGCGCGCGTGCAATCGGGCCGCCTCGACATCGCGCCCGAGCCCACCGACATGCGCAAGCTCGCCGCCGAGGCGGTCGAGTCCTTCGCCGAGGCCGCGGCGCAGGAGGGCATCGTCCTGCGCGTGGAGGGCGATCCCGTCGTCGTGCCCGCGGACGCGCCGCGCGTCACGCAGGTCCTCTTCAACCTCATCCGCAACGCGCTGAAGTTCACGCCGCGCGGGGGCGAGGTCGTCGTCCGCGTGCGCGACCTCCACCCGGGCGCCTCCGTCGAGGTCATCGACACCGGCGCGGGGCTGCGCGCGGAGGACGTCGCGCGCCTCTTCCAGCCCTTCAGCCAGGTCCACGACAAGATGGAGAAGACGCGCTCCGGCGCCGGCCTCGGGCTCTACGTCTCCCGCGGGATCGTCGAGTCGCACGGCGGCCACATCGGCTGCCGCAGCGACGGCCCCGGCCGCGGCGCCACCTTCGCCTTCAGCCTGCCTGCCCAAACCTCATGAAGCGGGGCGGCTTCCGGCGCACGTGGCCGGCACCTTCGCAGGCAGCGCCGCGACGCTCGTGGACGCCTTCATCGCCGTCATTCCGGCGGCGGCGCTCTTCTTCGGCGCGTACGGGCGCTACGACGGCATGTTCCGCGACAACGTCGTCTTCCTCTACTTCATCGGCGGCCTGCTCGTGGGCGGCCTCCTGGGGTTCGTCACGATCCTGGCCCTGGGCATCAATGCGCCGCTGGTCACGGTGCTCCTCATCGCGCTCTTCTGGCCCGTGAGCATCACGCTGGGCATCAACCGCCGCAAGTGGCAGGGCGAGCGGCACGCCGTGTTCAACGGCGGCGCGCTGGGCCTGGGCGCCGCGGTCATGGTCAGCCTCTCCGTGCTCTACCGCCTCGTCGTGGGCCTGCGCACCGAGGCCGCGACCGCGCAGCCCGACGACGTCGTGGGCTACGTCAACGCGCACGTCTTCACGCTGGGCAACCTCGCGCAGTCGCTCCTCCTCGCCGCCGCGTTCGCGGGCGTCTTCTTCGGGCTGGGCCTCCTGGCCGGCGACAGCGTGCGCCGCCGCAAGCCCATCGCCACCGCGCTCCTGGGCGCCGCGATCGTGCTCCCGGTCGCGATCTTCCTCTTCGAGTTCGTCATCGACCGCGCCTGGCTCTGGGTCGCGCTCCTTCTCGTCTACGGCGGCGCCGTCGCCTTCTTCGCGGAGCGCAAGCTGTTCCTCGAAGGCGTCACCGAGGACGACCGCAAGGCGCTGCGCCGCCGGAAGCGCCGCGCCGCCCAGGAATAGCTCAGCACCGCGGCCCGCGCCCGCAGTTGCGGCACAGGAACGCGTGGATGTCGAGGTGGCCGCTGGGCTCCAGGCACACGAGCGCCCCGCGCGCGCCGCAGCACCCGCAGTCGCGCATCGCGTGGCAATGGGCGCTCCAGGCGGGAACGGTCACGGCCGCGCGATGCAGCTCGCACGCCTTGAATGCGTGGCCGCGCCTTCCGGTGGAACCAAACCGGCGGACCGCTTCGGCGGCGCATGGTCCGCACCCTCGTCCAATCCATCCGCTTCCCCGGCGCCACCGCGAAGCAGCTCTACGACCTCTACGCGGACGCCAAGCTCCACGCCCAGGCGACCGGCTCGCCCGCGAAGATCCCCAAGCGCGCCGGCGCGGCCTTCTCGGCCTGGGACGGATACGTCACCGGCACGAGCCTCGCCTTCGTGCCCCACCGCCTCGTGGTCCAGACGTGGCGCGCCGACGACTGGAGCCCGATGGACCCCGAGAGCACGCTCGTCCTCGCGTTCCACGACGTCGAAGGCGGCGCGCGCCTCGACATGGTCCACGCCGGCGTCCCCGAGTCGCACGCCGACGACCTCGAGGAGGGCTGGAGCGACAACTACTGGAAGCCGTGGAAGAAATGGCTGAAGCAGAACGCGAAGAAGCCGAAGCGCCCAGCGCGCAAGTGATCCCTGTGCCGTGCGACGTGAAACGTGCGCCGTGAAACGTGAACGTTGAACGAACGCCGTGAACGAGAACGACGCCGCGCCCACATCTGGGCTAGATCTGGCCAGATCTAGCCAAGAGCCGTTCACGTTCTCGTTCACGGCGTTCGTTCAACGTTCACGTTTCACGGCGCACGTTGCACGGCGCACGTCGCGCGGCGCACGCCGTGCGGCCCCGGTCGTCCTAGAGGTCTTCGAGCACGAAGCGCGCGATGTCGGTCGGGAAGGTGGCGACCTTCGCGCCCGCCTTCTTGAACGCGGCCATCTTGCTCTCGGCCGTGCCCATGCCGCGCGAGACGATGGCGCCCGCGTGGCCCATGCGCTTGCCTTCGGGCGCGGCGCGGCCCGCGATGTAGGCGTAGACGGGCTTCTTGACGTGCTTGCGCACGTAGTCCGCCGCCATCTCCTCCGCGGTGCCGCCGATCTCGCCCACGAGGACGATGGCCTCGGTCTTCGGGTCGCTGTTGAAGATCGCCAGCGCGTCGAGGAAGTTCGTGCCGTTGACCGGGTCGCCGCCCAGGCCGAGGACGCCGCTCTGGCCCACGCCGTTCTCCGAGAGCGCGTTGACGATCTCGTAGGTGAGCGTGCCGGAGCGCGACGCGATGCCGACGTTGCCGGGGCGGAAAATCTTGTTCGGGAGGATGCCGATCTTGCACTTCTCGGCGGGGTTCGCCATGCCGGGGCAGTTGGGCCCGAGCACGCGCGCGCCCTTCATGCGGGCGTACCAGACGAACTCCATCGCGTCGTGGAACGGGATGTGCTCGGTGATGACGACGACGTCCTGGATGCCCGCGTCGATCGCCTCGAGCACGGCGTCCTTGGCGAACTTCGCGGGCACGTAGACGACGCTCGCGTTCGCGCCGGTCTTCTCGACCGCGTCGAAGCAGCTCTCGAACACGGGCAGGCCGTTGACCTTCTCGCCCGCCTTGCCGGGTGTCACGCCGCCCACGACCTTCGTCCCGAACTCGAGCATGGCGCCCGAGTGGAACTGGCCCTGGTGGCCCGTGATGCCTTGCACGATGACCTTGGTGGCCTTGCCGATCGGGAAGCCCTGGGCCTGCTGGACCTGGACCTGCTGCGCCATGATATCAGCGCCTCTTGCCGGCCTTCCTGGCCTTCTTCGCGCTCTTCTTCCCCGCCTTCCTCGCGGGCTTCTTCGTCGCCTTCCTGGCGGTCTTCTTGCCGGTCTTCTTGGCGGCCTTCTTCGCCTTCTTCGCGGGCGCGGCGCGCTTGGCCTTCTTGGCCTTCGGGGCGGGCTTCGGCGCGACCCTCTTCGCGACCTTCTCCGCCGCGTTGGCCGCGGCCGCGCGGACCCGGACCTCGGCCTTCTGCTCCGCGACGCGGGCGGCCTCGGCCGCCTTCTCGGCGACCATCTTCATCTCCGCGCTGGCGGCTTCGGCGACCTTCTGCGCCATCTCGCTGGCGGCGTCCCGGAGCTGCTTGGCGGCGTCGGCGATCGAGTGGGGGTTGTTCTCCATGTTAGCGGCCTCCTTTCGCGCGCTTCGCGCGCTTCTTCTGGGGTGCCCGCTTCGCGGGCTTGGACTTGGATTTCTTGGGCGCGGCGCGCTTCGCGCGCCGGGCGGGCATCTTGGCCTCCGGCACCTCGACCTTGTACGAGAGCGGCGGGAGGGGCGCGTTGCCCACCACGCGCTTCTCGATCTCGACGGTGAGCTTCGCCGCCTCCTGGAGCGTGTTGGTCGTGTAGAGGCCGGCCTCCTTCAGGATGGCGCGCGCCTCCTCCTCGTTGACGCCCTTGATGCGCGTCACGATGGGGAAGGGGATCTTCTCCTGGTCGAGGACCATCTTCAGGCCCTTGGCGACGGTGTCGCTCTTGGTGATGCCGCCGAAGAGGTTGAGCATCATGACGGTGGGCTCGGCCTTCTTCATGAGCAGCACGCACTCGCGCACCTTCTCGGGGTTGTCGGTGCCGCCGAGGTCCAGGAAGATGCCCGGCTCGCCCCCGTAGTGCTTGATCGCGTCGAGCGTCGCCATCGTGAGGCCGGCGCCGTTGGCGATGATGCCGATCTTGCCTTCGAGCTGGATGAAGGCGATGCCCTTCTCCTCGGCCTCCCACTCGAGGGGCGTCTTGTCCTCCTTGGGCTCCTCGAAGTCGGTGTGGCGCCAGGCGGCGTCGTCGTCGAGGATGACCTTCGCGTCGGCGGCGAGGACCTTGCCCTGCGGCGTGACGGCGAGCGGGTTGATCTCGAGCAGCTCGGCGTCCATGCCGCGGAAAGCGGCGACGAGCTTGCCGAGGATCGCGCTGACCTGCTTCTGCACGTCGCCGGTGAGCTTGCTGCCCTGGAAGAGGGCGCGCGCGTGGTAGGGCTGGAAGCCGGTGACGGGGTGCACGTGCACGCGCTTGATCTTCTCGTCGGGCACGCTCTCGATCTCGACGCCGCCCTCCTCGCTGAAGAGGATGAGCATGCTGCGCGTCGCGCGGTCGAGCGAGACGGAGGCGTAGATCTCCTTGGCGAAGTCGAGCTTCTCCACGAGGAAGACCTTCTCGACGGTGAGCCCCTTGATGTCCATGCCCAGGACCTGGCGCGTCTTGGCGACGGCCTCGTCCCAGCTGTTGGCGAACTGGATGCCGCCCGCCTTGCCGCGCCCGCCCACGAGGACCTGCGCCTTGATCACGAGCGGGTACTTCAGCTGGCCGCGCACCTTCTCCAGGTCGGCCATGGAGGAGACGACGACGCCCGAGGGGGTCGGGATGCCGAACCGCTCGAACACCTGCCGCCCCTGGTATTCGTACAGCTTCACCGGGGTTCCACCTGAGGCGGCGGAAGCCACGCTCAGATAAAAAGGAATGCTCAGAGCTCGGTGCCCATCTGCTGCTCGACGCGCTTGGCCTCCAGCGCGCCGCGCTGCCGCTTCAGGTCGTCGACGTAGGACGCGTACCCCTGCTGGCTGATCTGGCCCGTCGCGAGCATGACGCCCGCCTTGCTGATCCGGCGCGTCAGCTCGCGGATCTGCTCGTCCAGGCCGGGCGTCGGGGCCACGGCGGGGGCGGGCGCCGCGGAGGCGGCGGCAGCCGTCGCGCCCGCGGGCGGCCGGCGCGGGGCGCTGGCGCGCGCGGGGGCCGGCGCGGGGGCGCGCGCGGGCGCGGCGCGGGGGCGGGGGGCCGGGGTCGGCACGGGCTCGGCGGCGTGCGGGTCGGCGACGACCATCCGCGAGGCGAACGCCACCTCGGCGGGCACGACGTCGGCCGGCGGCTCGTGGCGCTGGAAGGCGAAGAGCGTCATGAGCAGCCCGCCCAGGAGCAGCACGAAGCCCACGATGCACGCCAGCGAGCTGCCCGTGAGCGTCAGGAAGGACGCCGGCAGCCACGATGCGTGCACCAGCCCCGCGACCAGGCTGCCCGCGCCCGCGAGGACGAAGAGGCTCCCGACCGCAAGGTGGCTGGACCCGGGGGACATGGTCGGTCTTGCCTCCCTCCCCGGCCCTATATAGGACCGTCGGATTGGGGCGCTGGGCCCGTGGCCAAGCCGGGAGCGACAACCCACGCGGGGTGGTCCCGCAGGCCCTGACCGGTCCAGCCGAGGGCCCGAATGCCCCTGCGCGGAAGAGGCTTTGCGCCGCCGCGCGCCTCCCCGCGCCGTGCCCGCCCGCGCCAAGCCCGGCCCGATCGTCAAGGAGCGTTACAAGGATGGCACGCTCAAGAGCGCGGGCCGGTACGTCGGCCGCAAGCGCGACGGCCCGTGGAAGTTCTACCACCGCGACGGCAAGCCGTGGGCCTCCGGCCGCTTCGAGACGGGGACCAGTGTCGGGCTCTGGACCTGGTACGCCGCCAACGGCGTCGTGCGCCAGCGCGGCCGGTTCGACGAGGACGGCAAGCAGACCGGCCTCTGGAAACGATATCAAGGCGGCACCGGCAAGCTGTTCGACGAAGGGCGATATCTGGCCGGAAAGCGCGTCGGGCTCTGGCGCACCTACGGCAAGGATGGGAAGCTGAAACGGGAGCAACGCTTTGCGGCGCCGAAGCGCTGAGCGTGCATGGCCCGCGCCAAGCCCGCCGCCAAGCCCCTGAAGATCGCCGTCGAAGGCGTCACGCCGTTCCTCTGGTTCGACGACGACGCCGAGGACGCCGCGCGCTTCTACGTCTCGCTCTTCCGCAACTCGAAGGTCACGCACGCCGACCCGATGTCGGTCACGTTCACCCTCGCGGGACGCGAGTTCTACGCCTTGAACGGCGGGCCCCACTACAAGCTCACCCCCGCCTACTCCATGTTCGTGAGCGTCAAGACCCAGAAGCAGATCGACACGCTCTGGCGCGCTCTCACGGCCAAAGGCGGCGAAGAGAGCATGTGCGGCTGGCTCGTCGACCGCTTCGGCCTCTCGTGGCAGATCGTCCCGACCCGCCTCCCCGAGCTGCTGGGCCACCGCGACCCCGCCGTCGCGAAGCGGGCGACGGACGCGATGATGAAGATGCGGAAGCTCGACATCGCGAAGCTGGAGAAGGCGGCCGCGGGGAAGTAACAGGGATGCGCCCGCGGGCGCCCCTTATTTTCTCGGCCAACTTCCATTGGTGGGGATGTTGATTCCGTCATGAGCGATGCGTGCGTCGCACGCAGTCTGCTGCGGACCCGTCCGAATGGCGGGCCCGCGCCCCCATTTCCCGACTAGGCCACTCCACCAGCGGCACGCCGGAGGGCCCGGACGCGTGCCTCGAAGAAGTGGAACGAAATCTCATCGGGTTTCGCTATCCCTGCGAGTATTGGGTCCTCCAATGCGCGGCCGGACGCAGCGACCCCCAATTTGATCCAGGCAACCGCTTCTGACAAGCTCGCGGGGGTGGGCGCTCGCACGGCGTCAGCCCAGGCATCATGCTTTTCGAAGTACCCCAGAGTAGTCTGGTCGGGGTTGACGAGTCTCCCGATGAAGGCCGTGGCACGCAGTGCCTTCCCAAATGGGTCATGACTCTGCTGAACTATCCTGCCAAACGCGGCGCCAAGGCCGGCAAGGCTCTGCTTGGCCTGCCGAGGCGCGATGTCAACGTCTTCCCAGCCATCAGAGAGTGATAGGCCACTAAGCCACGCGTTGGCATGCGCGTGATCGAGGGACGATCCTCGGGCTGCCTCACACACGCCCCACTCATGGAGAGTCCCCCTAAAGTGCTCATCAAAGTCTGCGAATTTCGCGCGGTCAGCTGGTCGCGGGGTTTGGGTTCGGAACACTTGGCTTGCGGTCTCGGCCTGACCGGATTCTCTAAGCGTCTTCCCCAAGTCTGCAATCGCATCGAGGCGCTCGGGTTGTGCTGCCGCGGCCGCTCGCGCGGCGGCTATTGCAATCGCGCGGCGTTGCGAGAGCGCAAGCTCTTCCGGGAGAGCCGAAGCCAACCACGGGCCCGCGTGAACGATCTTGCTGAAGGTTTCTGCGGTTCGAATCTCGCGCGAAGTCAGAACCGTCTGTCGGACTGTCCGTCTCCAAACTTCCTCGATACTTCCGAGGCCGGTCTTCTCAACCTCCACGAGAATCGCAGAAGCCACGCGGCTATGCCGCGTCAGGACGCGTCCACTTGACCGAACGGCGGCCGCTTCCTCACCCAGTGGGCGAATCACCCTTGAATAGACGCGGTCACGGTCGACACCAAGCAAGTCAGCGAGAACGTTCTCGTCGATGCCACCGACGCCCGCACCGTGTACGGCGGCGACATGAAGCAATGCATCAAAGAGCGTCGATGACGTACCCTCGATCTTGATACGCTTCAAATTGGTCAAGAACTTTCGAACGTGGGCTGAGAGTCCTTTGTTTGTGAAGCGTGTTGCGAGGAGTCCGCCGAAGAATGACCCATGGGCTGCGCCACCAGTTGCGCCGTTCAGTTCGCGGTCGTCAACCCGCGCATCTCTAACCGCTTTCTCCAGCTTCTCCGCTCGATCGTCTTTGTGAGTCCGCTCGAAGTCCCGGAGGCCCTGGGACCCAGCTTTGCTCCACGCACCAACGATAGCTTTCGCGTCTGCATTCGTGATTCCACGTAGAACAATTGCTTCGTCGTGCGCGACTCGTGCGTTGAACCAATGCTCCCATTCGATCCGATCCCCCGAAGCCGCGATCCAATCGGCATCCCTCGCAGCTATCAGGAAATGAAAAGTTGCTCGATCCGCTTCATGAAGCGCGGCCCCAATCTCTCGCAGAAGCTGGACAGCATTGTCGGCCTCGTCAACTATGACGAGCCAATCTTTCGCCGGTTCCAACTGAAGAAATGAATCGGGAGATGCCTTCGCATTTGGAAAGCGCCGCCACACAATCCCCAGCCCGTGGGCCTTTGCAGCGTCAATTGCTGCCTGCAAGAGGACGGTTGTCTTTCCTTCACCACCGGCGGCTCTGATTAGTGTCAACGATGGTTGCGCTTTGGAATTGATCGCTGAATGGAGTTTTCGGCGCGTTTCGGACACGGCCTCACGCCGAGGGATAGAGTCTGATACCGCGTGCCGCCACGTTGGGACAGCGCCGTCGAAGAAGAGAACACTTTCTTCAGGCGAAAGGGCCGCCAGTGAGCCGATGTCGGTGGGCGTAAAGGCCCCCCACCCTGGAATCGGACCGGTCTCGGGCATCCGCAGGCGAGACGCAGCCGCGGAGAGCGATCCTGCCTGAGTATTTTCTGCGCCTTGCTTTGCTATGATAGGCAACGCATCAGGCGAGTCGTCAATCCAATCTTCTATGGTTGCTGTGGCGCCCTCGCCAGAGATCTTGAACTTCCATTCAAGTCCCACGCCTCGCTCTGGAACGTGCGAGGGGGTCACGCGATTCATTCGGAGATCGTCGAGGTCGACTTCCAGAACCGCGCACGCTTCGCGATCGCGAGGGAACTGAATTGCAGGTTTGTCCGCGGTCGCCATTGTTGCCATAGCTACGACACTTGAGTTTCCCTCTGCGCTTTGTCCAATCGCATTGCAGAGGAACGTGATTATGCCGTGCTTTGAGTTGCCGAGAAGGTCGTGTGCCTCGTCCTGGAACTTCCGAACCTCTCGGGAGTGCATGGGGACAACAACAAGAGCAGGTGCGTCGAAGCTGTTCGCATTGAAGCCACGAAAGTCGAGACAAACCCGGAGTGAGAGCAGATAACGCTGGCCGCCATATTGCCACGAGAACACGTCGATTGGGGCATCGGGGGGCGCCGGAGTAAGAAAGCGCTCCCAGGTCGAAGGCTGCAGCTTACGGACAAACCTGGGAGTTTGCTTTGGAATAATGATGCAGCCATCCGCAACCGGCGCATCGTCAATATTGTCAGAGCCGGCGATGATCACCTGATTGTTGGTGTCAGCCTTAGCCTGCAACGCGGAAATGCTGACCTGAGTCAGAGGGATCGAGTATTCCGGAAAAATGATGATGTCCGGTCGTCGATACTCACTGTCTTTGTGCAAGTTCAGTGCGTCAATGAGGGCGAGCGCGCGCGAGAGGCGACGCTCCCGCGCAGCGGGAGACCTCCAGACAAGCGCCGTTCGTCCACCCTTAGCTGTCCCAATGCGTTTGTCCTCTGGGAAAGGCCCGCGGAGCTGGACGAAACCTATCCGCAACTTCGACGGCAGCGAGACACCAAGCTCGACGACGTTAATCTTGCGGGTCAATGCACCGGACCTCTCGTTCGCAGAAGAGCGGACGCATATTTAGCGCAAATCGTCCCACAACCCGCCCAAAGGCGCGACGGCAGCGTTAGGGGGCTTCGCGGCCCCAAAGCCCCTATCTTGATTCTTTGGGCCGAAAGCATGGGAGACGATTGGGCATCAAGAGAAGACGACGACTCTTGACGCTACGAGCGTATGTAATGCGCGACGAGGAGGAGTCCTATGCCCGCAAGCTTCGCTGAACAGGGTGTGCCCTGCCTTCTTTTCGGACTTGAATCCGACTCTACTCTGCGAAATCATGCGCCTTCGGCTCGCCACCATGTGAGCGGCGCACGCCGAGACGCACTTCGATTGCGTCGCACGCCCACGAGCGTCCTCGTCTCCGCCTCGTTCGCACTGCTTCTTGTGGTCGGCGCCGCCCTCGTCCTGGGCCTCGCGGCATTCGGGAGGACCGGGGGCCCCGGGGGG